>CAVGOA010000001.1:0-18012 GCA_963630635.1 Paludibacteraceae bacterium
GAGCGGCGGTTCCAAAACGCAGGGTCGCCCTGCCACAGATACTCGTTGCCGTCCAGACCCAGGTTCATGAGCTGGGCGCCCATCGGGTCGATGCTCGCGCTTACGTTGCCGTCGGTGATATTGACGAGTTCTGCCATGTGCTTCTCCGTTCATAACGCGCCGTTTTGGCTGGCTCCATGCCACTTGAGTACTGGTTAACACCACTTGCGGACGCGAGCGGGCGTTTTGCGCACGCCAGCGGTACCGTATTCATTGTGGGCTTTGAGTACCCCTTTACTCTAGCGCTTGGCACACCTTTCGCCTCCTCAAATCAGGTGAGAGGCACCAGTCGCGGCCCATGCGTACTAACCGCGCGTATTAATACCGCCAACAGGAGGTTTCGCATGATCATCGAGGAACTCGCGCACTACGGGATCGCACACACCGACGACATGACCTGGATCGACGCTTCGCCCGCCGTGCTAATCGAGAAAGCCGTCGACCGTGGCGAGGGCACCCTTGCCAGCACCGGCGCCCTGTGCGTCACCACCGGCCAGTACACGGGCCGCTCGCCCAAGGACCGCTTTGTGGTCGACACCCCCGAGGTCCACGAGAAGATCGCCTGGGGCGAGGTCAACGTCCCCATGTCGCCTGACGACTATGCCCGCATCAAGTCCGAGGTCATCGCGCACTTCTCCGAGAGGCGCCTGTTTGTGGTCCACGGCATTGCCGGAGCCGACCGCCGCTACTCCCGCAAGTTCTGCGTCATCACCGAGCTTGCCAGCCAGGCCCTCTTTGCCCACCAGATGCTCGTGCGCCCCACCGATGAGGAGCTTGCCAACTACGGCTTGGCCGACTTTGTGGTTATGGCCGCGCCCAAGCTCAAGCTCGACCCGGCCGTTCACCACACCCACTCCGAGGCGGCCGTCGTCATCAACTTCACCGAGAAGGTCATTCTTGTTGTGGGTACCCAGTACTCCGGCGAGATCAAGAAGGCGATCTTCTCGACCATGAACTACCTGCTGCCCGTTGAGGACGGCGTGCTTCCCATGCACTGCTCGTGCAACATGAACCCGGCCTCGCACGGTACCACGGTCTTCTTTGGCCTTTCTGGCACCGGCAAGACCACGCTGTCTGCCGCCGACAACCGCAAGCTCATCGGCGACGACGAGCACGGCTGGGCCGAGGACTCCGTCTTCAACATCGAGGGCGGCTGCTACGCCAAGACCATCAACATCACCGAGGAGACCGAGCCCCAGATCTGGAACGCCATCCGCTTTGGCTCCATTTGCGAGAACGTGATCATCGACCCCAAGTCCCGCGAGGCCGACTACTTTGATGTGTCCCTTACCGAGAACGGCCGCGTTGCCTACCCCGTCGAGTTCATCGACAATGCCGTGCTCAAGGGCAGCGCCAAGCGCACCCCCGACGTCGTGATCTTCCTCACTGCCGATGCCTTTGGCGTCCTGCCTCCGATCTCTAAGCTGGACAAGAACGCCGCTATGTACCACTTTATGACCGGCTTCACCAGCAAGGTCGCCGGCACCGAGCGCGGCGTCAAGGAGCCCCAACCCACCTTCTCGAGTCTCTTTGGCGAGCCCTTCATGCCGCTTGACCCCATGGTTTACGGCCAGATGCTTGGCGAGAAGATCGAGCACGGCGGCACCCGTGTCTACCTGATCAACACCGGCTGGACGGGCGGCCCCTACGGCGTGGGCTCGCGCATCAAGCTCAAGTACACCCGCAAGATGGTCGAGGCCGCGCAATCTGGCATCATCGACGACTGCGAGTTTGTCCACGACGAGCGCTTTAACCTGGACGTCCCCACTGCCTGCCCCGACGTTCCCAGCGAGCTTTTGAACCCCAAGAGCACCTGGGCCAGCGCCGAGGACTACGACGTGTGCGCCGAGAGCCTGGCCGCGATGTTTGTCGACAACGCCGAGAAGCGCCTGCAGTCTATGTCCGATGAGGTTCGCGCTGCTGGCCCCCACCCCTTGGGCAACAAATAAGGTGCTGGTAGACGAGTCACGCTAAAGCGACACTATGTTTATTGCACGAGTAAGGACTTCGCGCCACAATGCGATATATCAGGCGGCCCTCAAACGGTAAAGGAGACTACCATGGCTGATGAGAAGGTACAGGAGCTGAGCCTCGAGGATCTGGAGTCTGTCGGCGGCGGTGTGATTGTTGACCGCCCTAAGAAGAAGAGTTCGGTTGACGCGACCGACGAGGACTCTAACCTTAGGGTCGCAGACATGAGGGGCGACAGCAGCAGCCACACCATCATTTAGCTTTTTGTTCTGATTCATCTTGGCATTAGTAACTACCGGTCCGGATAACCTCCGGGCCGATTTTTTTGTGTGAAAATCTTTGACTAAATTTCAAATAAACCCCAGGTAGAAAGCCTGCGTTAATGCGACACGATGTTTATTGCGCTCATAGAGGACTCGCGGCAAAATGGGTCTCGTAAGGCAGCCCACAAACGGTAAAGGAGACTACCATGGCTGACGAGAAGAAGCAGGAGCTGGCCCCCGAGGAGCTCGAGAACGTTGACGGCGGCGTTATCCTTCACCGCAAGAAGCTTGACGACGCCATCGCCGAGGGCACCGGTAAGACTGAGCTTGAGGGTATTCGTATCGCCGAGCTTGAGGGTCACCGCATCGCCGAGATCTAAGCTCCAGTTAAGCAATTTGCTCGTTTTACCGGCCCGGACATGTTCCGGGCCGGTTTTTATGTTTAGACGCGACAGGCGACTATTCCCGGTAGGGGCTTGGGCGTGAACCAGGTGGTCTTGGGGGGCATGAGCTTGCCTTGGTTGGCCATCCGGTAAATAAGATCCAAGTCGGCGGGGTGAAGGCGGAAGGCCACGCCGTTGTCTTGAGCTATGGTCTCAAGCTCTCGGGGGTCTTCGCAGGCCGGCAGACAGGTGAGGCGCGAGTCCGTCGTGGGGTCTGCGATCCCAAGGGCGCAGGAGAAGACCCCGTCTTGCAGCAGGCGAGAATCGCTTGTGAGGCGCGGCGCGTCACCCAACGCGATGTCGTGCCAGGCACGGCCGTCCCAGAGCTTGGCGTGGCGGGGTGCAGGCGTCTTGCCATCTGAAGGTGCGATCGCCAGCCCCAAGCTGCGGAGCTTGCAGGCAAGACAGTCACGGTCTTGCACGTTGGTCACAAGGCGCTCACAGGCGCCGACGCTAAAGTCCTTCTCGGCAAACAGAGCAACAAGTATCGAGTCGCAACAACTGGCTGTTGCCTTTGCACGGTGGTGGCCGTCGACAATTAGCGGGGTTTGGGCGGCGGCGAGAAGGGCTTGGACTCTGGCGGCGCAGTGGGCGCCCAAGGCCCACAGGGTGTCCTTGCGTCCCTCGCTTGTTAAATGAGCGATCGGGGCTGTGACCTGTGCTTCGTTACGCGCGAGGTCCAAGGCGTCGTTTATCGCCTCTCCCTTTCCCGCCAGAAGAACCGGGCCTGTTTGCGTCTTGGTTTGGAGAAGATGCGCGCGTCTTACCCGGACGGTTTCGACGAGGGTCTCTTCGTGGGGCAAGATGTTGCGGCTTGTGTAATCCAAGGAGGTTGTCATTCCAATGAGGCCCCACGCGTCTGCATGGCCCTCTCGTTGAATGCGATAGGCGAGAAGTGCGGGCGTGCCCACTGTCTTTAGAAAGCCAAAGCCGTCCGCAGTGTTGCCCGCCGAGGGCCAGTCAAGGCGGGCGAGTTTGTTGGCATCTTGCGCGTTGGCCGGGTACAAGCCGTAAAACGGTTCTAAGCGCACCTCTCGCCTCCTTCTGGCTCCGTCGATTTCTTCTTGATTATGTCACAGGGAATGTGCAGCCCCGTGTTTGCGGCTCTTCTCTTGTGTCCTTGCGACATAGCAAAAAAGTACTCTCTTGCGGCAACGCGCATTGAATAGGGGTTCAATTTAGTTGCTAGAATGCTTGAGGAACGAGTACTTTACGGCCACCTTTGAGGGCCGAAACCTATCAATTTTTGCGATTTTAAGGGGCGCTCATGGTCAATTTTGTAGGGGCGGGATCTGGGGCGCCGGACCTCATCACCGTGCGCGGCCAGCGACTTCTCTCGCAGGCAGACGTTGTTATCTGGGCCGGTAGCCTTGTCAATCCGCAGCTTCTTGACGTGTGCAAGGAGGGCTGCCAGATCCATGACTCGGCACACATGACGCTCGAGGATGTTATCGAGGTCGTAAAGGCGGCGGACGCGGCCGGCAAGCAGGTCGTGCGCCTGCACACCGGTGACCCTTCCATCTACGGCGCCATTCGCGAGCAGATGGATGCCCTGGACGAGCTTGGCATTGCCTATGACGTGTGTCCTGGGGTCTCGAGCTTCTGCGGAGCTGCCGCCGCCCTTCGCGCGGAGCTCACGCTGCCGGCTGTGAGTCAGTCGGTCATCTTGACGCGCCTTGAGGGCAGGACGCCTAAGCCTGCGGGCGAGGCCACGCGCGATCTGGCGGCCCATGGGGCTACGATGGTCATCTTCCTCTCGGCCGGTATGCTGCCCAAGCTGCAGGAAGAGCTTCTCGCCGGCGGCGCTTACACGGCCGATACCCCTGCGGCCATTGTCTATAAGGCCACTTGGCCCGACGAGCGCGTCATGCGCTGCACCGTAGGGACCTTGGCTCAGACGGGCGAGGAGAACGACATCCACTTGACGGCGCTGGTCTTTGTTGGCGGGGTCCTGGCCGGGCCGTACGACCGCTCCAAGCTCTATGACCCAACCTTCGAGACGCTGTTTCGCGCGGCCACCGGGTCTTCTCATTCGGAGGGCTGACGCCGGTGGCTCTAGAGCACTATGTGACAACGGGAACAAAGCGTTTGCGCTGCGGCTACACCACCGGCAGCTGTGCTGCTATGGCGGCCGGTGCCGCGACGACGGGGCTTTTGTGCGGCAGCGTGCCCGCGCGCGCCGCGATCAAGACGCCCGCGGGAATCGCTGTTGATGCCGATGTTCTTGAGGCCGCCGTGCTCGATGGCGGCACATGTGCCGTGGCGGCCGTTCGCAAAGACGGCGGCGACGACGTTGACGCGACCGACGGCCTTCTCATATACGCCCAGGTAAAACGTGCGGACGCCCCCGCTGGAACTATCCTCATCGACGGCGGCGAGGGCATTGGCCGCGTAACCAAGCCGGGCCTTGACCAACCGGTGGGCGCCGCCGCCATCAACTCGACCCCGCGGCAGATGATTGCCGAGCAGGTCGAGAAGGCCCGTACTCAAGCTGGCGAGACCTGCGCACTGTCTGTGACGGTTTATGCTCCCGAAGGTGCCCGCGTTGGTGCCAAGACCTTCAACCCGCACCTGGGCATCGAGGGCGGCATTTCCATTTTGGGAACGACCGGCATCGTGTGGCCGCGCTCGGTCAGCGCGCTGATCGACTCTATCAAGCTCGAGATTCGCCAGAAGGCGGCGCTGGGTTTTCGAGACCTTGTGCTGGTGCCGGGTAACTACGGCACCGGTTTTGCCCAGACCCTGCCCGAGCTTGATGGCCTTGAGCGCGTGGAGTTTGCCAACTACTTGGGCGAGGCCCTGGACGCCTGTGCGACCGAGGGCTTTGAGCGCGTTTTGGTGGTTGGCCACTCCGGCAAGCTCGTGAAGGTGGCGGCCGGCGTGATGGACACGCACTCGCGCACGGCCGATTGCCGTCGCGAGGCCATTTGCGCCCACGCTGCCTGCGCGGGATGTTCGCGCGAGGTTGCCCGCGAGCTCATGGCGTGCTCGACGACCGATGCCTGTCTTGACGTTCTTGAACGAGAAGGCCTTTTGCGCGAGGTCTGCGCCTCGCTAGTTGACGCCGTGGGTGACCACGTCTCGCGCCGCGCAGCCGGGGCCTTTGAGGCCGAGGCCATTATGTTCAGCAAGCAGCACGGCGAGCTGGGCCGTACGGCAGGGGCAGGCGCCCTTATCGACAAGATGCGTGAATCATGCGGTTTACCTGAGCTTTATTAATATGAGAGGAAACTGGGATGGAACAGAAGGCTAACGGTTGCGAAGTTTTGCGCGGCACTCTCTACGGTGTGGGTGTGGGTCCAGGTGATCCAGACCTCATGACCCTCAAGGCCGTGCAGGTGTTGGAGGCTTGCCCCGTTGTGGCGGTTCCGGTCAACGCTGCTGGGGCTACGACGGCCTTCGACATCGCGGCCGCCCACGTTGACTTCTCTGGCAAGACGGTTGTGCGCCTTGAGTTCGCCATGAGTAAAGACCCGGCGGAGCTTGATCGCACGCACCGCGCTGCAGCCCAAAAAATCGCCGAAAAGCTTGACCTGGGCCTCGACGTCGCTATGCCCAACCTGGGCGACGTGAGCATCTTCTCGACCTTCTCGTACATGATGGATATCCTTGGCGAGAAGGGCTACGAGTGCCAGATGATTCCCGGCGTGCCGAGCTTTTGTGCTGTGGCTGCGCGCCTTAAGACAACACTCACGCCATCGATGACCTCGCCTTTTACCGTTGTTCCCTCGGGCTACGGTGAGCTTGTCGACGCCATGGGCCTGCCGGGCACCAAGGTCATCATGAAGGCCGGCAAGTCCCTGCCGCGCCTTAGGCAAGAGCTTCGCGAGGCCGGGGCGTACGAGAAGACCTCGCTCGTGCAGGACTGCGGCATGGACACCGAGGTCGTTGCCCAGAACCTTGACGACGCGCCCGAGAAGGGCGGCTACTTCACGACGCTGGTGGTGCGCGCATGACGTACCCCCCGATATTCGATTGGTCGCGGCCGCGACCGCGCAGCTGCGCCCTGATTGCCTTCACTGAGCAGGGCCTTCTCCTTGCTAATAAGATTGCCGAATCTTTGTGCGCCGGCGGCGATGAGCCTTGGCAGGCGGACGTCACGGCATGTTTTGGCCCTTCGCACGTCTCGCTTGCTGATTGGGCCGTGACGCACTTCTCGGCAGACGACGCCCTGGTCATCGTGGGTTCCTGCGGCATCGCCGTGCGCGCCATCGCGCCGCATGTGGCCTCTAAGACAAGCGATCCGGCCGTGGTTGTTGTGGACGAAGGCGGCCACTGGTGCATCCCGATGCTGTCGGGCCACATCGGTGGAGCCAACCGCCTTGCTGCACGGGTTGCCCAAGCCGCGGGTGCCGCGCTGGTCCTCACGACCGCGACCGACGGTCGCGGTGTGTGGGCGGTCGACACCTGGGCTGCCGAGCGCGGGCTTGTCATCGACAACCCGCACGCGATAAAGCACGTGAGCGGCAAGCTGCTGGCGGGGGAGACGGTCAAGCTCTTCTCGGACGTGCCTTTAGAGGACAAGTGGCCCGCTGGGGTCACACGATGCTGCGAGATCGACGAGGCCGACGTGGTTATCTCGCCCTTGAGGCGCGTTGGCGTTAGCGAGAAGGCCCTTTGGCTTATCCCGCGTTGCGTGAACGTAGGTGTTGGCTGCAAGCGCGACAAGTCCGCAGAGGATATCGAAGCCGCCTGGCAGGCTGCCCTCGAAGGGCTTTCTGAGATTGGCATTGTTTTGGACCCCAGGTCCGTCGCACAGGTCCGCTCTCATTACCTCAAGGCCGATGAGCAGGGCCTTATTGAGTTTTGCGAGAACCACGAGTGGGAGTTCAAGACCTTCTATACCGAGGAACTCTGTCGCGTCGAAGGCTGTGTGAGCCCGCCGTCTGCGCTGGTCCAGAGCGTGACGGGTCTCGATAACGTCTGCGAACGCGCGGCGCTTCTGGGCGGGGGAAGCCTTATCTGGCCCAAGCACGCCTACGACGGGGTGACCGTCGCCGTGGCCACGGGACACGAGGCACTCTCGCTCATGGAGATCTAAGTACCGGCAATTTCACGTCAGGCATCGGGCGCTGGCCCGGACAGGAGGACCAAATGAAGAGACTTACCGTTGTTGGCATGGGTGCCGGTGGCGAGCAGAACATGACCCTCGAGGCCCATGCGGCCATCGAGCGTGCCCAGCTTATCGTGGGCTATACCACCTACGTGAACCTCGTCTCGCCGATGTTTCCAGAAAAGGAGACCCTGGCCACGCCGATGCTTCGCGAGGTTGAGCGCTGCCGCGAGGCCCTTGAGCGCGCGAACGCGGGCGTCGACACCGTGATGGTCTGCTCGGGCGACGCGGGGGTCTACGGCATGGCAAGCCCCGTGCTCGAGCTTGCCGAGGACTACCCCGAGGTCGAGGTTGAGGTCGTGGCGGGAGTCACCGCCGCGCAGAGCGGAAGCGCCGTTTTGGGCGCGGCCCTCTCGCACGACTTTGCTTGCGTGAGCCTTTCGGACCTTCTCACCCCCTGGGAGCTTATCGAGCGTCGTTTGGCCGCCGTCGCCTCGGCCGACTTCTGCGTTGCCCTGTACAACCCGCGCAGCAAGCGCCGTGCCGACCACCTTTCTCGCGCCGCACAGATCATGATGGATGCCGGCAAGCCCGCGGACACCGTTTGCGGTTGGGTGCGCAACATCGGCCGCGAGGGCCAGGAAAGCGGCCTTACTACGCTTGAGGGTCTTCTCACCTTTGAGGCAGACATGTTTACCACGGTTTACGTGGGCAATGCTCGCACGCGCGTGGTGCGTGGCAAGATGGTGACCCCGCGCGGCTACCGCCAGATCGAGGACTAGGGGCAGGTTATGGCACGTACCGTAAGCATCGTGGGCATGGGGCCGGGCAACTCGGCCCTTATGACGCATGGGGCGCAGGAGGCCTTGCAACAGGCGGACCTGGTGGTGGGCGCCCGGCGCCTGCTCGAGTCCCTGCCGGCCAATAATGCCCGACTGGCAGTTGCGGTGCTTAGCGTAGACGTGCTTGCGGCCCTTGAGGGCGGCTCGTGGGAGCACGCCGTTGTTGCTATGAGCGGCGACGTGGGCATGTTCAGCGGCGCCCGGGGTCTGGCCGCAAAGATTCGCGAGGCCCTGGGCGACGTCCAGGTCGTGACGCTTCCCGGCATAAGCTCTATGCAGTGCTTGGCCGCGGCCCTGGAGCGACCCTGGCAGGACTGGCGTTTTGTCTCGGCCCACGGCGTGGCCTGCGACCTTGTGGGCATGGCCCGCACGACCCCGGAGCTCTTTCTTGTGACAGGCGGCGAGAATACCGTAGGCGCCCTGTGCGAGCGCCTGTCGCAGGCTGGCCTGGGCGACGCCCGCGTGAGCGTGGGGGAGCGCCTTGGCTATCCTGAGCAGCGCGTCGTTGTGTCGACCGCGGCCGAGCTTGCGGGCGCGGACTTCGACCAGCTGAGCGTCATGCTGGTTGAGGCCGCAGAATGCGGCGAGAAGCCCGAGGTCGACTGGCCCTGGGCTACGCCCGGTATTCCCGACGATCAATTTGAGCGTGCCCGCGTTCCCATGACCAAGCAGGAGATCCGCGCCGTCGCCCTCTCTAAGCTGCGCGTTACCGCTACCGATACCATTTGGGACGTGGGCGCGGGTACGGGCTCGGTAAGCGTCGAGTGTGCGCTTTTGGCCCGCGCGGGCCAGGTCTTTGCCGTCGAGCGCAAGGCCGAGGCCGTGGAGCTTGCGCGTCGCAATGCGCAGCGCTTTGGTTTAAATAACCTGCAGGTCATTGAGGGCAAGGCTCCCGATGCCCTTCTCGACCTGCCTGCTCCCCAAGCCGTCTTTATCGGAGGCTCTGCGGGCACCTTGGCACAGGTCCTGGACCTTGCACTTGAGAAGAACCCGCAGGTGCGGGTGTGTGTCTCGGCCGTCACGCTAGAGACCTTGGCTGCGGCCACGTCTCTTCTCGCTGCAGATGCCTGGGAGGGATTTGAGGCCGTGCAGGTTCAGGCCACCCGTGCAGAGACCGTTGCCGGCTACAACATGATGCGGGCGCAGAACCCGGTCTTTATCGTGAGCGCGAAGGGGCGTGCGTGATGGCTCGTGTTCCCAGGATAATGATCGCCGCCCCGGCCTCTGGTACGGGTAAGACCACGTTGGTCTGCGGGCTGCTTCGTATTTGGGCAAAACGGGGCCGGACCTGCGGCGCGTTTAAAGTTGGCCCCGATTACCTTGACCCCACGTTCCACCGCACGCTGGCCGGCGCAAAGACGGGCAACCTCGATTTGTTCTTCTGCGATAAGCAGCGCGTGCGCTCGCTATTGGTCGCGGGTGCTCAGGGCTGTGACGTGAGCATCCTCGAGGGTGTCATGGGCTACTACGACGGCATTCTGGGCCAGGGCACCATGGGGTCGAGCTACGACGTGGCTCGCGTCACGCAGACGCCCACGGTTCTGGTGGTGAATGCCCGCGGCTCTTCTGTCTCTATCGCGGCGCAGCTCTTGGGGTTCGTAAAGTTTCGCGAGGATTCCAATGTTCGCGGCGTGATTCTCAACCAGTGCTCTGAGGCCCTGTGCAAGATGATCGCTCCCGTGATCGAGCAAGAGTGCGGCGTGCACGTCTACGGCTGCGTGCCGCGTGACCCGTCCTTTGCGCTCGAGAGTCGCCATCTGGGTCTTGTTGAGGCCGGTCAAGTCGCAGGCCTTGAGGCAAAGCTCGACGCGCTGGCTAGCACTATGGAGAAGACCGTCGACATTATGGGCCTGCTCAAGCTCGCGAAGTCTGCGCCCGAGCTCGAAGCCGAGCCTTGGGCTCCGGTGCCAGTTACGCAGTCGCGCCCGCGCATTGCCGTGGCGCACGACGCAGCCTTCTCGTTTTACTACAGCGAGAACCTGCGTCTTCTTGAGCAGCTGGGTGCCGAGCTGGTTGAGTTCAGCCCGTTAAAAGACAAGGTGTTGCCGAGCGATTCCTGCGGCTTGTATCTGGGCGGCGGCTACCCCGAGGTCTATGCAAAAGAACTAGCCGGCAACAAAGATATGCTGGATTGCGTGCAGAAGGCCCTGCGTGCGGGACTGCCCTGTGTCGCCGAGTGCGGCGGTTTCATGTACCTGCAGCACTCCTTGGCTGATGCTGCGGGAAGTGTCTATCCCATGGCGTCCATCCTTCCTGGAGATGCCCAAAACGAAGGTAAGCTCAGGCATTTTGGCTACATCCAGATGACGGCACAAACCGATGGTCTTCTCGCTGATAAGGGCTATCAGCTGCGCGCCCACGAGTTCCATTATTGGCACTCGGCCCATGAAGGCGAGTCGTTTGCCGCAAAGAAACCCGGGCGCGAGACGGGTTGGCGGGCGGCATATCACTCGCCGTCCCTCTATGCCGGCTTCCCACATCTTTACTGGCCGGGCGACCCCATGCCCGCCCAGCGCTTTGTGCTTGCCTGCGCCGATTGGGCCGAGAAGCGCGGAGGGCTGCAATGACGCATGTCATGGCCATCTTCCTGGGCTTTCTTCTTGACCTGATTTTTGGCGACCCGCGCTGGCTCCCGCATCCGGTGGTCGGCATGGGCCGCACCATCACGTGGGCCGAGAAACGTCTGCGCGCGTCCTTCCACGATACGCCGCAGGGCCGGCGCCGCGCGGGGGCGGTGCTTGCGGCGTCGCTTCCTTTGGTGACCTTAGCTTTGTCCTGCGGTGTCCTTTGGATTGCTGGCTTGGTTGCCTGGCAGCTACGACTGGTGCTTGAAACTTTGATGTGCTACCAGGCGCTGGCAACCTGCGAGCTGCGCCGACAGACCCTGGTCGTGGGCCAGAGGCTTGAGGAAGGCGACTTGCCGGCGGCCCGCACGGCCGTCTCGATGGTCGTCGGGCGTGACACGGCATGTCTGGACGAGGCCGGCGTCACCCGTGCCGCGGTCGAGACCGTGGCCGAGAACGCGGCCGACGGTGTGATCGCCCCGCTTTTCTACATGGCGCTGGGCGGCGGCCCCTTGGCCCTGGCGTATAAGGCCGTGAACACCATGGACTCGATGATCGGCTATAAAAACGATAAGTACCTGGACTTTGGCCGCGCCGCAGCTCGGCTGGACGACGTGTGCAACTTTGTGCCGTCGCGCCTTGCGGCGCTTCTTATGGTCTGCGTTTGCCCGCTCTTGGGTTTTGACGCGAGCGGAGCCTGGCGCATTTGGCGTCGCGACTGGAGCCTAAGCACTAGTCCCAATTCTGGTCAGACCGAGGCGGCCTGCGCCGGTGCCCTGGGCCTGCGGCTTTTGGGTGACGCTTTCTATTTTGGCAAGCTGGTTCATAAGCCTGCCGTGGGCGACAATACGCGCGCGATCGAGATCGCAGACATCGCCCGCTCCAATCGTCTTATGCTTGCGGCGTCTTTATCCATGCTCTTGCTAACCTGCGCCGTTAGGTGGGCGATTCTTGCAGTCTTGGGGGTGGCGTGATGTCACATCCTTCGATGCCGTATACGCGCCACGGCGGTTGTCGCGAGGACTACCGTGAGCGTTTTGGAGACGAGCCTCTGGACTTCTCGGCAAACGTGAACCCGTACGGTATGTCACCGGCTGCTCGCGTGGCTGCGATTGCCGCCGTTGACCAAGCGATTTATTATCCCGACCCAAAGAGTCGGCGACTTGTTTCGGCCATCGCGGCGCATGACGGCGTTTCTTCCCGTTGCGTCTGTGCGGGTAACGGCGCCGCCGACTTGATAATCCGTTTGGCCGCCGCGATTGCGCCGCGCCGGGCCCTGGTTCTTGCGCCCACGTTCTCTGAGTACGAGGACGCGCTTGTCCAGGCGGGCTGCCAAGTACAACGTTGTACTCTTACCGGGAAGGACGGCTTTGTCCCCACGCCGGCTTTGCTCGACGCGGTCGTCGACGGCATCGACGCCGTTTTTGTCTGCGAGCCCAACAACCCCACGGGCCTTTGCATGGGCCGCGAGTTGCTGCTTGCCCTTCTCGCCAAGTGCCGCCAGGTGGGCGCCCGCTTGATTGTGGACGAGTGCTTCAACGGCTTTTTGCCCAACCCTGCCGCTTCTTCTATAAAAGACCAGGTGGAAGGCGAGAAGAACCTTGTGGTCCTAAGGGCGTTCACCAAGCTCTACGGCATGGCCGGCCTGCGTTTGGGCTATCTGTTGTGCTCTGATGCGGAGCTTTTGTCCAAGATCGAGGCGCACGGCCAATCCTGGCCCGTCTCCTGTGTTGCCCAAGCGGCGGGGGTTGCCGCGCTCACAGACGGCGAGTGGGTAGACCAATGCCTGCGCAAGATTGCTACCTCTCGCAAGAAGCTCGCCTGCGATCTTGTCGCCTTGGGCCTTGAGGTCTGGCCCGGCCAGGCCAACTACCTTATGTTTCGCTCGGACGCTACAGATCTTTACCAGCGCCTCGCGCAGCGCGGCGTCCTGGTGCGGGACTGTTCCAACTACCACGGCCTTGGCCCCGGCTTCTACCGTGTGGCCGTCAAGGACCCCGAGTCGAACGATCTTCTCGTCAAAGCAATCGGCGACGTGCTTGGGCACGCCGCCCAAGAGAAAGGCCAAAGATGACAGCTCGCCCCATCATGGTCCAGGGAACCATGTCAAACGTCGGCAAGTCCATCCTGTGCGCGGGTCTGTGTCGCATCTTTGCCCAGGACGGCCTGCGCGTGCGGCCCTTCAAGAGCCAGAACATGGCCTTGAACAGCGCCGTCACGGCAGACGGTCTTGAGCTTGGTCGTGCCCAGGCAATGCAGGCCGAGGCTTGCGGCGTGCCTGCCGACGTTCGCATGAACCCGGTGCTGCTAAAGCCTCAGACCGATCGCGGCAGCCAGGTGATCGTGCGCGGCCTTCCGCGGGCCACAATGCAGGCGGCAGATTACTTTGCCTTTAAGCACGAGCTGGTAGACGAGGTGCGCGCCTCTTACGACGAACTTGCCGCAGAGTCCGATGTCATTGTGATTGAGGGCGCCGGCAGTCCCGCCGAGATCAACCTTCGTCACGACGACTTTGTGAACATGGGGATGGCCCATATGGTGGGCGCCCCCGTCCTTCTCGCCGGCGACATCGACCCCGGCGGCGTCTTTGCGCAGCTCTACGGAACGCTACAACTGTTTGATCAGTCCGATCGCTCTATGGTGAAGGGTCTTGTGGTCAATAAGTTCCGGGGCGACGTGGATATCTTGCGCCCCGGGTTGGCTCAACTCGAAGAGCTGTGCGGCCTTCCCGTTCTGGGCGTCGTGCCCATGATGGGCCTGGACCTGGACGACGAGGACTCGCTGTCCAGCCGCCTGGCCGCGCGTGGGCAGGGGAGCGGCGTGCTTGACGTCGCGGTTATTCGCCTGCCTCGCCTCTCCAACTTCACCGACTTCAACGAGCTTGACCGTCACCCTTTGGTTGGCGTTCGCTACGTGAGCGAGGCGGCAGAGCTCGGCCGTCCAGACCTGGTGATCCTTCCCGGTACCAAGTCCACCCTTGCCGACCTGGCTTTTATTCGCGAGAAGGGCCTGGATGCCTGCATCTGTCGTCTGGCCGACCAGGGCACCCTTGTTATGGGCGTCTGTGGGGGCTACCAGATGCTGGGCCGCACCCTGAGCGACCCCCTTGGGGTCGAGGGCGGCGGCGAGGCGAAGGGCCTGGGTCTTCTCCCCATCCAGACCACCTTTGCAGGCGAGAAGTCCCTAGTCGCGGGTTCAGGCCGTCTTTATGTGCGCGGCTGCAGCGACTATTTTCCTATCGATGGCCTGCGCCTTGAGGGATATGAGATCCACATGGGTGAGTCCACCCTTGTCCGCGGTGTGGCCGATGAGGGGCACGTCGCGACGGCCGATGGCCGCTATGTGGGCTGTGTTTACGGCAACGTTCTGGGCACCTACCTGCACGGCTTCTTCGACGCGCCCGGCGTGGTCGAGGCCTTTGTGCGTATGCTCATGCAGCGTCGCGGCCTTGAGTACACGCCCGTCGCCGCAGAGCCTCGCGACGTCTACCGCCAGCGGCAGTACGACCTTCTGGCCGAGGGGCTCAGGCAGGCCTTGGACATTGAGAAAATCTACGAGATCTTGGAGGCGGGCGCATGATCCACGTCTATCACGGCGAGGGCAAGGGCAAGACTACAGCCTCGATGGGCCTGGCCCTGCGCGCTGCGGCAAACGGCAAGCGCGTGATTGTCTGCCAGTTTATGAAGGACGGGTCGAGCGGCGAGATTTCTCTGCTCAAAGAGTTGGGCGGCGTCCGCGTCCTTCACGATGAGCCCCCGGTCAAGTTCAGCTTTCGTATGAACGACAAGGAACGCGCGTCGGCGTGTGCGCAGCACGACCACAACCTTGCCGCCTGCATAAAGGCTATGGAAGCCGCTGAGGCCGACCTTGTGGTCCTTGACGAGGCCTTGGGTGCCCTGACCTGTGGCCTTCTCGACGAAACTCTGGTTAAGCAAGCCTTGGACCTGGCTGCGGGTAAGGCCGACGGCCCCGAGTTGGTCCTTACCGGCCGCAACCCGCCGCAGTTTGTCCTTGACGCGTCCGACTATATCACCCAGATGGCGTGCGAGCGTCACCCCTTTGCGCAGGGCGTCCGTGCCCGGCGCGGTATCGAGTTCTAAGGAAGTATGAAACCCATGAACCAAACAAACAAAGACCAGGTCATCGACCTTAAAAGCACCGTTGCCGGCACGCCGAGCGACATTGAGACCCGCTCGATGGCCACTATCACGGCAGAGCTGGGCGAGAAGGTCGATGAGCTCGACCCCCGCACCCTCGCCATCGTTAAGCGCGTTATCCACACGACGGCGGATTTCTCCTTCGCCGATTCCTTGACCTTCTCGCCGGGGCCCGAGGTCGTCGACGCTGCCCGCGCGGCCCTGGCCGCTGGCGGCGTCACTATCGTGACCGATACCAACATGGCCCGCTCGGGCATCTCGCGCCCGGCGCTGGTCAAGCTCGGCTGTTCCTGCGTGTGCTACATGGCAGACGACGACGTGGCCGCCGCGGCCCGCGAACACGGCACCACCCGCGCTGTCGCAAGCGTCGAGAAGGCCGCGCAGCTTGAAGGCCCGGTGATCTTTGCCGTGGGCAACGCCCCTACAGCGCTGTTTCGCATCAAGGAGCTTGCCGAAGAGGGCCGCATAAACCCGCTGTTGGTTGTGGGCGTTCCGGTGGGCTTCGTGAACGTCGTCGAGGCCAAGGAAGCCCTTCTCGACAGCGACATCGTGGCGATCGTCGCCCGGGGTCGCAAGGGCGGCTCGACCGTTGCCGCGGCCATCATGAATGCGTTGCTCTATAGCATCACGCGCACTTCCGAGGGCTCGGGGGCCAAGGCGTGACGGAGAAGATCGCGGTTTTTGCGGGCACCCATGAGGGGCACGAGCTCTGCTCACGCCTAGCGGCTGTGGGCGTCAAGGCGACGTGCTTTGTGGCCACCGATTACGGGGCGCAGCTGGTCGAGGGACTTTGCGGTATCGAGGTGCGGCAAGGCCGGTTGGACGCTGCTGCTATGGAGCGCGAGCTTGTAGGTACGACCCTGGTCGTCGACGCCACGCACCCTTACGCCGTTGAGGTGAGCGCTAACGTGAGGGCGGCAACTCAGGCGCTTGGCATCGACTATCTTCGACTTTTGCGCCCCTCGGGTGACGCCGCCCCAGATGGTCCGGCTTTTGACGGCAAGACGCGGGTTTTGCTTGCCAAAGACACCGCAGAAGCCGCCGCCCTTCTCGCCACCTTGCCCGGCCGGGTTCTGATTACCACTGGGGCCAAAGATCTTGCGGCCTACACCTGCGTTCCTGGCTTTGAAGAACGTCTTGTCGTACGTGTCTTGCCCGCCGTCGACAGCCTTACGCGCGCACTTGACCTTGGCTTTCTTGCCAAGAACATCATCTGTATGCAGGGGCCCTTCTCGCAAGAGCTTAACTGCGCCACCCTCAAGCAGGTTGGCGCCTCCTGGTTGGTCACCAAGGACACGGGGGCTCCCGGCGGGCTTCCGCAGAAGCTTGCCGCCGCTCGCGAGGCAAATTGCGGCGTCGTCTTGATTTCTCGGCCCAATATCGACGAGCAAGGTCTCTTACTAGAGGACGTTTTTGCCGCCTGCATTTCACGGTAAAGCAAGGACTCGCACATATTTGTCCATATACTCAATGCTCTAGGCAAGAAATTATCCCTTGACGTGACAATGAAGTATTATATTGTGGCTAACGCCTTGGACTTAGGGCAAAAAAATACCTGCGTATATATGATCTCTATACGCAGGTATTTGCAGGTGTAAAGGACGTTTCAATCAGGTACGGGAACGTCAAAGAAACAAGGGAAGGGATTTTAAGAATGGACAGCAAGGTTAGCAGGAGGAACTTCATCGCAGCCGCCGCCGGTTTGGCCACCGTGGGCCTGGCCGCCTGCTCCAACAACGCCAGCAGCTCCTCGGCCTCGACCGAGAGCGCCGAGACTAAGGCCGCGGCGCCTAAGCCCGTCATCCTGGTCACCAGCTTTGGCACGAGCTACAACGACTCTCGCCACATCACCATTGGCGCCATCGAGGACGCCATCCGCGAGAAGTACGGCCACGACTACGACGTGCGTCGCGCCTTCACCGCCCAGATCATCATCGACAAGCTCAAGAAGCGCGACAACATCTCGATCGACAACATGACCGAGGCCCTGGACCGCTGCGTCGCTGACGGCGTGACCCAGGTCGTCGTCCAGCCCACCCACCTCATGGACGGCCTTGAGTACAACGACGTCAAGGACGAGCTGGAGAAGTACAAGGACAAGTTCGAGAAGACCTCCTTGGGCGAGCCGCTGCTGGCTTCTGACGACGACTACTCCAAGGTCGCCGATGCCATCAAGGACGCTATGGCCGCCTACGACGACGGCAAGACCGCCATCTGCCTCATGGGCCACGGCACCGAGGCCGAGTCCAACAAGGACTACGCCACCATGCAGGACAAGTTCACCGAGAAGGGCTACACCCAGTTCTTCGTGGGCACCGTCGAGGCCGAGCCCACCTGCGATGACGTTATCGCCGCCGCCCAGGCCGCGGGCTACGCTAAGGCCGTCCTGGCCCCGTTGATGGTCGTCGCCGGCGACCACGCCAACAACGACATGGCCGATGCCACCGACCCCGAGAGCTGGGCCGCCAAGTTCATCGCCGCGGGCTTCGAGGTCGAGTGCGTCCTCAAGGGCCTGGGTCAGTACGACACCATCGACGACATCTATGTGGAGCACACCACCGCTGCCGTTGAGGCCCTCGCCTAAACCCTTATCTGCACCGCGGGCCCCGCGTCCTTCTCCTCGCGCGGGGCCCTTCTCGATTGAATGGATCTTAAAACCATGAAGAAGAACGTCCTCACC
>CAVGOA010000001.1:18198-42504 GCA_963630635.1 Paludibacteraceae bacterium
ATCACCGCCGATAAGCTCAACGAGGGCACCTACGATATTGAGGTGACGTCTAGCTCCAACATGTTCAAGGTCGTCAAGGCCCAGCTTACCGTGGCCGATGGCGGCATGAGCTGCGTCCTGACCCTTTCTGGCACCGGCTACGGCAAGCTCTTCATGGGCACCGGCGAGGCCGCTGCGGCTGCATCCGAGGAAGAGTACATCCCTTACGTCGAGGACGCCGAGGGCAAGTACACCTACACCGTGCCCGTCGAGGCTCTGGACAAAGACACCGACTGCGCCGCGTGGAGCATCAAGAAGGAGCAGTGGTACGACCGCGTGCTCGTCTTCGAGTCTTCCAGCCTGCCTGCGGGGGCGCTGAAGTAGCATGACTCAGACAAGGACGCGCATAAGGGCTGCGTACGCCCTCTCTATCCTGGTGCTTCTCGCAATCCTCTTCCCATTTCTTGCGGGGTGCGCACAAGACAAGAACACTGCGTCCTTGACCGAGTACTACCTTATTGAGGTCGAGCTTAAGGGAGGGTCGGGGCGTGCGAGCCTCGTCTCTCCCTGCTCGCTCAAAAAAGAGGGCGATGCCTATACGGCAACGCTTGTGTGGTCAAGCTCAAACTACGACAAGATGACGGTCGGCGGTGAGGACTACAAACCTACGACCACCGACCCAGGCTCTACCTTCGAGATCCCCGTGACCCTCGATACCGACATGTCCGTCTCGGCAGAGACTTTGGCCATGTCAGAGGCCCACACCATCGACTACACGATTCACTTCGACTCGTCCACGATGGTCGCGGCAGATTCTTCCAATACGGCATCCGATAGCTCAACGGACGCGAACGCCGCGTCATCTGCGGCGACGGTCGAGAACTTCCATAACACCGACATTGGCTGCGACCTGCAGCTTACGGCCTCCGTTGACCTCTCGTATGCAACTCACTTCACCATTGATGAGTACCAGGGCGGCTACAAGCTGATCTGCGTTTCTAACGGCGAGCGCTATCTCACGGTGCCCGAGGGGGCTCAGGTACCCGATGGTCTGTCTGCAGACATCGCGCCCATTTACCTGCCCGCCAACAAGACCTATCTTGTCTCGTCGTCGACGATGTGCTTGGTAGACGCTTTGGGCGCCATAGGCAACGTGTCTATGACGTCGCTCAAGGCGCAAGACTGCTCGGTCCAAGGATTTGCCGATGCCCTTAATGCGGGTACTGTGGTCTATGGCGGCAAGTACAGCGCTCCCGACTACGAGCGCATTGCGCAAAGCGGCATAACCCTGGCCATCGAGAACAACATGATCAACCACACGCCCGACGTGAAGGAGAAGCTCCAGGACCTGGGCGTCGTCGTCCTCACCGAGCAATCGAGCCTCGAGGCCACGGTCCTTGGGCGAATCGAGTGGATCAAGCTCTACGGTGTCCTGTTTGGTTGCGAGGACAAGGCCAACCAAATCTTCGACGAGCAGCGCACCCAGATCGAGACGATTGCCGCCCAAAGCGAGAAGAGCGCCTCCGACGTCAAGGTCGCCTATTTCTACATCAACTCCAACGGCGCGGCCGTGACCAGGAGGAGCGGCGACTACGTGGCACAGATGATCCGTCTTGCCGGCGGCACCTACGCTTTGGACGATACGTCTGCCGATACGTCGTCATCTGGCAGCAGCGCCTCGGTTACCCTTGAGATGGAGCAGTTCTTTGCCCTGGCCCGCGATGCCGACGTGATCGTCTACAGCTCTTCCATCGACGACTCGGTCCACTCGCTTGACGACCTTGTGGGCAAAAACAGCCTCCTGTCTCAGTTCAAGGCCGTCCAAAACGGTAATGTCTGGCTCACTGGCACCAATATCTACCAGCAGATGACGTCGAGCGCTCAAATTATCACCGAGCTCTCGCAGGTCATCAAGGGAAGCGACGGCCAGGGCTTCACGCAGCTCACGAGGCTCAAGTAGGAACAGCGGGGGAGAAGTTCATGGCCGCCAAGCTCACGATGTCATACGCCGAGGGAGGCCGAGCCTCCCGTGCGGTCGCGGTGACCGCTGCCTTAGGCGTTGCCCTCTTGCTTCTGTGCGCCACCAGTCTTTGCCTGGGAAGCATCGCTATTCCTTTGGGTGATATTACGGCGGCCCTTCTGGGCGGCAATTCGGGCGACCCCACCAACTACGAGATCATCTGGAGCATCCGCCTGCCGCGCCTGCTCGAGGCCGCGCTTCTGGGAGGCGCCCTGGCGCTTTCGGGTTACCTGCTGCAGACCTTCTTCAACAACCCCATAGCCGACCCTTTTATCTTGGGCGTCTCGTCGGGCGCCAAGTTTGTCTTGGCGCTGGTCATGATTGTCCTCTTAGGCGCGAGTCAGACCATGTCATCGCAGGTCATGGTGGTCGCGGCCTTTGTAGGCTCGCTTCTCACCATTGGCTTTGTGCTGGTGATCGCCCGGCGCGTTGGCTCGATGTCGATGCTCATCGTGGCGGGTGTCATGGTGGGCTACATCTGCTCGGCGGCCACCAATTTTCTTATCGCCTTTGCCGATGACCAGTCCATCGTCAACCTCCACAACTGGTCGCAGGGCAGCTTCTCGGGCTCTAACTGGAACGATGTCGCCATCACGGCGGCGGTTGTGCTCACGGCCTCGGTCGCGACGTTTTGCGTCTCTAAGCCGCTGTCGGCCTTCCAACTGGGTGAGGCCTATGCGCAAAGCGTGGGCGTCAACGTGCGTCGTTTTCGCGTGGTGCTGGTGCTTCTCGCCAGCTTGCTCTCGGCGAGCGTCGCGGCCTTTGCGGGACCTGTCTCTTTTGTGGGTATCGCGGTGCCGCACCTCATTCGCTCGGCGATAAAGTCGTCTCGTCCGTTGCGCGTTATACCTGCGTGTTTCTTGGGCGGCGCCGTTTTTTGCGTGGGCTGCGATTTAATCGCGCGCACGGTCTTCGCTCCTGTCGAGCTGTCGCTCAGCTCGGTCACGGCTTTCTTTGGCGCACCGGTGGTCATTGCCATCATGCTTCGAAAGCGGGTGAGGTAGATGGCCGAGAAGCCCGAGCTGCCCCTGCGTATCACGGGGCTGGACATTGGCTACGGCTCCCGTTGCGTGGCCAGCGGCATTAATCTTGAGGTACACGAGGGCGAGTTTCTCGCTCTTGTTGGCGCAAACGGCTGCGGCAAGTCGACGTTGCTCAAGACCCTGTGCGGCGAGCTTTTGCCGCTGGCAGGAACGATTGAGGTTGGCGGCCGCGCTTTGGACGCCTGGCCGCGCGCCGAGCTTGCTCGCTATCTTGCGGTCATGCTCACCGCCCGGCCCTCGACCGAGCTTCTCACCTGCAAAGACATCATCGAGACGGGTCGCATTCCTTTCACCGGCCGCCTGGGAATCCTTTCGAAAGAAGACCACGAGCGCGTGGACGAGGCCATGAGAATCGCCCATGTGAGCGAGCTTGCCGATTGTGACTTCATGCACATCAGCGATGGACAGCGCCAGCGTGTTCTTCTTGCTCGCGCTATTGCCCAGCGTCCCCGTTTGTTGGTGTTGGACGAACCCACGGCCTATCTCGACATGAAATACCAGCTTGATCTGCTGCGCATCCTTCGTGACCTGGCTAGTCGCGAGGGGGTGGCCATAGTGGCTTCTCTTCACGAGGTAGAGCTTGCCATGAAGGCCGCCGACTCCGTGATGTGCATCAAGGACGGCGAGGTCTTTGCTTGTGGGGCTCCCGACCAAGTCCTTACCACGCAAAACGTCTCGGCCCTCTACGGGCTTGATGCGGGCTCGTTCAACTCGCTCTTTGGCAACGTAGAGCTTGGCCGCCCGGCAGGAGAGGCCCGTACCTTTGTGATCGCCGGTGCGGGCAGCGGCGCCGCCACCTTCCGACGTCTTGCGCGCGAGGGCACGCCGTTTTACGCCGGTGTTCTTCATCAGGGCGACATTGACGCTCTTCTCGGTGCCGACCTTGCCTCCGAGGTCGTCCTAGAGGCGCCGTTTGCCGCTATATCCGAGAAGAGCCTCGCGCAGGCAAAGGACCTTTTGCGCCGCTGCGACCGCCTTATCGTGTGCTGCGACGACTTCTGTGGCCTCAATGCCCCAAACCGCGAGCTCTTGGATTATGCCAACGAGCGGGGTCTTACCGTCGAAAGGTGCGGGTAGTTTCTTGCCATCGCTTTAGCAAGAAGGGTGAGTGGTCGATTTTTGAGGCCCAAATGCGGCAAATTTTAAAAAATCACCCGTATTTCCCCTGGTTTTCGGAGGGAATGCAAAAAAATCACCCTTCGAAGCAAAAATGTTGCTCTACTCAACCGCAGTTTCTCGCACCATGGGATATATATTTGCCAAAGTTTTTGGGGGTTATTTTCACATGGGGGACGACAAGACCGGTACCACCGGCGGAAAGAGCATTGTCGATTTCATTGACATCGATAGGCTCCAGGAGATTCAAGACGCCTGTTCGAAGGCTCTGGGCGTTGCCCTCATTGTGGCGGACTATCGCGGCGTCCCCATCACCAAGATGAGCGGATTCACTCGCCACTGCATTTTATGCCGAGAGAAGAAAGAGCTCTGCGTTATGTGCGAGCGCTGTGACGCCTTTGGCGGCATTCGCGCGGCCACGAGCGGGGAGCCTTGCATCTATCGTTGCCATGCTGGCCTGGTTGATTTTGCTGTGCCGCTGGTTGTTGACGGCAATTACCTCGGCGCCGTTTTGGGCGGCCAGGTTAAGCTCAAAGACGATGCGCCCAAGTTAGAGGATGTCGTATCGCGAGACGCGTCGATTGTTTCCTCGCCCGAGATGCTTGCCGCGCGCGACGCCATCGCGCCGGTCGAGTACGACCGTCTTCTGGCCGCCGCCGAGACCGTCGGCTATCTCATGGGCTATGTTTTGGGCGGCTCGGTGGGTTCGCCCGACCGTCTCTCGCAGATGATCAAGGACCGCGACTCCGAGCTCGTGGTCCTGCAGGCCGCCTTGGATGAGCAGCAGCGCGACGCACGCAAACGCGCCAAGCAGTCCCGGCGTCTTGAAGAGGTCTTCCGTTGCTTCTTCCCCGTGATGAACGAGCTTCACTCCCTGGCCAGCACCGAGGGCGCTTCGCAGACTGACGAGCTCATTCTCGACTTTGTTGATGTCTCGCGCTATGTCATGGAGACGACCTGCCGTTTTGTCTCGCTTGGCGAGGAAATCACCCACGCGAACGCCCTTTTGCGTGTTCTGTCCGCGCGTTATCCCGGCGCCATCGAGTACTCCATCAAGGTCCCCGAGCGCCTTTACGCTACGCCGTGCCCCTTCATGGTCTTGCGGCCGATCATCCTTGCGGCCCTGCAAGATCCCTGGGGAGCCGCCCCCGAGGAGGGCTGCCACATAGAGATTAGCGTCGACGAGTTTGATGACTCTTTGGTTGTCGTTGTAAGCCAGACCTGCGTTGAGTTGGCGCAGATGCGTGAGGCCGTGGCCGATCACGGCGACGGCTCTTCCTACAACATCCGCGACGCCAGCCGCCGCCTGGCCGCCATGGACGACGGCAACCCTGGTGTTGAGGCAAGTGCCCGCAGCGATGGCAAGCCCGGTTGCCTTTTGAAGTTCAGCCTGCCTTTTGGCGAGGCCGCCCACGATGTGTCGAGTAGGGGATAGCATGAGCCGGATCATCCTTTTGGAACAGTCCCTGCGTGAGCGCAACTTCACGGGCGACCTTCTCGCCAAGAACTTCCCCGAGGTCGAGGTCGTCGTGGCCTCCAATTTCGAGGATGCGCTCAACAAAATCAAAGCCGGCTCGTGCGACCTTCTCATAGCAAACGTGCCGCGCTTCACCTATGCCTACTCGTCGTTTCTCTCTCGCGCCAACGCCTACATGGGCGGCTCTCCCATCTTGGTTCTCTCAACAGCCCCAAACATTGAGGTCTCGAGCAACGTCTGGCGCCTAGGCGTGACTGATTACCTCTTGAAGCCCTTCCGTCCCAACTGGCTTGTCTCGGCGGTTCATGCCCTTGTCGACACCTCGGACGAGACACAGTCTTTGAAGCTCGACTGGCGTCGCAAGCATTATGTTAAGAGCCTTGGCGAGTATCTGCAGCAGTACAAGTTCAAGGAGTGCGTCCAGGTATCCCGCGAGTACGTGGACTATCTTTACGACACCTTGGATAACTCGACCGAGATCGGCCAGGCCCTTGTCGCCTTCGCCGAGGCCGCTGTGTCCTTCTCGGGCGGCTACGGCTCTTCTTGCCGCAGCAACGCCGAGAATTTCTTGGGCCAGCTGCGCGTGCGTCTTGAGCGCTCGCGCACCCGCTTTGACGCCTACGTTCAGTACGAGAAGCTCGTTTGCCGCCTCTTTGACCTGCGTGACCGCGAGGGTGTGCAGGTGGTGAGCCCCATTCAACGTATCCTGACCCACATAGACCGCAACGTGCGCGAGGAGCTCACCCTCTTTGACATGGCCAAGTTCGCAAGCATGTCGCCCAGCTACTTCTCCAAGTACTTCAAGCGCGAGACGGGCCACAATTTTGTGAGTTACGTCACCGACAGCAAGATGGAGTACGCCTGTCTCATGTTGCTTGAAAGCGATATGTCGATCATCCAAATCGCCAACGAGCTTGCCTACAACGGGGCCAACTACTTTAGCAAGACCTTCAAGAAGCGCATGGGGGTCACGCCCACCGAGTACCGTGAGCAGGGCGGCGTCGTCTGCGTCCCCGCGCCTTTACCAGAAGAGTAGGCCTCTTCAATCACGTATCCGTTTGCGCCCGCCCGTCCTGTTCGTTGGACTTCGGCGGGCGCTCTTGTTTTCTCGGCAGACGCAAGATATCGCGTTTTTTGTCCTGTGTAGGGGCGAAATCTAGCACCTGCAAATCAAAAAAGCCCGTTCTTTACTCCGCATACTTTTAGGGGAAAGACCCATGCGCCGCGGTGGCGCACGGGAGCTGTTGGGTGTGTGCCATACAACAAGGAGGTAAGCACATGCAGAGCGAAGCTTTGGGCATGGTTGAGACCAAGGGTCTCGTCGGTGCCATCGAGGCGGCTGACGCCATGGTCAAGTCCGCCAACGTCTCGTTGGTCGGCTACGAGAAGATCGGCTCCGGCCTCGTGACCGTCATGGTCCGTGGCGACGTGGGCGCGGTCAAGGCATCCGTCGACGCCGGCGCCGCTTCCGCCGAGAAGGTCGGCCAGGTTGTCTCGGTCCACGTCATCCCGCGTCCTCACACCGACGTGGAGAAGATCATTCCCCACGGTCTCGACTAACCGTAGACGCATCGCGCGTTCACATACGTTGTAAAGAAGGGATTCAGCATGAATGATGAGCTGGTCAACAAGGTAATGGCCGAGGTCGCCAAGACCCTTGCCACCAACACCGCCAGCAGCTCCACCGTTGCCGCGACCCACGTCGTGCCCAACAACGGCTGCAACCTTACCGAGTACGTCGGCACCGCCATCGGCCACACCGTGGGCCTGGTCATCGCCAACGTCGACCGTCAGATGCACGAGAAGTTCGGTCTTCCCGAGAAGTACCGTTCCATCGGCATCGTCGGCGACCGTACCGGCGCCGGCCCCCAGATCTTCGCCGCCGATGAGGCTGTGAAGGCCACCAACACCGAGATCTTGAAGATCGAGACCCCTCGTGATACCGAGGGCGGCGCTGGTCACGGCTGCCTGATCGTCTTTGGTGCCGAGGACGTCTCTGACGCCCGCCGCGCCGTCGAGGTCACCCTGGCCGAGACCGAGAACCACTTTGGCGACGTCTACGGTAACTCCGCCGGTCACCTGGAGTTCCAGTACACCGCCCGCGCCTCTTACGCCTGCAACAAGGCTTGGGGTGCCCCCATCGGCAAGGCCTTTGGCCTGACCGTCGGCGGCCCCGCCGCCATTGGCGTCCTTCTTGGCGATACCGCCGTCAAGGCTGCCACCGTCGACGTCCTCGACGTCGCCAGCCCCGCCAAGGGCACCAGCTTCTCCAACGAGGTCATCACCACCTTCACCGGCGACTCCGGCGCCGTCAAGCAGGCCATCATCGCGGCCCGCGAGGTCGGTATGCAGGTCCTCGGCTCGATGGAGCCCTCCGAGGAGCTCAAGTCCACCACGACTCCGTACATCATCTAGGAAGGAGTCGTAAATGCCTAAGTCCAAGCGCTTTGAGGCCCTTGCGGAGCGTCCCGTCCACAAGGACGGTTTCGTAACCGAGTGGCCTGAGGTCGGCTTCGTCGCCACCGAGAGCCCCAACGATCCTGTGCCCAGCATCAAGATCGAGAACGGCGTCATCGTTGAGATGGACGGCAAGACCCGCGATGAGTTCGACATGATCGATGTCTTCATCGCCGACACCGCCATCCGCCTTGACAACGCCGAGAAGGCCATGGCCACCCCGTCCCTCGACATTGCCCGCATGATGGTCGACATCAACGTCTCCCGCGAGGAAGTCCTGGACTACACCCTGTCCTGCACCCCCGCCAAGCTGACCGAGATCTGCAACCAGCTCAACATCGTCGAGATCATGATGGCCGTCCAGAAGATGCGCGCCCGTGCGTATCCTTCCAACCAGTGCCACACCACCAACGTCCGCGACAACCCCGTCCTTCTCGCCGCCGACGCGGCCGAGGGCGCCCTTCGCGGCTTCGATGAGCAGGAGACCACCGTCGCGGTTACCCGCTACGCCCCCTTCAACGCCATCGCTATTCTCGTCGGCACCCAGTCCGCACGCCCCGGCATCTTGACCCAGTGCTCCCTCGAGGAGGCCACCGAGCTCCAGATGGGCATGCGCGGATTTACCGCCTACGCCGAGACCATCTCCGTCTACGGCACCGAGAACGTCTTCATGGACGGCGACGACACGCCTTACTCCAAGGCCTTCCTCGCCTCCTGCTACGCTTCCCGCGGCATGAAGATGCGCTTTACCTCTGGTACCGGCTCTGAGGTCCAGATGGGCTTTGCCGAGGGCAAGTCCATGCTTTACCTCGAGGCCCGCTGCCTGGCCATCACCAAGGGCGCTGGCGTCCAGGGCACCCAGAACGGCTCGGTCTCCTGCATCGGCGTTCCCGCTGCCGTCCCCGGTGGCCTTCGCGTCGTCGCGGCCGAGAACCTGCTGTCCATGATGCTCGATCTGGAGTCCACCACCTCCAACGACCAGACCTTCACTCACTCCGACCTGCGTCGTTCCGTGCGCTCCATGCCTCAGTTCCTCCCCGGCACCGACTTCATCTGCTCTGGTTACGCCAACCAGCCTAACTACGACAACATGTTCGCCGGTTCCAACTGGGACGCCCACGACTTCGATGACTGGTGCGTTATCCAGCGCGACATGAAGGTCGACGCCGGCCTTCGTCCCGTCAAGGAGGAAGAGGTCGTCAAGGCCCGCAACTACGCGGCCCGCGCCATCCAGGGCCTGTTCCGCGAGCTTGGCCTGCCCCCGATCACCGACGAGGAGGTCGAGGCCGCGACCTACGCCGACGGCTCTCTCGACGTCCCCGAGCGCAACGTCAACGAGGACCTCAAGGCAGTCGAGGAGATGATGAACCGCGGCACCAACGCCGTCGACCTCATCCGTGCCCTCGACAAGGCCGGCTTCAAGCCTGTCGCCGAGGCCATCTTCGGCATGATGAAGCAGCGCGTCTCTGGCGACTACCTGCACACCTCTTCCTTGGTCACCAAGGAGTGGAAGGTCGAGTCCGCCGTCAACAAGCCCAACACTTATCAGGGCCCGCAGACCGGTTACCAGATGTCTGACGAGCGCTGGAACGAGATCAAGGCCATTCCTTGGGCCGTCGATCCCAAGACTATCTAAGAGAGGGGGTACACACCGTGAACATTGATGAGGCAACTCTTCGCAGCATCGTCGAGCAGGCGGTCGCGAGCGTCATGGCTGGCCAGCAGGCCGCAGCCCCCGTCGTTGAGTCCGGCGAGGTCACCAAGAGCAAAGAGGGCGGTTTTGCCCAGGTTCCTGGTACCGCCACCGCTACCACCGGCACCCAAGAGGGCATGACCTTGACCGAGACGGGCGAGGCGCCCAAGGGCACCGATCCCAACGAGGTCGTCGTCGGCATCGCAGCCGCTTTTGGCAAGTATCAGCACGAGAACATCGTGCACGTTCCCCACACCCAGATCCTTCGCGAGGTTCTGGCCGGCATCGAGGAGGAGGGCTGCAAGTGGCGCGTCGTGCGCGTCTACCGCACCTCCGACGTCTCGTTCGTCGCCCACGACGCCGCTGAGTGGTCCGGCTCGGGCATCGGCATCGGCATCCAGTCCAAGGGCACCACGGTCATTCACCAGAAGGACCTGCCGCCTCTGAACAACCTCGAGCTGTTCCCGCAGTGCCCGCTTATCGACCTCGAGACCTATCGCCAGATCGGTAAGAACGCCGCCATGTACGCCAAGGGCCAAAGCCCCACACCCGTCCCCATGAAGAACGACCAGATGGCTCGTCCCGCGTTCCAGGCCGTGAGCTGCCTTCTCCACATCAAGGAGACCGAGCACACCGACCGTAACCGCAAGCCGCAGTCCGTCGACGTCAAGTTCGCGTAAGGGGAGGAGGAAATACAATGGATCAAGAAACCCTCATGAAGGAAGTCGTCGCCCAGGTGCTCCAGGCCATGGGCAACCAGGCTCCCGCCACCCCCGCTCCCAGCACCCAGTGCTGCGAGAAGGTCACCAAGGACCAGTACCCCCTCGGCGAGAAGATCCCCGAGAGGATCAAGACCCCCTCTGGTGTCCCTCTGACCGAGCTCAAGTATGACGACGTCATCAGCGGCAAGCTCAACTTCAAGGACTTCGGCATCACCCGTGAGACCCTTGAGATGCAGGCCCAGGTCGCAGAGTCCGTGCGTCGTGACCCCTTCGCGGGCAACATGCGCCGCGCCGGTGAGCTCATCGCCATTCCCGATGAGCGCCTGCTCGAGATGTACAACGCACTTCGTCCGTACCGCTCCACCAAGCAGGAGCTTCTCGATATCGCCGAGGAGCTCGAGAGCAAGTACGACGCCAAGGTCTGCGCCAAGCTCGTTCGCGACGCCGCCGATATCTACGAGAAGCGCGACCGTCTTAAGAAGAACTAAATCTACCTTTCTGTCGAGGGAAGACCGATGAAACTTGTAGCTGGAATCGACATCGGAAATGCCACGACGGAGACTGCCCTCGCCCGTATCACCGATACGGGCGAGGCCCAGTTTTTGTCGAGCGCCACGGTGGCCACCACGGGCATCAAGGGCACTCTCCAAAACATCAACGGCATCTTCCATTCCCTGACGGTCGCTGCCGAGAAGGCGGGCCTGGAGGTCAATGACGTCCAGGAAATCCTGCTTAACGAGGCGGCCCCCGTTATTGGTGACGTCGCTATGGAGACCGTCACCGAGACCATCATCACCGAGTCGACCATGATCGGCCACAACCCGGCCACGCCCGGCGGCGTGGGTGTGGGCGTTGGCGAGACGATCGAGATCGAAGAGCTCGTCGCAGCTAGCGCCGACAAGGACTACATCGTCGTTGTCCCTCCCGCGGTCGACTTCGAGCGCGCGGCCTGTCTTATCAACGAGGCGCAGGCCGCAGGTAAAAGCGTTACCGCCGCCATCGTCAAGAAGGACGACGGCGTTCTTATCAACAACCGCTTGAATAAGAAGATTCCCATCGTCGACGAGGTCAGGCTCATCGAGAAGGTGCCCTTGGGCATGCGATGCGCCGTCGAGGTAGCGGGTGTGGGCGAGGTCGTTCAGACTTTGTCCAATCCCTTTGGAATCGCCACTGTCTTTGGGCTTGACTCCGAGGAAGTCAAACAGGTTGTTCCGATCTCTCGCGCCTTGATTGGCAACCGCTCGGCCGTGGTCATCAAGACACCCGAGGGCGACGTCAAGGAGCGCCGTATCCCGGCCGGCAAAATCGAGTT
The DNA here is from genome assembly GCA_963630635.1 of Paludibacteraceae bacterium. GTDB lineage: Bacteria > Actinomycetota > Coriobacteriia > Coriobacteriales > Atopobiaceae > Paratractidigestivibacter. Next base: position 30,018 of record CAVGOA010000001.1, read on the forward strand.
CGAGGGTGCCAACGGCCACGTCGAGCGCATCGACGTTGACGCTGGTGCCGATAAGATCATGGACGCCGAAAGCAAGTGCGGCGAGATCGTGGACGTTCGCGGCGAGGCCGGCACCAATGCCGGTGGTATGCTCGAGAACGTTCGTCTTGTCATGTCTCGCCTTACCAACAAGCACCCCAAAGAGATCAAGATCCAAGATCTTCTCGCCGTGGACACGTTCACGCCACAGGAGGTAAAGGGCGGTCTTGCCAACGAGTTCTCGCAGGAGAACGCTGTCGGCGTCGCCGCGATGGTTCAGGCCGACAGGCTTGCTATGCAGTCCATCGCCGACGATTTTGCCCGTCAGGTCGATATCCCCGTTAAGGTAGGCGGCGTTGAGGCCGACATGGCCATTCGCGGCGCCCTCACCACGCCTGGCACTACCAAGCCCATCGCCATCCTTGACATGGGCGCCGGCTCCACCGACGCCTCGATCATCAACAAGGAGGGCAAGATTCACTTCATCCACCTCGCGGGCGCGGGCAATATGGTCACCATGCTGATCCAGTCCGAGATGGGCCTCGATAGCTTCGAGGTCGCCGAGGATGTGAAGAAGTACCCTCTGGCCAAGGTCGAGAGCCTTTTCCACATTCGTCACGAGAACGGCACGGTCGAGTTTTTCGCCGAGCCGCTTGACCCCTCGGTTTTTGCCAGGGTCGTCGTCCTTAAAGAGGGCGGCCTTGTGCCGATCGAGACCGATCTCACCATGGAGCAGATTCGCCTTATTCGCCGCGAGGCAAAGCGCAAGGTCTTTGTGACCGACGCGTTGCGCGCACTTAAGCGCGTGAGCCCCACTGGCGAGGTACGCGACATCGGCTTTGTCGTCATGGTCGGCGGCTCTTCGCTTGACTTCGAGGTTCCCACGATGATCACGGACGCCTTGTCCCACTACAAGATCGTCGCCGGCCGCGGCAATATCCGCGGTACCGAGGGGCCGAGAAACGCCGTGGCCACCGGCCTTGTGCTGTCCATGACCGCCGGCGGGGGTGTGTAGGTCATGCCCGCCCTTAACCCGGCCAAGCCCGATATTTGCGTCAAGTGCGCCCCAAATCACTCGCCGCAGGTCCTGCGCACGGTTCTTCTTGGCATGGAGGAGGAAGGTATTCCTTTTCATCTTTGCGACACAGAGCAAAAAGATGCCATGGCCCTTGCGTGGGACGCTGCCGAGGAGTCCAGATTGGACGTTGGAGTAGGGGTCGACGACAAGAATGTCGTTTTGGGCTTCGCTAAGCTTAAACCTGATAAACCGCTGTTCAGTGTTGCTGTTTTAGCTGGTGAAGAGAAGATTCGCGACATCGGCGCAAACGCAGCCAGGCTTGTTAAGCGCATGCCTTTCAAGATGTAGATCTTCTCGCTGTCGAAATTTTACGTGGAGGTGAATCGATATGAAACAAAGTCTGGGACTGATCGAGACCTACGGCCTGGCCGCGGGCATCGAGGCCGCCGATGCGGCCGTCAAGTCTGCCAACGTCACCCTCATTGGCTATGAGCTTGCCATGGGCGACGGCATGACGACCATCAAGATCGCGGGCGACGTGGGTGCCGTTAAGGCCGCCGTCGACTCTGCTAAGGCCGCCGCCAGCAAGGTGGGCACCGTTGCGAGCGCGCATGTCATCGCGCGTCCTGCCGAGAACCTCGACGCCATGGTGGTCAACAAGCGCACCCTGGGATCCATGCCCGGCGCGCGCGCAGACGTCAAGGGCAACTCTCCTCTCTCCGCTTCTTATGTTCCGCCCGAGCCCAAGGTCGAGACCAAGGTCGAGACCAAGCCTGAGCCTGCTCCCGCGCCCGAGGCAAAGTCCGAGCCGGAACCCGAGAAGGCCAGCGAGCCCGCCCCGGAGCCCGAGGCGGTCGTTGAGCCCGAGGCTAAGCCCGAGCCCGGGAAGGCGCCCGAGGCGCCCGCCGAGAAGAGCGCGCCTAAGGCTCAGTCCAAGCCTTCTCCCAAGCCCTCTGCTAGGAACCGCAGGTCTTCCGGCGGCTCCTCCAAGAAGTAATTGTCTTTCTCGCTATTGAAACGAGGTTTGTTATGAACGAAGCACTCGGCATGATCGAGACCAAGGGTCTCGTGGGCGCCATCGAGGCTGCTGATGCCATGACCAAGTCTGCTAACGTGCAGCTCACTGGTTACGAGAAGATCGGCTCCGGCCTTGTGACCGTCATGGTCCGTGGTGACGTGGGCGCCGTTAAGGCTGCCGTCGACGCGGGTGCCGCCGCTGCGTCCAACGTGGGCCAGGTTGTTTCCCAGCACGTCATCCCGCGTCCCCACACGGACGTCGAGAAGATCATCCCCAAGACGCTCTAATCACCTAAGAGGTATTTCTCATGGACCTGACAACTACCGACAACGCGAGTCTTGTGGCCTTGGTCACCAAGCTCGTCATGGACGAGCTGGCCAAGTACCAGACGGCTTCTCGCCAGGTCAAGGTCGGTGTCTCCAACCGGCACATCCACTTGGACCGCAAGGCCATGGACGTGCTGTTTGGCAAGGACAGCGAGCTTCACCCCAAAAAGGAGCTCGGGCAGCCTGGCCAGTACGCGGCCGAGGAGACCGTGACCCTCAAGGGGCCTCGCGGCGAGCTCAAGCGCGTACGCGTTCTTGGTCCTTTGCGCGCCCAGACTCAGGTCGAGATCTCGGTCACCGATGGTTTTGCCGTGGGCGTAAAGCCTCCGGTACGTGAGTCCGGTCAGCTTGAGGGCACGCCGGGCATCGAGGTCATCGGCCCCCAGGGTAGCGTTGTCCTTGACGAGGGCGTCATCGTAGCCCTTCGTCACATCCACATGCACACCAGCGACGCCGAGCGTTTTGGCGTGCAAAACGGTCAGATTGTGCAGGTCAAGGTCGGTGGCGACCGCGGCGGTGTTCTCGACAACGTCGTCGTTCGCGTGAGCCCTAAGTTTGCCCTTGAGATGCACATTGACGTGGATGAGGCTAACGGCCTTGGCATCGCCACCGGCGACTTTGTCGAGGTTCTCGATTCGAATTGTGAGGCGTAAGGAAAGATGAGCGACGAGCTGGCTAACGCAAACCAGACTCTTAAGGAGTTCGAGCACCTGGTAGAGACGGGCGAGACCCGCCAGTATTGCGGCCAGCTCCGCTGCGGCGTCGACCTTGGCACCGCTAACATCGTCCTTGCCGTCGTGGACGAGAACAACACCCCGATCGCGGGTGCGTCGTATCCGTCCAAAGTCGTGCGCGACGGCGTCGTTGTCGATTACATCGGCGCCGTCCGCGTCGTCTCTCGCCTCAAAGCCCAGCTTGAGGCTGCGTTGGGCACCACCCTCGAGGTCGGCGCCTGCGCGATTCCCCCGGGCGTTGCCGAGGGCAGCACTAAGGCCCTTGGCAACGTTGTTGAGGGCGCCGGCTTTAGGCTTGCCGGCATTATGGACGAGCCCTCTGCGGCGGCGCTTGTCCTGGGCATCGACGACGGTGCTGTCGTTGATGTTGGCGGTGGTACGACCGGCATCAGTGTGCTTCATGGCGGAGAAGTGGCCTTTACCGCCGATGAGCCCACTGGTGGCGGCCATATGACCCTGGTTCTTTCTGGGGCTTACGGCATCGACACCGACGAGGCCGAGGTCATGAAGCGTGACCCTGCCCACGAGCGTGACGTCTTTGCCGTGGTCAAGCCCACGGTCGAGAAGATGGCTGCGATTGTCAAGAAGTACGTCGATCAAAATCCCGTCGACGTCATCTACGTCGTGGGGGGTGCCTGCAGCTTCACTGATTTCGAGGCCACGTTCGAGAAGTACATCGGCGTGCCCGTTGTTAAGCCTTATGCGCCCCTTCTCGTCACTCCGCTCGGTATTGCCTACGGCTGTGGCCAGTAGGTTTTAACTGTCCATTTTCATGCAAACATGAGGGAGGTTTTTGTGGACATGCACGACAGCCTTTACGTCGCCATCGAAAAAGCCGTGCGCAGCGTTGTGCGTGGCTATGTCGAAAGCGTGCGCGCCCGCCAGCTTAACCTTCTTGTTGTATTTACCGGCGCAAAGCTCGGCTGCGCGGACGCCGTCGCGTCCTTGGCCACCCTCAAGGACAAGGGCTATACGTTCAACGTCCTTATGAGTGAGAAAGCAGCATCTATCCTAGACGTCGAGGTCATCGACCGCGAGCTTCTCCCCAAGGACATCTGGATAGGCGAGCCGCCCACCCACGCCGAGGCGATCGCGCGCGATGCCGATACCATCGTGGTTCCTACTTTGTCCGCCAGTTCTTGTGCCCACGTGGCGGCCATCATGACCGACACCCCCGCGCAGGCTTGCATCACCGAGGGCCTGATGCTTGGTAAGTCCGTCGTCTGCGCTGTTGACGGTTGCTGCCCGGACAATCCGCTGCGCGCTAAGGGCGGTTTCAAGTTCACCCCTGCGATGGCCCAGCGTATGCGCGACAACCGTGACACAGTGCGCGATTACGGCGCGGTTTTCTGCGCGGCCGATCATTTGGCCGAGAAGGTCCTTAAGGTGCAGGAAGAAAGCCTCAAGGAAAGGCTCGGCCTTGCGCTTGGCGGCCTTGCCCAGGCTCCGGGGTCTGGTTCTTCGCGTCCCGATACCGCCGCTTCTGGTGTTGTCACGTTTTCCGGCGGCAAGGTTCTGGACGCTGGCTTTATCCGCTCGCTTTCAAGCGGGACGCAGGTCATCGTGCCTGCCGGAACCCTTGTAACGCAGTTGGCCCGCGACCTCGCGCGCGCCAACGGTATCTCTTTGATTTCTTAGGAAGGTAGGCGAAGTCTCATGCATCTTGGCAAGGTCATCGGAACCGTGGTGTCCACCAGCAAGTGCACCCAGCTTATCGGCTTTAAGCTTTTGATCGTCGAGCCCTTGGACGAGCACCTTCAGCGCAATGGCAACGCCGAGATCGCGGTCGATGCCGTGGGCGCCGGCAACGGCGAGATCGTCTTTGTCGTCGACGGCTCTTCTGCCCGTCATCTCTTCCAGGACGAGAAGCCCGACTCGACCCCTATCGACGCGGCCATTATCGGCATCGTGGACTCCGTCGAGGTGATGTAGCCCATGCCAAACATCTACACAAGGGGTGGCGACAAGGGCACGACCTCGCTTGTAGGTGGGTCGCGTGTGGCCAAATCCGACCTTAAGGTCGAGTGCTACGGCACCGTTGACGAGGCGATCAGCGCGCTGGGTTTTGCTCGCACGCAGTGCTCTTCTCAGCTGGTGCTTGATGTTCTGGTCAAGGTCGAGACGCGTCTTTTTGCCGTGGGCGCAGAGCTTGCGGCAGACGAGAAGGGCCTGAAGAAGCTTCAGGGCCTCAAGCCCACCGGCGACCCCAGCGAGCTTTCGTTTGTTCCCGTGACTGATGAGGACATCGCTTACCTTGAGGGCGTTATCGATAACATCGTGGCCATTGTCGGGAAGCAGCACGAGTTTGTGGTCCCCGGCGTCAATGCCTCGAGCGCGTCTTTGCATGTTGCGCGCACCATCGTACGCAAGGCCGAGCGACGTGTCGTTGAGCTTTCGTCTGAGGAAAGCGTGCGGCCGCAGGTCCAGAAATACCTCAACCGTCTTTCTGATCTTGTTTTTGCCCTGGCACGTTACGAGGAGGAGGCGCCTGCCCGCGAGGAGCTGTGCGATCGTGTGGTTGCCGCCGTTAAGGAGTCGCTTGGTATGATCACGCCCGAGCAAAAGCGGTTCGACCTCAAGACCTTGCAGTCCATGGCGCTTCGCGCGCAGGAAAAGGCTACGCAGCTTGGTGTTCCCTGCGTCTTTGCGGCCGTCGATGAGGGCGGAAACCTCGTGATGTTCCAGCGCATGGAAGGCGCGCTTCTAATAAGCAACGACGTTGCCCCCGGCAAAGCCTTCACGGCTATGTCCATGAAGATGCCTACCCACGAGGTCGGCGCGCTTTGTCAGCCGGGGCAGCCGTTTTACGGGCTCGAGAACAGCAAGCCCGGCAAATTCGTGTTGTTTGGCGGTGGCTTCCCATTTGTCGTCGACGGCAAGGTCGTCGGCGGAATCGGAATCTCGGGCGGCACCGCCGAGCAGGATATGGAAATTGCCCGCTACGCCATGGCGTAGAGGGAGAAATGAGAAAGGGGAATTTGGGATGAACATCGATTCCAAGACCGTAGAGCAGATCGTCGGCCAGGTGTTGAGCCAGATCAACACCGCTTCTGGGGAGGCTGCGCCTGCACCCTGCGCTGGTCCTGAGTGCGGCGACTGGGGCGTCTTCGAGACCATGGACGCTGCCATCGAGGCTTCCGACAAGGCCTGGCACGAGTATATGAACCACTCCATGGCGGACCGCGACAAGTATGTCACCGCCATCCGTGAGATCTTCACCGAGCCCGAGATGCTCGAGCACCTCTCCTACGAGGCTGTTAAGCAGTCCGGCATGGGCAAAGTCGCCGACAAGATCACCAAGAACCGTCTGGCCGCTCTTAAGTCCCCGGGCGTCGAGGACCTCACCACCGAGGCCATCTCGGGCGACGACGGCCTGACCCTCATCGAGTACTCGCCCTTCGGCGTCATCGGTGCCATCACGCCCACGACCAACCCCTCCGAGACCATCATCTGCAACTCCATCGGCATGCTCGCCGGCGGCAACACCGTTGTCTTCTCGCCGCACCCCCGTGCAAAGGCCCTCTCGGTCGAGATGGTCCAGCTTATCAACCGCACGCTGGTGAACCTGGGTGCCCCGGCCAACCTCGTCGCCATGGTGCGCGAGCCTTCCATCGAGGCAACCAACGCTATGATGGCTCACCCTAAGGTCCGCATGCTCGTTGCTACCGGTGGCCCCGGCATTGTCAAGGCCGTTCTTTCCAGCGGCAAGAAGGCCATCGGCGCCGGTCCCGGCAACCCTCCCGCCGTCGTTGACGAGACGGCCGACCTCGAGCAGGCCGCCCGCGACATCATCAACGGCCACTGCTTTGACAACAACCTTCCCTGCATCGCCGAGAAGGAGGTCATCGTCGTTGACGCCGTTGCAGACATGCTTATCCACAACATGAAGAAGAACGGCGCGTACCTGGTCAAGAACCAGCAAACCATCGACAACCTGGTGAACCTCGTGGTCAAGGACGGCAAGCCCGTCACCGAGTTCGTGGGCAAGTCTGCCAAGTACATCTTCTCTAAGATTGGCGTCGAGGTCGACGACTCCGTGCGCACCATCATGATCGAGGCCACCGAGGACCACCCCTTTGTCCAGGTCGAGCTCATGATGCCCATCCTTCCTGTTGTTCGCGTCGACAACGTCGACGACGCCATCGAGATGGCCGTTCGCGTCGAGCACGGCAACCGCCACTCCGCGATGATGCACTCCAAGAACGTCGACAAGCTCTCTAAGATGGCCAAGCTCATCCAGACCACGATCTTCGTCAAGAACGGCCCCTCCTACGCTGGTCTTGGTGCCGGTGGCATGGGTATCGCCACCTTCACTATCGCCGGCCCCACCGGCGAGGGCCTGACCTCCGCGAAGTCTTTCTGCCGTAAGCGTAAGTGCGTGCTTGTGGGCGGGCTCGACGTCCGCTAAAAAGCACTGTTTCTGTAGGTTCGATTAGATACGGAGAGAAGAAATGTCCATCCTTCCCATCATCGCGGGCTTTGGTGGAGGTGTCATCGGCGCGTACATGGGCGCGCTTCCTGCCTTCATCATGACCGGCTTCTTTGCCCTTGTCGGTGGCCTTATGCAGGCTGCAGGCGTCACCGGCGACGTTGCCTTGCTCCAGATCGCCTTCGCGTCGTTCATCGGTCCCCACACGGCCTTTGCCGGCGGCGTCGCTGCTGCGGCCTACGCGGGCAGCAAGAAGAAGCTCGACTCCGGCGCTGACATCTGCAGCGGTCTGTTTGGCCTTGCATCTGCCGACGTTATCCTTGTGGGCGGCGTCTTTGGCCTTATCGGTGCTGCACTTCTCCAGGTCATCTCGATGATTCCTGTCTTTGGCGTCATCACCGATGGCCCCGGCACCGTTGTCTTTATCCTTGCCCTTGTCTGCCGTTTCTGCTTTGGCAAGTCCGGCTTGACCGGTGCTTTTGAGGGCGAGAAGCACAACTACTTCTCGCAGGGCGGGGCCTTTGGCGCCAACGTCATGACTGGCCTGGGCGTGGGCATCGCCGTCTCGACCTTTGCCGCCATCTTCTTTGAGGCCGGCAACACCGCCGCTCTCTCTATGTGGCCGTTCATCTGCTTTGGCTTCTCGGCCATCACCTTGGTCTTCACGCAGACTGGCTTTGCCGTTCCTGCCACGCACCACATGACGCTCATCGGCGCCTATGCCTCCGTCATTGGCGTGACCGCTTTTGGTACCGTGGGCGGCATCTGCATGGGTACCCTGTTCGCGGTCATCGCCGCTATCGTTGGCGACTGGGCTGCCTGCACCCTCAACACCAAGGTCGACTCCCACATCGACCCGCCTGCGACCACCATCTGGATTCTTGCCTGCGTCGTCCACCTTATTGGTGCCGCCCTGGGCGCTCCTCTCGGCGGAATCATCGTCGGCTAAATCTTATCGGCACGCGCTTAGCTGCGACCGACGGTTTGCGCCGTCGGTCGCTTACGGCTAAAGAAAGGTCCCTATTATGGCCACTACAGTGGGTCTCATTGAGTTCGCGAGCATCCCGGCGGGTTACGAGGCGGTCGACACTATGCTTAAGGCCGCAAACGTCGAGCTTCTGCGAGCCAACACCGCCTGCCCCGGCAAATACCTGGCCATTATTGGCGGAAACGTTGGCTCGGTAAACACTGCTTGCGCGGCCGCCCGCAACAGCGCAGGCAGGAAAGCCGTGCTGTGCGAGGCGATCGACAGCCTAGACGACACTGTGGCAGAGGCCCTTCGTGAGCGCCCGCGTGACGTCAAGGTGCGCTCTTTGGGCTGCGTGGAGACGCGCAGCGCGCTTGGCGCGATTATGGCCGCAGACATCCTGGTTAAGGCCGGCCGCATCGAGCTTTTGGGTATCCGTATCGCCCAGGGGCTCGGTGGCAAGGGCTACGTCAACTTCACCGGCGAGATCGCTGCGGTGAAGACTGCTATCGCCGCCTGCGAGGCCAAGTGCCAAGACCCCAAGATCATCATGGGGACCTGTGCAATCGCGACACCGCACCCGGATTTAGTTGCACGTCTTCGATAAATAAGTGCGGGTCTCAGTTCTTATCGTTAAGAAGAAGCAATTCTCAGAGGAGGTTTTATGTCTGAAGGTCTCAACCTCAACGACATCGGCGTGATGCAGGATGGCAAGCTCCGCATCATCCAGGAGTCTGTTCCCGGCAAGCAGGTTACGTTGGCCCATGTCATCGCCAGTCCTGACGAGATCATCTTCAACAAGCTTGGCCTTGATCCCACAGTTGACTATGATCAGGCAGCCATTGGCATTCTTTCGATGACACCCTCCGAGATCGCCGTTATCGCAGCCGACGTGGCCAACAAGTCCTCTAAGGTCGAGATGGGCTTCATCGATCGTTTTAGCGGCACCTTGATTATCACAGGGCGCATCTCCAATGTCCAAGCCGCCATCATGAGCATCCTCACGTACCTTAAAACCCACCTGGGCTTCACCGTATGTGAGATTACCCGCACGTAATCAGACGGGTCGCGGTCTCAATGAAGAAGATTTTGCTTGTTGGGCGCAGCGAGGCAGGCAAGACAACGCTCACCCAGGCTTTAAACGGCGGCGTTCTTGACTACAAGAAGACCCAGTACATGGGCTACGGAAACGTCGTCATCGATTCACCCGGCGAGTATGCCGAGACCAATACCCTTGCGCGTGCCTTGGCCCTCTACACCTACGAGGCCGATTGCGTGGGTCTTCTCATCAATGCCACCGAGTCTTACTCGCTGTACCCACCGGGAGTCACTAGCTCCTGCAACCGTCCGGTCATTGGTATCATCACCAAGATCGATTCGCCCGACGCCAATGTACCCATGTGCCGCCACTGGCTTGAGCTTGCCGGTTGCAAGGACATTTTCCCGGTAAGTGCGTACTCGGGCGAGGGTATCTGGCAGGTCCTTAACTACCTACGTGAACCCGGAGACGAGCTTCCCTTTGCCAACGAGGAAGAAGCAAACAAGCCTCGTTTGGTTCTCTCCGATAAATACGGCGAGATAGGCAAGGTGGGCGCAAGTGCTCGCCGGTATAGCTGGACCGAGGAGTACGCAAGAAAAGACGGTGAGGAACCTGCCGGCGATGAGCCCGCCAAAGACGAGTCTGTTTGAACCGATAGTTTTGGAGATAGTCTCCCATGAAGAAGATCGCCCTTATGGGAAGAAGCGAGTCCGGGAAAACCACTCTTATTCAGGCGCTTCGTGGTGGCGTTATTGATTACAAAAAGACCCAATACGCCTATCACGAGGACGTGGTCATCGATACGCCGGGGGAGTGGAGTGAGCGAGCGCTTTCCAAGGCGATGTCCCTTTACACCTACGAGGCGCAGGTCGTTGGCCTTGTCATGAGTGCCACCGAGCAGACTTATCGTTTTCGGCCCGGCGTTGCCACGATGTGCAACCGCCCGGTTATCGGAATTATCACAAAGACCGATTCGCCCGACGCCAACGTTGTGCGTGCAACCGAGTGGCTCAAGGTGGCGGGCGTCTACCAGATTTTCCCGGTTAGCTCGTATACCGGCGAGGGCCTGTGGCAGATTCTGGAATATCTCAAGGAGCCCGGCGACGTCTTGCCGTGGGAGACCGAGGAAGAGGCCGAAGCACCCCGTCTGGTTAAATCCGATAAATACGGTGAGGTCAATAAGATCGGGGCCGAGGCAAATCGCTATAGCTGGGCCGAGTACCACGCCGATAAGGAAGCCCGCCAGTCTCAAAACGACTAAGGCTTTACATAAACAACTAAATCACTTTTAGAAAGAGGCATCAATGAAGGTTCTTGCCGTGAACGCTGGTAGCTCTTCGCTTAAGTACCAGCTCATCGACTCCGAGACCTCCGAGGTCCTTGCCAAGGGCCTTTGCGAGCGCATTGGCATCGATGGCCACCTTGTTGCTAAGCGTGGGACCGATACGTACGACCACGACACCCCTATGCCCACTCACAAAGAGGCGATCGAGGCGGTCTTTGCCAGCCTCACTTCTCCCGAGGAGGGTGTGGTCTCGAGCCTGGCCAACATCGACGCCTGCGGCCACCGTGTGGCGCATGGCGGTTCTTTCAAGACATCTGTCCTGGTCACCCCAGAGACCATGGCGCAGATGGAGAGCCTTATCGAGCTGGCACCCCTGCACAACGGGCCCGAGATTGCCTGTATCAAGTCTTGCCAGGAGCTCATGGGTTCCGATAAGCCCCAGGTTGCCGTCTTTGACACGTCGTTTCACCAGACGATGCCGGCCGAGGCCTACACATATGCTGTGCCTGCCGAGTACGCCCAGCAGGACAAGGTTCGTCGCTACGGCTTCCACGGCACCTCACACCGTTTTGTCGCAGCCCGCGCGGCCCAGATGATGGGCAAGCCGCTTGACGATCTCAAGATCGTCACGTGCCACCTGGGCAACGGTTCCTCTGTGACCGCCGTCGACGCCGGAAAGTCCGTGGATACCTCGATGGGCTTCACTCCTGGCGCTGGCCTTCCTATGGGTACTCGCTGTGGCGATATCGACCCCTTTATCGTCACCTTCCTCATGAACAAGCATGGTTTGACCGCGCAGCAGGCCGATGACCTTCTCAACAAGAAATCGGGCATGCTGGGTGTCTCTGGGATTTCCAGCGACTTCCGCGACATCGAGGCCGAGGCCGACAAGGGTAACGCGGATTGCAAACTGGCGCTCGACCTGTTCGCCTATGGCGTTAAGAAACTTATCGGTGCGTATGCTGCGGCGATGGGCGGTCTTGATGGCATTGTCTTCACCGCAGGCGTCGGCGAGAACGACGCCCGTGTTCGCGAGGCCGCGTGCAAGGGGCTTGAGTTCTTGGGCGTTGAGTTTGACGCTAAGGCCAACGCGGGCATCCACGGCAAGGAGGCTTTTGTCTCTGCAGCTAACTCGCGCGTCAAGGTCATGGTCATCCCCACCAACGAGGAGCTTATGATTGTGAACGACACCGTGGCGCTGGCAACGGGCCAGGCACTTTAAGGCTCCAAAGTTTTCGTTGTTCCTCCAAAGGCGGCTGCCCTTCTCGGCGGTCGCCTATTTTTATACGTGGATTTATTTGCCATCGTGTCAGGGATTTAGCAGAGCATGGCATAAAAGTTTCCTTCTTGCTTTATGGCCTGTATTAGGATAGACGCCATGAAACACGAGTACAGCGAGGTGCGCACAATGAACTTCGACGAGATAAACGCACGTATTTTGCCATATGACAAAGCGGCGGCCGAGCGTGCCGTAGCTCAATGGAACTCGATTGCCAAGCCCATCGGTAGCCTTGGCGAGCTTGAGGCTGACGTCGTGCGTATCGCCGGAATCACGGGTAGCGAGAAGATCGACATCTCGCGCCGCGCTGTCCTTGCGATGTGCGCCGACAACGGCGTCGTGGCGCAAGGCGTCACCCAGACGGGGCAGGAGGT
>CAVGOA010000001.1:42863-44294 GCA_963630635.1 Paludibacteraceae bacterium
TGTCCGACGCGGGCCTGCAGCGCAAGGTGGGCGCGATTCGTCGGGCTATAGAGGTCAACCGGCCCGACTCTGCCGATCCTCTGGGCACGCTTGCCAAGGTCGGAGGCCTTGACATCGCAGGTATGGCGGGCGCTTTTATCGGCGGCGCCTTGAATCGCGTTCCTGTGGTCATCGACGGTTTCGTGAGCCTTGTGGCTGCCCTTGTTGCCGTGAGGCTTTGCCCTGCTTGCAGGCCATTTATGCTTGCAAGCCACGCATCGGCCGAGCCTGCCACGGCCATGCTGTTGAAGGAACTGGATCTAAACCCCGTTATCTGCGCGGGAATGCGCCTGGGCGAGGGTACCGGCGGTGTCTGCCTGTTGCCCCTTTTGGACATGGCCCTCATGCTTTACAACGGTACGACCTTTGCTTCTACCGGCATGGATGCCTATGACGAGGAGCTTGTGTGAAAGTCCTTGTGACCGGTGGCTCTGCCAGCGGAAAGTCTGCTTTTGCCGAGAAGATCGCGTGCTCTTTTGTAGGCCCCCACATTTACTTTGCGACGATGCGTCCCTTTGGCGAGGACGGGCGACGTCGCATCGCGCGCCACCGCGAGCTTCGCCGCGACCGCGATTTTCTCACCGTCGAATGTTACGAGCGCTATGAGGAGCTTTGCCTGAGCGAGGCCTTGGGGTTTGACGCGCCTGACTCGACCCTGTTGGTCGAGTGCGTGGGCAATATCGTCGCCAACGTTCAGTTTGGGGGCGAGCTGTCTTCTGACGCCTTTACCTGCGGCGCATTTGAAACTGTCTTAGCAGAGAAGGTCGTGCGCGGCATCTTGTCGTTGGCTGATCAATGCCAAAACATCGTAGTGGTGACCAACGAAGTAGGTTGCGACGGCATCGAATATGCGCCCGAGACCCAGACGTACGTGCATGCCTTGGGTGCGGCAAACTGTAGGCTGGCCGCTGAGTTCGGCGCCGTCTTTGAAGCTGCGGCCGCCTGCCCGCTCGCCCTAAAACTTCCCGATGGAGGCCTGCCGTGGGAGCCTTAAAGAGCCTTGGCCGCTCGGCCGTCATGTCCTTCTCGCTGTTTTCAAAGATACCCATGCCGCGCGTGGAGTGGAAAGAAGAGAGCATGCGTTACGTCATGTGCTTCTTTCCGCTGGTAGGTGCTGTGGAAGGGGCGCTTCTTGCTCTGTGGTTATGGGCATCGTTCACGTTGTCTTTCTCGGAACCCTTATGTGCGGCGGGGCTTCTGGGGATTCCGGTGTTGGTCACCGGCGGCATTCACTTGGACGGCTTTTGCGACGTGTGCGACGCGTTATCGAGTCATGCTGAGCCTGCCCGTAAGCGTGAGATCTTAAAGGACCCGCATGTGGGCGCCTTTGCGGTCATCTTTGTGGCGACGTATCTTCTTGTGTACTTTGGCATAGCCTGCGACCTGGGCTCC
>CAVGOA010000001.1:44598-50922 GCA_963630635.1 Paludibacteraceae bacterium
TGAGCGGTGACCTTGCCGGCTGGTTTTTGCAGGTGGCAGAACTCGCCATGCTCGCGTGCTTGGTCCTTTGCGAAAGGATTCTTATCCTGGGGGTGTTCCTGTGATCTTGATAATCGGCGGCGTGGCCTCTGGTAAGCGCACCTTCGCACGTTCTCTTGGTTTTGCCGAGAAGGACTTTGCAGATGCCGTTTTGGACGATCGCCCGGCTGTGTATAACGTGGAGCGGCTCGTAGCGCAGCTTGGCCCCGACGCCGATGTCTGCGCACTTGTAGAGGCGCTCGCGTCCAAGGATGTCGTAATCTGTGACGAGGTAGGAAGCGGTGTTGTTCCTGTCGAGAAGGATGCGCGTCTCTTTCGCGAGAACGTCGGGCGGCTTTGCGAAGGGCTCTCTGGGCGAGCCGACGCCGTCGTTCGCTGTGTCTGCGGTATCCCGATGTGGCTTAAGGGATCTCCTGATCAGGTAGGTCTCTCATGAGGGTCGTCCTGTTTCGTCATGCCCTGTGCGAGGGCAACCGCGAACACCGCTACGTTGGGTGCGGCACCGATGACCTTTTGTGTGAGGATGGCGTTGCCCAGGCCCAAGCCCGCGGCTTGCTCATAAAACCCGTCCTTGCCAGCGAAGGTATTTCTTCTCCCGCGACCGTCTACGTGAGCCCCATGCGGCGCGTGCGCCAAACGGCCGACTTACTCTTTCCCTTAGCAAGCCAAATAGAGGTCAACGACCTGCGTGAGATGGACTTCGGAGCCTTTGAGGGGAGATGCGCCCAAGAGATGGCCAACGATGCTGCTTATCGTGCGTGGGTCGACGGTATGTGCGAAGGCCCATGCCCCAACGGCGAGTCGCAGCACCAGTTTATCTCGCGTACCTGTGGCGCATTTGAAACCCTGCTCTTCTCGGCGCGCGATAGGGGAGAAGAAAGCCTCTTCATCTGTGCCCACGGCGGTACGCTTATGGCCATCATGAGCGCCTATGCCAAGCCAAGCCGTTCCTACTTTGACTGGCACGTAGGCCCCTGTCATGGGTTTATTTGCACGGCAGAATTCTCTGGCCACCAGAATTTCTCTTTGGTCGATGTGAAGTCGCTCTAACCAAAGTGCTGCGCCCAAAAAATGCATCGAGCCAACAAGGGAGTGCGCCTCTGTAAAATCTGAGCGCGCCACAATAGAGAACAAGATGTGTGTACTCAGGCTTTCGTTCTTCAAGGAGTGATCCGATGCAGAGCTGGGGCGTAAAGACGGACGTTTACTATGGTCAGGGTTCCCTGGACCGTCTGTCAGAAATTTCCAACAAGCATGTTCTTCTCGTCACCGATAACTTCATGGCTACTTCTGGCACGGCCGAGAAGGTCGCCTCTCATCTCACAAATTGCGAGGTGAAGATCTTCAGCGGCGTTGTTCCCGATCCGCCGATCGAGGTCGTCTCTGAGGGCGTGAAGGCCCTTTTGGACTTTGGGACCGAGGTCATCGTGGCCCTGGGCGGCGGCTCGTCCATCGACTCGGCCAAGGCCATTCGCGCGATCGCGCAGGAAAGCGTGGGCGCTAAGGCCTGCGACATCCCGTTGATCGCTGTTCCCACGACGTCGGGCACCGGCTCCGAGGTCACCAACTACGCCGTGATTTCCAACCCGGCCAAGGGCGCCAAGTACCCGCTCTCGGGCGACCACCTTCTTGCCTCCGAGGCCATTCTCGACCCCGAGCTCACGCTTTCTGTCCCTCCGGCAATCACGGCCGACACCGGCCTTGACGCCTTGACCCACGCCATCGAGGCATATGTCTCTACCGGGGCCGGAGACTTTACCGATGCGTGGTGCGAGAAGGCCGTGCAGTTGATTTTCGAATACTTGCCCGTGGCGTATCGCGGCGGTGACTCGCCAGAGGCTATTGAGGCCCGTGAAAAGATGAGCAACGCCGCCACGCTCGCAGGCCTTGCCTTCAACATTGCCGGTCTTGGCGTTAACCACGGCATCGCGCACGCAGTGGGCGCCCGTTTCCACCTGCCTCACGGCCGTGCCTGCCAGCTTCTTCTTGCCCCTGTTATGACCTTCAACGCGGATCTCGACAATGTTCGCTGCGGTGAGTACCCGCTGGCTGCCAAGAAATATGCCCATCTCGCAAAAATCTTGGGCTTTAGCTCGGCGAGCGTGCGCATTGGCGCCTCTAACATGATCCGCGAGGTCGACCGTCTTTGCCGCACCGTGGGTGAGCCTGCCAACCTGCGCCAGTGCAAAGTCGAGACGGCCGAGGCCCGCGCGGCCCTGCCCGAGCTGGCAAAGGCTGCGGTGGCAGACCCCACCACCTCTACGAATCCGCGCCCCATCACAGAAGAGCAGGTCGTAGAGATTCTGCAGAAGCTCATCTAGCGCAAAGGAGCTACGCTTATGGGTCTCGATTTAGACCAGATCGGCGTCATGCAGGACGGCAAGCTTCGCGTTATCCAGGAGTACGTCCCCGGCAAGCAGGTTACGCTTGCACATATCCTGGCCAGCCCAAACGAGGTCATCTTTACCAAGCTGGGGCTTGACCCCACCGTAGACTACGAGCAGGCTGCCATCGGTATTCTTTCGATGACGCCGTCTGAGATTGCGGTTATCGCAGCCGATGTGGCCGATAAGGCCGCCAAGGTCGACATGGGCTTCATCGACCGCTTTAGCGGCACGCTCATCATCACTGGACGCATCTCCAACGTGAGGACCGCGATGACGAGCATCCTTGAGTATCTGCGCCGCAACCTGGGCTTCACCGTCTGCAACATCACCACCACCTAGGTCCAAGGCCCCCCTCCTTAGACCTCCACCCCCCAAGAAAGGAGGCGCCCCCGAGAAACCCGGGAGCGCCTCCTTCTTGTTGGCTTTGCGTTATGCGAAGCGCGCGTTACTCGGCCGCGATCTGGGCCTGGGCAGCGGTGATGGCCACAACACCCACGATGTCGTCGGCAGAGCAGCCGCGCGACAGGTCGTTGACAGGGCGGGCGATACCCTGGAGCAGCGGGCCGTAGGCCTCGGCACCACCAAAGCGCTGGACCAGCTTGTAGCCAATGTTGCCGGCGGCAAGATCGGGGAACATCAAGATGTTTGCCTTGCCGGCAACGTTGGAGCCGGGGGCCTTGGAAGCGGCGACCTCGGGGACGATGGCGGCGTCAAGCTGCAGCTCGCCGTCGACGGCCAGCTCGGGATCCTTCTCGTGAGCAAGCTCGGCGGCCAGCTTGGACTTGGCAGCCGAGTCGCCGCCGGCAGAGCCCTTGGAGGAGTAGGAGAGCATGGCCACGCGGGGCTCGCCGCCCACGAGGTTCTTGAACGACGCGGCAGAGGACAGGGCGATCTCGGCCATCTCGTCGGCAGTGGGGTCGATGTTCAGGCCCGAGTCGGCAAAGATCAAGGTGCCGTCCTCGCCGTACTGCGGGGTCTTGGTGCACATGATGAAGAAGGCCGAGACAAGCTTGGTGCCCGGGGCGGTCTTAAGGATCTGCAGGGCGGGGCGAAGGGTGTTGGCGGTGGAGTGGCAAGCGCCGGAGACAAGGCCGTCGGCATCGCCCATCTTGACCATCATGGTGCCAAAGTAGGTGGCGTCGTTCATCTGCTCCATGGCCTGCTCAAGGGTCACGCCCTTCTTGGCACGAAGCTCGGCGAACTTGGCCGCGTAGGCCTCCTTCTTGTCGGAGGTGGCGGGGTCGATCACGGTGGCGCCGGGGACGTCGATGGTCGCGGGGTCGCCCAGGATGATCAGCTCGGCCAGGCCCTCGTCCAAGATCTTCTTGGCGGCCTCGATGGTGCGGGGATCTTCGCCCTCGGGCAAAACGATGGTCTTCTTGTCGGCCTTAGCCGCCTCTTTCATGCGGGTAAGAAAGTCGCTCATGAATTCTCCTCCATAAAATATTCCTATATATGAGCAGGTACGAGCCGCATCCGTGTTGTAATCGCACGCTCGCGGCGTCGCAGGGCACATTATAGGCCGCTGGTGCTAGAATCGCTAAGACTAAAACGCCAACGTATGCGACTTTCCCATAGTTGGCGTAAAACGGCTTTGCGGCTATTGCGTTGCCGCAACTTTAACGAGAGGGTCTCCATGGGTATCTCTTACGGCTTACCGGCGGGTTTTTCGCCCGAGTCTTACGACGCCATCGTTGTGGGCGCGGGTTACGCCGGCGCTGTTTGCGCGCGCAGGCTTGCAGAGGCCTGCGGCTGCAAAGTCGCCATCTTCGAGCGCCGCGACCACATCGCGGGCAACGCCTATGACTACGAGGACGAGGCCGGCATCCTTGTCCACAAGTACGGTCCGCACATCTACCACACCACCAACGAGCGCGTGAACCAGTACCTTTCCCGCTTCACCGAGTGGACCAACTACCAGCACAAGGTCTTGGCCAACATCCACGGCACCTTGATGCCCGTTCCCTTTAACCACCAGTCCCTGAAGCTTGCTTTTGGCGAGGAGAAGGGCGAGCACCTTTACCAGAAGCTCGTGGACACCTTTGGTGAGAACAAGAAGGTTCCCATCATGGAGCTTCGCGAGAAGAACGACCCCGAGCTCGCCGAGGTGGCCGATTACGTCTTTGAGAACGTCTTCCTTCACTACACCATGAAGCAGTGGGGCAAAACCCCCGACCAGATCGACCCCTCCATTACCGGCCGCGTGCCCGTGTTTGTGGGCGACGATGACCGCTACTTCCCCGGCGCCCCCTTCCAGGGCATGCCGATCGAGGGCTATACCGCCTTGTTCGAGAACATGCTGTGCCACGACCTGATCTCGGTCTTCCTCGAGGTCGACGTGCGTGACATCCTTAAGGTGACCAACAACGCCGTTGAGGTCTGTGGTAAGCCCTACGGCGGCGAGGTCATCTATACCGGCCCGCTGGACGAGCTCTTTGACCTTGACCTGGGCGCTTTGCCCTACCGTACCCTTGACATGGTCTTCGAGACCCTGGACCAGGACCAGTTCCAGCCGGTGGGCACCGTCAACTACACCACCAGTGAGGACTTCACCCGCATCACCGAGTTCAAGAACATGACCGGCCAGATCTTGCCCGGCAAGACGACCATCATGAAGGAGTTCTCCAAGGCCTATACTCCCGGCTCTGGCGAGACCCCGTACTACGCCATCCTCGAGGAGGAGAACCTCGAGCTTTACCGTAAGTACCGCGAGCGCGTGAGCGGTCTTCTCAACTTCCACTGTGTGGGACGCTTGGCGGAGTATCGCTACTACGACATGGACGGTGTCGTGGCGAGCGCCTTGGACCTTTCTGACGAGCTTATTGCCCAGCACAACTAAAGTATCTATTCGCTTTGATCAAGGCAGGTCTGCCGGCCTGCCTTTTTCTTATTTAAAGGACAACCAATGGCAGCTAAGACCATCACCTTTGGCATTCCGTGCTATAACTCGGCCGAGTACATGGACAAGTGCGTCACGTCCATCTTGGAGGGTTCCAACTACGCCGATGACGTGCAGATCGTTATTGTGGACGATGGCAGCGTCAAGGACAACACGGCCGCCAAGGCCGATGAGTGGCAGGCCAAGTACCCCAACAACATCAAGGCTGTCCACCAAGAGAACGGCGGGCACGGCGTGGCCGTCATGAAGGCCGTGGCCAACGCCGACGGCGTGTACTTCAAGAACATCGACTCGGACGACTGGGCGGACGCCGAGGCCCTGCGGGCCCTTCTCGCCCAGCTGCGTCGCTTTATCCAGATGGACGAGAAGGTCGATCTGGTCATCACCAACTATGTCTACGAGCACGTTGAGGACAATACCCAAAACGTCGTCGATTACCGCCATGTGATGCCTGTGGGCAAGGTCTTTACCTGGAACGATATGGGCCACTTCAAGATGAGCCAGTACCTGCTGATGCATGCCCTGACGTACCGCACCGAGACCCTGCGCGCCGCCAACCTGCAGATGCCGCCTCACACCTTCTACGTTGACAACATCTACGCCTACGTGCCCTTCCCGCTGTGCCACAGCCTCTACTACCTGGACGTCGACCTTTACCGTTACTTCATTGGTCGCGAGGACCAGTCGGTCAACGAGAAGGTCTTGACCAGTCGCGTGGACCACTACTGGCGCGTGGCCCGAATCATGATGCAGGCCTACCACGTCTATAGCGACATCGACTCGGTGAAGCTGCGCGGCTACATGATGAACTACTTCACGATCATCATGGCCATCTGCTCGGTTTTCTCTAAGATGTCCGACCGCGAGGACGCCATGGACGAGCTGCACAAGCTCTGGGACGAGCTTAAGGCCTACGACGAGCGCATGTACCGCCGCGCCAAGCACGGCGTCATTGGTATCGCGACTAACCTGCCGGGCAAGTTGGGCGAGAAGATCACC
>CAVGOA010000001.1:51246-56104 GCA_963630635.1 Paludibacteraceae bacterium
GGGCCAGAACTCCACGTCGCAGGTCTCGACAAAAGAGCGGGTTGCGGCGGCGCGTCCCTCGCGGTCAAGCGCCATGACGCAGCAACCGGTGGACACGTGGTGCGTTTTGCCCGAAAGGTCGCACAGCATACGGCGGGCGTCGTCTGCGTCAGCAGGCTTTCCCAGCGCGACCCCGTCATGCCACACGATGGTGTCTGCGGCAACGAGAAGACCATCTGCGTCTGTGACCTTCTCGGCTGCTGCACGTACCCGCGAGGCCTCGGCCTTCTCGCATGCTAAGCGCCCCACAAGCTCTACGGGAGACTCGTCCAGCAGGGGAGACTCGTCGATATCTGCGGGTAGGACGGTTAGCTCATAGCCAAGCTCTTCCAGCAGCTGACGCCTTCTGGGGGACTGCGATGCCAAGATCATCTGGTGCCTTCTTTTGTGGTTGCGTTAACGGCGGTGCCTGCTAATGGTATCAATAAGCTTCTTGGCATCCAACGGCTTTGAGACATGGTCGTCCATACCTGCCTGTCTACTGGCCTCGACATCGTCCGAGAAGGCGTTGGCAGTGACGGCGATGATAGGGATGTGCCCGGCATCCGGGCGCTCAAGCCGGCGAATTGCGCTCGCGGCCTCGATGCCGTTCATGACCGGCATCATGACGTCCATCAAGATCATCTCGTAGTAGCCGGTGGGTGACGCGTCAAAGCGTTCAAGCGCCTCCTGCCCGTTGGCCGCTGTCTCCACCCGGATTCCCTGTTGCTCGAGCATAAAGGTCGCGACTTCGCGGTTTAAGTCATTGTCCTCGGCGAGAAGAACCCTCATTCCGCGCAGGTCGCATGCCTTCTCGTCTTTCTGCTCAAGCTTGCTTGTCGCAATATCGCTGGCGACCATGAAGGGAAGATCGATCGTAAAGGTGCTGCCTTGGCCCTTTGTGCTCTTGAGGCCGATTTTGCCGCCCATGTGCTCCACGATCTCACGCGAGATGGCAAGGCCAAGGCCTGTTCCCTGATAGCTTGCGCGGGCGCCGTTGTTTTCTTGTGCAAAGGCCTCAAAGGCATGCTTTTGGAACTCTCGGCTCATGCCAATGCCGTCGTCGATGCAAACAAAGCGCAGCGTGACGCGGCCGTCCTTCTCTGCAGCCTCTGTGCACTCAAGGCGCGCGTGGCCGCCTGCATTGTTGTACTTGATGGCGTTGCTCGTCACGTTTTGCAGAACCTGACGCACGTGCACCGGGCTTCCCACCAACATGCGGTGACGCACGTTGGTGCTTACCGTGAGCTCGATTCCCCGCTCGTCTGCCTGGACGCGCAGCATGTCAACCACTGAGTCAACCATTTTCACAACCTCAAAGACCCTGTTTTCAAATGTCATTTGGCCGCTCTCGAGTTTGTTCATGTCAAGCGCACTGTTGACAAGGTCCAGCAAAAAGCTCGACGCCTCCCATATTTTGGCACGGCACTCTGCCTGCTTTTGCATGTCGTCTGCGTAGTGGTCGCCTATGGCCAGCATGCCCCGGATGCCGTTGATGGGGGTGCGAACATCGTGGCTCATGCGGCGCAAGAAGTCGGTCTTAGCCATGTTGGCGCGCTCGAGGCTCTCCAAGTACTTGTGCTCGCGGCGCAGCTTGGAGTTCTCGATGGCGATATAGACCGCAAGTACAGCCAGAGCAAAAAGGACGCATACGAAGCCTATGGCGATGAGCTGGGCGTTTCTCTCGCTAAAGACACGGCTCTGCGAGAACCAAACGTAGACATCGTAACCATTGGATGTGGTCTTGAGGGCATAGCACGCGCTGCCTTGGTAGGTGCCCTTTAGCAGGTTGTCGTAGGTCTGGCTGGAATCCAGCAGAAGGTCGGACTCAAAGGCCTCACGCGAGGTTCCGATGAGCGCGTTGCTGTTCGAGGCCAAGACCTTATCGTCACTGACCACGGCAATGATGCCGTCCATGCCAATGGAGTACTGGTCAAACATTGCGGTGAACATAGACTGCGTGCTGTTGACGTCGCCGATCTCGACGCGGTTGACGCCCACGATGATGCCGCCCTCAAGGGAGGATGAGGCAAAAGCGACGTAGTCGTAGGTGGCGCCATCGACATCAACGCGGGCCAGGTAGCTCTTTTGTTGGCTCTGGACCAGGCTCGTGATGAATTCGCTGTTCTCGGCGATCTTGGCTTCGATGATTGCGGCGGTGCTCGAGTCGCCGTAGGACACGTTGAGGTTGCCGTTGCTGTCAAGAAGGAAGACGGCGTCGATGTTCATCTCGTCAAGGTAGGCCTCAATGCCCTCGCGGTTGGCGCTGGTCGCCACGTCGTAGCGACTCTCCAGCTCTGTGGTCTTCTCCCACAAAGACGTGATCGAGCGCGCGGTGGCGTTAGAGCTGTTTTCCTCGTGCCGGGCCACGCTTTGACGGGCAAAGGCGATGGCGCTTTGCGCGGCCTGCGACGCGCGCTCGATGGCCTTATCGGTGAGATAGGCGTTGGAGGCAAAGAGCACGGCGGCGCCCAAAATCAGGCACGCGGCGAGAAGAGCGGCCTTCCTGTGCCAAGGCCTGGCGCTCTTTAAGGCCGATTTGAAGTTAGTCATTGTCCAGGCCCTCCAGCAGCTCGGTATCGAGGCCGTACTTTTGGGCGATTCGCGCAGAGGTCCCGTTGGCGTTGAGCTTCTTTAGGGTGTCGCTAAGGTCGCTCACCAGCTGCGCGTTGGCGTAGTCCTTGTGGAAGGCGACGCCAATCTGGGTATCGTAGAAGCCTTCGGGGAGAAGAGCCAAAGTGCCCCCCGAGTCCTTGACCAGGGCGCTTGCGGGTCCTACGTGGGTGCTCACGGCGTCGACATAACCAAGGCGCAGCGCCGAGAAGGTCTCTTTGGCGGTTGTGTACGTTAAGACGCTAGAGGGTGCCGGAACCACGCTGCCTGCGTGTATTGTCCAGGCCTCCTCACTCTTGGTGGTTGCTTCGACGCCTATGCGGTGGCCTTCAAGCTGGGACAGCGAGGTGATTTCGCTGCCTGTGCGAACGACGGCGGCCTGGTGGCTCTTCATGTATGGGCCGGCCCACAGGTACTTGTCCTCGCGGCCCGTCATGCTGTAGCACGACCAGATGCAATCGATATCGCCGGATTCCAGAAGCTCGTCTTTCTTCTCCCAAGAGATGTCAACGAACTCGGGTTTGTAGCCCAGTTCTTCGAAAGAAGCCACGGCCAGTTCGTAGTCAAAACCGGTGATCTGGCCGTTGTCGTCGTAGTAGGTGTAGGGCTCGTAGATATCAATGCCTACTTTGATCGTAGGCTTGTTGGTCGTGGGGGTCGAAGCCAGCCTGTTGTTAAGCAAGCCACAGCCTGCAATGAGAAGGGCCGCGACCGTGGTGCAGAGAAGGCCCAACAGGGTCTTGCGGCCGCGCCGGGATGTCCTGGTGCCCAAACTGTTTCCGCGTTGTATATCTCTGCTCATAGACCTTGTTCTCTCGCGAGCTGCCTCTATAAACTGAAGGGCAAGAGAAAAGCCGTCCGGCACATGCCGGACCCAAGGCGCGCAGGCGCAATGTTGCGCCCGGCGAGCACAGAGAACACCTTATGGGTAAAGGTGGCAACCGGCTGTCATAGTCCCTTTTGGAACCTTAGACCCATTGGCTTTGCGTCGCCGCCTTTCGACGGCTTTGCCCTTTGTTTTCAATAGAGTATCGTCCCAGATAATGATGTGTTTTGTCAACTTTGGGGCGCGGTATTTACGCAGCTTGAGCGTATTGCATGGAGAGGGGACCGCCATGAGCGGCAAACAGGTTGAAAACGGCCACCAGAAGACGCGTGCGGCCGAGGTGGCGCATAAGGTTTGGGGCGGCGTCGTGGTTACGTGGGCGCTGGCAGCTCTTCTTGTCAAGGCGTCGGGCCAGGTGCTGCACGCGACCGTCGAAAAGCCGTTTAACGCGATGCTGAGCAGTGCGCTGGGGTCGTTGGGCTTGAGCGACGCCGTGATTTCTCGCTTGTGCGCCTACGGGTTCTTCATTGGCCTGTTGGCGATTTTGATTGTGCTGTTCCTAGCGATAAAACCGGCACGCGCCTACCTGCGCCCCCTTGGCAACGAACCCAGTGGCAACAAGGCTCCGCAGGTTGCTTGTGGCGTGGCGATTGGTCTGTGTGCCTATGCCGCGTGCGCCGCGCTTGCCCATGTCTTTGGCGGCGCGACCCTTGGGCTGGCCCAGGTCTCGATTCATGGAGCCGTGGTCTACGCGCTTCTTGTGCTTGTCCAGGCCACCTACGAGCAAGAAGTGAGCTTTGGCTTTGTCTATCGACGTGTTGCTGCCCGTTATGGCGAGAAGGTCGCTGTTGTGGCCTCGGCCGCGCTTTTCTCGCTGCTTAACCTTATGAACCCCGGGATTTTGCCGGTGGAGCTTCTCGCTATCTTTGTGCAGGGCTTGTTCTTTGCGCTGCTGGTGTGGCGCCTGGATTCGCCCTGGATGGCTATCGCGGCCTACGCCGGCTGGACCTTTGCTCAGGACGTCTTGCTGAGCGTGGGGGAGACCACGCCTGTCTGCACCGTGATGATTCCTGTCTTCGCTTTGCTATGCGTCGTGGTTGTTGCCGCAACAAAAAGCCGGGCAACGGAAGCCTAAGGCTCCATTGCCCGGAGTTGGAAGTTCTTCTCGCCAAATTTTGGCTTAGAGCGACGCGGCCTTGAGTTCTTCCTCGGTGCCGTTCCAAGGGACGTATGACGACTCGTCGAAGCGCTTATTGCAGGGATCGCAGTACCAGCCAAACCATCCAGAGTGTGTTGGCTTGCCACAGTTAGGGCAGGGACGATAGCGGATTCCGTTGGCCTCGACTATTCCGATTCTTTGACCCTTGGAGTTGCTAATGTACCTGCGCAGGTCGCCCAGGC
>CAVGOA010000001.1:56330-110770 GCA_963630635.1 Paludibacteraceae bacterium
GTGCATCGGCCTGCCGCATTTATCGCAGGGGACGTAGTGTATGCCCTTACCTTTGTTGTGGTAGTAGCCGACAAGCTGGTTCTTCCTGTTGAGAATATCGGATTCGCGGATGCCGGAAATAATGTGTTCCCCGCCATTTGCTTGGTCAAGGTGCTCCTCGTTGAGCTCGAACTTCTCTTCTGGCATGGTCGACTCCTTTCGGGCATGTTGGTTGTTATTAATGCTAGCACGATAAGCGGCCGCGACATTTGATGAAAGGCCTGGTCAACACGTTGTCGATTTAGCGAGAAGCGCGGATGGCGGGAAACGTGGGCAACAAAAAAGGGTGCCGCGCGAACGCGACACCCTTGAGCTCTCTATGTGAGAGATATGTGCTACTCGACCTCGATAGCAGAGACGGGGCAGTTGTCAGCGGCCTCCTGAGCGGCGTCCTCGGCCTCCTCGGGAACCTCGTCAACAGTGGCCTCAGCAACGCCGTCGTCGTTGATGGCAAAGACGTCGGGGCAGGTGCCCTCGCACATACCGCAGCCGATGCAATCCTCGTTAACAGTTGCCTTCATGGGAAATCCTCTCTCTTGCCTGGGTCCCTTACCCAAGTTTCATACTGTTTGTACCTTGTTTTGCCGTGACGCGCAACAAGTTTTAGAGAATAGCCCAAAAAGATTCTGGTGGCGTGACCTGGTGTTTATTCCTAGTAGTTAACCGACATTAACTTAAGGACTTTATACAGCGAGAAGACCTGCGGGTTACTCGTTAACGATAACGGTCGCGATGTTGGTTTGGGCCTCGTAGGCGTACCGGATCTCTTTTGCCGCGTGATTTGCCAGGCGCGCAGAGAGCTCGTCCATGGACACAAGAGGGTTCACCGACGGACCGCCCCAGCTTACGCGAATCTCGCATGACTCGTATTTCTCGGAGTGCTCAAGCGAGAAGGTCACTTGTGTATCGCAGGATAACTCGGGCATGATGGTCTGCAGGCAGACCTCCTCGATGACCGTCTCGATGCGGTTCACGTAGGCGGGGGCGAGCATCTTCTTGAGGCTAAACTCGCGCAGATTGGTCAGAAGGCCAAGGTAGTCGAAGGTACCTACGGTGAAGGTCTTCTTGATGCCGTTAAGTTGATTGATGAAGCGGCGGGTCAGCTCGCGCTCGGGGTGGTCAAAGACCTGCTCTGGCGTGCCGTCTTCGTAAATAACGCCCTGGTCAATGTACCAGACACGGTTAGAGACATTTTTGGCAAAACGCATCTCGTGGGTCACGATGAGCATGGTCATGCCGTCTTGCGCCAAGCGCTTGATGACGGCCAGGACCTCGCCCACCATGGTGGGGTCAAGTGCGCTTGTGGGCTCATCGAATAGGATGACCTCGGGCTCCATGGCAAGGGTGCGCGCAATGGCCACACGTTGCTTTTGCCCGCCCGAAAGCTCGCCGGGCATGCTGTCTTTCTTCTCGGCCAAGCCTACGGCGCGCAGGAGCTTCATCGCTCGCTCGCGGGCCTCGTCGCGCGAGAGCCCCAGGGCCTTTACCGGCGCGTACATGATGTTCTCGACAACGCTCATGTGGTTGTAGAGATTGAAGGATTGGAACACCATGCCCATCTTGCGGCGCACGAGCGAAAGGTCGCAGCCTGCGGCGCCCAGGTCTTCTCCGTCAAAGATCACGGTGCCGCTCGTAGGCTCTTCTAGCCTGTTGAGACAACGCAAAAGGGTGGACTTGCCGGTGCCGGATGGTCCGATGATAGAGATGACGTCGCCCTTCTCGATAACAGCATTGATGTCTTTGATGGGCGTTGCGTTGCCAAAGGACTTGGACAGATGCCGGATTTCCATCAGGCTCATGCAACCTCACCTGCCTTTCTGGTTCGCGACCCGGTAAAAGCACGCTTTACCAGGGACATGCACGCGATAAAGATTCCGGTCATAAGAAGGTAGATCGCGGTGACGGTAAGGATGGGCACGTAGGCGTCGTATGTGGCGCTGCGAATGACGTCGCCTGCCTTGGTAAGGTCCGCTACTGCGATGTAGCCCACGACTGCCGTGCCCTTCATAAGGTTGATGAGGTTGGAGAAGTACCCCGTGATAGAAGTGCGGGCAGCTTGCGGCAAGACGATGCCCAGGAATGTTTGGCGCGGGGTGAGGCCCGATGCCAAGCCAGCCTCGCGCTGACCGGGGTCGACGCTGCGAATGCCTCCCTCGAACAGCTGCTCAAGGTAGGCTGCAAAGACCAGGCCAAAACCCACGGAAGCTACCAGCACGTTGTTGGCCTTGAGGCCTGCAAAGACAATGTAGTAGAGGACCATAAGCACCACGACGACGGGTAGGCCCTGTGCCAGGCCCGAGTAGACGCGAGCAAAGGCGCGGGCCGCTCGGCTGCGCGACAATGCGGCGGCGCAGAGAAGGGCTCCCAGCACGTTTGCCAGCGCAAAACCGGCGAAGGTAATGATCAGGGTCGTGCCTAGACCGGCCAGGATGCTCTTCCAGCGATCCTGGTCAACCAGAGTGCGGCGGATGCCCGTCAAAAGGGGATTCTCGCCGCTTTGGCCCGAGTCGGCGCCTTGACCGTCGGCCGTGGAGCTAACGACCTCGTCTGCTTCGAAATCCGATGCGCGCACGATTGGTACTATGGCCTGCGTGTAGTAGAAGTCTGAGTACAGCACGCTTTGGGCGCGCTCTTGGGTGTAGGCGATTTGGCCGGCGGCCAAGTCATAGACGCCGGAAGCGATTCCCGAGAGCCCCCCGGCAAAGTCGGTGTTCTCGATTTCAAGGCCATAGCCATTTGTCTTGCAAAAGCCCGCGGCAATCGCGATGTCCAGGCCAGCGTTTTGCCCATTGAGCTCCATGGAGAAGGGCTTCAAGGTGTTTGACGTTGCCATATGAAGCGTGCCGTTCTCGCCGCTTGACGGGATATCGATATTTTCCCAGTCATTGGGCACAAGCCAGTATTCCTGCAGGCGCTTAAGCTCGCCGGAGTTCGTAATTTCCTGCAGATAGGCGTTGAACTCGGCGCGCAAGTCCTCGCCCTTCTGGGTCTTGGGAAAAATTGTGCCGATATCGTAGGTCTTAAGGGTGTTATCGAGATAGCCAAGGTCGGGACAATCCTGGGCCATAAAGCAGTAGTTGACCGTCGACAAAACGAAGTAATCGATTTTCTTGGACTGAAGGGCCAGAAGGATGTCGGTCATCGAGTTGAAGTACAAGATCTCTGCATCCGGCACGGTCTGTTTGATTATCTCGTCTTGTGGCGTGCCCGTCATGACGCCGGCGGTCTTGCCGTCAAGCTTTGCTGCCACTTCGGTGTCTGCGGCGGTTTGGTTTGCTGCGGCGGCAGGCATAACCTGTGCCATGGAAAAGAGCACCCCGGCGAGAAGAACGCACAGGATGCGGGTCATTGCTTTTTTCATTGCGGTTCCTTGGGAGTTAGGCACGTTTGAGGATGGTGACCGTCTCGACGTGGAAGGTCTGGGGGAAGAGGTCGACCGGGGTCACGCTCACCGGGGCAAAGACGCCCTCGTCGATAAAGCGGGCGAGGTCGCGGGCCAGCGTCGCGGGATCGCACGAGACATAGGCGATGGCGCGCGCCGGCTGGTCACAGAGCTGCTCGACGACCTCTGGGGCAAGCCCCGCGCGGGGCGGATCGACCACGATGACGTCGGCGTCGGTGTAGGGAAACTCGCGCCCGGCGTCGCCGCCGATGGCGTCCACGTTGTCGAGGTTGTTCTTCTCCAGGTTGCGGCGCAAATCGCGCACGGCCGGGCCGTAGGACTCGACGGCCGAGACATACGCGCAGCGCTGGGCCAAAGGCACGGTGAAGGTGCCGGCGCCGCAGTAGAGGTCCATGGCCTCGTCGTCTGCCTGGGGGTCAAGGCCTTCGATCACAAGCTCGACGAGTTTCTCGGCACCTTTGGTGTTTACCTGGAAAAACGACGGGGCCGAGACGCGCATGCGGTTGCCGGCCACAAGCTCTTCCCAGCAGCCTTTGCCCGAAAGGCACTCGACGCCGGCGATCTTGCGGGCCTTGGCCGGGCCCTTCTGCATGACGCGCGAGACCGAGGTGGGCTTAAGCGCGTCGCCTAGCACCTTGGCCACCTGGGCGCGCGGGAAGGCACCGGGGCGGTTCCATAGCGCGACCTCGACGTCCTTGGTGCGCGCCGAGGCGCGAATGCCCACGCGCTCAAGACCCAGGTCGTTGGAGCCCGCCAGGTATGACAGGGCGCCCGCCACCGATTTGACGGCTCCTTGGTAGCGCTTGGAGAGAAGGGCGCAGGTCTTGACGTTGACCACGCCGGTCCCCGCCTGGGCGTGCATCCCCAGGCGCACGCGGCCTGCCTGCTCGGTCACAGCAAGCTCGACCTTGTTGCGGTAGCCCCAGGGCTCCGAGGGCGACTCGCAGGGTGCGACCAGGGCCTCGGCGGCTTCGCGGTCCATGTGGCCCACGCGCACGAGTTGGTCGACGACGCCCTCGCGCTTGGTCGCGGCCTGCAGCTTGTAGTCCATGGCGGCCCAGGGGCAGCCGCCGCAGACGCCCACGTAGGGGCAGGCGGGAACGACGCGCGAGGGCGACGCCTCGACGACCTCCAGCACGTGGGCCTTGGCATAGCTCTTGGCCTCGGAGTCTATCTGGGCCAAAACGGTGTCGCCCGTTATGCCCCCTGTGACAAAGACGGCCTTGCCTTCCTCGGTGTGCGCGATGGCCTCGGGGCCATAGCTCATGCGCTCGATTGTCAAGGTGGTCGTCTGGCCTGCGGTCATTCCTACTCCTGGTCTTGTCCAAACAAGGTTTTGAAGCCCTGGCCAATAAGGCCAAAGGCGCGGGAGACGCGTCCCTGCTTCACCTTGTTCTTGATGTTTTTCCTCTTAGCGAGAATAGCAGTCTCGTCCACGGTGGCGAGCTCGGGTGTGGCCACGGGCACAGAATCTTCCGAGGTGGCGGGCAGCTTTGAGCCGTTGCTGGCGAGGTCGCGGGCGTCCCGCGCCTTTTGGTAGGCCTCGCTTAGAAGAACCTCTTGGCTGTCGATGTCGCGCTCGCCCTCGGCCCGCGACAGCGGCTCCCAGGTGCCCTGGGCCGTGAGTCGGCGGGCCTTCACGTTGTCGCTCAGCTGCAGTTCAACGAAGTGGCGCACAATCTGGCGGCAGGCGGGGTCAAGGACCGGGAAGGCGATCTCTACGCGGCGCTCGGTGTTTCTTGTCATCATGTCTGCGCTGGAGAGATAAATCGTGTCGGCCTCGGCGCCAAACGAGTAGATGCGCGCGTGCTCGAGGAAGCGGCCCACGATCTGGCGCACCTCAAGGCCGTCGGTCTTGCCGGGCACGTTGGCCTTGATGCAGCAGATGCCGCGGACAACCATAAGGACCTGCACGCCCGCCTCGCAGGCCTCGGAGATCTTGTCGATGACGTCGCGGTCGGTGAGCGAGTTCATCTTAAGGAAGATGCGGGCCGGCTGCCCTGCGCGGGCGCGGTTGATCTCGCGATTCATGCCGCGCATGACCAAAGGCTTCAAGCTCAAGGGAGCAACGCCCAGCTGGCGATACGAGCCGCGCAAGTTGCCCAGGCTCAAGTTGCGGAAGAACGTGTTGCCGTCGTCCGCGATGCCGGCATCTGCTGTCAAGAGCATGAAGTCGGAGTACAAGCGAGCGGTCTTCTCGTTAAAGTTGCCCGTGCCCAGGCAGGTGATGCGGCTTATGCCCGCTGCGTCGTGGTAGGTGATCTGGCAGATCTTGGAGTGGCACTTGAAGCCCTCGGAGCCGTAAATCACGGTGCAGCCGGCATCTTCCAGTCGCTCGGCCCAGGCGATGTTGTTCGCCTCGTCAAAGCGGGCGCGCAGCTCCATCAGGACCGTTACGTCCTTGCCGTTCTCGGCGGCGGCAATCAGGCTTTCGCACAGGTGGCTGCTCTTGGCCACGCGGTAGAGGGTGATCTTGATCGAGATGCACGCGTCGTCGGCCGAGGCCTCGCGCAGCAGGCGAAGCAGCGGGGTCATGGACTCGTACGGGTAGGTGAGAAGGACGTCGTGGTCCTCCACCTGGCCGCGCATAGGTTCGCCCGCGACCACCATGGGCGAGGGTTGAGGCTCGAACGGGGCAAAGGTGCAGGCGCCGTGCTCAAAATCGGGGATGCTCGACTCAAGGCCGTAGACGTAGCCTAAGGCCAAGGGGCGCGTAACGTGGAAGACACGGCGCTCCTCAAGCTCAAGCTCCTCGACGATCAGCGACTCAAGTTGGGGGTTTAAGCTGTCCTGGATCTCAAGGCGCACCGGCTGCAGGCGCTGGCGCATCTTGAGGACCTTCTTCATGTGCTGGCGGTAGTCCTCTTCTTCCTCGACGCCCTCATCGTCGGGGTCGATGTCGGCGTTGCGGGTCACGCGAAGCACGGCCGACTCGGCAGGGGAGTAGTCGCCAAAGCATTGGCCCAGGTTAAGGCGCAAAACGTCTTCTAGCAGGACATACCTAAAGGCCTTAGGCGTCTCGCTCAGCTTAACCACGCGCGGCTCGGACGTGGGCAGCTCGATGATGCCCAGCATGTTGTCCTCGCCGTTGCCCGAAAGCGAGCAGGCCACGTACAGGCGGCCGTTCTTGAGATTGGGGAAGGGGTGGCGCGGGTCGACGACCATGGGCGAGACGATGGGCGCCAGGTTCTTGTCAAAGTACTTACTGAGAAGGTCAAGGTCTGCGGTCGTGAGATCTTGTGTATCCACGCGCACCAGGCCGTGGTTGGCAAGCTCGGCCTCTACGGCGTGCAGGCCCTTCTCGTGGCGCTCGATGAGCTGGGGGAGAAACGAGAAGATAGACGAGAGCTGCTCGGCCGGGGTCTCGTTGGACTTGTTGTCCTTGGGTTGGTTCTTGAGGGACGCAAGGTCAGAGAGGCCGCCCACGCGGATCATGAACCACTCATTGAGGTTTGACTCAAAGATCTCGCAGAACTTCAGGCGCTCGAACAAAGGGACCTTCTCGTCAAAGGCCTCGTCAAGCACGCGGTCGTCAAAACGTAGCCAGCTCAGCTCGCGGTTTTGTGTGTAGGAGTAGTCGCGCGACTCCTTGTCTTTATCCTTTTTCTTGGGCTCTGCCGTATCTGCCTTGGCGGCTTTTACTGCCTTCTCCTTCTCTTTGTCCTTATCCTTTGCTTTGGGCGTCTTATCTTTAGCCATTGCGGTCACCTCTTATATAAAACGTTTGCCGTTTGCGGCGGTTTGCTTTGAATATGTAAATGATAGCAGCCAACACGGTGCGCAACGGGTCCTTTGGGTTAAGGTTGTGTCAAGAACGAAGGACTTGCGCGGTAGGGTTTGGCCCCGTCGCGCCGGAAGGACACGCATATGTCTTGTGGTCTTCATATACGCTCCGAGATCGGGCCCCTGAAAAAGGTGATGCTGCACCGTCCCGGAGACGAGCTTTTGAACCTCTCGCCCGATAACCTGGCTCCGCTGCTCTTTGATGACATCCCGTTTTTGCAGGTTGCCCAGGCCGAACACGATGCCTTCGCGCAGATGCTGCGCGACGAGGGCGTCGAGGTCGTCTACCTGGACCAGCTGGTGGCAGAGGCCCTGCGCGCCTGCCCGGATGCCCGCCACGAGCTGGTGGGCCGCTGGCTCATGGAGTGCGGCGTCTGTGGCAGGGGAGTGCTCGAGGCCTTAGACGAGCTTCTCGCCGGAATCGCAGAGCCCGTGGCCCTGGTCGACAAACTTATCGAGGGCGTGCGCGCAGACGAGCTTAACCTGGCGCCTAAGAAGGGCCTCTCTCTTGCCGACATCATGATGACCCGCGGCAACATGGACGATCCGCTGGTAGTCGACCCCATTCCCAACACGTACTTCACGCGCGACACCTTCTCGGTCATTGGGCAGGGCGTCTCGCTCAACAGCATGTGGTCGGCCACGCGCCGCCGCGAGCCGCTGTTTGGCCAGATCGTCTTCAAGTACCACCCCGATTACGCGGGCACCCCCATTTGGCACGAGTCGGAGTCGCCCTTCTCGGTCGAGGGCGGCGACATTCTTGTGCTGGGCCCGCACGTCGTGGGCATCGGCATCTCTGAGCGCACGTCTGCCGCGGGCATCGACGTGCTTGGTCGCCGCCTGTTGTGGGGCGACCCGGCTTCTGGCATCGACAGCGTCCTTGCCTTCTCTATCCCTCACAAGCGCTCGTTCATGCACTTGGATACCGTGTTCACGCAGGTTGACGTGGATATGTTCACCGTGCACCCGGGTATCCTGGGGTCGCTTAAGGTCTTTGAGCTCACCCGCGGCGCCGTGGACGGCGAGGTCTCTATCCGCTGTCTGGAGGACCTGTCTCTTGACCAGGTCTTGGCCGCAGCACTGGGCCTGCCCAGCGTGCGCCTTATTAAGTGCGGCGGAGAAGACCCCATTGCCAGTGCGCGCGAGCAGTGGAACGACGGCTCCAACACGCTGGCCGTGCGCCCCGGCACCGTCTTTGTCTACCAGAGAAACGCCGTCACCAACGAGATTCTGTACAAAGAGGGCTTGAACCTCCTTGAGATTCCGTCTGCCGAGCTGTCGCGCGGCCGTGGCGGCCCGCACTGCATGAGCATGGCGTTTATCCGCGAGGACCTTTAGTTTACAATGTGTAAGTTCGTCTTTCCCCTGTTGTAAGGAGCATTCATGAGCGTTGATCTTTCTGGCAGGAGCTTCCTTAAGCTCTTGGACTTCACCCCCGAGGAAATTCAGTACCTCATTGACCTTTCTGCCGACCTTAAGGACAAGAAGCGCCGCCACGAGCCGCACCGCTACCTTGAGGGCAGAAACGTCGCCCTTATCTTCGAGAAGACCTCCACGCGTACCCGCTGCTCCTTTGAGGTGGGCGCGGCCGACCTTGGTATGCACGCCGTCTACCTGGACCCCAGCGGCTCGCAGATCGGCAAGAAGGAGTCCATGGCCGATACTGCTCGCGTCTTGGGCCGTATGTTCGATGGCATCGAGTACCGCGGCTTTGAGCAGGCCCGTGTCGAGGAGCTTGCCGCATACGCTGGCGTGCCCGTGTGGAACGGCCTTACCAATGAATTCCACCCCACGCAGATGATTGCCGATATGCTCACTGTCCAGGAGGAGTTTGGCCGCGACCTTCACGGCCGCAAGCTCACCTTCATGGGCGACGCCGGTAACAACGTTGGCAACTCCCTTATGGTTGTGTGCGCCAAGCTGGGTATGGACTTTTGCGCCTGCGGCCCCAAGGAGCAGATGCCTGCCGCCGAGCTGGTTGAGCAGTGCCGCGCCATCGCGGCCGAGACGGGCTCTACGATTACGTTGACCGAAGACGTTGCCGAGGGCGCGGGCGGTGCCTCTGTCATTTACACTGACATTTGGGTTTCCATGGGCGAGCCTTACGAGCTGTGGGGCAAGCGCATTGAGCTTCTCTCCAAGTACCAGGTCAACGCCGCTGCCATGGAGCTTGCCGCCGACGACTGCATCTTCATGCACTGCCTGCCCAGCTTCCACGATCGCAAGACCACCATCGGCGAGGACGTCTTCCAGAAGTTCGGCATGCCCGAGCTTGAGGTTACCGATGAGGTCTTTGAGTCCGACCGTAGCCGCGCCTTCGAGGAGGCCGAGAACCGCCTGCACTCCATCAAGGCCGTCATGTACGCGACGCTCAAGGACACGTGGAACTAGGGTCCTTCTCGCCTTTGAATTAGCAAGCCAGCTTTACCAGGAGTTTTACCAGTTATGACCCAAGGCATCACCAAGCGCGACAATTTTCTTGATTACGGAAAGGCGCTGCTGCTTATTTGGGTGGCGCTCAACCACGTGGCGGCACCCTTACCCAACAACGGCTCGATCACGATGCTGTTCTTTTTCTTTGTGTCCGGCTATGTCTACAGCGGGCGCCGCCCGGTCAAGGAGGCCATCAAGGCGCGCTTCAAGGGAATCATCGTTCCTTTTTGGGTCGCGACGGTGATCTTGGGTCTTCTTGAGATCCCACGTGCAATGTTTTTGGGCTACGGTGGCCCCGGCATCGTGATCCTTGCATTGCTGGGCGGCCTGTGGGGCTCGGCGCTGGTGCCCGAGCTAGGCTCTGCCACGCAAACGTTGTACTGGCTCAAGAACTTTCACCCCAACGGCGACGGCCTTATCGACACTGTCTTGCCGCTCACTTGCCACCTGTGGTTCTTGCCGGCCATGTTCGTGGCGTCGTGCCTCTTTTACGTTTATGCCAAGAAGGTCAGGAAGGCTCCTTGGAACGACGCTGTGGCGATTGTTGTCCTGTGTGTGCTCGCCTGGGTCGAGACGCTCTTTGCGGCCGAGCTTCCCTATGGCATTGGTCGCGGCTGTTGGGGTTGCGCTGCGATGATCGCCGGTCTTGATGCCAAGGAGCTTAACGTCTTTAAGTCCCCGACCAAGTTCAAGATTGCGCTTCCCGTTTCGTTGGTTGTGGCTGCTGCGGCGGCCTTTGCGGGTGCGGCAAGCGTCATGCCGCTTGTCGCCTACTACGGCGAACACGGCCTGGTGAGCGTCTTTATCTCGCTTGTGGGCGGCGTTGCCGGCACCGTCTTTCTCTGCTGTTTGCTTCGGGTTTTAGAGAATGCCTTGCGGGGCCACGACAAGCTGCTTTGCTTTGTTGGCCGCAACACCATGCCCATCTACCTGTGGCACATGCCGGTCTTGAACATTTTGTCGTTTGCGCTCCTCGCCGTGATGGGAACGGCGCCTTACGATGACCCCTTCAAGGTAGCTTTGTTGCCTCAGGAGTGGGTGTTTGCCAAGTTCGCCGTCGCGTTCCTTGCGGTTGCCATCGTCCTTGGCATTGCGAAGGCGCTCAAGCGCACTCACTAGAACGTTGTACTAGTTAAGGCTGCGGGCCCCGAAACACTTCTGGTTTCTGGGCCCGCATTTTATGTCTTTGTGCTGCCGAGAAGGATTCTACTTCTCGTTTTCCATGCGCTGCGCGATTTCCTGGGAGAGAACAAACCTCTTGACTTTGCCCGTGGGTGTGCGCGGGATCACGTCGATCTCTTCCACGCGCTCAGGCCACAGGCGCTTAGCCACGCCCTTGTCCTCAAGATATACGAGAAGCTCAGAGAGCTCCAGCGGGTGGTCGGCCTTGGGCGAGCGCACGGCAAACAAACAGATTCTCTCACCCAGGCGCTCGTCGGGCATGCCCACGGTGGCCAGGTCGCACACCTGGTCCCAGCCCAGCACGCTCTCGTCCACCTCGCGCATCGAGATGTTCTCGCCGCCGCGGATGATGATGTCCTTAATACGTCCAACGATGTGAATGCGCCCCTGCTCATCCATGGTGCAAAGGTCGCCCGAGTAGTACCAGCCCTCGTCGTCCAAGAGCTTATCGGTCTGGTCTTTTTGGTTAAGGTAGCCAACAAAGACGTTGGGGCCGCGGCTGGCCTCCTCGCCAACGGCGCCTCGCGGGACCTCGTTGCGCTGCTTGTCCACCACGCGCACCTCGATGCCCTCGTAGGGGATACCAGAGAACTGGCCGTCCCACTCAAGGCACTTCTCGGGCGGAACATAGAGATGGGGGAAGCTCTCGGTGGCGCCGTAGGACTCGCTCAAGATAACGCCGTGTTTATCGGCCCATTTGACCAGCTGAGAAGGAACAGGCGCGCCGCCGCAGTTGTAAAGGCGCATCGAGGGAATCTCGAGGCCTGTCTCGTCAAGGTAGCGCAGGATATCGAAGATGAAGGGCGTGGCGCCGTGGGACCAGGTGCATCCCTCGTTGTTGATGAGCTCAACGGCACCCTTAGCGTTGTAGTTGAGCTGCAGCACCGTGCGGCCGCCCACGGTCATCGTGGCGATAAGGCCGTGGCAAAAACCCGTCGCGTGGTTCAAGGGCGAGGGCATCCACACCACGTCTTTGTGGGTGAGCTCTGCCGCCTCGACATAGACGCGCTCGCAGAACAGCAGGTTGTTGTGGGTAAGCATGGACGCCTTGGGCTTTCCCGTTGTGCCCGAGGTCGTAAGGATGCAGGCCACCTCGTCGGGGCGCGAGGGCGCGGAGTCGCACAAGGCCTCGTGGGTCTTGATCACGTTGTCGAAGGTGGGGATCGAGGCGTTGTGGGCCGGGTACTCGCGGTCGATCAGCATGACCGCGCGAAGACTCTTGGTCGTCTCGCGGAACATGTCGTACTGCTTCTCGTAATCGGTGTTGTGGAAGAACGTGGGGCAGATGAAAACGACCGGCTTTACCTGATTGATGATGAACTCGACGTCCATCGCGTTGAGGTTGGTGGCAACCGGGTGCATGACCGCGCCCACCTTAAGGCAGGCAACATAGATGATGGCCGACTCGACCCACTTGGGCACCTGGAACGAGACCACGTCGCCGTTCTGGACGCCGACCTCTTTAAACCATGACGCCAAGCGAGAGGCACCCTCGTTGACCTCACCATAGGTGAGGGAGCGCCCAAGCTCGTCGTTCACATAGACGTCATCGGCGTACTTGGGCCACTGCTCTTCCCAAACGTCGGCGATGGTCTGGTCGCGCCACCAGCCCTTCTCGTAATAGAGCTGCTTTTGGGCCTCGTTGATTTTTAGGTCTTCGATCATGCGGGTCGGCCTTCCTAAAACGGTGTTGCTTGTGACGCGTGCCTAGTAGACCATGCCCATGGCCTCGCGGACCTCGCACAGCGTCTCGTGCGCGACCGCGTTGGCGCGCTTGTTGCCGTCGGCGATGACGTCTTTGATGTAATCCATGTCTTTAAGCAGGTCCTCGCGGCGCTCGCGGATCTCGGCAAAACGAGTGTTCACGGCCTCGGTGACGACCTTCTTAAGCTGTCCGCCGCCACCCATGCCAATCTCGTCGGCAAGCTCTTTGGGGTCACGGCCACAACAGATGCTCGCGGTGGTGAGAAGGGCCGAGACCTGGGGGCGGTTCTCGGGGTCAAAGGTGATGTTTCGTTCGGAGTCGGTCTGAGCCTTTTTGATGAGCTTGGCGGTCTCCTCGGCCGTCATGCTGATCGAGATGGCGTTGCCGTACGACTTGCTCATCTTGCGACCGTCCAGGCCGGGGAGCAACGGCGTCGAGGTGAGAAGCCCCGTGACCTCGGGGAAGACCTTTCCGTAGCGGTTATTGAAGCGGCGGGCGATCTTGTTGGTGACCTCGATGTGGGGCAATTGGTCGCGTCCCACGGGCACGATGTTGCCCTTGCAGAACAAGATGTCGCAGGCCTGGTGCACCGGGTAGGTAAGGAGAAGGCCGGTGAGCTCGTGGCCCGAGGCCTCCTGCTCGGCCTTGACGGTGGGGTTGCGCTCCATCTCGGCCTCGGTGATCAGCGAGAGGAACGGCAGCATGAGCTGGTTTTCCTCGGGTACTGCCGAGTGGGTGAAGATCATGGTCTTCTTAGGGTCAATGCCGCAGGCCAGGTAGTCGACGACCATGTTGTAGACGTTGTCCTGGATGTTCTTGGTGGTGTCGCGGTCGGTGATAACTTGGTAATCGGCGATGATGATGTTGGTCTTGACGCCCATCTCTTGCAGGCGCACGCGGTCGACCAGCGTACCAAAGTAGTGGCCCAGGTGCAGGCGACCGGTGGGGCGGTCGCCTGTGAGCATGGTGTAGTTTTGCGGGTTGACCTTAAGGTCTGCGTGGACCTCGTTGCTGCGCGCCAGCGCGGCCTCGTAGCTGCCCTCGTTAGCCATGAATAACTCCTTTTAAAGGGGATAGTTTGTCACACAAGTTTCTATCTTAGAGCAAATGCGTGCCCCCAACAAAGCAACTTGGGCAACACCTGCTAGAATGTTGGCCGAAAAATAACAATGACAGGAGAGCCGCAGATGCCCAGCACCCAGGGGACCGATATGGATAAAGCCACGCTTCGCTCGCATCACATGGAGCTTAGGGATAGCCTTGACCTGTCTAGCCGAGAAGAACTGGACCAAAAGATCTTCTCGCACCTGTCCTGTGTCGAGGTATTTTCAAACGCGGGCCTGGTGCTGACCTATGTTTCTTATCGCTCCGAGGTCGATACGCACGCGATTATCAACGCGCTTTTGAAAGAAGGCCGCCGCGTTGCCGTTCCGCGCTGCGACAAGAAGACGCACACGATGTCATTCTTTGAGCTATCTTCTTTCGACGACCTTGAGCTAGGCGCCCATAATATCCTTGAACCCAAGAAGTCGCTGGTAAATGCCGTGACGATACCCGATATGGTTGGAAGCGCCTGTCTGGTGCCCGGCCTTATCTTTGATACGCGCGGCCGCCGCATTGGCTACGGCGGCGGCTACTACGACCGCTTTCTCGCGTTTTACCCCGGCGAGAAGATCGGCCTGGCTCGCAACAGCCAGATTTGCGGCAATGGGCTTCCGCAAGAGGCAACCGATGTTCCCCTGGACTACGTGGTAACCGAGACGGGCGCCTGGAGCTGCAGGTAATTTAAATTCCCCGACGTCTTAAGACGCCGGGGAATTCTTTTAAAGCTTGATGTGGCTTAAGGTTAGAGCCCAATGTGAGCGGCAAGGTCAAGAATCGCCTTACGGTAACCCTGGATTCCTAAGCCCGTCACGGTCTCGAAGCAGGCCTGGCGAATGTAGGAGACCTGCCTAAAGTCCTCACGCTCCTCAACCTTAGAGATGTGCACCTCAACCACAGGCAGGCCAACGGCCTTGGCCGCGTCAAGAATGGCGATGGAAGTGTGGGTGTAGGCTCCGGGGTTGATCACGATGCCGTCGTAGGTCTGATAGGCCGCCTGGATGGCATCGACAAGATCGCCCTCGTGGTTGGACTGCACGCAGTCGCACTTGGCAAAGCCTGCCTCGCGAGCGCTTTCGTGACACAGGTTAAGCAGGGCATCGAAATTCTCGGTGCCGTAGACGGCGGGTTCGCGAATGCCCAGCATGTTGATGTTGGGCCCGTTGATGACCAGGACACTCGCGGCCGCTGCGTCCGCCTGGGGTTCGGCGTCGGACTCGCAGTCGTTCTTAGCTTCCTGCTCGTCTTCATCGTTGTCGAGAAGACCCAGGAGGCTCTTGACGCTCTCGAAGCCGTCCGGATCCGCTTCGGCGGCCGCGGCCTGCGCGTTTTGCTTTGCCGTGGCTGCACGCAGCGGGTTCTTGCTGATGCTTACCGTGATGGAGGGATCGACGTCTTTCTGCATGCCTTCGATTGGGTCAGACTCCGAGTCGATGCCGGTGAGGTCGACAAGTGCGTCGTGGACGCTCTCGGCGCGACCCGGGCCAAAGACGACCTCGAAGCCGTTTGCCCCGCGTTTGACGATGCCCAGCACACCGCTCGTGGCGCTTAGCTGCTCGGCGTCTACCAGCGCGGGGTTATCGGTCAAGATGCGCAAGCGGGTCATGCATAGGTCGTTGGCCGTGACGTTGGCCTTGCCGCCAACCGCGGCCAATAGGTCGTTTGCTATTTGAATCGACTTGTTCACGTCGTTCCCTCTTCCAAAAAAGCAGCGAGTGCCTCATTTATTGATTTCAACCTTTATGAGTTTCGCATCGCTTCGTTAAAAGCGGGTCACGCCAAAGAAAACCCTACAACTCACTCCGCGAACGGTCGAACTTTTGGGCTAAGCGATTAACACTGTGTCAACTGCTTGTGGATAAGCTCCGCGTCGCCGGCGGCCGAGCCGGTACAGGTGATGGTAATGTCGGCCCACTGGCGATAGATAGGCATGCGCGTCTGGGCAAGTTTTGCGACGCCTTGCGACTGAGACATGGGACGTCCCTCGCTGCTCAGCTCGCCAAGGGGCCGATCAATCATCACGATGCGTGAGTTTTGGTGGAGAAGGGCGTAGTTCTCCTCTCGCGTCACCACGCCGCCGCCGCAGGCGATGACCATGCCGGATTTTGCGGCGTATGCGCCTGTGACCTGGGTCTCAATCGCGCGGAATGTGTCCTCACCCGACTCACGGATAATGTCGGCCGCGCTCTTGCCGCACTCGGTCGCGATCGCGTCGTCGATGTCGATGAAAGGGCGTCCCATCATACGGGCCAGTCGCTTTCCACAGCTGGTCTTGCCGGCGCCGGGCATGCCGATAAGCACCACGTTTTGGGTGGAGAGAAGAACCTCGGCCAAGATCTTCTCCAATACGGCGTCATCGATCGCCTTGTCCTGGAAAAGCTCGCTTGCGAACTTAGCCTGGGTCACGAGCATGGGCAGGCCCGACTCGTAGGGAAGGCCCAGCTTCTCGGCATCAAGGCAGATCTTGGTGCGCGTGGGGTTGTACACAATATCCAAGACGCCTAGAAGGCCGTGAAGCGCGGCCAGAGTCTCAAAGGTGAGGGGAGAGGCGGGGCAGTTGGGGTACATGCCCACAGGCGTGGTGTTGACCACCAGCGCGGCGTCGGCGTGAAGATCCAAAAGATTGTCGTAGTTGCTCTCGCCGCTTCGAGAGATCACCTGAGCCGCAGCACCCGTCTCTTCAAGGGCGGCCGTGATCGCCTTAGATGCGCCGCCGCTGCCAAGTACCAGGGCTTTCTTGCCACACAAAAGCTCGCTGGCGGTTTTGGCGTGGTTCTTCTCGCAAAAACGGTTGAGCATCCAGGCAAAGCCCATGACGTCGGTATTCTCTGCATAGATGGTGCCGTCGGGGCGCTTGACCAGGGTGTTCGCGACTCCGAGCTTGGCTACACGCTCGCTCTTGGCGTCGGCCAAGCGGGCGGCGTCCGCCTTATACGGGATGGTGACGTTCAATCCTTGCCAAACTCCCTGCAAGATGAAGTCCTCTACCTCATCGGGCTCAAGCTCAACCAGCTGGTAGGGGGTAGAGCCCATCTTGGTGTGGAGCTGCGGCGACCAACTGTGGCCAAGCTTTCTGCCAATCAAGCCAAAGGGAGCATCGATCTTCTTAGTCATGGGGCAAATCCTCTAAATAACTTCGGTGTAGCTGCCAAGGTAGCGCAGCTCCTGACAGGCGTCGCTCAAAGATGAGATAAGGTTCTGGAACTGGGGCGCTGCCACGGGGCAGTCGATGTCAAAGTAGAACATGAACTCGAAGTCGCGCTGGGGGATGGGACGGCTCTCGAGCTTGAGCAGGTTAAGGTCCAGCGCGTAGATCTTGGCAAGCACCTTGTAAAGCGCGCCGGGCTCGTGGTTAAGAACCAGCATAAGGGTGGTCCTGTCTGCACCAGGGTAGATCTCAAGATGCTTAGAGATGCAGGCAAAACGCGTATAGTTGTTGTCGCGATCCTGCACATTGCTGGCGAGAATATCCAAGCCGTAGAGGTCTGCGCACGAGCGAGAAGAGAGGGCGGCCACGTCGGCGCGGTTGGACTCGGCAACGTGGCGGGCGGCCATCGCGGTGTTCTCGCATACGTGGACATGCGCGTTGGGTAGGGTCTCAAGGTAGTGACGGCACTGGTTGATGGCCTGCTCGTGGCTGTAGATGTCGCGGATGTCCTCGATTTTGGCACCCTGCTTAGCCAGCAGGTTGTGGTCGATCTTCTGACGATAGGTGCGCACCACGTGGAAGGAGTGCTCCATCATAAGGTCGAAGACCTTGTTGACGGTACCCGCGGTCGAGTTCTCGACCGGCAGTACGCCGTATGAGCAACGACCTTCCTCGACGGCTTGGAAAACACCCTCGAAGCTTGGACAATAGCTAATTGTGGGGTGCTTGAAGAAGTGTCCGGCCGCGATCTGGGAGTAGGCGCCCTCGACACCCTGGCAGGCGACGTTGGCATCGGTGGGAAAGAGCTCGGGCGTGGTGGCGCGGGCATCCTCGATTTCGCCCAGAAGCGCGGGCTTCGCGTCTTCTGGCAGCGTCTCTTTGCTCTTGGCGGCCTCCATGAGCAGCTGCATGAGCACCTGTGCGTAGGTCTTGAGCTCTTCGGGGACTCTCTCGCCAGCTTGGCTGATCTTATCGCGCTCGCGGCCCGGGTCATAGACCGCAAGGCCATGCTCTCGCTTGTAGTCGCCAATGGCGCAGGCCACCTCGGCGCGCTGGGCAAACAGCGAGAAAATCTGCGTGTCTATGCGGTCTATTTCTTTCCTAAGCTCGGGAAGGTCGCTCATGTGAATCCTTATACGGTCTTGATACGTGTTTTGAGCTGGGCTTTATTCGGCGGGCCAGCTAAGAAGGGCGTCGGCCACGGCAAGGGCGCAGACGGCCTCGGTCACCGGCACGGCGCGGGTGACGGCGGTGGCGTCGTGGCGGCCCTTGACGGTGAGCTTGGCGTTTTGCATGTTTGCCAGGTCGACCGAGTCCTGCTCCTGCCCAATGCTCGAGATGGGCTTGAGCGCGATCTTGAAGTAGAGCGGAGCCCCGGTCGAGATGCCGCCCAAGATACCGCCGGCGTTGTTGGTCAAGGGCACGCACTGGCCATCGCGTACCTGGTAAGCGTCGTTGTTCTGGCTTCCGCGAAGGCGGGCGGCCTCAAAACCGGCACCAAATTCGATGCCCTTGACCGAGGGGATGCCAAAGGCCGCGCGGGCAATGACGTTCTCGAGTCCGTCGAACATGGGCGAGCCTACACCGGCAGGAATTCCGGTGGCCACGCACTCGATGGTGCCGCCCACAGAGTCGGCCTGTGCCTGCGCCTCGCTAATAGCGGTGATCATGGCGTCTGCGCGGTCAAGGTTGATGGCAGGGAAGTCGCGCCCGTCTGCCAGCGCGTTCATTTGCGAGAAGAGCCTCTGGTTGGCCTGGGGCGAGTTGTCTTCTACGCAAAAGTCCTCGTCGTCGACGCCGGCCAGCTGCGACACGTGGGCACACACGCGGATTCCCTGGGCCTCGAGCCACTGCAGGGCGATGCCGCCGGCGACGCACAACGGGCCTGTTAAGCGGCCCGAGAAGTGCCCGCCGCCAGGAATGTCCTGGTTGCCGTGCCACTTTGCCCAGGCGGTGAAGTCTGCGTGTCCCGGGCGCGGCACGCCCATGATGTTGGCGTAGTCGCCCGAGCGGGTATTGGTGTTCTCGATGACGGCGCAAAGCGGGGCGCCGCACGTTGCGCCGTCTGGGTTAAGGCCGCTCAGGACGCGGACCTTGTCGGCCTCTTTTCTCGGCGTGGTCCAAGACGCTTTGCCGGGGGCGCGCCTATCGAGAAACGCCTGCAGGCGGTCAAGGTCAATCTCGATACCCGAGGGCAAGCCCTCGACCACGCAGCCCACAGCCGCCGAGTGCGACTGGCCAAATATGGTTGCCTTTAGGGTGTTGCCAATGGTGGAGGGCATGTTAGTTCTCCTTTTCGCAGGAGCCGCCCAGCTGGGCCAGGTCCTCAAAGAAGGCGGGGTAGGATTTTGCGACGCACTCGGCGCCCACGATGGTCGTGGGCCCGGTAGCGTAGGTAGCCAGAATGGCCGACATCATAGCGATGCGGTGGTCGTTTGCGGCGTCGACGGTTCCGCCACAAAGGGTTTCGACACCCTCGATGACCAGGCCGTCGTTTGTTTCCTGGACACGCCCGCCCATGGCGTTGATCGCGGCCGAGACGGTGGCCAAACGGTCGGACTCCTTGATGCGCAGGCGAGCGGCGCCCACGATCTTTGTCGTTCCCTTTGCAAGGCAGGCGACGGCTGCGAGTGGCGGCACAAGATCGGGGCAGCTTTTGACGTCCAAGGTGCAGCCGTGCAGGCTGTCTCGGCTCACGCATACGTGGTCCGGGAAGCGAGAAACGCG
This sequence comes from Paludibacteraceae bacterium, assembly GCA_963630635.1. Lineage (GTDB taxonomy): Bacteria > Actinomycetota > Coriobacteriia > Coriobacteriales > Atopobiaceae > Paratractidigestivibacter. Next base: position 75,852 of record CAVGOA010000001.1, read on the forward strand.
CGCGCCCAGAAGCGCCAGCGCTCCCAGAATGGCCTTGTCGCCTTGGGCCGAGTGAAAGTCCAGGCCGGTAACCGAAAGGCCGTCGCTGCTAAGCGCGCCGGCTGCCAGCCAAAACGCGGAGTTGGACCAATCGCCGCCAACGGTCACTTTGCCGGGCGTCTTGTACGCGGTGTCAGCCGCGACGCTAAACAGCAGGCCTTTTTCGTCATCAGACGAGACCTTGCGGCGGCTGACCTCAACGCCAAAAAGCTTCATGACGTTGATCGTGATGTCGATGTAGGGCAACGACTCGACCGGCTCGGTGACAAACAGGTCGATGCCACCCATCAAAGGTGCGGCCAAAAGCAGGCCGGTGACGTACTGAGAGCTCACGTTGCCGGCGATTTTGTAGCTGCCGCCACAGATCTTGCCCTCGACGCGCAAGGGCACCTGACCTTGGGGACTAAGCTGTGCCCCGTGGGCAACAAGCTCCTCGTAGAGTGGGGAGAGCGGTCGCTCGGGAAGGCGCCCGTGACCGGTGAGGCTCGCGTCACAGCCCAGCGCGGCAACGACGGGCAGCATAAAGCGCATGGTAGAGCCGGATTCTCCGCAGTCGAGAAGAGCCTTGCGGTTGACCTCTGCGACGGGGGAGACCTCAAAGCCCTCGGCGGTCTTCTCAATATTTACGCCCAAGGCGCGAAGACAAGACAGCGTGGCCTCGATGTCTTTAGAGGTGGCGTTGCATACGACGCGCGTGGGGGAGTCGGCAAACGCAGCGCAGGTAAGAAGGCGGTGGGCCTCTGACTTAGAGGCGGGTATCTGGATGGTGCCGGCCAGAGCGGCAGGGTAGATCGTCTGGTTCAAGTCACTGCCTTTCAGCCTTGGTGCCGCAGCCCAGGTCTAGAAGCTCGCGCAGCTCTTCTAACTGCAGTTTCTTGATGGTCACATGGCCAATCTGGGTGGGTACGACGACGTTCATGGTGTTGCCGTGGCGTTTCTTGTCGTGCGTCATGTAGTTAAAAAGGACCTCGTGGTCAAGATCGGTGTTAGTGGGAAGGCCCTGGGCGGCCATCGCGTTCACGATCGCGTCGCAGGTCGCCTGGTCGCACCAGCCCTTGGCCAAGCTCGCGCGCGCGAGGCAACAAAGACCGGCAGCCACACAGGAGCCGTGACCCATCGTAAAGTTGCTCGCGGCCTCGATACCGTGGCCAATGGTGTGGCCCAGGTTCAACGTCTGGCGCACGCCATGCTCGGTCTCGTCGGCGTTCACCACGTCGCGTTTGATGGCGACGTTTTTGGCCACTACCTGGGCAAGCTTCTCGTAGGAGTAACCCGGCTCGGTCAAGGGGTGGGCGAGAAGGTCGTCCAACATGGCGGAATCGGCCAAGACGGCGTGCTTCACGACCTCACCCACCGAGTCGCGGAATTTCTCGGGCTCGATGGTGCGCAGGCACTCGACGTCGGCGACGACGGCGCTCGGTTGCCAGAAGAAACCGGCGAGGTTCTTGCCGTGCTCAAGGTCGACGGCCACCTTGCCGCCCACGCTCGAGTCGACCATCGCCAAAAGGGATGTGGGAACCTGCACGACCTTAATGCCACGCTGGTACATTGCCGCGGCAAGCCCCGCTATGTCGCCGGTGACGCCGCCGCCCAAGGCCACGACCACGCTGTCGCGGTCAAGGCCCGCCTCGGCCATGCCCTCAAGCAAAGTGCCCAGGGTGGTGAGGTTCTTGGACTGCTCGCCGGCTTCAAATATCAAGGTTACGACCTCGAAGCCGGCTGCCTTAAGCGAGGCCTCGACACGCGCAGCATAAAGGGATGCCACGTTTGTCTCGCTGATGATGCAGGCACGCGTTGCCTTTGCGCAGCCGGCCACAATGGTGCCCACGTTGTCGAGAAGACCCAGGCCAACGTGCACGTCGTATGTCTTGGAAGGGGTTTCTACCTTGACGATCTTCTGGGTGCTCATCGTCCCTCGATCTCTCGTTTGATCTTGTCGCCCTCGGCCAAGAGGCGCTCGAGCTCGGTGGCGTCGCCGGCGTCCAGGGCGTCTTTGTATGCCTGCAGGTTGTCGATGATGAGGCCAAGCTCGCTCGACAGGTAATCTGCGTTGTCCAAGAAAAGCTCGGTCCACATGGGAGCGTTAAGATGCGCAACGCGGGTAAGGTCACGGTAGCTGCCCGCCGAGAAGCCCCGGTGGTCGCGCGATGTAGGGCTCTTGATGAAGGCGTTCGACACAACATGGCAAAGCTGGGAGGTGTAGGCGATCATGCGGTCGTGGACCGAGGCAGTGGCCAGCGTGAAGCTGCCAAACTGGCAGGGGGCAAGGAGCTTCTTTAGACGCTCGAGGACCTCAACTCGCTCGAAATCGTCCATGTGGCTGGGCGGCACGACGACCATGGGAGCGCCCTTGAACATCGTGGCGCGCGAGTGCGCGAAACCTGAGTACTGGGTGCCCGCCATGGGGTGGCAGCCCACGAAGGTCCAATCGTGGCCCTGCGCGATCGCCTCGCATTCGCGGCAGATCTTACGCTTAACGCCCACCGTGTCGATCACGATGGCGCCCGGCGAGATAAGATCTGCCATCTCGCCCAGCCAGTCGATCGTTGCCTGTGGGTATCCGGCTAGGATAATCAGCTCACAGGTGGGGACGGTCTCGTCGTTGAGCTCGCCCTTCACGGTCTCGATCATGGCCAGCTCAAGGGTGCTGCGTGTGCGGTTCCAAGCATAGACGTCGACGTCTGCCGCGCGGAAGGCCCGCGCAAAGGAGCCGCCCATAAGGCCCAGGCCCACAACGCCAATACGCCCCGGTACAAAGGTCGCGTCAGCAGCCTCGTTCTTCTCGGCCACGCCTATGCCTCCTCGATATCGGTCGTCACGGCCTCGCGGATAAGGGCCAGGCGACGCATGACGTCGGCGAACATCTGGGGCGTCAAGGCCTGTGCGCCGTCGGACCACGCCTTGGACGGGCAGTCGTGGACCTCGATCTCAAGGCCGTCGGCGCCCGCCGCGCATGCGGCATAGGCTGCCGGCTTGACGTAGCGGGTGTAGCCGGTGGAGTGCGAGGGGTCTCCAATAACGGGCAGGTGGGTGAGGTGGTGCAGCACCGGGATGGCGTTCACGTCAAAGGTGTTGCGGGTGCGCGTCTCAAAGGTGCGAATGCCGCGCTCGCACAGCATGACCTTCTCGTTGCCCTCGCTCATGATGTACTCGGCGCCCATAAGAAGCTCGTCGATTGTCTCGGACATGCCGCGCTTAAGGAGGACAGGCGTGGTGGTCTTGCCCAGCTCTTTCAAAAGGGTGAAGTTCTGCGCGTTTCTTGCCCCAACCTGGAAGACATCGACGCCCTTGTCCAAGAACAGCTGGATATCGTGTGCGTCCATGATCTCGGTCACCACGGGCATGTCAAGCTCGCTCGCGACGTCCATCAAAAGGTCAAGGCCCTTCTCGCCCATGCCCTGGAAGGCGTACGGAGAAGTGCGCGGCTTGAAGGCGCCGCCGCGCAGCATAGTGGCGCCGGCTTCCTTGACCGCGCGGGCGATGGTGCGCAGGTTCTCGCCCTCGACCGAGCAGGGGCCCGCGATGACCTGGAAGTTGCCGCCACCCACCAAAACGCCGTGGCCACAGTCGACGACGGTGTCCTCGGGGTGGAACTTGCGGTTGGCCTTCTTGAAGGGCTCGGTCACACGCTGGACGCGCTCGACGATGTCCATGCTCTCAAGAAGGAAAGGGTCGATCTGGGTGGTGTCGCCGATGATGCCGACGATGGTCTCGTTGTCTCCTTGCGAGACGTTGGTCTTGAAACCTCGCGCTTCGATCCAGTCGACAAACTGGTTGAGCTGCTCGTTTGTTGCCTTATCGTTTACGACTGCGATCATGTGCGCTCCGTATCTCATGGGGTTAGCCGCTCGATGTTAGCACGAACATGTTGTCGATTTGTCTTATATCCGTGTGTATGTGCATCGTTGGAAACAAGTTTCGAAACTTCGGCTACAATGGCTTGGCTTATTGCGCCCATAGCTCAGTGGATTAGAGCGTTCGCCTCCGGAGCGAAAGGTCGTGGGTTCGAATCCCCCTGGGCGCACCACTTCTATATGGCATGGGGACCCGTCTTGTATGGGTCCCTTCTCTTATATAAGGAGTCTCGCGTGTCCAGTGCTCACAATGACGCCCAGCTTAGCGGCCTTACTGCGGCCCAGGTGGCCGAGCGCGTTGCCGACGGGCGCACCAATGCCAACACCGACGTCAAGACCAAGTCGGTAGGGCAGATTTTTGCCACCCACGCCTTCACCTTGTTCAACGCGGTCAACCTTTGCATGGCCCTTCTCATCTTCTTCACGGGCCAGTACCGCAACATGCTCTTCTTGACCATCGTCTTTGCCAATCTTTTCATCGGCGTTTTCCAAGAGATTCGCGCCAAGAAGATGGTCGATAAGCTCACGATCATGACCCAAAAAGAGGTCACGGTCATCCGCGATGGGGTAGAGGTCAGCGTCGCGCCAACCGACCTTGTTTTGGACGACGTCGTGCGCCTCTCGCACGGCGACCAGGTGCCCGCCGACTGTGTGTGCCTTTTTGGCAACAGCTACGCCGACGAGTCTCTGCTCACAGGCGAGTCGGTGCCTATTGCCAAGAAGAACGGAGACGAGCTTTTCTCGGGCAGCTTCATTGAGTCGGGCTCTTTGGTGGCCCGCGTGACCAAGGTGGGTCGCGACGGCTTTGCGGCAAAGATCAACGCCGAGGCCAAGTACGTCAAAGAGGTCAAGTCCGAGATACTTTCTACCTTGAAGGCGATCATTCGCCTGGGGACGTTCATGCTTGTGCCCCTGGGCCTGGGCCTTTTCCTGCGCACCGTGCTTCTCGAGGGTTCCTCTCTCGATTCTGCGATTTTGTCCTCTACCGGTGCGGTCCTGGGCATGATTCCGCAGGGCCTGGTACTTTTGACCTCTACGGTTTTGGCCATCGCGACCACTCGCCTTGGCCGTCGCGGCGTTCTTGTGCAGCAGAGTTACTGCATCGAGACGCTCGCGCGTGTGGATACCCTTTGTCTGGACAAGACGGGCACTATCACCTCGGGCGAGATGGAGGTCGCTCATGTGGCCGCGGCTCCCGGCGTCAACGAGTCGCAGGTCGTGGACGCTTTCTACGCCATTGTCCGTGCCAATGACAAGGACATGAACGACACGGCCAAGGCCCTTTTGGCATATGGTGCCGAGAAGGGCGCGGCCAAGGCCAAAGTCGCCCGCGTGATCGCTTTCTCTTCTGCTAAGAAGTACTCGGGTTGTGTGCTTGATTCAAACGAAGGCCTGGTCATGGGTGCCGCGCAGTTTGTCTTGGGAGATGCTGGGCAAAGGAGCGCCGATGTGCTTTGCGCCGATTTCGCCAATATCGAGCGCCGCATCGTCGTCTGCTCTTGCGAAGGCTTTGACGCCGAGGGCAATCTTTTGGGCACGCCGCGCCTGCTGGGCTGCGTGGGTATCCGTGACAAGGTGCGCGACAGCGCCCCCACCACGATGGCCTACTTCATCGAGCAGGGCGTCGAGCTGCGCGTCATCTCGGGCGACGACCCCCGTACCGTCTCGGCCATCGCCCAGATCGCCGGTGTTCCCAATGCCGACAAGTACGTCGACGCCTCTACCTTGGACACGTCCGAGAAGCTCGATGCCGCGGTCGACACGGCTCGCGTCTTTGGTCGCGTCACGCCGCAGCAAAAACGCGAGCTGGTCGAGGCCCTGCATCGCCGTGGGCGCACGGTGGCCATGACGGGCGACGGCGTGAACGACGTCTTGGCCCTTCGCGAGGCCGACTGCTCGATCTCGATGGCCTCGGGGTCTGCTGCCGCCAGGAACGTATCAGAGATCGTCTTGGCCGACAACGACTTTGCCCACATGCCCGAGGTCGTGGCCGAGGGCAGGCGCTCCATCAACAACCTGCAGAGGTCCGCGTCGCTCTTTTTGGTCAAGACCGTCTTCACCGCGGTTCTCGCCCTTATCTGCATCATTATCCCGCCCTACCCGTTCATCCCTATCCAGATGTCGCTCATCTCGACGGTGGTCATCGGTATCCCGTCCTTTGTGCTGGCGCTCGAGCCCAACCACGAGCTGGTGCGCGGCAACTTCTTGGCAAACGTCTTGTCGCGGTCATTGCCGGCATCGGGCGCGATTGTCTGCTTCTTGTTCCTGGAGCTTTCTCTTGGACGCTTGATGTCGCACTCGTTTGACGAAATCTCGACCGTGTGCATGATCATCACCATCGTCGTGGGCCTTGCGCTCATCAAACGCATTTCCGAGCCCCCGACGCTGCTTCGCCGCGCGCTTCTGGTTGCCATGGCGCTTCTTGCCGTTTTGGCCTGCACATTATTTGGCGGTTTCTTCTCGGTGGCGGCTCTGCCCCTCGATGTGGCTGTGGCCACGGCCGTCTTTTGCGTGCTTGCCTGCCTTTTGTTCGAGCGCTTCTCGGTTCAATTCGAGAAGGCCCAGGACAACAACAAGCTCTTGATTGGTTTGGCCGAGAGAATCGAGGGAAAGCCGGCGACTTTTGACACTTTCTTTGGCAAGAGGAAGGTCGGCTAGCGGTGCCGTTTGCTTTTAAGGCGTGCTTAAGCTTGTGAATGTTCGTGAGCTTTATCGTGAAGCGCGGCGTGCCGTGTGCTCGCAAGGTGTAAAAGAGAGTCGACCGATTAACGCTGAAAGGTGCTCTTTTTAGTGATTTGCCCTAATTGCCATTCACAGATTCCCGACGGGTCGGTTGAATGTCCCGTCTGCTCTTCTCAGCCTGGATTGACCCAGGTGATCAACCTTCAAGATGTTAAGTGGTGCCCTAGCTGCGGCGCTTTGGTTCCACCCGGGGCCAAGGTCTGTCCTAAGTGCCTGACCATGGTTGGCGAAGCAGAAGAGGAGCCGCAACAAAGGTCCATTCGCGATCTTAAGCTTCCGAGCGTCGTGGACGTCAACGCCACTTCGCAGATCGGTGTTCCCACCGTGCCGTCACTCGACGCGCTTCAAGAGCAAGAGGCGGCAAAGCCTACAGCCGACGAAGCTTCCATCGAAAGCGCTATTCCGGCTGCAGGCCCCGATGCGCCTTCGGCCTCGATGCGCCATGACAGAATGCCCAAGATCAAGGACCTGGCGTTTGCCGGCGTTTTTGCCATCTTGGTGGTGAGCGCGCTTGCCCTTATCGTCACGCACCCCTGGGACCCTAACAACACAAGGAACCGTGCGACGACGCCCGTTGACACCTCGACTGCGGGCTCTCCCGGAAACGTCGAGACCCTCTCGGGCCAAGACGGCGTCAAGGCGACTTCGGCCGCCGACACGCTTTTCTCCACCATCGAGAGCGACTACACCCGCCTGGGCGAGCTTGCCAATCAGATCAACAACAACGAGGCCTCTCTCTTTACCATCGGCGTCTCGAGCGATTCTTCTGCCAGGCAGCAGGGTCAAAGCGACCTGTACGCTATTTCCATCGAGGTTTCGAACCTCATTTCTTCGATATCGGGCCTCGACAGCGGCGCGGGCAGCTACTCCGAGACGCTCTCGAACCTCGTTACCCTGGGCAACTGGCTGCGTAACCGCTGCGACTCGCTTACCGAGGCCTGGGCCTTGTCGGTGGCTTCTTCTGATCCGGCCGCAGACGCCTCGAGCATCGAGTATCCCGTGACCAAGACCTACCAGGCCTCATCTAAGAGCTCTTATCAAATCTTGTTTGAGGAGAACTACGAGAACTGGAAACCTGTGAAGGCCGAATAGGCGCCCGTTCGCGCTGCCGATTATGTGAAACGGGCTAAGTGCTGTTAGAATTACTTGGTTATAAGAGCTTCATGCTTGTTTGATCTTTAGACTTTGGAGGGGATATGGGTTTTATCGCCGATCCGCTTTACACTCCTGATTACCAGGTCGCAGGCGACGAGGTCGCCGTCTTCGATACCTCTTGCGGCACCATCCGTGTCGCGCTTGATTGTGCGGGGGCACCCGTCCACGTCGCCAACTTTTGCGAGCTTGCCTCGTCGGGTTTCTACGACGACCTCAAGTTCCACCGCTATGTACCCGGCTTTGTCATCCAGGGCGGCTGCCCCAACACCCGTGAGATGACCTCCCAGGAGGTCGCCGCTGGCCGTCCCGGACCGTATGGTCGCCCCGGCACCGGTGGTCCCGGCTACCGCATCAAGGAGGAGTTCTCGACCAATCCCAACAACTCCCACGTCGACGGGGCTTTGGCCATGGCCCGCTCCATGGATCCCAACTCCGCCGGCTCGCAGTTCTACTTCTGCCTTGGCCCCCAGCACAGCCTGGACTCGGGCTACACCGTCTTTGGCACCACGCTTGAAGGCATGGACGTCATCGCGCAGCTCCGCGCAGGTGACGTTATCAATTCTGTTCGCATCGAGCACGCAGGCGCCTAGGCGCGCCCGCTTTTTCTTCGGAGGGTACCGTGAACCAGCAGGCATTTGAATCAGGCAAAGCGGCCTACCAGTCCGGTGACTGGTTTGGCGCTGTCACCCAGCTTTCTGCCGCAAAGCAGCCCGGCGAGGCTGTGGGCGCCGTTGATCACCTTATTGGCAACGCCTACATGAAGCTCGGTCAGTTCGCAAACGCTGCGGCCGCCTATCAGTCTGCTCTCGCCGACGCCTCTTACGGCAAGCGCGGCGCCTTAAGCTGCAACCGTGGCCGCGCCCTTCTCGCCGCTGGCATGACGCAGGACGCCATCGCCGCCTTGACCGAGGCCGTCCAGGACAGCTCTTACGCCACGCCTTACAAGGCCTACCTGGCCTTGGGCAGCGCGTACGAGAAGATCGGCGACATCCGCAACGCCGGCACCGCTTATCGCAGCGCCGCCATCGACGAGTCCAACCCGTCCCCGGCGGGCGCCCTGTCCAGCTTGGGCAGCTGCTTCATGCGCCTGGGCCGCTCGGTCGACGCAATCGAGGCCTATCGCACCGCCCTGGACTTCACGACGCCGCTCGAGAGCCAGTCGCAGATCTATAGCGACCTTGCCATGGCTTATGTAGCCGCTAACCGCATGTCCGAGGCCGTGGACTCCTTTGCCCACGCCACGTCCGACCCTGCCTTTAGGCTGTCTCCCGAGGCGCAGGCCTCCTATGACGCCGCTCGCCGCGCTTTGGCCGCCGCCTCGTCCAAGCGTCCTTCCGAGACCGACGCCTTCCTCGAGGCTGCCGGTTATGGCAACGGCTTCTCCGATCCGCTTGACCCCACCGGTGCCTCCGGCGAGCTTATTCCCTCTGCCGAGGACACGGGCTTCTTCTCGGTCACCGAGGAGGACATCATGGCCGCCGACCGCAAGGACCGTAAGGTCAAGCGTAAGCACCGCCACACCGGCCTTAAGGTCTTTATCGTCATCTTGATTCTTCTCATCGCGGTTGTTGGTGCCGGTATCTTTGCCTACACCAAGGGTTACGGCTGGCCCACGCAGGAGTCTGTGGTCCAGAGCGTCTTCGAGACCGCCAACAACGGCGGCGACATCGCGGCCTACGTCTCGAGCTCTGCCACCGGTCAGCTTCAGAGCATGAGCGACTCGCTGGTCAAGGGCTCCACGCCCGAGGTCAAGGGTATTGACCGCTCGATGACCGAGTCCACGGTCTACGTTACCGCCAAGCTCTCGCAGGGTGGCGAGCAGGACTACACCATCAAGATGGTCCGCGACGGCATCTCTTGGAAGCTCGTCTCGCTCGAGACCACCTACACTTCGCAATCCTCTAACGAGTAAGGGACTTTAACTACCTATGTCTTTTCTCGACACTTTATTCGGTGAATACGGCGGTGACCTGGCCATCGACCTTGGCACCGCTAACACGCTCGTCGCCGTGCGCGGCGAGGGCATCGTGATCAACGAGCCCTCCGTCGTCGCAATCGACAAGAGCGAGAGCAGGGTTTTGGCCGTTGGCGCCGACGCCAAGCGCATGATTGGCCGCACGCCCGGCTCCATCATTGCCGAGCGCCCCTTGAAGGACGGCGTCATTGCCGACTTCGACGTCACTGAGGTCATGCTTCGCTACTTTATCGAGAAGGCCCGCGAGCGCCGCTACCCCTGGAGCCCGCGCCCCAGGGTCGTCGTTTGCGTTCCTTCTGGCGTCACCTCGGTCGAGAAGCGCGCCGTCTTTGAGGCCACCATCCAGGCCGGCGCTCGCCAGGCTTACCTCATCGAGGAGCCCATGGCCGCAGCCATCGGCGCCGACCTTCCCATTGAAGACCCCACTGGCTCTATGGTCGTAGATATCGGCGGCGGCACCACTGAGGTCGCCGTCATCTCGATGGGCGGCATCGTTGTCTCGCAGTCCATCAGGACCGCCGGCGATGAGTTTGACGCCACCATCCTGCAGCACGTGCGCGACGCTTATAACCTCTCCATCGGCGAGCGCACTGCCGAGGACATCAAGATCAAGGTCGGCTCTGCCGCGCCCTTGGCCGAGGAGCTGGACGTCGAGGTCAACGGCCGCGACGTCATGAGTGGCTTGCCCAAGACTGTTCGAATCGAGAGCGAGGAGATTCGCCGCGCCCTCGACCGTCCGCTGGATGAGGTCACCAAGGCAGTCAAGGACGCCCTGGACGTTACCCCGCCCGACCTGGCCTCTGACCTTATGTACTACGGTATCCTGCTCACGGGCGGCGGCGGCATGCTTCGCGGCCTTGACCAGCGCCTTCGCGAGGAGACGGGCGTGCCCGTCAACGTGAGTCCCACCGCCTTGGAAAACGTCGTTAACGGCTGCGCCAAGGTGCTTGAGGCCAATGCCTTGTCCGGCGGCTTTGTTCAGAGCACAGGTCAGTAAACGTGGCTTTTTCTACGCCTGGCCGGCACAACGCGCCGACCCTGGGAAACAACAACACAAGCGGAGGCGGCAAGCAGCTCATCGTCTGCGTTGCTGTCTCTCTTGTTATATTCACGGTGAGCTGCCGCATGGGCTCGAGCAGTCCTCTTGAGCTTGTGCGCGGCGCGTTCCAGACGGTGACATCGCCGGTGCGCTATCTGGGCTCGACGGTCTCCGCGCCGTTCCAGGGGCTGGGTAACATCATCACCAATCTTACGACCGACCAGCAGACCTTGTCTGACCTCCAGGAGGAAAACGAGCGCTTGCAGGCCAGAAACGCCGAGCTTGAGGAAGCCGAGCAAACCGCTTCGCGCTTGCAGAGCCTGCTTGATTTGCAGGACAGCTACAGCCTGCAATCCACGGCGGCGCGCATCATCTCAAGCTCAACTGACTCGTGGACGTCTACGGTCACCATTGACAAGGGGTCGACTTCGGGCTTGACCGTTGGCATGCCCATTATGGCTTCTAATGGCGTCATTGGCCAGATTATCCAGTGCAACCCCACCACCTCGGTTGTGCGCCTTGTTGCAGACGAGTCCTCGTCCATCTCGGCTATGGTTCAGTCGAGTAGGGCCCAGGGTATGATTAACGGCTCGGCAACCGGCCAGGTGACCCTCGATCTCATACGTACCGGTCAGACGGTCGAGGTGGGCGACGTCGTGGTCACGAGCGGCCTGGGCGGAGTCTTTCCTAAGGGCCTTCCGTTGGGCCGCGTGACCTCTGTCGAGAACAACCCCGGATCGCTTTATCTCGATATCGTCGTCGAGCCCTTTGCTCACACCGAGAATAACGAGGAGGTCCTGGTCATCACCTCGCTTACCGAGGGCCAGGAGGCCTCTGCCGAGGACATCGCCGCCGCGGACGCTCAGGAAAACGCGGGCAAGACCACGTCGGCCACCTCCGATGAGGCAACCGATGCCTCGACCACAAGCACCGAGTAGGACGGGTTTTATCCCATGCAGATAGCCGATAAACACAGGGACTTCAAGGGCACGGCCATACTGGCCGTGATTTGTCTTGTCCTGCAGCTGGCTGTGGCGCCCAACATCGCCTTGGGCAACGGCCGCGCCAACTTCGCACTTGTCTTCTCGGCGTGCTTTGCCTTAGGCCAGGGCGGCCCCAGGTCTGCGGTCGTCGGGTTCTTCTCGGGCTTGCTGTTTGACCTTTCGAGCACCACGCCCATCGGTCTTATGGCGTTTTGTCTCACCGTATCGAGCTATCTATTGGGCGCCGAGTCTCGCAATAGGATGTCGGGCGACTTCGCCGGCTCGGTCATCCAAGCGGCTCTTGCCGCGATTGCGACGAGCCTGGTCTATTGCGTGTGCATGCTGATGGTTGGCCAGACCTCGTCGTTTGTTGACGCGTTGGTCCTGCGAGCACTGCCCATGGCGCTTCTCACCGTCCTTGGGTTTCTACCGTTTGCTTATTACTACTCACGTGTGCGCACTTCGGGCCCCAGCTTGGGGGCCGGCGGCGGCCACTTTTCTAAGAGGGGCCTGTAGACCCCGATGGACCTCTCGCTCGTCATCATCATCGTCTGCGTCGTCTTGGCGGCGGTGCTTCTCGCCCTGTTCTTTATCTTTGGCAGGGAAGAGGCGCACTTTACGCTGGACATCGGCGGCGGAGCGCCTAAGGCCGCTGGTGGCTCGGACGAGTCCGGCGAGAAGAGCATTTCTTCTCGCCTGGTGGGCTTTTGTGTGGTTATCGGCGGTGTTTTTGCAGCGCTGGCGGCCCGTCTGTGGTCGATGCAGCTTGTCTCGAGCGACGAGTACGCCGAGCTTGCCGAGTCCAACCGTACCCGCACCGTCACCACGGCCGCTCCACGCGGCCGCATCCTTGACCGCAACGGCAAAGAGATCGTGACCAACCGTCCCTGCCTTACCGTTACCGCCGTCTCCGACGTTGTGGACGACGAGATCGAGATGACCCTTCTGGGTAACCTCATCGGCATGCCGATGCAGGCCGTTCGCCGCAAGATCCAGGACACCTCGCAGGGTGCCCAGAGCGCGCGCACTGTCTCGGTTGACGTATCCCGCCGCGTCGTTGCCTACATCGGCGAGCACCCCGCGCTCTTTAGCGGCGTCTCGGTCGAGGAAAGGACGCAGAGAAGTTATCCTTTGGGTTCGCTCGCCGCCCATGTCGTGGGCTATACCGGCACTGTCACTGCCGAGCAGCTAAAGTCCACCAGCGATGACGACGATGCCGTCGAGTACAAATCTGGCGACGTTGTGGGCCAATCGGGCGTCGAGCTCATGTACGAGAGCGTGCTTCAGGGCATTCGCGGTGAGCAGACCGTCTACGTTGACGCCAACGGCAACGTGCTGGACACCTCGACCACCATCGACCCCCAAAGCGGCAGCGACCTCTATCTCACCATCGACGCAGATGTCCAGGCCGCGGCCGAGGCTTCGCTCGAGAAGATCGTGGCCATGTGCAAGGACTCTGGATACGACTGCACCGGCGGCTCGTGCGTGGCGGTCGACTGCACTAACGGCGAGGTCATTTGCCTGGCAAGCTACCCCACGTACTCGCCCAACATCTTTGTGGGCGGTATCTCGAGCGCCGATTGGTCGGCCTTGCAGGACGAGAACGCCAATTACCCGCTGATGAACCGCGCCATCGCCGGTCAGTATCCCTCGGGTTCAACCATCAAGGCCCTAACTACCTTCGCGGGCCTTGACTACGGTATCGTAAGCACCGACTCGTCCTTTTACTGCACCGGTTGGTGGACGGGCTTTGGCGAGAACTACGGCATGTCGTGCTGGACAAAGTACGGCCACGGCGCCGTGAACCTCTCCACCGGCCTCACCAACTCGTGTGACATCGTCTACTACGAGATCGGCAAGGGCTTCTACTACTCCGAGAACAACGAGGGCCTGCAAGAGACCTTCCGCCGCTACGGCTTGGGCTCCACCACCGGCATCGACCTTCCCGGCGAGGCCTCGGGGCGCGTGCCCGACGCCGAATGGAAGTGGAACTACTTCTCGAACCTTCCCGACGACCAAAGGACATGGCAAGGCGGCGAGAACTGCAACATCGCCATTGGCCAGGGCGACCTTCTCGTCACCGTTTTGCAGATGGTTCAGGCCTACTGCAGCATCGCTAACAAGGGGCCGGTTTATAAGCCCCACGTCATGAAGAGCGTCAAGAGCCGCCTGGGCTCGGGCTCGGTCATTGATTACAACGTCTCGCAGGTACGCACTATTGACGAGAACCAGGCCTATCGCGACATCGTGAAGAGCGGTCTGTACGGTGTGGTCTACGAAGAGTCGGCCAGCCAGGCTGTCCACTGGACCAACCTCGACGTCACCGTCAACGGTAAGACCGGCACGGCCGAGCAGACCACCAAGGGCGACCCCTTGGGTTGGTTTGTGGGTTATGCCCCGGCCGATAACCCCAAGTACGTTGTTGGCGCAAACATCGACGGCGTCTCGGCGGGCGCGACCTCGGGCATGTTTGTCGTGCGTGACATCTTTGGCGCGATCTATGGCCAGCCCGACGACGTGGACCAGACCATCGGCACCTCTTCCTCAAGAGACTAAGTAGGCGAGAAGACCAGAAAGGGGGCGAGAAGCCCATGGCACAGGAAATGACGGGCGTTGGGACCTCGCAGGGGTTCTTCTCGTCGCTCGGAAACCGCGGCACCTCGCGCGGCGGCGCTCACTCAAGCGTGAAGAAGAACACGGGCCTCTCGTCGAAGCTCTACTTTTCCCAGCTTATCCCCGCGGCTCTTCTTGTCATCATGGGAATCGTCACCATATGGTCGGCCTCCCTCACGATCGACGAGGCCAATTTCATGAGCCATCTCTTTGGCATCGCGCTGGGCCTTGTGGGCGCGGCGATCGTGTGGCGCTACGACTACCGCAACTTCGCAAACCTTACGACGGCGCTTCTCATCTTCGACTGCGTCTTGATGGTCCTGCCTCACGTTCCGGGCCTGGGCGTCTCGGCTAAGGGCATGACGGGCTGGGTCCAGATTCCGTTGATTAGGTTTCGCTTTCAGCCTTCCGAGCCCTCGAAGATCGTGACGATTCTGCTTATGGCCTCTGCCTGTGCGCAGTACAACGGCAAGATCGAGACCTTTGGTGATTACTGCAAGCTCTGCGGCACCCTGCTTTTGCCCCTGGGGCTTCTTGTCGTGACCGACCTGGGCACCTCGCTCGTCATCTTATTCCTGGGCGCCACGGTCATCATCTGCAGCGGTGCGCCTATGAAGTGGGTCTTGCCCACAATCGGCCTTATAGTGGGCGTGGTTTCGCTCGTTGTCATAACCTCTTTGACCGACGGCTTACCGCACATCTTGAAGGAGTACCAGTTAAAGCGCCTTATTGTCTTTGTCGACTCGTCGGTTGACCCCACAGGGGACGGCTATAACCTGCAGCAGGCCAAGATTGCCGTTGGCTCGGGCGGTTTTCTTGGCAAGGGTATTGGCAACGCGACGCAGGCCGGCACGGGATTTTTGCCCGAGGCCCACACCGACTTCGTCTTTGCCCTCTTTAGCGAGGAGTTTGGCTTTCTGGGCGCCATAGTGCTTTTGGGCGTCTTTGCGTGGATGATTTTCTCGACGGTGCTTCTGGCCATGAAGCTTGACTCGCCCTTTGGCAAGCTTGTGCTTGTGGGTTGTGCCGCGATGTGGCTTTTCCAGGTACTCGAGAACATCGGCATGTGTATCGGCATCATGCCGATTACCGGCATCCCGCTGCCTTTCATCAGCTACGGCTCTTCTTCCATGGTCTCGCAGCTGGCCGCGGTGGGTATGGTTCAATCCGTATGGAGACACAGGCAGCGCGCCGCATAAGGCTCGCTCCTTTAAGAAGGGACTAATCCGCATGGCTCGAAACAAGAGTGGTGCTAAGAAGAATACGGGCTTCTCGGTTAGCAGTGTTGTCGATGTCGTGGCATCGGCCCGTGACAGTATGAGGAGTGCCGACGAGCCGCTGCTTGTGCGCGTGCACGTCGACCCTGATTGCCCGCGTGAGGTTGCCTTGGCCGTCAAAGATGCGCTGGTGCCTAAAAAACCGCAGGCCAGGGTCCAGGTTCGCGGCCTTTCCCTTAACCCGGGCGATGAGTCTGATTGCGACCTGGTTCTTCTTCTGGCCGCGCCAAACACCGCAGCCTGCGTGAAGCTGGCGCGTGGTTATGCCCAGGTTGGGTGCGAGTGTGCCTTGGTTGTCGAGTCGGCCGTCGATATCCCGTCGCTGGGCCTTCCCGAGGAACAAGAGTCCCTGGTGGGCTGTGTCGCTGCCTCGTCTGCCGAGGCTTTGCTGCCTAAGCTCGCTTGCTGGATGGTCTCGGCGGGGGAGAAGGGCGTGGCGGTTGCCGCGGCCTTCCCGTTTTGCCGCAAGGCCGAGGTCGAGTCCTTGGTGACCAGGTGCGCGTTGGAGAACGCCGCGATTGGCGCCATAGCGCTGGTTCCCGGGTCTGACTTCCCGTTGATGACGGCCAACCAGGCCAAGATGGCCTTCGACATCGCGAGCGCCTACGGTATGGGCATGACGCCCGATCGTGCGCTCGAGATCGCGGGCGTCGTGGCCGCGGGCCTGGGCTATCGCACGCTGGCCCGTACCTTCGCGGGACTTGTTCCCGGCTTTGGCTGGGTGCTTAAAGCGGGCATCGGATACGCCGGTACCGTCACCACAGCCAAGGCCCTTGAGACCTGGCTTGAGCGAGACGAGCGCGGGAGGTCCAAGTCCAAGACGAAGAAATCCAAGGCCGCCGTTCCCGCCGATGCCGTGGCTCAGTTACCTGTCAAAGCCGGTCCGAGCAAGGACCAGCAAAAGGCTGGCAGCGCCGCCTTCGACTACCTCACCCTTTAGTCCGTCTCGACATCCTAAAACTCTATCCCCAAGACCCGAAAGGAGCCTGCGCGCGTGCGCCAGCCCCGAGAAAACCTCTTTCACCTTATCGAGCCCTACCTTGACCGCGTTGAGCACCCTTCGCGCTACCTCGATCACGAATGGGGTGCCTGCGAAGAACAGGACGGCCCCTTTCACCTGTGCATGGTTTATGCCGATACCTATGAGATCGGTCAGCCCAATATGGCCGTCTCGATCCTCTACAACACAATCAATGCCCAGGAGGGCATGAGCTGCGAGCGCGCATATCTGCCCTGGAAAGACATGTGCGACCTCATGCGCGCAGACGGCGTTCCCATGCTGTCTCTGGAGGGCGCAGCCCCTCTCGCCTCGTTTGACGCTGTGGGCTTTACGTTGGCCCACGAGCTCATTGGTACGAACATCCTCGAGGCCCTAGACCTCGCAGGCATTGCCATCAAGTCGGCTGAGCGCGACGAGGACGACCCCTTTATCCTGGGCGGTGGCCCTTCTGTCTGGAACTGCGAGCCCCTGTCGCCGGTTTTCGACGCAGTAATGCTGGGCGACGGCGAGAAGCTCATGGTCCAGGTTTGCGAGACGATCCGCGATCTTAGGGCCGAAGGTTCTTCTCGCCAGGACATTCTTTTTGCCCTGGCACGCATCGATGCCGTCTACGTGCCCTCCCTCTACGAGATCGTGGTCGACGAGACCTCGACCCGCTGGGGCTACGCGCGCCCCTTGTCCGGCACCCCGGCCAAGCCCGTTGTGACCAAGGCCTGCATCCCAGACCTGGCGGCGACTCCTCCCATTGCGCAGAAAATCGTGCCTTACATGGGCATCGTTCAGGACCGCATGTCGCTTGAGATACTGCGCGGCTGCGCCCGCGGCTGCCGGTTTTGTCAGGCCGGTATGACCTATCGCCCGGTGCGCGAGCGTCCCGCCGAGCAGATCATCGAGGCGGGTGAGCGCGGCCTTATGGAAAGCGGCCACGACGAGCTTTCGCTCACCTCGCTTTCCACCACCGACCACTCGCAGTGCGCCTACATCTTGAACTCCCTGCATGAGCGCCTGTCCAACAAGGGTATCCGCGTGTCCATTCCTTCTCAGCGCCTTGACTCCTTTGGCGTCGAGATGGCCGCGGCCGTGGGTACCGGCAAGCGCGGCGGCCTCACCTTCGCGCCCGAGGCCGGAAGCCAGCGTCTGCGCGACGTCATCAACAAGGGCGTCACCGAGGACGACCTGGAAAACGCGGCGAGAAACGCCTTTAAGATGGGCTGGCGCCGTTGCAAGCTCTACTTCATGATGGGCCTTCCCACCGAGACCGACGACGACATCGTGGGTATAGCCAATGCGGCACAGCGCGTGCTGGACATCGGCCGCGAGGTCGTGGGCAGGGGAGTGAAGTCGGGCATCACCGTTTCTATTTCGGTCGCGGTCTTTGTGCCCAAGAGCTACACGCCTTTCCAGTGGGCCCCGCAGCTCGAGCCCGATGAGGTCCGTCGCCGCCAACAGCTTCTTCTTCACTCCTGCAAGGACCGCTCGATCCGCGTGGCCTACCACGACTCGGGCACCTCGCTGGTCGAAGGCGCCTTGTCAAAGATGGGCCGCACCGGCTTCGACCTTCTGTACGAGGCTTGGAGTCTGGGCTGTCGCTTTGATGCCTGGACCAGCGAGTTCAACTTCGAGCTGTGGCAGCAGGCCGCGGCCAACGTGGGCGTCGACCTGCAAGACGTCGCCTGCGAGCAGTTTAACCTGGACGCCCGCTTGCCGTGGGACCACACGTCGCCCGCCGTCTCGAAGGGCTTCCTCCAGCGAGAATGGCGCCGCGCGACACAGGGGCAAACAACCGCCGACTGCACCCGCGGCACCTGCGCGGGCTGCGGTGTCTGCCCCGCTCTTGGCGTCAATAACAACCTTTGCGAGGTGCGCGCATGACGGCCCGTCCACAACCCTGGGGCGACGCGAAGCCCCAGGACATGTCAATCATTAAGGACCTCGACCGCCTGCGCGTCGAGTACATCAAGGACGACCGCCTGGCTTACCTGGGCCATCTCGAGGTGCTCGAGACGATCAACCGCTGCATTCGCCGCGCCCAACTGCCCTTCTCTATTGGCAACGGCTTTGCCCGGCGCATGCGCATCCAGTTCTCGCAGGCCCTGCCTGTGGGAGCGTCGTCCTGTTGCGAGTACTTTGACCTGCGTTTAAATGAGTACATAGAGCCTCAGGAGGCCCTTTCGCGCCTTGCCGCGGCGACCCCGCCCGCCCTGGCCCCGCAGCGCGCCGCCTACATCGAGGGGCGCGTGCCCGCTCTTGAGGCCTGGCTCAACCGTGCCGATTGGGACGTGCGCCTTGTTGGCGCCGGTGTCTCCTGTGCGCAGCTTGTTGAGCTCCTCTCTGCCACGGCGGCGCAAGGCACCCTCAACTACATGCGCGGTGACAAGCCCAAGTCGATTGACCTCGCGAGCGCTTTAGTTGGCTTCTCGGCAGACAAAGACGGCGATGACCTGGTCCTTACCCTGCAGACTCGCTCGTCCAACGAGGGCGCGCTGCGGCCCAAGGTTCTTCTCGACGCCGCCTTGTCTGGCATCGAGCACCCTTACCGTCATCTCAAGGTCGCCCGCACGGCACAGCACCACGAAACGGCTGATGGTCATCTTGTGAATCCTCTCTAGATGTTGTGCCATTTGCCCGCTTAACCACTATTCTTTTCAAGGTTGCAAACACGCTTTGATGCATGAGTGTCGCTACGTTTCCCCGGTGATATTCGCAGGTCACGCCAGACTTGGCATTGACGCGTTTTTGTGACGCAGGTAGAATTAGTGTTTGTTGCACTCACGCCAGCAATGAAGGGTTCTAAAGATGTACGCAATCGTAGCAACTGGTGGCAAGCAGTATAAGGTTGCCAAGGGCGACGTCATCGACGTCGAGAAGCTCAATGCGCAGCCTGGCGATAAGGTCGAGCTCCCCGTTCTTCTTCTGAACGACGGCGAGAAGACCATCGTTGGCTCTGCCCCTCTTCAGGACAAGAAGGTCACCGCCGAGGTTGTGGAGCAGTTCAAGGGCGAGAAGCTCCTCGTCTTCAAGTTCAAGAAGCGTAAGCGCTATCACCGCGCCAACGGCCACCGTCAGCAGCTGACCAAGATTCAGATTGTTGAGATTCCGGCTTAGTCTCTTTTTGAAGCAAGATCATCTTCACCACCAGAAGGCAGGTAAATTATGGCTCACAAGAAAGGTCTCGGCTCGTCTCGTAACGGCCGCGATTCCAACGCTCAGCGTCTTGGCACCAAGCGCTATGGCGGTCAGGCTGTGAAGGCCGGCGAGATTCTCGTCCGTCAGCGTGGTACCCACATTCACCCCGGCGAGAACGTCGGTATCGGCAAGGACGACACCCTGTTTGCTCTTGCTGCCGGCACCGTTGAGTTCACCAAGGGTGTTCGCCACATGGTGCACGTTCGCACCCAGGCATAGAGCCTTATATAACGGCTTGTTGGGGACCTCGTTATGCGGGGTCCCTTTTTGTGTATTTCTCGGCATAGGACATGAAGGAGCGTCTGAGTGGACACCTTTACCGACTTATCCCACATCAACGTCAAGGGCGGCGACGGCGGCGCAGGCTGCATGTCCTTTAGGCGCGAGGCCTTTGTTCCCAAGGGCGGCCCCGACGGCGGCGACGGCGGCGCTGGCGGCTCGGTGGTCATCGAGGCCGACGCGCAGCTCTCGTCTTTGATCGACTACCGCTACAAGCACCACTTCAAGGCCGAGCGCGGCACGCACGGCCAGGGCGCCCGCAGGCACGGTCGCGACGGTGAGGACCTTATCCTTCGTGTTCCCGTGGGTACCGTTGTGCGCGAGCTTGACGCCGCAACCCAAAAGCCCGTGGAGACCTTGGCCGACCTCACTCAGCCGGGCGAGCGCGTTGTTGTGGCGCCGGGCGGCATGGGCGGCCGTGGCAACATCCACTTTGTGACCTCGGTGCGCCGCGCCCCTGCTTTTGCCGAGAAAGGCGAGCCTGCCCTTGAGCACTGGATCGAGCTCGAGATGAAGCTCATGGCAGACGCGGCCCTGGTGGGCATGCCCTCTGTTGGCAAGAGCTCCATCATCGCGCGCATCAGCGCCGCCAGGCCCAAGATCGCCGATTACCCCTTCACCACGCTGATCCCTAACCTTGGCGTGGCTCGTGCTGCCAACGGTCAGTCCTTTGTCGCAGCCGACGTCCCCGGTCTGATCGAGGGCGCGAGCGAGGGCAAGGGCCTGGGTCACCAGTTCCTGCGTCATATCGAGCGCACGGCCCTTATCCTGCACGTCGTTGACCTCACCGGTGGTTTTGAGGGCCGCGATGTGATCGAGGACTACAAGACTATCAACGCCGAGCTTGAGGCCTATGCCTCTGAGCTTGCCGAGCGCCCGCAGGTGGTCGTTGCCAACAAGTGCGACCTGCCCGAGACCGAGGAGGCCCTGGAGCGCCTGCGTGCCCAGGCAGAATCCGAGGAGCGCCCGTTCTTCGCTGTGTCCGCCGCTACCGGTCAGGGGCTGGACGAGCTTGTCTCTTACGTTGCCGCCCAGGTGGCCGAGATTCGCAGCCACATCGAGGCCACGGCTCCCAAAGAGGACCTCTCGGCCAAGTGGGAGCAAAACCGCTTGCGCCGCGACAACGCCGTGCGAATCAAGCGCGAGGAGCGCCACGCCTGGCGTGTCTCGGGCAACTCCATCGAGCGCATGGTTGTCCAGACCGATTGGGAAAACGACGAGGCCGTTGCCTACTTCCAGCACCGCCTGGAGCGAAACGGCCTGGACGCGCGCTTGGCTAAGGCCGGCGCCGTCAACGGCGACGAGATTCGCATCTTGGGCTTTGCCTTTACCTACGAGGGCGAGGAAGCCGAGGCTCCCGCTGCCGAGGAGCTGGACTTCGTCGACCTCGAAGAAGATGCGACCGAGGGGGAAGAGCTCTAGATGGCCGCCCCGCTGTTGGTCTTCAAGATTGGCTCTTCCACGCTGGTCGACAAGAACGGTGCCCTTGACCAGGCATTCATTGCCACGTTGTGTGACCAAATCGTTGAGCTCAGGTCGCAGGGTTGGTCGGTTGTCGTCGTGTCCTCTGGTGCTGCTGCGGCCGGTCGGGACGCGCTGGGCTTCTCCGCGCGTCCCACCGATATCGCCGACCTTCAGGCCTGTGCCGCCGCAGGGCAGGCCGTTTTGACCGAGGCCTACGCTCAGGTCCTGCGCGAGCGAGGTATCTCGTGCGCGCAGGTTCTTCTCACCAGGCGCGACGTGGTGGACCGCGACGGCTACTTGAACGCTCGCAACACCTTGTGCCGCCTGCTTGAGCTGGGCGCCGTTCCCGTGGTCAACGAGAACGACACCGTGTCTGTCGCCGAGTTCACCTTTGGCGACAACGATATGCTGGGCGCGATCGTCGCGGGCCTGGTGGCCGCCGATCTCTACGTCATCATGTCCGACGTCGACGGCCTCTATACCGCAAACCCGCAGAAAGACCCCGCGGCTAAGCTCATCAGCCGCGTTGACCACATTGACGAGACGATCTCGGCCATGGCGGGCGACAGCGCCTCTGCCTATGGCACGGGCGGCATGTCCTCTAAGGTCCGCGCCGCGCGCGCGATGATGGCGGCGGGCATCCCCACGGTCATCTGCGAGGGTCGTCGCCCCGGCGTTCTTCTCGATGTGGTTGGGGAGAAGGGCGTGGGGACTCGCTTTGAGCCCGCACAGGATGCCGGTCACGAGAACGGCCGCAAGCTGTGGATCGGCCTGGCCGAGGTCGTTCGCGGCACCCTTACCCTGGACGACGGCGCTGCCAAGGCGGTCTTGGACAAGGGTGCGTCTATCTTGCCCGTAGGCGTGGCCGCCGTTTCTGGCGACTTTGCCAGCGGCGAGGTGGTCAACGTTACGAATCTTGACGGAAACCTCATTGGTCGCGGTGTCGTGCGATACTCAAGCGAGGATATGCAGAGGGTTCGCGGCTTAAAACTCGACGTCATCGCCCGTTTCTTGGGCGACGAGGCGGCTGTTCCCGCCGTGCACCGAGACGAGCTTCTCGTTTTCTAAGGAGAATGGCATGGGTCAAGCCATCGATAAGGCAAAGCGCGCACACGACGTCGCCGCATATATCGCGGCGGCTCCGGCTTCTGTTCGCTCTGCGGCCATCAGCCGCGCGGCGTGCCTGATGAGGGAAAACGCCGCGACCATCGTGGAGGCCAACGAACGTGACCTGGCACGGGCGCGTGACAACGGCATGAGTGCCCCTTTGCAGGATAGGCTTGCCCTTACTGCCGATCGCATCGACGCTATCGCGAGCGCGCTCGAGAGCATCGCTGCTCAGGATGATCCTTTGGGCCATGTCCTGGGCGGTCATCAGCTCGATAACGGCCTGGCCATCGAGCAGGTCCGCGTGCCTTTGGGTGTCGTTGCCATCATCTACGAGGCTCGCCCCAACGTGACGGCCGACGCCTTTGCATTGTGCCTGCGCTCGGGCAACGCCTGCGTCCTTAAGGGTGGCTCGGCTGCGGCCGACACCTGCGAGGCCATTGTGGCCCTTTGCCAGCAGGCCTTGGTCGACAGCGACCTTCCCGCCGATGCTGTCCAGTACGTCGTGGACGACGCGTCCCACACCCAGACGGCCGAGCTGCTTGAGGCCACGGGCCTTGTCGACGTCGTCATCCCGCGCGGCGGCGCGTCCTTGATCCGCGCCTGCGTCGACGGCGCCAAGGTCCCCATCATCGAGACGGGCACGGGCAATTGCCACATCTACCTGCACCGCACGGCCGATGCCTCTAAGGCCGTGGACATATGCGTCAACGCCAAGACGTCGCGCCCCGGCACCTGCAACTCCGCCGAGTCCCTTCTCGTCGACAAATGCTCCGCCGCAGAACTTCTCCCCGGTGTCCTTTTGGCTTTAGCCGAGAAGGGCGTTGAGCTTGTGGGAGACAAGACCGCTTGCGATATCGCGGCTGCTCATAGCGTTGCGATGGCAGACGCCACCGATGACGACTGGGGAACCGAGTACCTCGATCTCAAGATGAGCGTCTGCTGTGTGGAGGACATCGACCAGGCCATCGCTCACGTCAACCGCTACGGTACCAAGCACTCCGAGGCCATCGTCACCGAGTCCTACGAGGCCGCCCAAAAGTGGCTCGCGGGAATCGATGCCGCGGCTGTCTATGTCAACGCGTCCACGCGCTTCACGGATGGCGGCGTCTTTGGGCTTGGGGGAGAGATAGGCATCTCGACCCAGAAGCTCCACGCGCGCGGCCCTATGGGGGCAGATGCCCTTACCACCACCAAGTACCTTATTCGCGGAAACGGGCAGACCCGATGAGCGGCAGTGCTTTGGATGCGGCCTGCGATCTACCCGAGCTTGGCGCAGACCCCAGCCGTACGTATCGCCTGGGCATCATGGGCGGTACCTTTGACCCCATCCACAACGGCCACCTGGTGGCTGCCGAGCAGGCCTTCGGTGACCTTGAGCTTGACGTCGTTGTCTTCATGCCGGCCGGCTCTCCTGCCTTCAAACAAGACAAGAAGGTCACCTCTAAGGAAGACCGCTTTGCCATGACCCTGCTGGCCACGTCTAATAACCCGCACTTCTTGGCTTCGCGCTTCGAGGTCGATCGCGAGGGTGTCACCTATACGGCAGAGACCCTGCGCCGCCTGCGGGCCCACTACCCCGATAACGTCGAGTTCTACTTCATTACCGGTGCTGACGCCATTAACGAGATCGTGACCTGGACCGACGCCGCCGACATTGCGCGCCTCGCTCACCTTGTGGGGGCAACCCGTCCGGGTTACGACCTTGACAAGGCTTGGGAGACCATCGACGCATCCGGTTTGGATTTTGATGTGACGTACCTTTCGGTTCCTGCGTTGGCCATCTCATCGAGCTACCTTCGCCAGCGCGTGGGCGCCTCTCAGAGCTTGCGTTATCTAACACCCAACTCCGTGGCCGGCTACATCCAGAAAAAAGGGCTCTACGGTACCGACCCCTCCAAGTTTGGTCACACGGGGAGGGTTATCGTATGAGTGCGCCGGCGGCCCAGATCCCCACGACCTTCACGGTCGAGCAAGCCAACGTGGTCCAAGGCCTGATCTGCGATCTAAAGGAGCAGCTCGCGTCTAAGCCCAAGCGTTTTACCCACAGCCTGGGCGTCGCAGGCACGGCCTATGAGCTGGCTAACCTTTACGGGGCAGATCCCTATGACGTCTACGTTGCTGGCCTTCTCCATGACTGGGACAAGGCGGTGTCCGCGGGCGACCTCGTGTCTCGCGCTAAGGGCCTGGGCATTGACCTGGGCGTCGACTACTCTCTGGTGGAGCCCCTGCTTCACGGTATGGTCGCGGCACGGGAACTGCCCGCTCTCTACCCTTGGCTTTCCCAGGAGATTCTTGACGCCATCGCCGTTCATACCACGGCCGCGGCCCAGATGTCTTCTCTCGACATGGTCCTTTTTGTTGCGGACGGCATTGAGCCCAACCGTAAGGCGTCTCCGGGCATCCAAAAGACGCGCGACCTTGTGGGTAAGGTGAGCCTTGAAGATCTGTTTTGGGATTCGTTTAGCGCAGGCGTTGTCTATGTGATTGAGACCAACCGTTACCTTTGGCCTGGTACTATAGACATCTACAACAGCTGGGTCCAAGACCGCGCCCGCTCGTAGCAGCAAGCAAAAACCGTTTAGTTTGGAGTTTTATCTATGGCAGCGACTTCACTGCAAATCGCCCAGGTGGCCGCCGTGGCCGCCGACGACAAGAAGGCCTCTGACATCTGTGTTCTTGACCTTACCGGCAAGACCGATGTCTGCGACTACTTTGTCATCTGCACTGGTTCCAATAACCGCCAGGTAGATGCCATTGTCGATGAGATTCGCGAGAAGGTCTCTAAGAACTTTGGCTTAAGCCCGCTTTCTTGCGAGGGTCGCGAGGGCCTTCGCTGGGTCCTTGTCGATTACGGCGCGGTTGTCGTCCACGTCTTCACGCCCGAGATGCGCGATTTCTACCGTCTTGAGCGCCTGTGGGGCGACGCGCCGCGCGTCGAGCTCAACCTCGAGGGCGCCATCGACGAGGCCGGGGTCGAGTACGAGGTCGAGCCTTCCCGCGTCGATGGGGACGAGGCTTAAATTACCAACCGGTTAGTCCTTGTTTTGGGGCGCCGTGTCCGAGGTCTTCTCGCTAAAGCGAAGCTCACGACCTTGCGACACGGCGCCTTCTCCAAAGCGCGCGCGAATCTGGTCGGTGGTCTTTGACAAGCCCGAAGTGTCGCGTCGCGGCTTTTTATCGTGCTCTTCCTGCGGCCCAAAGAGCGCCATCTGCTGCGCTGCCGGCTCGTTGAAGTGCGAGAGCCCCACGCCCACCAGCCGCACCGTCATTCCCGGTGACCAGATCTGGCGCAACAGGTCGATTGCCTTGGGGCAAAACACGCGCTCGTCGTCCGTGGGGGCGTCCAGGCGCATCTGCGCCGTCTTTCCGTGACAGGCGTCGTATTTAATCTTGAGGGTAAGTGTGGCCCCTACCAGGCCCTTCTTGCGAAGGCGCCGACCGCAAAGCGTTCCCACGTGCCAAATCGCGGCCTCGATATCCGTTTTGTCGAGAAGATCTTGCGTGAAGGTGCGCTCGTTCGAGACCGATTTGACCTCATCTGGCTCATAGGCGCTGGCGACGGCGCTTTCTTCTCGCCCTTGTGCCCTTAGCACCATGCGGGGCCCCACGACACCAAACTCAGCCTTCATTTTATTGACGTCTGTGCGCGCTAGCTGCCCCAAGGTCTTGATGCCCATAGCGGCGAGACGCGCGGCGCTTGCGTGACCGATTCCGCTCATGGCACTTACCGGCAGCGGCGCCAAAAACGTCGCCTCGCAACCGGGCCATACCACAGTAAACCCGCGAGGCTTCTCCTTCTCGGAGGCAATCTTGGCGATTGTCTTGTTGGTTCCAAGCCCTATTGAGCACGTGACGCCCAGCTCGCGAACACGCGCCTGTATCCTTTGGCACATCTCAACAGGGCTTTCTTTAGAGAAGCGCCCTGGCGTTACGTCAAAGAACGCCTCGTCGATAGAAACCTGCTCGACATAGGGCGTCTCGTCCATAAGAATGGCCATGACCTGTGCGGACATCTCGCGGTAGCGGTCAAAGTGTCCTTGGGTCCAGATTGCCTGCGGGCAGAGCCTTTGCGCCTGCGCCGACGGCATGGCCGAGTGCACGCCAAATTTCCTGGCTTCATAGGACGCCGTCGAGACGACCCCGCGCTTGTTCGCAGATCCTCCCACAATCACGGGTTTGCCGCGCCATTCGGGGTGGTCCAGCTGCTCGACAGAGGCAAAGAAGGCATCCAGGTCAAGCAGGCCTATCGCCTTGCCGGTCCAGGTAAGAGCGGGGGAGGGCGCAGGGTCTTGCGCCGGCGCGGGATGTGTCGTCTTAGGCTTTGTCATGCCTCCCATTATAGGAAGACGTGGAAGGTCGTCCCCTCACCGGCCGAGCTTGTGGCCCAGATTTTTCCGCCGTGGGAGTCGACGATGCTCTTGGCAATTGCCAGGCCCAGGCCAAAGCCGCCCGCTTGCTGGCGGGTCCTGGCCTCGTCGGTGCGGTAGAAACGGTCAAAGAGATGGTCCAGGTCCTTTTGCTCTATCGCGGGACCCGAGTTGTTGACCTCAAGAAGCGCGTTCTTACCGGTCTTCTTGAGGGTTACCTTGACCGCCTTGCCCTTCTCGGAATACTTGGTCGCGTTGTCCAGAAGGGTCTTGGCCACGCGCTCGAGCTGGACCTTGTCGCCCGTCACGGTGACGCCTGCCTGCAGGTCGGCCTCGATGGTGCAGCCGCGCTCAAAAGCCAAGGCGTCGAATTCCAAAACCGCGTTGTCCACGGCGTCAGTGAGGCAAAACTCTGCCATCTGCGGTTTGACGGTAGTGCCGCTCGCCTTGTTCTCATCGGCGCGTGCCAAGGTGAGAAGGTCCTCTACCAGCGTCTTCATGTGAGAGGCTTCGTCTGCCGTGATGTCGACCCAGTGCTTGGAGTCGACGGGCACCCCTTTGTCTTTCTGCAGGATCTGCAGGTTGGCGATGATGACGGCAAGTGGTGTCTTGAGCTCATGCGACGCGTCCGAGATAAAGCGTCGTTGCTGGTCCCAGGCCACCTCCACCGGCTTCATGGCCCGCTTGGCCAGCGCGCGCACCACAAACCACAGGGCCACCATCGAGCAAACAACGATGACCGCGTCGATCCCCAGCTGCTTAAAGAAGGTCGTGTCTCGCCCGCGCGTGTCGCAGATGGCAATACGGTAGCCCCATGAGGTCTCTTTTTTCATCCAAGCCAGGTGGTGCTCGAAATCAGTGCCCTGAGTCTCGGTTGAGCAGGAAGCCTTGTATAAAAGCGTGTTGAGAAGGTCGCCGTCGATGTCGATGGGGCTGTCGCTTTTGCTCAGCATGATGCCGCCGGCGTTTGCGTCAACGGTGATGACCAGCATGCTGTCCGCACCGCCTGGCCCAAACCCCGAGTCGCCCATGCGGGCGCTTCTCGCATAGCCGTCTGCCAGGCTTTTTGAGAGAAGCGCCCAGGTGGTCGAGGTCTGCGTGGTCCAGTTGGCCACCAACGTCGACCCTAAGGCCAAAATGAGGACCATCCCGGTCAAGGACATGGTGATGAGCGTGAGCTCGCGTTGAAGCTTCTTTAGCATGCGGGTCCCTGCGACGAATCCGGCGACTATCGCGTCTTAGTTCTCGGGTGTGTCAAAGACCTCAAGGCGATACCCCAGCATGCGCAGGGTCGTGACCTGGACCTTAGATCCAATGTGGGCAAGCTTCTTGCGAAGGAAAGAGATGTAGGCCTCGACGGAGTTCTCGGACGCCTCGGCGTCGGCGCCCCACACGCGGGTGAGAAGGTCCTGCTTAGAGACCACGCGAGACGAAGAGCTCATAAGGGTGCTCATGACCTCGAACTCCTTGCCCGAAAGGTGCACGCTCTTCTCGCCGCAGGTCAGGTCATGGGTCGAGAGATCCAGCGTGATATCGGCAAAGGTCACCTCGTCGATCACCACGTCGCCGCGGCGCCGGGTTAGGGCGCGAAGGCGGGCGAGAAGCTCGGGCGCGTCGAAGGGCTTGGTCATGTAGTCGTCGGCGCCGGCGTCTAAGCCTTCGACCTTGTCGCTTGTGGCGGTCTTGGCGGTGAGCATGAGGACCGGGGTCGAGATATCGCTGTGGCGAAGCTCGTTTACCACCTCGTAGCCGTTCATCTGGGGCAGCATAACGTCCAGGACAATGGCGTCGTAAAGGCCGCTCTTGCCGCTCGTGAGGCCCGCCTTTCCGTCATAGACCGCCTCGGCGTTGTACCCGTCGTCTTGCAGGATCTTCACGATGGCATCGGCCAGGTTACGCTCGTCCTCAACAACAAGGATATTCATGGTACCCTCTCTTTCAGCTAACTGATAGATGATGGCTCAATGCTATCTGTTGGGACTTAAATTGGCCTGAACCATAGGCGCCATCTCGTTCTCAACACTCAGCATTCACAAAAACTGCACCTTGTCAGCAGCGCCAACAGTCGTAAACTGTATGACTGTTCTGTGGCTTGCGGTGCGGCCTACCCAAATACTACGTGCACCGCCCGTATGGAGGAGTTTTAATTGGCAGTCAAGATTCGCCTGGCCCGTCACGGTGCCAAGAAGCGTCCGTACTACCGCGTTGTCGTCGCTGACAGCCGCATGCCCCGCGACGGCCGCTACATCGAGCTCGTTGGTCGCTACAACCCGCTGACCAGCCCCAAGACCATCGACATCAACATCGAGAAGGTCGACGAGTGGATCGCCAAGGGTGCTCAGCCCACCAACACCGTGTCTCACCTTATCGACATCGCCCGTGGCGAGAAGCCCGCTGCCGAGAAGAAGGCCAAGCTCTCCAAGAAGGCCGCCGCTAAGGCCGCTGCCGCCGCCGAGGCCGCCGCTGAGGCCGACGCCGAGTAGTCTGCGTGGTCGATAACATGGAGACCACGCAGGATACCCAGCTCGTCGCCGAGGAAGAAGAGATGGCCTCTGACAAGGTCGCCGATCTTGTCGAGTACATTGTCTGCGGACTCGTTGACGATCAGGATGCGGTCTCCCTTGACGTGACCGACGGCGAGGAGGGTTCCCTCATCGAGGTGAGCTGCTCCGAGGCCGACGCAGGCCGTGTCATCGGCCGTAAGGGCCGTACCATCAAGGCAATCCGCACGCTCGCCCGCGCCTTGGGCCAGCGTGTTGGTACCGACGTCGAGGTTGAGGTCGTAGGCTAGCGCCAATGCAGCAACGCTTTAAGTGCATAGCCCGTGTGGAGAAGACCCACGGGAGAAAAGGGGAGGTCGTGACGGTTCCCGCCCACGGCCTTCCCTCACTTATGCGTAAAGGCATGAAGGTTGCCGTGGTCCCGCCCGCCCTTAAGGGCTCGCGCTGGCACGAGGTGCTGCGCGTCGAGGGCGACGACCGCGCAGGCAGCTTGGTGGCCCTCTCGGGCGTGGGCGACATCGCCGCGGCGCAGGAACTCGTTGGCAAGTACGTCCTTGCCTTTGCAGACGACCTGCCCGAGGACCTGGCTCTCCACGACCCCCGTGCGCTTATCGGCCGCGAGATTTGCCACGTGACCGGCAAGGCGCTGGGCACCATCACCGAGGTTATGTGCGGCCCCGCCAACGACGTCTGGGTCATCGAGGGCCAGCTGGGCGAGGTTCTTCTCCCCGTTATCGATCAAGTTGTTATTGACGTGCCCGAACAAGGCGCAATTACCGTCGACGCCACAGGCTTTGTGGGAAAGGTTGATCTTTGATGCACTTTGAGATCGTCTCGACCATTCCCCAGGTATTTGCCCCTTATTTGGACACCTCTATTCTGGGTCGCGCCCAGAAGAAGCAAGTCTTCACCTATCAAGCCTATGACCTGCACGATTGGTCGCAGGACAAGCACAAGAAGGTGGATGATTATACCTTTGGCGGGGGCCAGGGCCTTCTCATGAAGCCCGCTCCCATTTTTGACGCGGTCGAGGAGATCTGCGCCTCAAAGGAGTCCAAGCCCTGCGTCGTGTTCTTCTCGCCGGTGGGAAAGCCGTACACGCAAGCGTGCGCCGAGCGCCTTAGCCGCGAGGAGCGCGTGATCTTTGTGTGCGGGCGTTACGAGGGCATGGACGAGCGCGTCTATACCCTGGCAGACGAGGTCTACTCGCTGGGAGATTACGTCTTGACCGGCGGAGAGCTGGCCGCTATGGCCGTTATCGACTCGGTGGTTCGCCTGCTTCCCGGGGGCCTTGGCAACGACAAGAGTGCCGAGGACGAGTCCTTCTCTGACGGCCTTCTTGAGTACGCCCAGTACACGCGCCCGGCGAGCTTTCGTGACATGGACGTGCCGGATGTCCTGCTTTCTGGCAACCACGGCGAGGTCGACAAATGGCGCCGCAAGAGCTCCATCGAGCGCACCGCCAAGTGGCGCCCCGATCTTCTCGCCGCCGCAGACCTCACGCCTGACGAGCGCGCGTACGCCGACTCGCTTTTACCCCAAGATCTCTAGGGAG
This sequence comes from Paludibacteraceae bacterium, assembly GCA_963630635.1. Classification (GTDB taxonomy): domain Bacteria; phylum Actinomycetota; class Coriobacteriia; order Coriobacteriales; family Atopobiaceae; genus Paratractidigestivibacter. The sequence continues at coordinate 106,991 of CAVGOA010000001.1, forward strand.
GCCGCCTGTGGCACAAAAGCGTGACTCGCACCTTCGTGGTGCCCTTGAGCTTGTCTTATCTGTCGTCGTCGCCATTGGAATCGCGGTTTTTCTGCGCACCTTTGTGATCGGCGTCTACCAGGTTCCCACCGGCTCGATGCTCGAGACCATCCAGGAAGGCGACCTTTTGGTAGGCGAGAAGGTCTCGCTTCGGGCGTCGAGCCCCACCTATGGCGACGTGGTTACCTTCGACAGCCCCATGAGCCCGGGCACGACCCTCATTAAACGCGTGATAGCCACGGGTGGACAGACCATCGATCTGCGCGACGGCATTGTCTACGTGGATGGCCAGGCACTGGAAGAGAGCTCCTATACCCTGGGCAAGCGCACCGAGTCGCTTTCCAACTACGAGGGCTCGGCCGGTATCGAGTATCCCTACACCGTGCCCGCCAACTGCGTCTTTGTCATGGGAGATAACCGCACCAACTCTTTGGACTCGCGCTACTTTGGACCCGTCTCGGTGAGTGCGGTAACATCAAAGGCGCTCTTCATCTATTGGCCCTTGAGCGACATCAGGACTTTGTAAGCAACCGCTTTGGCAAAAAGGGGAGACTTATATGAACAAAAACGCCCTCACGTTCCAAGACATGATCTTAGAGCTTGAGCACTACTGGGCAAAGCAGGGCTGCACTGTCATGCAGCCCTACGACTCCGAGGTGGGTGCCGGCACCTTCCACACCGCTACCACCCTGCGCAGCCTTGGCGCGTCCGCGTGGCGCACCTGCTACCCGCAGCCCTGCCGCCGCCCCGCCGACGGCCGCTATGGCGAGAATCCCAACCGCATGCAGCACTACTACCAGTTCCAGGTCATCTTGAAGCCCTGCCCGGTTGACTCGCAGGACCTCTACCTGGGCTCGCTCAAGGCTATCGGCCTGGACCCCGATGAGCACGACGTGCGCTTTGTCGAGGACGACTGGGAGAGCCCCACGCTGGGTGCCTGGGGCCTTGGCTGGGAGGTCTGGATGGACGGTATGGAGGTCACCCAGTACACCTACTTCCAGCAGGTGGGCGGCATTGAGGTCGACCCCGTTCCCGTCGAGATCACCTACGGCCTCGAGCGCATTGCCATGTATGCCCAGGGTGTCGACTCGGTCTATGACCTTGTGTGGAGCTACCTGCCCGACGGCACGCCCATGACCTACGGCGACGTTTTCCACGAGAACGAGTTCGAGTTCTCGACCTACAACTTCGAGGTTGCCGACGTCGACATGATGCGACGCAAGTTCGACGAGTACGAGGCCGAGTGCCACTCCTGTCTGGATCACAAGTTGCCGCTTCCTGCCTACGACTGCGTCATGAAGTGCAGCCATGCCTTTAACATCCTGGACGCCCGCGGCGCCATTTCTGCTACCGAGCGCGCTAACTACATCCTACGCGTGCGCAGCGTGGCCAAGGCCTGCTGCGAGTCCTACCTGGCCGAGGTCGCTTCTAAGACCAAAGACGACAAAAAGATTGGGGAGGTGGCGTAGATGAGTGCCGCAACCTGTGATTTTCTCTTCGAGATCGGCTGCGAGGAGATGCCTTCCGCGCCGTTGATGAACGCCGCCAAGCAGCTTCCCAAGCTCGTTATCTCGCGCCTGGACGCTGCCGGCCTTGCCCACGGCGACGTGCGCGTCATCTCGACCCCGCGCCGCCTTGCCGCCATCGTGGCCGATGTCGCGACCCAGACCGAGGCCATCCACGAGGTCATGCGCGGGCCTAAGGCCCAAATCGCCTTCGATGCCGACGGCAACCCCACCAAGGCTGCCCAGGGCTTTGCCCGCAAGTGCGGAGTCGACGCGGCAGACCTTACCCGCAGCGTGGCCGAGGACGGCAACGAGTACGTCTTTGCCGAGAAGAACGTGGCGTCTGCGCCCGCTATGCCGATCCTGTCTGCCCTGGGCCACGACGTCATCGCGGCCATCGAGTGGCCCAACTACCGCTCCCAGCGTTGGGGCTCCGAGCACGAGACCTTTGTCCGCCCGATCCGCTGGATCTGCGCCCTTCTCGGCTCCGAGGTCGTACCTGTGACCTACGCCGACGTCACCAGCTCTAACGTGACCTATGGCCACCGTGTGCTGGGGCCCGGCGCCCACACCGTGAGCGAGCCTTCTGCCTACGAGAAGGTCCTCGAGGACGCCTTCGTGCTTTCGGCCGAGCGCCGCGAGGAGGTCATCTGCGAGGGCATCGCCAAAATCGAGGCCGAGCGCGCAGGCGCCCGCGTCGACACCCCTAAGCGCATCTTCGACGAGGTCGTTAACCTCTGCGAGTGGCCTACCGTGCTTGTGGGCAAGTTCGACGAGGATTTCCTTAAGGTCCCGCAAGAGATCATCTGCGAGTCCATGCTCTCTAACCAGCGCTACTTCCCGATCTTTGACGCCGAGGGCAAGCTTACCCGCGAGTTCGTGATCGTCTCTAACGCAAACCCTGCCGTGAGCGACACCGTCGTGGCCGGCAACGAGCGCGTCGTGCGCCCGCGCCTGGATGACGCCAAGTTCTTCTTTGACGAGGACCTGAAGCGCCCCATGGAGGAGTTCGTCCAGCGCCTAGGCATCGTCACTTTCCAGGAGAAGCTGGGCACCACCCTGCAAAAGGTGGGCCGTATGGAGAAGCTCGCCGAGCTTTGCGCGACGCAGGCGGGCCAAGACGAGGCCGGCGTGAAGAACGCCGTGCGCGCCGCCCACCTTGCCAAGGCAGACCTGGTCTCGCAGGCCGTCGTCGAGTTCACCAACCAGCAGGGCGTCATGGGCGGCTACTATGCCCTGGCCGCCGGCGAGGACCCCGAGGTCGCAAAGGCCATCCGCGAGCACTACCGCCCGCGCTTCGCAGGCGACGAGTTGCCGTCTTCTGATTGCGGCAAGTGCGTGGCTGTGGCCGATAAGCTCGACACCGTATGCGGCCTGTTTGCCATCGGCGAGCCCCCCACCGGCTCTTCCGACCCCTTTGCCGTGCGCCGCAGCGCCATCGGCATCATCGCGATGCTTCGCGCCATGCCCACGGTCTCCCTCAAGGCTATGATCGCACGTGCCCTTAAGAACTACACCGAGCAGGGCCTCGAGTTCGACGCCGCGCAGGTGGCCGCCGACGTCGAGCGCTTCTTTGCCGGCCGTCTTGCCGGCATCGCCAAGGACGAGGGCGTGAAGAACGACACCATCGAGGCCGTCGCCGCCGTGGGCGTTATCGACCCTGCCGAGTTCTTCGCCCGCGCCCGCGCCCTCGACGGCGCCCGCGCCGAGCAGCCCGAGCTTTTCGACGACCTTGCCACCGCCTTTGCCCGCGCTCACAACCTGGCCGACGCCTCGCTTGGTTGCGACGTGGACCAGTCGATCCTCACCCAGCCCGAGAAAGACCTTCTCGCCGCCTGCGAGACCGGCGAGAAAAATGTGGCCGCCGCACTCCAAAATTCGGACTTCGAGGCCGCCTGTTCTGCACTGGCCGCTCTTAAAGAGCCGATTGACCGATTCTTTGCCGATGTTTTGGTTATGGACGAGGATACTCGGGTAAGGGAAAACCGCCTGCGTCTCCTTAACAGGTTCGCTAAGGTCTTCGAGGGCGTCGCGGACATCTCCGCGCTTTCCCGCAAGAAGTAGGGTTGGAAAAACCGGCCAGGGCAGACGTGCCTTGGCCGGTCTCAATCAGATTTGGAGGTCGATAAATGGCCACGCTGGACTTGGACAATGACATCTTTGGGGACGTTGTCCCGCTTATCTTCGTTCTTTCGGACTCTCGCGGTGAGACCGCCAACACCGTCGTGATGGCCGC
>CAVGOA010000001.1:111038-133556 GCA_963630635.1 Paludibacteraceae bacterium
TACAGCGAGACGCCGCGCTCCGAGTAAAAATCCAAATCACTTCACAGTGTAGCGCGTTTAGGCCCCGGATGTTTCCCGGGGCCTATTTTTTGTGCCGTTCGCCCGTTCACCTAACAGGGTCGACCTTCTGGCAAATAGGTACGGGTTTCTCGCCGACTGGTTGATACCATAGCGCAGTGCCTCGAAGGACAAGCGTTCTTCCTTAGGCATTCAGCAGTGAGTGCATGTCTGTAAATTACATGCCAGGAAACAAGTCACAAGGGGACAAAATGGCTGAGAAGCACGTGTACCGTTTTGGCGCCGGAATCGACGGTGTCAACGCCACCGAGCCCGCTGGCGAGACCGTCGAGCAGGCGAAGTGGATCGTCGGCGGCAAGGGCGCCAACCTTGCCGAGATGGCAAAGATCGGTCTTCCCGTTCCTCCGGGATTCTCCATCACCTGCCAGACCTGCGTTAAGTACGCCAACTCCGGCAACCAGTGGGAGGACGGCGTCCTGGACGAGATCGACGCTGCCCGTGAGAACCTCGAGGAGCGCATGGGCAAGAAGCTCGGCGACGCCGAGGACCCGCTGCTCGTCTCTGTTCGTTCTGGCGCTCCCTTCTCGATGCCCGGCATGATGGACACCGTCCTTAACCTGGGCTTGAACGATATCTCGGTCCAGGGCCTCATCGCCCAGACCGGCAACGAGCGCTTTGCTTACGACTCTTACCGCCGCTTTGTCCAGATGTTCTCCAACGTCGTCATGGGCATCGACGGTGACCTCTTCGAGGACGCCATCAACGCCAAGAAGGCCGAGAAGGGCGTGAAGCTCGACACCGAGCTCGACGCTGACGACCTCAAGGACCTCGTCGAGACCTTCAAGCAGATCTTCGCCGTCAACGTCGACTCTCAGGCTCACCCCGAGGTTGCCCCCGACGGCCGCGCCGCCTTCCCGCAGGATCCCAAGCTGCAGCTGCGCCTTGCCATCGAGGCCGTCTTTGGTTCCTGGATGAACGAGCGCGCCATCATCTACCGCAAGCAGAACAAGATTTCCGACGACCTCGGCACCGCCGTCAACGTCCAGGTCATGGTCTTTGGCAACAAGGGCGAGACCTCCGCTACCGGCGTCGCCTTCACCCGCAACCCCGCCAACGGCACCAAGGAGTTCTACGGTGACTTCCTGGTCAACGCCCAGGGCGAGGACGTCGTGGCCGGCATCCGCAACACCGAGCCCATCGCCGACCTCAAGAAGATCCCCGGCCTCGAGGAGGCTGGCCAGCAGCTCGACGACATCTTCGTCCAGCTTGAGGAGCACTACCACGACATGATGGACATCGAGTTCACCATCGAGCAGGGTAAGCTCTGGATGCTCCAGACCCGCGTGGGCAAGCGCACCGCCATGGCCGCCCTTGCCATCGCCATGCAGTTCGAGGCCGAGGGCGCCATTTCCAAGGAAGAAGCGGTCATGCGCGTCGCCCCCGAGCAGCTCGACCAGCTCCTCCACCCGCAGTTTGACCCCAAGGCCGACTTCAAGGTTCTCACCAAGGGCATGAACGCTTCCCCCGGCGCTGCCGTGGGTAAGGTCGTCTTCTCTGCCGACGAGGCCGTGAGCTGCGCCAACAAGGAGCAGCCCTGCATCCTCGTTCGCTGGGAGACCACCCCTGACGACCTCAAGGGCATGGTCGCTGCCGAGGGCATCTTGACCTCTCACGGCGGCAAGACCAGCCACGCGGCCGTTATCGCCCGTGGCATGGGCGCCCCCTGCGTCTGCGGCGCCGAGGCCTTGAAGATCGACGCCAAGAACAAGGAGGTCGTGGTCTCCGGCACCGACGTGGTCCTGCACGAGGGCGACGTCATCTCCATCAACGGCACCACCGGCGACGTCATCCTGGGCGCTGTGCCCCTGGTTCGCCCCGAGCTCACCGGCGATCTCGAGACCATCCTTACCTGGGCAGACGAGATTCGTCGCGACGCTTCCCGTGGCCGCATCTTTGGCGTTCGCGCCAACGCCGATAACCCCGAGGACGCTCAGCTGTCCCGTGACTTCGGCGCCGAGGGCATTGGCCTTGACCGCACCGAGCACATGTTCCTGGGCGACCGCAAGGAGATCATCCAGTCCTTCATCCTGGCCGAGCGCACCGGCGCCAAGCAGCAGGCCCTGGGTCAGCTGCTGAAGGTCCAGACCGACGACTTCCTGGGCATGTTCAAGGCCATGGACGGCAAGACCGTCATCGTCCGTCTCCTCGATCCGCCTCTGCACGAGTTCCTGGACAACCCCCGCGAGTACGCCGTTGAGCTTGCTCACGCCGAGGACCGCGGCGAGTCCGATATCCAGCTCAAGGCCCGTCGCGACCTTCTCGCCCGCCTGGACTCCTTCCAGGAGGCCAACCCCATGCTCGGTCTTCGCGGCTGCCGCCTGGGTATTGTTTACCCCGAGCTCACCGAGATGCAGGTCCGCGCTATCGCCAGCGCCGCCGCCCACCTCAAGAAGCGCGGCTTTGATCCCAAGCCCGAGATCATGGTCCCGCTGGTCGGCACCGTCGAGGAGCTCAAGGTTGTCCGCGAGCAGATCGAGAGCGTCATCGCCTCTGTCTCCGAGCAGACCGGCGTCGAGCTGTCCATCCCCATCGGCTGCATGATTGAGATTCCGCGTGCCGCCGTCACCGCCGATGAGATCGGCAAGTACGCCGACTTCTTCTCCTTCGGCACCAACGACCTCACCCAGATGGGCTTCGGCTACTCCCGCGACGACGTCGAGAGCGCCTTCATCCCGCTGTACCTCAACAAGAAGATCTTGAAGACCAACCCCTTCGAGACTCTTGACTACGGTATCGCCAAGCTCGTGAAGCTGGGCGTCGAGGGCGGCCACCAGGCCAACGACAAGATCGTCTGCGGCGTCTGCGGCGAGACGGGCGGCGACCCCGACTCCATCCAGATGTACTACGACCTGGGTCTTGACTACGTGTCCTGCTCGCCGTACCGCGTGCCCATCGCTCGCCTTGCTGCGGCCCAGGCCAAGATCAAGTCCAACGGCGGCGCCCAGAAGCTCGCGTAAGCGCTCCTTATAGCAAACCCGTTATGGGGAGACGAGTCTTTTATCAGGCTCGTCTCCCTTTTTGTGTGTGCGGGCTGGTAAGGTTTCTTGGTCTTACGTATTTGTCGATAGGGGAGTTACGTGGCGAGAAGATCTGACGAGGGCTCGGGCAGCCTGGCTTTTGTTGCGGCCTTGCTGGTAGTGGTTTTGCTGGGTGCCGCCGGGTTCTTTGGCTACCTGCTGTTCTTCCCCAAGGGGCAAGACAGCGGCGCGAACGCCGCGCCACAGGTGCGGGCCGAGCTCTGCGCTAAGGCGTTTTCTGAGTACACCTGGGACGAGCTGTCGCAGATATCCGCCAAGATCTCTGAAGCCGCCACAGACGAAGAGGGAATGGCCATTGCTCGCGAGTTTGGGCTGGTGGATGCGTCTGGCAACATCGTTGACCAAGAGCGTGACGTGGTCTTGTCCACGAACTTCCTGGCAAAGGCCCGCGTTGTTGGCGTGCGCTCAGACACTAGGGCAGACAACGGCAAACCCGCCGGCCTCACCTTCATGGTGACGCCCATCTCGCGCGAGGCCATGAACGCGACCGATACCAACTCCGGCGGCTGGGAGGCATCGTCGCTGCGTACGTGGCTTTCTGCCGACGGCTTGGCGCTTTTGCCCGCCGATCTTTCTTCTGTCATCGTGGCTGCCAACAAGAACACCAACAACACCGGTCTTACCGACGAGCTAGATAGCGTCACCACTACCCAGGACAAGCTGTGGTGTTTCTCGGCAAGCGAGGTCTTTGGCGCCGTGGACTGGAACGTCCAGGAGTTCAGCGAGACAAACCTCTACCTTGACCCGCCTGCCTATGACGCGATCCTTGCCAGGGAAGGCGCTCAGTACCAGTGGTTTACGCAGATTGGCGCCAGCACCGCGCAGACGGCGGTCGACGGTCTTGTGATGACCTATGGCGGACCCGCCTTGTGCTGGTGGCTTCGCTCCACGTACGCCTACGACTTTTTGGGCAACGACCCCGGCGTGTTTTACCAGGTTATGCAAAATGGCTACCCGTCCACGACTGCAAGGGCTTCTTCTCAGCTGGGCGTGACCGTGGGATTTTGCCTTTAGGTTGTGAAGTTCTTGTTTGGGCGGCTCGCATGCCCTATAGTTAATTTTCGTGTGTAAACCTATGTGCCGCTCGCCTTGCGTCGGCACCTCTAGAGAATGAGGAAAAAGATGGACTACATTCGCGCAATTGAGCGTCAGCAGATCCGCGAGGATATCCCCGAGGTCATCGTTGGCGACAACGTCAAGGTGCACTACCGCATCAAGGAGGGCGAGCGCACCCGTGAGCAGGTCTTCCAGGGCGACGTCATCCGCATGAGCGGCGCTGGTGCCCGCGAGACCTTCACCGTCCGCAAGATCAGCTTTGGTGTTGGCGTCGAGCGCACTTTCCCGCTTCACAGCCCCAAGATCGCCAAGCTCGAGGTCGTGCGTCACGGTGTTGTGCGTCGCGCTAAGCTCTACTTCCTCCGCGACCGCGTGGGCAAGGCTGCCCGTCTTCGCGAGAAGCGCTAATTGCCTTAAGCACACAGGCTTTAAGAGCCGTTCCTTCGGGAGCGGCTCTTTTTTGCGAAAAGAGAGACCATGGCTGCTTCAAATAACCTTCCCACAACCGCAAAGGAAGTTGTCGGCGTCTTGTCCGACGCCTCTTTTGACGAGATTCCCGCGCTTATCGAGCGCTATGCCGAGGACCCCAGAAAGCAGGTGCGCCATGCCGTCGAGGTGGCTTCCAGGCGCCATAAACACGAGCTGGCAGAGCGCCAGCGGGTCGAGGGCATGTATGCGCTGCAGCGCGAGCTTGCAGGAGATGGCCTGGTTATTGGAGTCGATGAGGTTGGCCGCGGAGCGATTGCCGGGCCTCTCACCGTGGGTGCTGTGGTATTGCCGTACGACCCCGTGATCTATGAGATCAACGACTCAAAGCAGCTCTCACCTGCAAAGAGGGAGATTCTGGCGGCGCGCATCGCTGATGTGGCGGTGGCTATTGGCATTTGTCACATCGAGCCGGCAACGATCGATGCCGTTGGCATGGCGCAGGCGCTTCGTCAGGCCATGCTGGGGGCCATTGAAGACACGGGCGTCGAAGCCGACTGTGTCTTGATCGACGGCAATCCTATGCACATCCACGAGAAAGAGAAAACCCTGGTCAAGGGTGACGCGCGTGTTGCCTGCATCGCCGCTGCCTCGATTGTGGCCAAGGTCACGCGCGACAATCTTATGGTGGCCATGGACGAGGAATACCCCGAATATCACCTGGCAGAATGCAAGGGGTACGGCTCGGCCGAGCATATCCAGGCGATCAAGGACCACGGTTTGAGCCCCATCCACCGTTTCTCATTTTGTGGAAACTTTTTGGAGACTCCGGCGCTCTTCTAGAGGGTCTGTGTTTGCGATGCGTTTTGGCGCGCTTTCGAATACAGCTGGCTATATCGGCATTGTTGATAATTTCCTGACATGCTGATAGAACCCCGTCAGATATGTGATAGATAGCTGTCAGATTCCTGATAGATTGTCCTGAGACGATCTTCTCCCATGGAAAACGAAAGGAGAGGACGTCATGCTTGGGCAGAAGACCATAGTCACAAGGGGCTCTCTTGAGCTGAGCGGGGAAAAGCCGCTCTCCAAGCTCAACAATAAGGAGCTCGGCGCCCTGGGCGAGGGGTGCGCGGCGGCTTATCTTGAGGAACAGGGTCTGGAGGTCCTGGACCGCAACTGGCGATGCGACGTTGGAGAGGCCGATATCATCTGCCGCGACGCCGACGAGGTGGTCCTGGTCGAGGTGAAGACCCGCCTCAAGGCTTCTTGTAATGTCGACCCGATCCCCGAGCTTGCGGTCGACGCCAGAAAGCAACGCCGTTATCAAAAAATAGCCCTTATGTATATGGGCTTTCATTATCCTTGCGAACACATTCGCTTTGACGTCGTGGCTATCAACCTTTACAAAGACGGGTCCTACTGCCTGCGCCATCTTCCTCGCGCTTATGAGTGTGATGAGTGATGGCCACCGATTGCGGCGGGGCAAGCGTCATGACGGCGTGTCTTAGGGGAGTCGAGGCTCTTCCGGTTGTTGCCGAGGTGAGCATCTCGGGCGGCCTGCCTGCGATCCAGGTCGTTGGTACGCCGGACAACTCGGTGCTGGAGGGACGCTCGCGCGTGCGCTGCTCCCTTACTTCATGCGGCTACGAGGTTCCTCGCGTCCACGTGACGGTCAATCTTGCTCCCGGCGAGGTCAAGAAAACAGGTACCGGCTTTGATCTGCCCATTGCCGTGGCGATTCTTATCGCGAGCGGCCAGATTGACCCCAAGATATCCGAGAAGGCCTTGTTTGTGGGAGAAATCGCCCTAAACGGCCAGGTCAACCCTTCTCGCGGCGAGGTTGCCTACGCGCACCTGGCGCGCGACTTGGGGATGGACCTTGTTGTCTCGGCAAACTCGTCGGTGAGCGCGGTCGACGGGGTCACTATTTTGGGCCTTTCGAGCTTGGCACAGCTCAAAGGAGGACTGGAGCACTTGCCGCTGGTGGGTGAGCGCTGCGTTGCCCCGGATGATGCCGGTGAGCATGAAGCGGACGGTCTTCTCGACTACGCAGACGTGCTTGACCAGGAAGTCGCTAAGAGAGCCATGGTGATCGCGGCCGCGGGAAGGCACGGCCTCTTGATGATCGGGCCGCCTGGGGCGGGCAAATCGATGCTTGCCAAGAGATTGCCCACAATATTGCCGCCGCTCACAGAAGAGGAACGCCAAGAGGCCCTTCTCATCCATTCCGTCGCTGGTCAGCCTATCGATACCATCACCAAGGGGATAAGGCCCTTTAGGTCGCCCCATCACTCGATTTCTTTGGGAGGCCTGGTGGGCGGCGGCAGGCCGGTCATTCCCGGAGAGATCTCTCTGGCACACGGCGGCGTCTTGTTCTTGGACGAGCTGCCCGAGTTTGCCAACAACACGCTGCAATCGATGCGCCAGCCCTTGGAGGACCACGAGGTTCGCATCGTGAGGGTGGACGGCGTCTACTCGTTTCCTTGCAACTTTCAGCTGGTCGCGGCAGCGAATCCCTGCCCTTGCGGTCACCTGGGCGACCCAGGCCATATCTGTAAATGCCCCATAGGGCGTATCCAGGCATACCAAGCCAAGCTCGCGGGGCCTTTGGTGGACAGGATCGACGTTGTTTTGGACGTTGCCCGCCCTTCGACCTCTAAGGTCATCGCAGGAAATGTTGGGCTCGACTCGGGTCAGATGAAAGATGCCGTTATGACCGCGCGTGCCTTTGCAGCCGAGCGCCAGGAATGGGAGGCGAGAGACGCGACGCTGGGTAAGGGGGTCGCAGGTATTCGCTTTGCGCCCTCCGCCTTGTCTCTCTTTGAGTCCTACGCCGAGAGGCTCATGCTGGGCGGCCGCGCCCTCACGCGCGTAGCCCGGGTGGCGCGCACCATCGCAGACATCAGCGAGCGCGAGCAGGTGATCGAAGATGATGTAATCGAAGCCCTGGGCTTCAGGTCCCGGACCTTGTCGTAAGAGGGGAGCAACCATGAGCTGCGTCCATTGGGCAATATCGCGCGGGGACGACCTATACCCCGCCTCATTCGAGGAGCTGCACACGCCGCCCCAGACCGTCTACGGCATGGGGGACCCGGCGGTTCTCTCCACCCCCTGCATCTCGATCATCGGGGCAAGGCGGGCCACCCCCTACGGCTTGTCAATCGCGCAGATGGGCGCGCGGGTCTCGGCGGAGTGCGGAATCACCGTGGTCTCGGGCGGGGCCATGGGGTGCGACGCCGCGGCGGCCCGGGCGGCCCTTCTGGCCGGGGGCAAAACAATCGTTGTATCGGGCTGTGGAGCAGACGTCGTGTATCCCAGCACCTCGCAAGACGTCTACGAAGAAGCGGTTAAATGTGGGGGAGCGGTGATATCGGTTGAGCGCTGGGGGCAAGGTCCCAGAAAGTACGCCTTTCGCAAGCGAAACACCTTGATCGCCGCGCTGGGCAAGAGCCTGATCGTGACCGAGGCCGGCATTGGCTCGGGCACGATGTCGACGGCAGACGCGGCCGTTGAGCTGGGACGGGCCGTCTATGCAATACCCGGCTCGATCTTTTCGCCTAACTCCAGCGGGACAAATGGGCTTTTAGCGGAAGGTGCCCGTGTGATTCCGGACGAGAAGTCCCTTGAGAGCGCCATTTCCTTAGACTATGGTGTTATGCGTTTCTCACAGGCGCTTGAGAGAAAAGACCACGGCCCCGTTCTCTCGGCCTTGACGGCAAGCCCCATGAGGCCCGATGAGCTTTCGCGGGCCTTGAACGAGGACGTGCTCACGACCCTGCGGACGCTCTCGGACTATGAGATTCGCGGGCTGGTGACGCGTTTGCCCGATGGCCGGTACTCACCTTCCGAGAGCTTCCTTATGAGCGGCGGCTGATTTTTAGAAAGGTAAGACAAGACATGCAGGAGAAAGTCACGGTTGTCGGCGGCGGCTTGGCAGGCTGCGAGTGCGCGCTTCAACTGGCCGACAGGGGAGTGGCGGTCACTCTTTACGAGCAAAGGCCGCACAACCCCGGACCGGCCCACCACACAGATGGACTTGCCGAGCTCGTTTGCTCCAACTCGCTTAAGTCCACGAAGCCCGACTCGGCGGCCGGTGTCCTTAAGACCGAGCTCGAGCTTATGGGCTGCAAGTTGCTTGGTTTTGCACGCGAGACGAGCGTCGCCGCCGGAGGGGCCCTGGCCGTCGACCGTGAGGCATTCTCCGCCAAGGTCACCGCCGCCGTCGAGGGCCACCCGCTCATCGACGTCGTACGCCAAGAGGTGACGCAGATCCCTGACGAGCCTTGCGTCATTGCCGCCGGCCCTCTGTGCTCCGAGGCGCTCTTCTCGCAGGTATCCAAGGTCTTGGGCAGTCAGAGCCTTTCATTCTTTGATGCTGCGGCACCCATCGTTTCGGCCGACTCTCTCAACATGGACGTCGTTTTTCGCCAGTCGCGCTACGAGGACGAGGGCATCGGTGACTACCTCAACTGCCCAATGGAGAAGGACGAGTACTACGCCTTTATCGACGCGCTTTTGTCTGCCAAGAAGGTCATCGCCAAGGAGTTCGAGCAAAAGGACCTCTTCTGCGCCTGCCAGCCGGTCGAGGAGATTGCTCGCACGGGCAAGGACGCCCCGCGATTTGGCGCGCTTAAGCCGGTGGGCCTGGTCGATCCCAGAAGTGGGCGCCGACCCTGGGCCGCTGTTCAGCTGAGGAGCGAGACCGAGTCCAAGCAGGCCTACAACCTCGTGGGATTCCAGACCAATCTCACCTGGCCCGAGCAAAAGCGCGTCTTTAGCATGATTCCTGGACTCGAGAACGCCGAGTTTTTGCGTTACGGCGTCATGCACCGCAACTCGTTCATCGACTCGCCACACGTACTGGACAAGACCTTTGCCATCCCTGGGACGCAGGTGCGTTTTGCCGGACAGATCACCGGTACCGAGGGCTACGTCGAGGCCATCGCCTCGGGTCTTTTGGCTGCTCTCAACACCTATGCGCAACTTCGCGGCCTGGATTGTCTTGAGCTTCCTAAGACGGGGTCGCTGGGCTCCTTGGTTGCCTACGCGACTGACCCCGCTACCAAGGACTACCAGCCCATGCACGTGAACTTTGGCGTGTATGAACCCTTGCCCGCGCCGCCTCGTAACAAGGGAGAGCGTCGCCAGGCCATGGCCCAGCGCGCCGTTGCCGATATGCAGGCGTACGTCGCCGCGCGCCCCGACATCTTTGGTAAGTAGCCGCCGGCGTGGTGGGGAAGAGCCAACATATCCAACTTTCCTTGGACGATTGCGTTTTGGGCTACCTGGAATCCTTGAGGGCGCAGCGCCGCTTGTCCCCCAACACCGTGCGGGCATACGGCTGCGACCTCGAGGCTTTTGAGGCCTGGATTGACCGCACCGGCTTTGACGCCTTTGCCCTCACGCATGCGCAGCTGCGTAGTTACTTGGGTGAGTTGTCGCGCGCCGGCTATTCGTCGCGCACCGTTGCCCGGCACCTCTCCGCGTTAAAGGGACTCTATCGTTGGATGGAAGAGCACGGCGTCGACGCGGGAGACGCGGCGGCCGTTGTCTCGAGCCCCAAGGTGGCCAAGGGCCTGCCCAAGACCCTGGAAGACGCCGATGTCCTCAAGCTCTTCTCGACCTGCGACACGGCGGACGAAAAGGGTCTTCGCGATCTGGCCTTCATCGAGTTCATGTACGCGACCGGCGCCCGAGTCTCCGAGATCTCTTCGCTTAACATGGGCGACGTCGACTTTAGCCAGGCAACGGCTCGCCTTATGGGCAAGGGCTCCAAAGAGCGCCTGGTTGTTCTTTACCCTGAGGCGCTGGACACACTTTCGCGTTACCTGCGGGAAGCACGCCCGGCCCTTCTCGCCAAACGCAAAGAGGGCAGAGCGACCGAGGACGCCGTTTTTCTCTCAGCCCGCGGCAACCGTATGTCGGCCGACGCGCTGAGAAAGGCCTTCGAGAAGCACGTTGCCCTAGCTGGGCTCGACCGTGACGTGACCCCGCACGCCATGCGCCACACCTTTGCCACCGAGCTTTTGGGCGGAGGCGCCGATCTGCGCAGCGTCCAGGAGCTTCTAGGCCACGCGAGCCTCTCCACGACCCAGATCTACACTCACGTCTCGATAGATCGCCTAAAAGAGGCGACGAGAAGCGCGCACCCCAGGTCGTAGGCATTGTATGGAGACGCCCGGCCCAGGAACTTTGCTCGCGTTTTCTCTCGACAAAGAAACTCGACGCTTGTTATACTGTTCAATCGCTGTGCAAGGGCGCAGTGTGTCGCGAGAGTACCCGCGGCATCCATTTCACACGCATGACGACTCGCGCATCGTGGTGCCCCATCGACTAAAGCCAGGTCAGGGGTGGTGTGTCGGGGACGATATCATGCGGAGGTGCAACCACAGGAGGTTTAGTTATGGCTAAGATCACTATCCAGACCCTGCTCGACGCTGGTGTCCACTACGGTCACCAGACCCGCCGCTGGAACCCCAAGATGAAGTCTTACATCTTTGGTGAGCGCAACGGCATCTACATCCTTGACCTCAAGCAGACCGTCCTGGGCGCCGATAAGGCCTACTCCTTCCTCAAGGAGACCGCTTCCAAGGGCGGCAAGGTCCTCTTCGTCGGCACCAAGAAGCAGGCCCAGGAGCCCGTGGCTACCGAGGCTGCTCGCTGCGGCATGCCTTGGATCAACCAGCGTTGGCTCGGCGGCATGCTCACCAACTTCGTGACCATGCGCTCCCGCATCAACCGTATGGAGGAGCTCGAGGCCATGGTCGAGGACGGCCGCATGGCTACCCTGCCCAAGAAGGAGCAGGCTGTTCTGGGCAAGGAGCTCGACAAGCTGCAGAAGAACCTCGGCGGCGTCCGTGACATGACCGCCCTTCCCCAGGCCATCTTCGTCGTCGACTCCAAGCGCGAGGAGATTGCCATCCGCGAGGCCAACCGTCTGCACATCCCCGTCGTGTCCCTTCTCGACACCAACTCCGACCCCGACGTCATCGATTACGGCATTCCCGCCAACGACGACGCCATCCGTTCTGTGTCCCTGATGTGCGAGCTCATGGCCGACGCTGTTCTTGCCGGCTCTGGCAAGGAGCAGATCACCGCTGAGGAGATGGCCGGCACCGAGGCCGCCGAGGCCCCCGCAGCCGAGTAATTACCCGACCGCTTTTATTTAAGGAGAAAGAATGGCTCAGATTACCGCCGCACTGGTTAAGCAGCTCCGTGAGATGACCGACTCCCCTATGATGGAGTGCAAGAAGGCTCTCGTCGAGGCCGAGGGCGACCTCGAGAAGGCTGTCGACGTCCTGCGCACCATGGGTATCGCCAAGGCCGTCAAGCGCGCTGGCCGCGACACCAACGAGGGCACCATCGCCACCTATGTCTCTGAGGACGGCAAGACCGGCGCCATCCTCGAGCTCTCCTGCGAGACCGACTTCGTGGGCACCAACCCCAAGTTCACCGGCTTCGCCGCTAAGCTCGCTCAGGTCGTCGCCGAGAACGACCCCGCCGACGTCGAGGCTCTCAAGGCCTGCGAGATGGACGGCTCCACTGTCGACGCCGAGCTCACCGAGATGATCCACGTCATCGGCGAGAACATGAAGGTTCTGCGCTTCCAGCGCCTCTCCGTCGAGAACGGCGCCCTGGCCAGCTACATCCACCTGGGTGGCAAGATCGCCAACGTCGCTGTCTTCGAGTTCTCTAAGCCCGAGACCGCCGCTGCCGACGAGTTCAAGAACTTCGCCCACGATGTTGCTATGCAGATCGCCGCTACCGCTCCTGTGGCTGCTTCCCGCGACGACGTGCCTGCCGAGACCGTCGAGCACGAGCTCTCCATCTACAAGGCTCAGGCTGCTGAGTCCGGCAAGCCCGAGGCTATCCAGGAGAAGATGGCTCAGGGCCGCCTTGAGAAGTACTTCAAGGAGTTCGTCCTGTGCGAGCAGGAGTTCGTCAAGGATTCCTCCGTCACCATCGACGGCCTTGCCAAGAAGACCTCTAAGGACCTCGGCGACGAGATCAAGGTCAAGAGCTTCGTCCTTTACCGCTTTGGCGAGTAAATAAGTAGCTCAACCAGTCCTTTTAAGGAGCCGGTTACTTTGCGTGACCGGCTCCTTTTATGTGAAGAGCGTACCCGCTCGCCTTAAAGTTCGGCGCGGCGTTGTAGGCTCTGATAGAATCACACAACAGTATGTTTAGTTGCGTGATTGATTTAGCGTGCCCATCCGAGTGGAGGTTAGCGTGTCTGACTACAAGTACAAGCGCGTTCTTCTTAAGTTGTCCGGAGAGGCCCTTATGGGTTCTCAGTCCTTTGGCATCGATCCTGCCGTTCCTCAGCGCCTTGCGCGCGAGATTCGCCCCGTCTACGAGGCGGGTGTCCAGGTAGCCGTTGTCGTGGGCGGCGGCAACATCTTCCGCGGCGTCTCTGGTGCCGCGGCCGGCATGGACCGTGCCCAGGGCGACAACATGGGTATGCTCGCCACCGTCATCAACGCTCTTGCCCTGCAGGACACCTTTGAGCAGGCTGGCATGACCTCCCGCGTCATGAGCGCCATTGAGATGCGCCAGATCGCCGAGCCCTATATTCGTCGCCGCGCCATTCGTCACCTTGAGAAGGGCCGCATCACCATTTTTGCCGCCGGCACCGGCAACCCCTTCTTTACCACCGACACCGGCGCCGCCCTTCGCGCCTGCGAGATCAACGCCGAGATTCTGATGAAGGCCACCAACGTCGACGGCATCTACGACAGCGATCCGCGCAAGAACCCCGACGCCAAGCGCTTTGATTCCATCTCTTACAGCGAGGTCTTGAACCGTGACCTCAAGGTCATGGATGCTGCAGCCACGGCTCTTTGCCGCGACAACCAGATGCCCATCATGGTCTTTGACATCAACGCCGACGGCGGCTTCGAGCGCGCCGTGTGCGGCGAGAACGTGGGCACCACCGTTTACGAGGAGGAGAACTAATCATGAGCCAGCACACCGATTTTGCCAAGGATAAGATGAACAAGTGCATCGACTCCTTGAAGGCTAACTTCACTCGCGTCCGCTCGGGCCGCGCCAACCCGCACATCCTCGACCCCATTAAGGTCGACTACTACGGCCAGCCCACGCCCATCACCCAGCTTGCCGCCGTCAAGGTCCCCGAGGCCTCTGTCTTGGTCGTCGAGCCTTGGGACAAGTCCTCGCTTCGTGCCATCGAGCACGCCATCGAGACCTCTGACCTGGGCATTACTCCCTCCAACGACGGCGTTTGCATTCGCCTGCCGTTCCCCCGTCCCACCGAGGAGCGCCGCCGCGAGCTGGTAAAGGAGTGCAACAAGCTGGCCGAGGAGGCCCGCGTAGCTGTGCGCAACGTCCGTCGTGACGCCAACGCCAAGATCGAGCGCGACGAGGAGCTGCCCGAGGACGAGCAGACCCGCGAGAAGAAGGCCGTCCAGAAGGTCACCGATTCTTTCGTGGCTCAGATTGACGATCTTCTCAAGGCCAAGACCGCCGAGGTCATGGAGATCTAGTGGTCTACGATAAAGAAAAGCTCTTCGAGTACTTCTCGCAGGCACCAGAAGACATCTGCTTAGGCGACGTCGACATGGAGAAGATCCCGTCGCACGTCTCTATCATCATGGACGGCAACGGCCGCTGGGCACAGGCCCGTGGCCTCGACCGCAGCCAAGGCCACGTAGCGGGCGTCGAGTCGCTGCGCGAGACCGTGACCACCAGCGTGCGTCTGGGTTTGGACGTCCTTTCTGTCTATGCCTTCTCGACCGAGAACTGGAAGAGGCCGCAAGAAGAGGTCAATCTCCTCATGCATCTTTTTGCGACCACGCTCTTGCACGAGCTGCCGCTTTTTCACCAGGAAAACGTCAAGCTGCGCTTCTTTGGCGACCTTGATGCCCTTCCTAAGGAGACCCGCGACGTCTTTCAGCAGGGCCTGGACGAGACGGCCCACCACACGGGCATGACCTTTGCGCTGGCCGTCAACTACGGTTCTCGCGCCGAGATCGCCCGCGCGGCCCGCTCTCTGGCGCAAAGCTGCGTTGACGGCGAGATTGACCCCGCGGCGATCGACGCCGATGCCGTGGCCAGTCGTCTTTACACGCAAGGACTGCCCGATCCGGACCTTTTGATCAGGACCTCTGGCGAGCTTCGTCTGTCCAACTATCTGCTGTGGCAGCTGGCCTACACCGAGTTTTACGTCACCGACACTTACTGGCCTGACTTCTCCCGTTGGGAGTTTTTGCGTGCCGTGAGGTCTTTCCAGAACCGCAACCGTCGCTTCGGGGGTGTTGTTGCTTCGTGAGCCAGGCTCAAGACAGCAAAGACGTTTCAACTTCAAAGCAGCCCCAGGTAAATGGGGCTGCTGCTAACAAGAGCATCGGCCTTGATAGGCAGATTGATAAGCTCGAGGACCGCTGGAACGCCAAGGAAGATAAGCGTGCCGCCGGTTCTCTTGCTGGTCAAAAGGCGCGCTCTAAGACCGAGAAGGTCCTTACACGCACGACCTCGGGCGCGATTTATGCGCTGGTCGTCCTTATCTGCCTCTTTTGTGGCCGCTTTACCACGACCTTGCTCATTATGTGCATGGCATGGTTGTGCTGCTCGGAGTTTTATCGCATCTCTCGCATGGGCGGGCGCATGCCCAACGAGTCCATCGGTCTTGCGGCGGCGTTGCTTTTCCCGCTCACAGCTTATGCCCGTGGCCTTGTCGCCCTGGTCATCGTGATGTTCCTCCTGCTTTTCTGCATCGCCTGCTGGTACGTCTTCACGCCGCGTGCCAATATCGCGGATGTGGCCGTAACTGCGCTGGGCCCCCTTTACACGTCGCTTGCTTTCTCGACCATCGTCTTGATCCGTGCATACGACAAGGGCATTCCCGGGGCTCTTCTCACATTGGGCGTCATGCTCTCTATCTGGGGAAACGATGCGTGCGCGTACTTTGTTGGCTCTAAGATCGGCGTTCACAAGCTCGCGCCGCGTATCTCTCCCAATAAGAGCTGGGAGGGCTTCTACGGCGGTCTTTTTGCGTCGGTTCTCATCTGGCTTTTAATGAGCCTTTTTGACATCGTGAACATCTCGGTCCCGTTTGCGCTGTTCTCGGGCCTGGTCGTCGGTTTCTTTGGCGTCATCGGAGACCTCTTTGAGTCTCGCATCAAGCGTGGCGTGGGCGTCAAGGACTCGGGCAACCTCATGCCGGGCCACGGCGGGCTTCTGGACCGCTCTGATTCTCTTCTCTTTGGTTGTATGGCTGCTTACTTTCTTCTGCTGGTTGGGGGCGTCTTGGTATGAGCATTTTTGAGCAAAGCCTTTATCAGGGCGCTTCTCGCCGCTATCCCATTAGGGTCGCGATTCTTGGCTGCTCGGGCTCCATTGGCCAGCAGACCTTGGACGTGTGCCGCCACCATGCCGATAAGCTGCAGGTTGTGGCCTTGTCGGTCAATACCTCGACTGCCTTTCTAGCGTCTGCCGCCCGTGAGTTCAACGTGGCGCACGTGGCCGTGGCGGATGTCGCGATGAAGGATGACCCCAACCTGGCGGACCTGCCCAAGGGTTGTCATGTTTCTTTTGGCGAGAAGGCCGTGACCGAGCTGGCAAGCCTTGACGAGGTCGATGTCGTGGTCAACGCCCTTGTGGGCTTCGCCGGCATCCACGCCGGCTACCAGGCGCTTCTTTGCGGGAAGTCCTTGGCATACGCCAACAAGGAGTCCATCGTCTGCGGCGGCGATCTGCTTATGCCGCTGGTCAAGCCGGGCAAGCTCATTCCCGTGGATTCCGAGCACAGCGCTATCTTCCAGTGCATCGTGGGGGAGAACCCCACCGATGTTTCGAAAATCTGGCTCACCTGCTCTGGCGGTCCCTTCTACGGCAAAACCCGCGACGAGCTTGCCCAAGTCACCTCTGCCCAGGCACTGGCGCACCCCACTTGGCGTATGGGCGCCAAGATCACCATCGACAGCGCGACCCTCATGAATAAGGGCCTGGAGGTCCTAGAGGCAAGCCAGCTCTTTGAGGTCGCCATCGACGACATACGCGTGTTGGTGCACCGCCAGAGTAAGATTCACTCGATGGTCGAGTTCCGCGACGGCGTTGTGAAGGCGCAGCTTGGTGGCTCGGACATGCGCGCCCCCATTCAGTACGCGTTGAGCTATCCCCAACGCTGGGAGGCTACGGCCGCCCGCGTCAACTGGTGTGACCAGGACCCCTTTACCTTTGGCGAAGCGGACGAGAATGCCTTTGGGTGCCTCGCGCTTGCCAAAGAGGCCGGCCGCATCGGTGGCACGATGCCTTGCGTCATGAACGCGGCCAACGAGATCGCAAATGCTGCCTTTAGAGCCGGTACCTGTGGTTTTCTCGACATTGAAAGCCTGGTTTCTAAGGTCATGACCAAGTCTTGCGCCGAGAAGGTCGAGTCGTGCGAGCAGCTCGTCGAAGTCGACGCCCGCGCCCGCGCACTGGCAACCGAGCTTCTTTCCGAGGTCGCCAAGTGAACACCGTCATAAGCGTTCTTTCGGCCGTCTTCTGGGGCATTGTCGTACTGTCGCTGCTCGTATTTGTCCACGAGGGCGGCCACTTCTTGGCGTCGCGTGCCCTGGGAGTGCGCGTGACCGAGTTCTTCTTGGGACTACCGTGCCGTTGGCGCATCTCGGCCAAGAGCAAGAAGCTGGGCACCGAATACGGCGTGACCCTGTTTTTGCTGGGCGGCTACAACCGCATTTGCGGCATGTCGGGGGTCAATGACCCGCTGCTCGCGCCCGCGCTTGAGCTCATCCAAGCACGCGGCCGCATCACGGGCGAGGATTTGGCAGCCGAGCTTGGCTGCGACCTTGAGTGCGCGTATCGCCTGTTCGAGATTCTGGCAGATTGGGGCTCCATCCGACCGTACTACGACCCAAGCCTGGGCGAAGAACCCAACCAAAAGACCTGGCCCGCCGCCTTCGAGACCTTGGCCCGCGACGCCGATCTTCTCACCGAGTACGACCGTGGACATGACTTCTCGACCGCCGGCTCCACTGCCGCGGGCGAGCCGCACCCCATTGCCATGGACGCCGAGAAGTTCCTTGCACAGGAGCGCTCCCACACCTACCTGGGCGCCAACTTCTTTGGTCGTCTTTTTATGCTGCTAGCGGGCCCTGCGGTAAACATCTTGCTTGCGTTTTTGATCGTGGCTGGCTCAATCATGTACACCGGCGTCTCTTACGTTAAGAACGTCTCGACCATCGCTTCGGTCGAGGCTGGCTCCTATGCCGAGGCGGCGGGCATCCAGGCGGGAGACACCGTCACGTCCCTTGATGGCCAAGAGGTCTCGACCTGGACCGACCTTCTCGCCGCCTTGTCGCCCTGCCTGCAAGAGGGCCGCGACTTCTCGCTTACCGTGAAGAGGGGAGAGCAAGAGGTCGATCTTACCGTGGATCTTCCCGACGGACAGGCCGTTCAAGCCCTGGGCATCAACGCCGTCATCGACGTCTACCACCCCACTTTCCCCGAGGCCGCCAACTACGCCCTGGCCTATGGCAAGCAGGTCGCGACCTATGCCTTCAAGCTCATTGTCCCCACGCAGACCATGGAGGTTCTAAGCCAGTCGTCTTCTGTCGTGGGTATCTCGGTGATGGCGTCGCAGGCGGCCTCGACGGGTCCCAGCACGCTGATCCAATACATCGCAGCAATCTCGATGTCGCTGGGCTTCATGAACTTGCTTCCCATCCCGCCCTTGGATGGCGGTAAGATCTTGATCGAGGCCATCCAGCTTGTGATTCGCCGCGATCTCTCGCTCAAGGTCCAGAATACCATCACCTATGTTGGCCTGGCCTTTTTCCTCTTTATCTTTGTCTTTGCGTTGAGAAACGACATCCTTAACTTCGTGATTGGGTAGGTGTTGCACATATGAGCGACATTACCGAGAAGACCTGTGGGCAGGCCCCGCGAAATCTCACCCGTCCCGTTATGGTGGGCGGCGTCCAGGTGGGCGGCGGCGCTCCCGTGAGCGTCCAGTCCATGTGCACGACCAACACCGCCGATGCCGCGGCCACCCTGGCCCAGATTCGCGGCCTGGCAGACGCCGGTTGCGAGATTATCCGCGTAGCCATTCCCAACGCGCGCGTGTTGGACGGCTTCTCGCAGATTTGCGCCGAGTCGCCGCTTCCCGTGGTGGCCGATATCCACTTCGACCACAAGCTGGCCATCGAGGCTGCCCAGCGCGGCGCCGCGGCCATGCGCATCAACCCCGGCAACATTGGGGACTGGTCGCGCGTGGATGCCTGCATCGACGCGGCAGGGGAGGCCGGCATCCCCATTCGCATTGGCGTGAACGCCGGTTCTCTTGACAAGTCGATCGCCGAGGACCAGACGCTTTCCCAGCCCGAGAAGCTCGTGAGCTCGTGCGAGGCTTTTGTCGATCACTTTGAGAACCGTGGCTTTGACAAGATCGTGCTCTCGGCCAAGGCGCACGACGTGCCTACGACCCTTGCCACCTATCGCATGCTCTCCCAGCGTCTGCCGCAGTACCCGCTGCACGTTGGCGTGACCGAGGCCGGCACCCTGCGCCAGGGCACCGTCAAGAACGCCTGCGGCATAGGCATCCTCCTTGAGCAGGGGATTGGCGACACGATGCGTCTCTCCCTCACGGCAGATCCGGTCGAAGAGGTCTACGTTGCCTGGGACCTTTTAAGCGCCCTCGGCATGCGACGTCTGCGCCCCGAGCTGGTGAGCTGCCCCACCTGCGGTCGCTGCCAGGTCAATATGATTCCTATTGCCGAGGAGGTTTCTCGGCGCCTGCAAAGCATCGCTGCCCCGATCAGCGTCGCCGTCATGGGCTGCGCGGTCAACGGCCCCGGCGAGGCCAAGGATGCCGATATCGGCATGGCGAGCGGCCAGGGTCAGGCGATGCTCTTTGCCAAGGGCGAGCCGATCCGCCGCGTGCCAGAAGACCAAATGGTCGACGAGCTGTTCCAAGAGATCCAAGAGCGCTTTCTTTAGGCGCATGTAATAGAATCAGTAAAGGTTTTCTCGGTAAAGACGCGCAATAATCGCGCTGAAAGGTTGGTTTGGTTTGAAACGCTACCAGACGATGTCCAAGCTCTATGCACCCACGTTGAAGGAAGACCCCAACGAGGCTGAGCTTGTGAGCCACAAGCTGCTGCTTCGAGCGGGCATGATCCGCAAGACCGCCGCCGGCCTCTACAGCTACCTGCCTCTGTGCTGGCGCGTCATTCGCAAGATCGAGGACGTCATCCGCGACGAGATGGAGGGCATCGGCGCCCAGGAGATGCTGACCCCCATTGTCACCCCTGCCGAGCTTTGGGAGCAGTCGGGCCGCTACGCCGCCTATGGCCCCGAGCTCATGCGCCTGAAGGACCGTCACGACCGCGATTTTGTGTTGGGCCCCACCCACGAGGAGACTTACACCGACCTGGTGCGCAATGAGCTTCGCAGCTACAAGCAGCTGCCCGTCACCCTGTATCACATCCAGGACAAGTTCCGCGACGAGCTGCGCCCCCGCTTTGGCCTTATGCGCGGCCGCGAGTTCATCATGAAGGACGCCTACTCGTTTAGCGCCACGCAGGAGTCCCTGCAGCAGTGCTACGACGACGAGAAGGCCGCCTATGCCCGCATTGCCGAGCGCTGCGGCTTAAAGGCCCTGCCCGTCGTGGCCGACTCCGGCCAGATCGGTGGCGACACCTCGGTCGAGTTCATGGCCCTGGCGGATGCCGGCGAGGCCGAGCTTGTGTGGTGCGACTGCGGCTTTGCGGCCGACACTGAGGCAGCGACCACTAAGGTCCCGGTTGTCGACGGCCCCGGCGAGGGTACGCTGACCCGCATCGAGACCCCGGGCGTCCACAGCATCGAGGACCTTGCCTCGTTCCTTAGCATCCCGCAAAACGCCACCGTTAAGTCGCTTTGCCTTAAAGACGCAGACGAGAAGCCCGTCTTGGTGTTGGTCCCCGGCGACCACGAGCTCAACGACTGCAAGGCCGAGCACGCTTTTGGCCTGGGATACCGCATGATGACCGACGAGGAGCTTGACGGCTTTGGCCTGCCCAAGGGTTCCATCGGCCCCGTTAACCTGCCCCAGGGCATCCGTATTGTGTGCGACGAGTCTTTGAAGGACGTCCACAGCTGGGCCTGCGGCGCCAACGTCGACGGCTTCCACTTCACCGGCATCGAGCCCGGCCGTGACTTCGTTGCCGACGAGTGGGCCGACCTCATCACCGTGCGCGAGGGCGACCCCTGCCCCAAGTGCGGCTGCGCCCTCCACACCGCTCGTGGCATCGAGATCTCCCAGGTCTTCCAACTAGGCACCAAGTACTCCGAGTCGATGGGCGCCACGTTCATGGACGAGGACGGCCGCGAGAAGCCCTTCCTCATGGGTTGCTACGGCATCGGCGTCTCTCGCATGGTGAGCGCCATCGTCGAGCAGCACAACGACGAGAACGGCATCTGCTGGCCCGTATGCGTCGCCCCTTACGAGGTCGAGGTCATCGCCATGAACGTGGGCGACGACGTGGTGTGGCCCGTGGCCCAAAAGGTGACCGAGGAGCTTGCCGCCGCCGACCTCGAGGTTGTTTTGGACGACCGCAAGGAGCGCCCGGGCGTGAAGTTTGCCGACGCCGACCTCATTGGCCTGCCTTACCAGGTCATCTTGGGCAAGCGCGGCGTGGCAAACGGCCAGGCCGAGGTCAAGGTCCGCGCCACCGGTGAGCGCTTTGACGTGGCGCTGGACGAGCTCGCGTCTTGGCTGAGTGAGAAGATCGTGCCTGCGCGCGCGTAGGGTTTTCTCGGCGCTTCATGCGCTTGAAAAACGCAATTGCTATGCTGGTGCCCCGAGAGATCGGGGCACTTCTTTTGAGGGGAGAAGACATGAACTACAGCGAGCTGGCAGCATCTGCCAGGGGAAACATCGGGCCGTACTGCAAGGCGTGCCCTGTTTGCGACGGGCGCGGTTGCCGCGGCCAGATTCCGGGGCCGGGCGCCAAGGGTTCGGGCACCGTGGCCATGCGAAACCACGAGGCCTGGCAGCGCGTGCTTCTCAACATGGACACGCTGCACCCGTACTTTGAGGCCTCGACCGGCGTCAACGTGCTTGGTCGTGATTTGGCGCTGCCCGTCATGATTGGTCCCGTGGGCGACGTCCAGCGACACTATGGCCAGAAGTACGACACGGTTTCGTACAACGGTTGCATTCTTGAGGCTGCAAACGGCTTTGGGACGCTTGCCTGGACCGGCGACGGCCTTGACCCGCAGATCATGAAAAAGTCCTGCGAGGTTATTGCCGGTCTTGGCGGCGCCGGTGTGGTCACGGTGAAGCCCTGGGACGAGAAGACCCTCGAAGCCAAGCTTGCCCAGGCGCTTGCCGCACGCCCCGCCGCGGTCGCCATGGACATCGACGCTGCCGGCCTGCCATTTCTTAAGGGTCAGAACCCACCTGCAGGCGCCAAGGACGAGGGTCAGGTCGCGGAGGTCGCGAGTGCTTGCCGCGAGCAGGGGATTCCGTTTGTCCTGAAGGGCGTTATGACCCCGCGCGCGGCCGAGCTTGCAGCACGCGCCGGCGCCAAAGCGATCGTGGTCTCTAACCACGGTGGCCGCGTCCTTGACGGCGTGCCCGCGACGGCCGACGTCTTGCCCGGAATCGCCGCTGCCGTGGGTGACCAGATCGAGGTCCTGGTAGATGGCGGTATTCGTAGCGGCCTTGACGTCTTTCGCGCCCTTGCGCTGGGAGCTAAGGCCGTCCTTATGTGCCGCCCCTTCGTTGTCGCGGCCTTTGGCGCCGGCGAGAAGGGCGTTACCGACTATCTAACCCAGTTGCAGCGTGAGCTTGCCGACACCATGGAGATGTGCGGCGCCGCCAGCGTTGCCGACATCACCAGCGAGATGCTCTTCGAGCCGCGCCGCTAGCCCCTCCCTTAAAATCAGCCGTTCTCTGTGGCAAATCCGCACC
>CAVGOA010000002.1:0-4159 GCA_963630635.1 Paludibacteraceae bacterium
C
This sequence comes from Paludibacteraceae bacterium, assembly GCA_963630635.1. Lineage (GTDB taxonomy): Bacteria > Actinomycetota > Coriobacteriia > Coriobacteriales > Atopobiaceae > Paratractidigestivibacter. Next base: position 2 of record CAVGOA010000002.1, read on the forward strand.
CATGGATCTTCCCACAACCGCCAAAACCTCCGCCGCCATCTTCCCACAACCGTCGCTTTGCCCGGCCGGCGAGAAGGACCCGCAAAAGCCCCCAGCTACGCCGCCGGCGCCTCGGCGTTGCGCTTAATCTTGTTGATGGCGGCGACCAAGCTCATCTGCTGCTGAGTGTTGAACGTCCGGCTAAACGAGCTCGGTCGGTCAAAGGGCGGCTTGGTAAGCACCCAGGCCTCCATGTAGCCGTTTTCCACGACGTAGTCGACAACCTTGCGAACAAAGGAAATCTGGCGGTCGTTGAGCGCCTGCCCGTTGATGAACTCGGCAAAAGCCTCGTTTGCCGCCGTGCGATCGAGCTTGATCAGCTTGCGAACAAGCAGGCCAAACGGCGTGTCTCCGTAAGCGCGCTCATAGTCCTTCACGTTGCCAAGCTCTTGCGTAAATATGCGCTCGAGCTCCTTGAACTCGTACGCGCTCATGGCCTGGTTGTGGCGCAGCTTATAGACAACCGTCTCGTTAGCATGGTCGCGCACCCAGCGCTCGACCTTAAGCCGATAATCCGAGAAGTCCTCGCCGGGGCTTACCTCGGCACCGTAAGTGACCTCGGTGACCGGGTCGGCAAGATGCGTCACTACAGTTCTGTGCCCGCCGTCCCCTTGCAAGAAGCGGAGAAGCCCGCGCAGCGCAGCACGAATCTTCTCAAGCCGCAAAACCGAGACCCCGTCCAAAAAGCCCTCGGCGGTGATCGCCTGCAGCACGTCCAGCTTCTCTTTTACCTGCGGGATTGTCGTGCACCTTTGCAGCGCCGTCGCAATGCCCACAAGCTTATTGGCGTGGTTGGTCGCCCGACACCCCTCGCAAATCGCGCACATGAACCCGTACATAAACGCATCAAAGCGCAGCGCGTCAACGTCAGGCTCGTCGTTTCGCACAAGCGGGGCAACCTCGGCAATAAGCATGCCCAAGTCGGCGTCGCTAAGGCAAACGTAGGCGGCCTCTTGCTTGAACTTCTCCACCGCTTGACGACGAAGACGCACCGAGACCAGCTCTTCGTTAAGGTCGACAACCTGCTGGCGCAGCGCGGACGTAAGGTCGCCCCGCAGCGACTGGTGCTCGTCGTTAGCAAACGCGGCCTGCTGAAGATGCTTCGCAAGCGTTGCCTGGCGCACAAAGACCGTCTCGGAAAGCGAAGCCCCTACCCTACCCTCAACAGCATTCGCGTTATCGCTAAAGAACTCGAAATTGCGGCACCAATCAAAAATGAAGAAACGTTGCTTGTCTTGGTGGTAGCCGTCCAAGGGGTCGTTGACCCCAAGGCCCTGGCACAACCGGGTGCCGCGGCCGATCATCTGCCAGAACTTGATCTTAGAGCGCACCTTCTTAAAGAACACCAGGTTCACGATCTGCGGCACATCAATGCCGGTATCCATCATGTCTACCGAGACAGTGATCACAGGCAGGTGCTTTAGCTCGAACTCGTCGATGACGGTGTGCGAGTAATCGTCGGAATGCAGCACCGTCTTAATGTAGTTGCCGGGAAGCTTTGGATAGAGCTTGCCAAAGCGCTCGACAATATAGCGGGCGTGCTTTTGGTTTTGGGCGAAGATGATCGTTTTGCCCAGGTCCTGGCCACCGTTGACGCGAATACCCTTCTCCATAAGGGTCTCAAGCACGTTGTCGACGGTGTCTTGGTTAAACACCCAGTTGTTTATCTGGGTGTTTGCAATGTAGTCGGGCACATCCTGGCCGGTTTCCTCAAAGTCTTCCTCAAGGGCCCGCTTGTCCTCTTGCGAGAGGTCGTCATAGGTGATGCCCTCGTCCATAAAACTCGTATGCGTCTGGATACCAAGAAACGGCACAAGAACGTGGTCGCGCTCGGTTGCCGTCTTGTACTCGTAGACATAGGTGGGAACGCCGCGCTCGACCTCAAAGAAGTCGTAGGTGTTGCGGTCGACCTCGTTGGCGGGCGTGGCCGTAAGGCCTATGACCAGCGCGTCAAAGTAATCAAAGATCGCCTGGTACTTCTTAAAGATAGAGCGGTGCGCCTCGTCCACGATGATCAGGTCAAAGTGCGCGGGTGTGTACATGCGCACGCCATCGTCGTTGCGCACGCTGTCGATGGCGTTGAGAATCGTGGGATAGGTCGAGAAGACAATACGCGCGTCGCGCTCGTCCTTGTTGCTGCAAAGGTTGCAGCGCGAGGCGTCGGGCAGATAGTTTTGGTAAGCGCGGGCCGCTTGGCTAACGAGCGCCACGCGGTCGGCCAAAAACAGTACGTTCTTGACGCGCCCGCCGCGCATGAGCACATCGGTAAGACCAGCCGAGACACGCGTCTTGCCGGTACCCGTTGCCATGACAAGCAGACCGCGCCGGTGCCCCTCGTCAAAGTTTACGCAGGCGCGCTTGATGGCCTCGAGCTGGTAATAACGGTTGGCGCCGCCGCCGGCAATATTGGTGTCGACGGGCACAGAGGCAAGTGGGGCGCAGGCGCCCCTGCGGTTCATGATGCGCTGCAGGTCATCGCGCGAGAAGATGCCGCTGACCTTGCGCATGGGCGCGTTTTGGTCGTCAACAAAGAAGGTATCGAAGCCGTTGGAGAGAAAGACCAAGGGGAGATACCCAAACTCGGCGCGCAGGCACTCGGCATAGAGACGCGCCTGCTGCAGGCCCTTCTGGGCATCTAAGCTGGTGCGCTTGGCCTCCAGCACGGCAAGCGGCTTGCCGTCTTTGCCCATAAGCAGGTAGTCGATGTATCCGGTGCCGCTATGGCTGCCAGAAGCCGTGGGCATGCCGTGAACCTCGCGCTCTTCAAGCACGTCGCTGCCAATGTTCCATCCGGCAAGCTCAAGGTCCCAGTCGATATAGCGCTTGCGCGTCTCGAATTCCGAGATTTCTTCTGGGCTAAAGTCGCGCGTGCCCTCGTTGGCGGCGCGGGCGGCGGCAAGCTCGGCGGTCATGGCGCGGAGCTTGGCCTCGAGCTCTTCGATCTCGCTCTTTTGCTTGTTTACAAGAGCGCCTTGGGCCTTGATGGCCGCAACCTGCTCTTTGGTGATAGGCACGCCCTTGGCGGGAATCTTGGCCTCGTCAAAGCGGCGCGCGGTATAGGCGGGCCCGTAGCAGTAATCAATCCAATCGACAAAGTTGAACAAGGCCCTTAAAGACAAGATGGCATCGGCGTGCGTGACCCTCATCTGGGTATGGACCGAGAGATTGCCCAGCTTGTTGATGGCAAAGAGCGGCCGCCAGATGCGCTCGTCGCCCACGCAGTCGATAAAGGAGCGCTCGTGCAAGAGCGACGCCAGGTTGTCTTTGTAGGGCATGCTTACCGATGAATCGGCGGCGTAGACCCACTTGACAGCCAGCTCAAGCGCCTTGCGGCAGCCAACGGCGCACATGGCCGGAGCCGATGCGTAGACTTTCTCGGCCTCTATACAGGCATCCGCGAAGAGCGCGTAATAATCGCCTTGTTCTTTGAGGAAGTCGAAGTTCATGGTGGGTCCTTAGTCTTTAGGCAAAGTAGTCCTGGGCGAGGCTGTCGTAGAGGGTTTGGAGCTTGTCGACCTGCTGCCACGCGATGGCGCGGGTCTTGTCGACCTGAGCGACAAAGGCGGCGAATTCTTGCTGGAGGGCTAGCGGAGGAAGGGGAATTGGAACCTGCTTGATTTTCTTGCCGGTTAGGTGAGCGATCGTCGACTTTGAAACATACGGCTCAAATAGGCCGAGCTCTGCTTTCATCTTGAAACACCAGACAAAGTAATCCGGCAAGAGAACCTCTTGATTGCAGCGGACCCTGTGGACGGCCTTTTGAAAGTAGCAATCTTTGAGCTCTTCCCGCCAAATTGCGCAACGCCCGATTTCACCACCTTCGGTTACCAAGACATCGCCGCTCTTCAGCTCAAATTCGACCCTGTCCTCTTCGGAAAAATCCATATACCGCAAATTAGACAAATCGAAGTGAAACCACTGGACATTAGTGTTGGCAAGGTAAGGATAGGAATTCCTCCCCGTCTGTTTCTTTGCATCAAGCATTTTGCCGAGACGCGTGACGCACAAATTGCCAAGTGGCTTGTTCTCCCATTTGTTGCAATCGAGCTTCGGATCCCCGAACATCTCGACGAAGCGGGATTTGACGAGCTGGTCGAGCTGGGCGATTTGCAGGTTGGC
>CAVGOA010000002.1:4700-39421 GCA_963630635.1 Paludibacteraceae bacterium
GCGGTTGAGGTCGGCCAAGTCGGCCAGGATTTCCTCGGTGGGCGGGTACTCGATGCGCTCGTACTCGGTCTTGGTGTACTTGTTGAAGCTGAAGTCGTAGTCGTTGGCGGCGATCTCGGCCTTGGGCACGAGGAAGCTCTTCTCGGTGCGCTCACGGTCCTTCTCGCCGTCGAGGTTCGCCCAGCGCGCAAGGATATCGGGGATGTCGTCGTGCTTCTCGTCGGCGTCGCGCTTGTCGTCAAGGGTAAAGCCGTCGCCCTCCATGTTGTACATCCACACGTCGCTGGTGCCGCCGGCGTCGGTGCGCGTAAAGACCAGCACGGCCGTGCTCACGCCGGAGTACGGCTTAAAGACGCCGCTGGGCATGTGAATCACGGCATCGAGCTTTTGGTTCTCTACAAGCTCGCGGCGCAGCTGCCCATAGGCCTTGGAGTTTGAGCGGAAGAGCACACCGTTGGGAACGATGCAGGCGCAGCGGCCGCCAAGCTTGAGCATGCGAAGGAAGAGCGCGACAAAAAGCAGCTCGGTCTGTTTGGAGTCCACGATGGCGCGCAGGCTCTTGTCGATGTCTTCCACGTCCACCGAGCCCGTGAACGGCGGATTTGCCAAGATCACATCGTAGCGGTCGCGCACGGTGTTGTTCTTAGAAATGGAGTCCAGGTAGCGCACATCGGGCGCGTCCACGCCGTGCAGCATCAGGTTCATGGCCGAGATGCGCAGCATGGTCTGATCCATCTCAAAGCCCGAGAACTGCGGCGTGGCGCCGTCCGTACCGGCATAGCAGGACCACTCGGCGTCCGTCATCGTGGACTCGTGGTTAGCGCGGATGTGCTCGGCGGCCGAGATGAGAAAGCCCGCCGTGCCGCAGGCAGGGTCGCAGATAAGCTCGCCGGGTTTGGGGTCCACCATGGCCACCATCATGCGGCGGATGTGCTGCGGCGTGCGGAACTGGCCGTTGGTGCCCGCGGTCGAGAGCTTAGAGAGCATGTACTCGTAGAGGTCGCCCAGGTCGCCAATGTGGTCGTCGAACTCGGAAAGAAGCCCCTCGACACCCTCGACGGCGCGCTCGAGCAGGGCCGGCTTGCCAGCGGGAAAGCCAAAGGTGGCGGACTCCATGGCGCGCGAGAAGGCCGAGCCGTCGCCCAGGCCCTTGATAAAGGGAAAGACGAACTCGCTCACAATGCGGTACATCTCGGCGGCGGGCTTGTCCTTAAAGCGGCTCCAGCGCAGGTCGGCACCGTCGATCTGAGCGCCGTGTGCGTTGTGGTAGGTGGCGGGAAAGATATGCGGCTGCGGGGTGCCAAGGAGCTGCTCCATGCGCTCGGCCTCAAGTTCCTTCTCGTCAAGAGAACGAATGAACATGAGGTAGGTGAGCTGGCTGATGACCTCGAGGGGGTTGGTGATGCCGCCCTCCCACATCTTTTGCCAGACGGCGTCGACCTTACCCTTGGTTGCTCCCGTAATCATCGCTATAGCCACCGGCCTTCCCAGCTTGTATGCCGTGCGTCACAAATACAACGTAAGCATTATAAGCTAGCCAAAACAACGCCGAGGTACACGCGGCGCGGCCCGGGCAGCAACCGTTACGCGCGCTCGATCACGCAGGTGTGGCGCTTGGTCTTGGGGTCGTAGGCAATGCCGCACAAGACCACGTTGTTCTCGCCAGAGGTGCCAAGAAACGCGTTGGCGTAGCCGCGCTCGCGGATCTGGTCCAGGGCCTCTTGGGCGCTCGAACCCCACTTGAGCTCGACCACGACGCCCGGGATGTTGCCAGAGCTCTTAAGCGGCACCATAAGCAGGTCGGCGTAGCCCTTGCCGGCGGGCGCCTCGCGCACCAGGCGGTAGCGGCGCATCGCGCTGTAAAACGCCAGCCGCAGCGTGCAGGCCAGGTCCTCTTCACAGTTGTAGGCAATGATGCTCGCGGCGTCTTCGTGCGCCTGCTCGACGCCTGCGGCCACGGTTTTCTCGTCACCTGCCAAGACTGCGTCAAGGAGCTTCTCGGATGCCGCGATGCTGCGCGCGACCTCGCCCCAGCCCTTGTCGGCCGTGGCGTTGGCGTACTCTCCGGCCACCTCGCGGTTGGGGACAAAGACCTCGCGCGCCGCCTTGTCAAAGGCAAGGTAGCCCAAGTGCGCAAGCAGTGTAAGCACGTCATCTGCGCTGTTAAGCGTCGTCATGTCGTTCGAGTAGGTGCCCGTGTTCACTTGGACGCGGCCGCCGCCCACCAGCTCGACCACCTTGGCGTGAAGGCCGTCGAAGTCCATGTCGATGTACTTGCGCAGCGCCTCGAAGGTCTCGGTCTGGGTCCAGTAACTCGAGAACTCGCCCGTCTCCATGGCGCGCACGACAGAGCGCGGTGCATAGACCTCACCGGCGCCGGGCAAGCGGTAGCCGTCGTACCAGGCACGGCACTCCCCCAAATCGCGGCCCCACTCATCACAAAGTGCGGCCACCTCTTTGCCTGTGAAGCCCATGAAAGGCGCCATCTCAAGAGGCTCCAGCATGCTGTACTCGTCAAACATGTTGAGCGCCGAGTGGGTGCCGTACTTCTTGATAGGCAAAATGCCCGTCATGTAGACCAGGGCAAGAAACGGTTTGTCCTTAAGCCATCCGCGAAGGAAATCCAGGTACGTTCTTTGGGCGCGCGTGTCATCGGAGCTCTCGCGCATGATGCAGTCCCACTCGTCGATAACGACCACAAACTGGCGAGAAGTCTGCGCATAGAGGTCGCTCATGACGTCGACCAGGCTGTTCTCGTCGCGAAAACGCAGGTCGCGGTACTCCAGCAAAAGGTCGAACAAGACCGACTTTTGAAGATCGGCAAGGGCTTCATCGACACAATGACGTGATTTGGTCCAAAAATCCTGCATGTTGATCTTGAGCACGTCGTAGCTGTTGCGCTCGCGGTCAAACGAGGGGTCGCTGGCAACGGCTAGACCGGCGAACTCGGCGGCGCCGTCGACCGTGCGATCGTAATAGGCGCTCACCATGTTGGCGGCCATCGACTTACCAAAGCGGCGCGGGCGGCTCACGCAGGCATACAGGCGCTCGGTGTTGATCACAGAGTTGAGCTGCGCGATAAGCATGCTTTTGTCGACGTAGACGCTTGACGCGCGGCCGCGCCTGAGCATCTGTGGCCCGGGATTCAAAAACACACCCATGTCGCATTGCCTTTCTCGCCGTGTGAAGGGATAAAAGCAATCATACCCCACGCTCACTTAGTCGCGACGGCGCAGGCGGCGAGAAGACCCTAGCGCCTGTGCCGGCGGCCCGTCTCGCGCAAGATGTCGTGGGCCACGTAAAGGCCCAGCAAAAGCGCCAGCATGTAGCCAACAAAGCCCAGGATAGGGATGCCAAAGATAACCGGCTCGATGCGCGCGTAGTAGACCACCGAAGAGCCAATGAACAGGCCCGCCACAATGACGCTCAAGGTCAGGCGGTTGGCGATGCGCGACAGGTCCTCCAGCGGGTCCTCGGTGCCGGCCACGTCGATGTTCATGCGCAGCTGGCCGCGGGTAAGCATGTGCATCGCGTGGCCGGCCTCGCTGGCGGCCTCTAGCAGGCCGTGACTGGCGGCCAGGCTCTCGCGCGCCAGGCGCTTGGTCTCGCGCTTGGCCAGCTCGTCGTAAGACTCGTGCGCGCGCAGGTGGCGCTTGATGATGTCGACCATCGAGGCGTTGGGCAAAAGATTGTCCACCACACCCTCAAGGGTCACCAGCGCGCGGGCCAGCATCGTCACGCTGCCGGGCAGCTCGATGCCGTTCTTGCGCGCCATGTTGATGAGCGAGTTCACAAAGCTTCCCAGGTCAAGCTCGTTCAAATCGGCCGAGCCGTAGTTGGCGATAATGGCGTCCAGATCGCCCAGCAGGTGCGCGTAGTCGACGTCGGAGGTATCCCCTACCGAGAAACGCAACAGGCCGTCGGCCAGGCCCGCCGAGTCATAGCGCGCCACGGCATAGAGCATGTCTGCCACGCAGCGCCGGTCGCTCGCCGAGAGGCGGCCCATGATGCCCAGGTCCATGTAGACGATCTTGCCCTCAGACACCACCAGGTTTCCCGGGTGGGGGTCTGCGTGGAAAAAGCCGTCGTCCAGGATCTGGGCCGTGTAGTTGGCCATGAGCTTCTCGCCGATTTCGCCCAGGTCGTAGCCACGGGCCACAAGCTCAACGGTGTCGTCGATGGCGATGCCCTCGACGTAGTCCATGACCACCACGTGCTTGGTGCAAAGCTCGGGATAGGGCTTGGGGCAGCTTAGGTACTTGCAATGGGCGTTCTTGCGACGGAACTCCTCGAGGTTTCTTGCCTCGACAAGAAAATCGGTCTCTTCTCTAAAGGACTGCCACAGCTCGTCCACGACGCTTTGCAGGTCAAGGAACTGATCGGCCCCCATAAAGCTGCCCAGCCGACGTGCCAGCGAGCGCACGATCGAGATGTCCTTGGCCATGACCTCCTGCACGTGCGGGCGCTGGACCTTGATGGCCACCAGCTCGCCGGTAATCAGGCGCGCCTTGTGCACCTGCGCGACCGAGGCCGAGCCCAGCGGGTTGTCGTCGATGGCGTCAAAGATGTCCTCGATGGGGGTCTTGTACTCTTCGCGCAGGGCAGAAAGCACGGTCTCGCGGTCCATGGGCTCGACGCTGGTACGCAGCTTGGACAGCTCGCGCGTGAAGGCGGCGGGCAGGATCTCGGACCTCATGGACAAGATCTGACCGGCCTTCACAAAGGTGGGGCCCAACTCTTCCAGCATGCGGCGCATGCTCTGCGGCGTAAGGCCGTGGAAGATGTCGTAATGGCGCACGATGCCCAAGATCTCGCCAATACGGCGCAGGCGAGAAACCCGCGACAGGTCGTAGGCGTCAGAGCCCGAGGCCCGCCCGCCAAACAAACCGATGGTGGCCGAGTCGTCGTCTTTTGACGAGAGCTCCTGCATCACCTCGTCGTACCAGGCGTTTAAGATCTGGTCGTATTCACGACGCTTGGCGGCGTCGGGGTCTTCCTCGACGCCGCCTTGCTGGGTGGTCTTCTCTGTGTTGTTTTGTGAAGTCACGCTGCCGTCCGCTTAGCTAAAAGGTATTACTCGGTTTGATCGGCCTCGACGGCCTCGGCGTCGTCGGTGACGGGCTCGGATTCGCCCTCGACCTCGACCTTGACCTTGTCGGCCTCGATCTGGGCCGCGACCTCGGCGACCTTGGCGGCATAGGCGGCACGCTCCTCGGGGGTCATGACCTCGAGCTTGGCACGCAGAGCCGCGTCAGAAGCGCTGGTGACGGTGGTGTCAAAGGTCTCTTTGACCTTGCGGGTAAGCTCGGCGTTCAAGTCCTTGCCCTGCTGGACGGTGAGCTCGCCTTTCTTGACAAAGTCGTCGATCACCTGCTGGGACTTCTCGGCGGTGGCGGCAACAGCGCCCACGCTGGCGAGAAAAGCCTTGTTCAAACCGTTAGCAATGTCAAAACCAGCCATGGTTTTCTCCTTTCGCAGGCGAGCGTCTCTCGCCTTTTTGACCATGCGTCAACTGTACCCCTAAGAGGCGCCGCCGATTCACGCAATCGCCCGGCGGCGCGGGTGTTACCCCAAAAGGAGGGCGCGCAGCTCGTCGACCGTGCGGGCAATGGCACAGCAGCCGGCGTTGACCAGCTCGTCCTCTTGACAGGTGTTGCCGTAAAGCGTGCCCACGCAGGGAATGCCGGCCTCGCTCGCGGCCTCGCAGTCAAAGCGGCGGTCGCCCACCATCACGGCGTCGGAGGTGCCCACGCCGGCAAGCCCCATCACGCGGTCGATGATCTGGGCCTTGGTCTCTCCGTCGTCGCTGCGCTTGGCGGCCGGGAAGTCAAAGAGGTCGTAGACCTCGTTGGTCTTAAGGCCGCGCTCGAGAAGGAAGTCGCGCTTGGACGAGGCGGTGGCCAAAAGGCAGCCGGCGGCCTTAAGGTCGCGCAGCAGCTCTTCCATGCCGTCGAAAAGGGGCCAGCCGTCGCGGTCGAGGTTCTTATAGATGGCGCGGTAGTCCTCGGTGATAGAGGCGGCTTCCTCGGCACTAACGCCGTAGACCAGGCTAAACGCCTGCGGGAAGGGCGGGCCCACGATGCGGCGCATGTCGCCAAGCTCCTCATCTGTCCAGCCGTGCTCATGCATGACGTGGCGCGCCGTGCGGATGATGCCCGGCATCGAATCTGCCAGGGTGCCGTCAAAGTCAAAGATGACCAGCTTCTTGTTGGTAACGTCAACGCCGGTAAGCGCCATGTGGCTCTTCCTTTCCATAAGGTTTTCTCGCCATCGAGAATACCATGCGACAGCGCCGCTCGCCCGGGTTTTGGGGCCGCCCGTCATTGCCCCGCAACATCGGCGGCGTATCATGGTGGGACCCTATGACAAGGAGCTTGCATGCACGCAGAACCCTTTACCTGTTACCGTCCCCGCACGCCCGAGGACGCCCAGACCTTTGCCAGCCTGCCCTACGACGTCTTTGACCGCGCGCAGGCGGCCGAGTACGTGGCCGCACACCCCAAGAGCTTTTTGGCGATCGACCGCCCCGAGACGGCCTTCTCGCCTGATCACGACATGTACGCAGACGACGTCTATGCCAAGGCGGCCGAGCTTTTGCACGAGCGCGTTGAGGACAAGACCCTGCTGCGCGACGGCTCGCGCTGCTACTACCTGTACCGCCTTGAGCAGGACGGCCGCTCGCAGACCGGCATCGTGGCAGCCTGCAGCATCGACGACTACGCCAACGGCGTCATTGCCCGCCATGAGAACACACGTCGCGACAAAGAAGAGGACCGTGTGCGCCACATTCGCGCGACGGGCTGCCAGACGGGCCCCATCTTTCTTGCGTACCGCGACAACCCCACTTTGGAGGCCCTGGTAGAGGCCGCAAAGGGAGCCCAGCCCGCCTACGACTTCACCGATGAGCAGGGCGTTCGCCAAACGGTGTGGCGCGTGGGCCGCCCGGCCGCGGTCGAGGCCTTCCGCATGATGCTCGAGCTGGTTCCCAAGGCCTACATCGCCGACGGCCACCACCGCGCCGCCTCGGCCGCGCGCGTGTGCCAGGAGATGCGTAGCGCCGACAACGACTGCGACGGGCGTGAGGCCTACAACTACCTCATGTGCGTCATGTTCCCGCAAAGCCAGCTCACCGTCCTTCCCTACTACCGCGTGATCAAGGACACCAACGGCCTGGACGAGAAGAGCCTGGTAGAGGCCCTTGAGGCCGCCGGATTCACCGTGGGCGAGCCGCAGGAGGCGGGCGTTGCACCGGCCGAGCACGGCCAGTTTGGCTTCTTTGCCTTTGGCAAGTGGAGGACCTTCTCGCCTGCCACTGCCAACGAGGACGCCGACGTGGTCGCGCGCCTGGACGTGAGCGTGCTTCAGGACAAGGTCTTGGGCCCCATCCTGGGCATCGACGACCCGCGCCAGGACCCGCGCGTCAAGTTCGTTGGCGGAAACGTTGGCCTGGACGAGCTTGAAGAGGCCGCTGGCCAGACGGGCGTCGCCTTTACCCTGTGCGCCACCTCGGTGGGCGAGATGATGGCCGTGGCAGATGCCGGCAAGCTCATGCCGCCCAAGTCCACCTGGTTCGAGCCCAAGCTGCGCAGCGGCCTGTTTATCCGCCGCATCTCGTCCAAGAGCTCGCTTTTGGACGGCGTCGAGCAGAAGGTGGCCCAAAAGCTGGCCAAGAAGAAAGCAGAAGAGGACAAGTAGGAAAGCATGGCAGACGACGCTGAGCGCAACCCCAACCCGCAAGACGACGGCCTGGACAACATCATCTCGAGCCTTATGGACAGTCTTAAGGACCCGCAAGGCCCAGACGGCGAGAAGCCCGTGGGCTTTGACGGGCACGCGCTGGACATCGTGCGCTTTGGCCGCGGGCTGATCGCGTCCAACGACCCCGCCGCGCACCTGCGCGCGATGGTGCGCGACATCGAGGCTGCCGAGGCGCCTTCTGCCTACGCTGGCTGGTTCGCGCGCCGCGTGCGTGAGGCGGGGCTTTTTGAGACCGACACCGAGCTGCCAAAGATCAGCGTCGTGCGCCCCAAGACCTCGGGCCTCTTCTATATTCGCTGCCGCGAGGGCGAGCTCACCTACCTTGCCAGCCTGCGCCTTGTTGGCATCGAGAGCGCGCTTAACTTCGCTCTTTTGGCCCAGGGGTGGGCAAGCGACGTGAACGAGGTACCGGCAGAAGAGCTGGTGCGCTTTGAGGCGAGCGTCTGTGCCTCGGTGGCCGCGCAGGCAGGCCAGGGCTATCCCCTGGCGGAGTCTGGCGAGACGTACCCCAAGCACGGCGGCGAGTGGGACGTGCGCTATGCCATCTGCGAGGGCATGGAATCGTTTAGAACGCCGTGGAGGCTTGCCTACAACTTAAGGGTCAACGTGGCCGCAGGCGCGGCCGCGATCGAGGTCGACTACATCGAGCCACGCCTGATGCCGGCGGAGTTTTGGTCGGCCGACCTGGGCGTTGTTCCCGCAACGGCCGACACTAAGGGGGCTGCGGCCTGCGACTACAACCTGCGCATCGTTGTGCTGGCGGCGGCGCATGCCCTTATGCGCTGCCCGGCGCTGGAAGAGATCTGGGTGGCCTGCGTGAGCGACACGCCAAAGGGCTTCTCGTGCCTGTGCTCGGCCAAGGTCACACGGCCCGACGTGGCCCAGCTCAACCTGGGCAACTTCGATCCGGTGGAGTTCCTGCGGCAGGTTGGGGCCGCGTTTGACTTTACGGGCGGACAGTTGCAACCCGTCAAACAGGGCTTCTCCATAAACTCGCAGCTGTTTTGCCCGCCCCAAAGATACGCCCCTATCGAGACGAGCGAGGCGCGCCTCTCCACGCGCGCGGCCGCCGGGCTTGGCGTGCAGCGAGTGGCCGATTTGAGCTGTGACCAGGCATGCGAGCTTAAGGAACTTGCCAAGCAGGGGCTTTGCCACTTTGACTCGTCGACGCAAAACAACGTGCACTGGCTCTTGGAGCTGCGCGGACAAGCGCAGGACCCCTACAGCGTCGAGGCGATAAACCGCACCATCCAGGGCTTGCTTGAGGGCAATGTTGAAGACGACGCCGAGCAGATCAACGACGCCCTGCTTACGGGGGGCGAGATTGACCGCGCGGTACGCCGCGCCGACTCGCTGTTGGCCAACGGTAAGAACGAAGAAGCCTGCGAGACGCTGCGAGAGGCGCTGAAGCCCTATGACGACGCGGGGGTGTACCAGGACGGCGCGGGGGTGTACTGGCGCCACTTTGACCGCTACGCCGACCGCGCGCTGTGGAACCGCATGGTTGCCCCCACCGGGGTCGAGGTGCGCCTGGTGCCCGACGCCTACTTCGAGGCGCATCTGGTGCTGGCAACCGCGGCCCTGGCCTGCAGGAAGAAGGACGAGAGCCTCGAGCACGCCCGTCGAGCCGCCCGACTGGCGCCGCTGTCCTTGCCGGCAAGCCTACAGCTCTCGCAGCTGCTGTCTGCCTTTGGCGACATGAGCGCCTCGGACGGCGAGCTGTGCCGCCTTATCTCTATGGGCCACGACCCCGAGACACTGGGCGTGGGCTACATCCGCCTTGCCATGAACCAGTGGCAGCAGGGGCGCATGCGCGTGGCGCAGGCTTGCTACCAGATGTCCACCAAGTGGATCCCCTCGCAGATCTTGCAGGTTGGGACCAAGGTCGCCAATCTGCTGGGGTCAAATGCCCCGGGCCTTGGCGAGGAGCTCTCGCAAGAACACGTCCACGAGACCTTAGCCGAGCAAGGCATCCCCATGGCTCCCTGCGACGACGTCATCGAGGTCCTGCGCGAGACCGCCATAGCAGGCATCGACGAAGAGATCTTTTGGGTGGGCAAGAGCTGTCTGCACTTCCTGCGTCTTCTCACCAGCGACGACGTGGAAAGTGCCGTGCTGCGCTCGTTGGAAAGCGAGCCTGACGCCTAGCGGGCCGGGGCCGGCGGCAATCCCGCGCCGGCCCCGCCGCTTGGCTCTACTCCCCTGCCGAGAAAAGCTCGGACTCGACGCCCGCAAGCTCGGCGGGGACGTCTGCCACGTCGCAGTTGAAAGACTCGGCCACAGCCTGGGCCTGCAAGTGGCGGGCGCCGGCCAAATCCTCGTTGCCCATGCCCTCGTACACCTTAGAGAGGCGCTCGAGCGACCAGCACACGTAAGAGGCCACCGAGTCGCCCATGCCCGAGAGCACCATCATGGTGACCAGCGAGTCGGGCGCCAAGGCAAGGGCCGTCTTGTGGTCAAGGTCGAGAAGCTCGCCGATCTGCTGCTCGATATCGGTGCAGGCGGTCGGGTCTTTCTTCTGAACAGCCAGCTTGAAGGCACGTGCCACCGACTCGGTGAAATCGGCGACGATCTCTAGAATGTAGTCACGCTGAAGCATAAGGTCACTTCTTTCTTCTTGGCAGGTAGGGCACGCGCTCTGCCTGCGTTTTATTTACTCGGCAGCTCAAGGCCCAGGTGGTTGAAGGCCAAAGGTGTGGCTTGCCTTCCCTGCGGGGTGCGCACGATAAGGCCGCACTGCAACAGATAGGGCTCGTAGACGTCCTCTAAGGTCGAGGGGTCCTCGGCCACGGCAGAGGCCACGGTGGTAAGGCCCACGGGACGGCCGCGGAAGGTACGGCACAGGGCATTCAAGATCTTGGTGTCCATGGTATCCAAGCCCATGGCGTCGATCTCAAAGAACTCCAGGGCCTCGGCGGCAACCTCCCAGGTGATGGAGCCGGCAGCCTTGACCTGAGCGTAGTCGCGCACGCGCTTGAGCAGGCGGTTGGCCAAGCGCGGCGTGCCGCGCGAGCGCGAGGCGATCTCGGCCGCGCCCTGCTCGTCGATGGCCACGCCCAGAATCGCGGCGCTGCGCTTGACGATGACGGCAAGCTCGGTGGGCGTGTAGTAGTCCAAGCGGTAGCTAATGCCAAAGCGGTCGCGCAAAGGCCCGGTCAAAAGGCCGGTGCGGGTGGTGGCGCCCACCAGCGTGAAGCGCGGCACGTCGATCCTGATGGAGCGGGCGGCCGGCCCCTTGCCAATGACGATGTCCAAGAAGAAGTCCTCCATCGCAGGATAAAGAACCTCCTCGATCTGGTGGTTAAGACGGTGAATCTCGTCCACAAACAAGATGTCGCCTTCCTCCAGGTTGGTAAGGATGGCAGCCAAATCGCCCGCTCGCTCGATGGCAGGGCCAGACGTGGTGTGGAGCTTAGAGCCCATCTCGTTGGCGACGATGCCCGCAAGGGTCGTCTTGCCCAGACCCGGAGGGCCCGAGAAGATCACGTGGTCCAAAGGCTCGTGGCGCTCTTTGGCGGCCTGAATCAAGACGCGCAGGTTCTCGCGAACGCGCACCTGGCCGCAGTACTCGTCCAGGCTCTTTGGGCGCAGCGTGCGGTCCTGGTCAAGGTCTTCTCCGGTAAGCTCGCCCGAGACGTCGCGCGGCGGCACCTGCGCCTTACGCGGCGCAAAACCGGCCCCCGCAGGGCCGCTGGCATCTGCAAAGAGGTCCTTCTCGGCGGCTTCCCACATCATCTACCACTCCCCAGGCGGCGCAAGGCGTACGCAACGACGCTCTCGATTGTAGCCGCGCCGGCCCCTTGGTGCCCGTCCAGAGCAAGATCTGCCTCTTGCGGGGTGAATCCCATGGCGAGAAGGGCCTCGGTGGCGTCGGCCTCGACAGACGATGCGCTAGCGGCACCCCCGGTAACGGCCAGACGCGCAGACTCGGCCGTGCCCAGGCCCACCAGTCGTTTAAGCTCGGCGTTCTTAGAGAAAACGTCCGAGAGCTCCATCAAAAGGCGGCTCGCCTTCTTTTGCCCCACGCCCGGGACCTGCGCCATGCGCGAGGAATCCTGCGCCTGCACGATATGTGCCAGCTGCTCGGGCGTGAAGGTAGAAAGCACCGCCAGCGCGAGCTTGGGCCCCACGCCCGAGATGGCGCGCAGTTGGTCGAACAGGGCGCGCTCGGTCTTGGAGGCAAAAGCAAAGAGGTCCATGGCGTCCTCGCGCACGATGAGGCGCGTAAGGACGGTGACCCCGGCCTCACCCTGCGCGGGTAGAGCCGCAATGGTGTTTGCCGAGACGCCCAGCTCGTAGGCGACACCCCCCACGTCCAAGACGATAGACGTAGGGTTTACCTCGAGCAATGTTCCGGTTAGCTGGACAATCACAGTACTGCGCTCCTCGATTTACCCAAGGACAGCGTCCTTTGGAGATTTGCGTGGCAGACCGCGGCGGCCAAGGCATCGGCCGCGTGATCTGGGTGGGGCTCGTGGTCTAGGGCAAGCACGTTTCTTACCATGTACATGACCTGGTGCTTATCGGCGGCACCCGTGCCCACCACGGCCTGCTTGATCTGCATAGGGGTGTACTCGCCCACCTCGAGCCCGGCGTTTGCGCAGGCGACGATTGCCACGCCGCGCGCCTGGGCCGTGGCGATGGCGCTTTTGGTGTTGTCGCCAAAATAGACGTTCTCTATGGCCAGCTGAGTGGGGCCGTACTTATTGATGACCTCTACCAGCTGGTCATAGATCTTGCCCAGGCGCTGCGCGATGGGCTCTTTGGCACCGGTTGCCACGCAGCCGTAGGCGCGGGCGCGGCAGGTTGCCCCGCGGGTCTCGACGATGCCCCAGCCGGTGTGTGCCAAGCCGGGATCGACCCCCAAAATCACCAAAGCAACCTCCTTGCCCAACTTAGAACGTTCGTTCTAAGTAAGATAGCACAAGTGTTTGCCGCGCAAAAGAAGAAGTTGCCTAGTTCTCAGAAAACGGCCCATCGAAGAAAGAGCCACCGACGGCACCCGCGCCACCTTCGTCCTCGTTCTTCTCGCCGTCTTGGGCGTCCATCTCCTGGCCCAGGGCAAAGTCCTTGATATAGCCCAAGATCTCTTGGAGGTCCTTTTGGACCTGCTCGGGGTCTGCGGTGCCTTGAGCAGCCGCGGTGCTCATGCCCTCGACGTCAAGCTCGCCGCCCTTCTCAATGAGCATCTCTCGCAGGGCCTCGATGGCCTCCTCGATATCCAGTTCCTCTTCCTTCTCGCGCACGACGTCTTGCCACACGTTGCCCACCGGTCCCCTTGCCTCGCTCAACGAGCGCGAGGACATAGGCAGGCACACGGGTCTGCCGCGCATGAGGGTGAGGTTTCTTCTCACCCGGTCGATGATGGTCTTTACGACCTGGGGGTGGCCGTACTGGTCTGCGATGGTGTTCAAGGGGCGGCGGTACTCGACAAAGCCCCTGATAACCGAGTCAAGATACTCAAGGCATGCCTCGTCGGTCGAGGCGCACTGGTCCAAGCCCTCGATGTACGGCAGGCGCCAGGCGTTGCGCGAGGCGTAGGGAATCACGGGCGAGATGGTGTTCCTAAAGTGGCCCAAGATCAAAAGGTCGCTCTTGTAGATGTCTGCCAGCGGCATGACAAAGCCCGACTCAAGCGTGCGTGCGCCCACGACAGACAGCATCGTCTTGTCCAGGCAAGACAGCGCCAAAAGGCCGTTTTTGTCTGCGTAGGTCGCGACCTGCGAAAGCCACGCCGCATGAAAAGCGGCGGGATCTAAGCCGTTCGCCGTCTCGACAAACGAGCAATTAAGGCGCAGGTTGGAAACCAAGGTCATGGGCGTGTCGGCAGTGTTTTTCTGCTCTTCGGCGGGCAGGAAGGCCGTCACACGCGTGGGGCCCAAGGCGTCGGTCGCCGCGGCCGCCAGGATCTGCGATTCCAGGCTCTGGTTGACATAAAGCGCCACGCCTGTGGCCCCCAACTGGCGCACCAGGTGAGACAGGCCAAAGGTCAGGGCCTCCCAGGCAACCAGGGGCTTGTCGGTGACCTGGAAGTGCTGCGGCGCGGCCAGCGGCCCCTCCGAGCCAGTATCCACGTCGCAGACGAGAAGAGCCTCCTCGAAGGCGGGCGCCTGTGCCGCAAGCTCTTTCCACGGGGTCAAGACAAAGCTCGAGCCGCAGAAGACCTGCAGGTTATAGCAGCCCACAGACCCCACGCCCACAAACCAGGCGTCAAGCTCGGCCGCATCCTCGACAAAGCCCGATTTCTCAAGCGAGCAGGCCATCGACGTACCGGGGTCGTCCATCGAAAAGCCGTACGCCGAAAGGTACACGACGATGTCTGTCTCGACCTCGTTGTCGATGAGGTTGTTGATGTCCTCGTAGGTAAAGGCGATGGCCATCTTTTGGCCCTCGAAGTCGATGACGGGAACCTCGCTGGAGTGAAGAAGCGACAGGTCGATGCCCTTCTCGCCGTTGCCGCCCGCCAGGCGAACCGAGGCGATCGCTCCGTCTTTGATAAGCGCGGCGTCAAGGTAGGGCACGTCGTCTTGGGCAACCACGATGGGGAGAAGAACCGGCAGCGGCAGCTCCTCGGCAAGCTCGCTCAAGACGCAGGCGAGGTCGTTGGCGTAAGGCTCGCCGTCGCCCGCGCTCACCAGGCCCGTGCCGCTCACCGTGCACAGGGGAAAGATGACCAGCCGCGCTTCCTGCTCGCTCGCCTGGCGCGCGAACTCCAAGACGCGAGCCTTGATGTTTAAGAGGTCGCCCGCGTCAGACGTCATCTGCGCAATAGCAAGCTTCATGGCAATCCTTCCTACCTACGTTTCTACCTGCACTTTATTTAACCGGCGCCGCACGCATGCCACGTGCGGCGCCCAACATTTACGCTACCTCGACGTGCCCCTGGCGACCCACGATGTCGGTCACCTCGGCGAGAAGAACCATGTTCTTGGTGTCCACCTTCAGCGGCAGCTCCATGCGCATGATGTCGCCCGAGGCCGCCTCGACGCGAAGCTCAACCAGGTCAAGGCCCGGGTAGCGGCCCATGACGCCCGAGAGATCGTTCATGCGCGAGCGCGTGAGGGTATCGGCCGTGATGTTGATCTCAAGCACGCGCGGGCGGTTGTTCTTCTCGTTTAGGACCAAAGGCTCCAGCTCCATGACCTTGACCTGGTTGCCGCGGTCGCTTCGCTCGAGCTTGCCCGTGACCTTGATGAAGACGTCGCCCGAGCTCTCGCCCGTCTCGGGGTCGACCTCGCCGGCCAAAACCGACTCGTACTTCTTGTAGGACTTGGGGAAGATCACCAGCGTGACCTCGCCTTCCATGTCCTCAAGCGTGACGATGGCCATAGGCTCGCCGCTCTTGGTGGTCTTCTTCTGGATGGCCGAGACCATGCCCGCAAAGCGCAGGACCTTGTCCTCGGGCACCTTGTACTGCTCGGTGACGCCGCCACCGGGAAGCACGACCTCCTCGGAGACCTCGATGTCGCCCAGCGAGTAGTCGCGCGCCTCGTTAAGGGCGTACTCGTAGGGGCGCAGCGGGTGGTCAGAGACATAGAGGCCCAAGACCTCGTGCTCGCGGGCCAACTTGATGGTGCGCTCCCACTCCTGGCCGTTGGGGGGCGGCACGGTCTCTTCGAAGCCCGCGCCCTCGACGTCGGCAAACATGTCGAACATCGAGACCTGGCCGGTCGCGCGCACCTTTTGCTTCTTGGTGGCCGCGTCGATGATGTTGTCGGGGCTGGTCTTGTCGACAAAGCCCATGAGCTGCATGCGCGGGTAGCCCGTTGAGTCAAAGGCGCCCGAGCAGATCAGGGCCTCGACCACGCGGCGGTTGGCCTGGCCCGAGTCCATGCGGTCAACAAAGTCGTGCAGGTTGGCAAAGGGCCCGCCCAGCTCGCGCTCGCGCACGATGGCCTCGCCCACGGCCTCGCCCACGCCGCGGATGCCGGCAAAGCCAAAGCGCACGCCCTCGGCGGTTGCCGTGAAGTCGCGACCGCTCTCGTTGATATCTGGCGGCAAGATGGCCACGCCCTCGCGGCGGTAGGCCGTGACGTAGTGGACGATCTTGTCGGTCTTGCCCATGTAGGACGTCAAGACCGAGGCCATGTACTCCTTGGGGAAGTAGGCCTTCAACCAGGCCGTCTGCATAACCAAAATGGCATAGCCGGCCGAGTGCGACTTGTTGAACGCGTAGGACGCGAACTCAAGGACGTCGTCCCAGATGCGCTGGGCGACTTCCTTCTTGTAGCCGTTCTCGACGGCGCCGTTCATCCAGTGGTCGTAGATCGTCTCGTCTGCGCCGTTGCCCTCCCAGTGGAAGATCTGGTCGGTGAGCATCTTGATCTTCTTCTTAGCCACCGGCTTACGGATGCGGGAGTCCGACTCACCAGGCGTGAAGTTCGACATCTTCATCGAGATCTGCATGACCTGCTCCTGGTAGACCATGGTGCCGTAGGTCTCGTCCAGGATGTCAGACAGGCGGTCGTCGTAGAAGGCGACCTCTTCTTTGCCGTTCATGCGGTTGATGTAGCTGGTGACCATGCCCGCGCCCAGAGGACCGGGACGGTAAAGCGCGATAAGTGCGACGACCTGGCGGTACTCCTTGGGCTGCATGCCCTTGATGGTGGCCGTCATGCCCGCAGACTCGATCTGGAAGACGCCGGCCGTGTGGCCCTTGCCCATGAGCTCGAAGATCTTGGGGTCGTCAAAGGGAATCTTATCGACGTCGATGTCCACGCAGGTGGCGCCCGGCTTGATGGTGGCCTTGACCGCGTCGGGCATCTTGTCGATGTCCTCGACGTTGGGGTAGGCCGCGCGGATATTGGCCAGGGCCTTCGAGATAACCGTCAGGGTTCGAAGGCCCAGGAAGTCCATCTTAAGCAGGCCCATGTCGGCCACCGAGTGGCCCTCGTACTGGGTGATCTCGACGCCGCCCTTGGTGTCGACCTTGGTGGGAACGTGGTCGTTGACGGGCGTGGGCGCGATCAGGACGGCGCAGGCGTGGACGCCCTCGCCGCGGTGCAGGCCCTCGATGGAAAGCGCCGCCTCGATGATGCGGTGGTCGTCGGGGTTCTTTGCGTAGGCTTCGGCAAAGTCGCCCGAGTACATGTCCTCTTTGCCCTCGGTCTTGTTAAGCACGAACTTGAGCTTGGCCTTGGGGTCGTTGGTGATCATCTTCGAGAGCTTCTGGCCCTGCCACACGGGAAATCCCAGGACGCGGCAGGCGTCGTTGATGGCCTGCTTGGCCTTGATCGTGGAGTAGGTGATGACGTGGCAGACGCGCTCGGGGCCGTAGAGCTCGCGCACGTGCTGCACGACCTCCAGGCGCCGCTCATCGTCGAAGTCCATATCGATATCGGGCATCTCGGAACGCTGGGGCGAGAGGAATCGCTCGAACATGAGGCCGTTGGACAGCGGGTCGAAGGTCGTGATGTCCATGGCATAGGCAACCAGGGCGCCCGCCGCCGAACCACGGCCAGGGCCCACGCCAATGCCGTTTTTCTTTGCCCACTGCACGTACTCCTGCACGATCAAGAAGTAATCGGCAAAGCCCTTGGTGCAGATGATGTTGTACTCGTGGTCCAGGCGGTCAAGGACGTTCCAACCGCCGATCTCGACGTTTTTCCAGTCCTCGCCGTAGCGCTTGGCCAGGCCCTTCTCGCATTCCTCGCGAAAACGCTGCTCGGAGGTCTCGCCCTCTTTCAAGCCAGGGAACTTGGGCAGGTACATGCTGGACCAGTCAAGCTCGTAGTTGCACTTGGACGCGACCTCGAGCGTGTTGTCGATGACCTCGGGCGCCCACGAGAACAGCTCGCGCATCTCGGCCTCGCTCTTGATGTAGAACTCGGTGCCGGTCATGCGCTTGCGGTTGACGTCGTCGACGCGCGACGCCGTGCCGATGCACGACAAGATGTCCTGCGTGGGCGCGTCGTCTTTAGTGAGGTAGTGGTTGTCGTTGGTGGCGATGACCTTGATGCCCAGCTCGTGGCCCAGGCGCACGATCTGCTCGGACAAGGTGCGGTCGTTGAAGCCGCCCCAGGCCGGATCCTCAAGCCCGTGGTCCTGGACCTCAAGGTAGAAGTCGTCGCCAAAGATCTCTTTGAAGGTCAAGGCCCACTTCTTGGCCTCGTCGGGGCGGCCCTGGAAGTACATGCGCGGGATGATGCCCGCCACGCACGCCGAGCTGCAGATGATGCCCTCGTGGTAGCGGCGCAGCATGTCCAGCGTGGTGCGCGGGTAGTAGTAGAACATGTCGCCCGAGGCCGCCTCGCTCATCATCTTCATGAGGTTGACGTAGCCCGTCTCGTCCTTGGCCAGAAGGATCAGGTGGTAGCGGTGCTGCTTGGTGCCCTTCTCGATGCAGTCATCGGTGATGAAGTAGGCCTCGCAGCCAAAGATGGGCTTGATCAAGAGCTCGGGGCGGTTGGCCTCGACGGCCGCCAGGTCGTGGCCCGAGGACTCCCAGACGGCGACGTCGGACTCCCACTGGGCGTGCGCGCGGTCATGGGGCTTGGCGTCGGGCGCGTCTGCCGGGGGCTCCTCGAGCTCCCAGTCCTTCTTGAAGCACTCGACGTCGTGCTTCCACTGCTTCATGTCCGCCTGCTTGTCGTTGTAGCCGCGGCACTCCAGGTCAAAATCGGGCACGCCAAACATGTAGCCGTGGTCGGTCAAGGCAAGCGCCGGCATCTCGAGGTCGACGGCGCGCTTGACCATATCGGGGATGCGCGTGGCGGCGTCCAGAATCGAGAAATCGGAGTGGTTGTGCAGGTGAACAAAGGCCATGGGTTGCAGCACACCTTTCTATGCGAGAAGGGCTATCTAGTCTACCTAAAAGCGATAGCGAACCACGTAGGGTTCTGAAGCCATCAAGGGGTCTTCACGCTCCACGCAGACAAAGGCGCACTCGACGGATTCAAAGCCTAAGCCGAGAAGGACATCGGTGTAGAACTTGGCCTGCATCTGGTGGTGTTCGCGCAGCTCGTTGGGGGTAAGGCCTGCATCTCCGGTCTTGTAGTCCACAACCAGGGCGCGGGTCTTTTGGGCGTTGGTGCACAACAGGTCGATGGCGCCTTCCAGCCACTCGCCAAAGTCGCTGGGGGCATGGACAAAGAAGGGTGCCTCGGGTGTCACGCGCTCGTACGAGAGGGCCTCGGCACGGATGGCCGAGTTTGCCCACAGGTCAAGGGCCGCGCGCAGGCGTTTGTCCTGGCGCGGCGAGAGATGCCAGGCGCGCGAGAGGGCGGACACGCGGGCCTCGTCCAGGCTGCCGGCCAAGGCCATGACCTGGGCCAGCTCGTGGAAGGCGCTGCCCAGGTTGGTGGCCTTGTCGGCGTCTGCGGTAAGGGGCGCCGCGTCATCGGCATCCTCGTCCAGGACGCGGGCCGGGATGGGGACGTCGGGGGCAAGGAGGCTGCGGGCGGGCTCGGGGGCGACGGGCTCGTCGGGGGCGTCGGGCGCAGGGCCCGCATTGGGGTCCTGACCTGCGGCGGGTTTGGCAGCCGAGGCGCCGGCGCCCGCGGGCTTCTCGGTGTCTGCGGTCTTCTCGGCGTCCGCAGCCTCTAGGGCCGCGCGGGCGCTCGAGTAGCTGTAGGTGCCTTCGCGCGAGCTCCAGAAGCCCACCTTGGGCCGGGGCGCGGGCAGGTCATAGAGGTTGAAGGCCGCGTCCTCGTGCGGGTGGGCAACCTTGATCGCGCCCTCGTAGGCGTCCAGGTAGCCGTCGAAGCCGGGCAGCGTGTCGCCAGAGGTCGCGAAGACGTGGGTCTTGTCCTCGCGGTCGACTTCGATCTGGACGCAGCGCACCGTGGCGGGAGCCGAGCCGCCGTAGTCCAGGCTCGTCTCGCCGCAGGGCAGATCGGCCTCGCCAAACAAAACGCTGGTCACGCCCATGGCCAAGCGAGAAGCGCGCTTCTCGGACATAGGGATGGCCAAAATCAGCGCCTCGCGGGCGCGGGTGAGGCCCACGTAGAGCAGGCGGACCTTCTCGGCCTGCTCTTCTTCCAAGCCCGTGAACTGGGCCAGGTCGACAAAGTCCGAGACCTCCATCTTTGGGCCAAAATCATCGGGCAGCTCGCTGGCGTCGTCGCGCATGTCCTTGGTGGCCAGAGCGCACAGGACCTGGCCGCCGTCGAGCTCGCGGCCCAAAACGCCGGTGGGCGCGCTGGCGTCGCCCCAGCACTCCCCCACCGCCACGATGGGAAACTCCAGGCCCTTAGAGGCGTGGATCGTCATGACGCGCACGGCGTCGCCCTTGCCGCCCGAGAGCACGGCCGGGTGGGCCTTGGCCACCTCGAGCCACAGGTCGAACTCAACGCAGGCACGCGCCACGCCCAGGCCCAGGTCGTGTGTAAGATCGCGCAGGTAGCGCACCGCGGCCAAGAGGTTGGCCGCGCACGAGCGGCCCTGGGCGCCCTGGTGCTCAAGGCGCAAAAGCCAGCCCGACTCGACCAGCGCGGCGCGCACGACGTCTGCCAGCTCCCAGGTGCCCATACGCGAGAAAGCGCGATCCAGAACCTCAAGGGCGCGGGACAGGCGCGGCGAGGCCTCGACGCCCGGCGCCATCACGCCTTCCAGGACGCCCGCGTCGATGCGGCGCTTGCCAAAGGCCTCGAGCTTCTCTTGCCAGCCGGTGCCCAAGGCGCAGAAATCGTTGGCGTCCAGCCTAAACATGTCGCTGGAAAGCAGGCTAAAGAGGCCCTCCTTGGTGTCGTGGACGTTTGCCAGGGTATGCACCAGCGCGCGCACGACCTTGACCTCGTCCAAGCGCGAGAAGGTCGACCCGCCCGTGACCACGCACTTGATGCCGCGCTCGCGCAGGGCGTCGACGTAGGCCGCGGCCTGGCTCGTGCGGCCAAGGAGAAGGGCCATGTCGTCGGGGTCCTCGCCCGCGGCGACGTAGGCGGCCAGACGGTCGGCCACCTGGTTGGCCATGACGGCGCCCCGGTTGGCGGCAGAGGCGGCGCGCGCCACCTCGACGTAAACGCGGGGCAGGTCACGGGCCTGATAACCGTCTTTTCTTGCCGGATTGGGCGAGAGGGACATGAAGCCGGGAAGGATGCCTACGCGGCCGCCCAGCCCGCCAAAGACGGCGTCCACAAACGAGAGGATGTCGGCGTGGCTGCGGTAGTTGACGTCCAGGCGCACGTGGTTGTTGGGGTCCACCGTGGCGCCGCGGCGCTTGAAGACGCTCACGTCGGCGCCGCGAAAACGATAGATCGACTGCTGGGCGTCGCCCACGGTGCACAGGCGCTGACCCTGGCCGCTCAGCAAGCCCACCAGCTCGACCTGACGCTGGTCGGTGTCCTGGAACTCGTCGACCATCACCAGGCGAAACTGCTCGCTGTAGAGGGCGGCCAGGTCGTCGTTGGTCTTAAGCGCGGCCAGGCACAGGCGGATCAGGTCGTCGTTGTCCAGGTAGGAGCCCTGGGTCTTGTAAGCGGTATAGGTCTGGTCGAGCTCTCGTGCGATGGCGAGAAGATCGGGCAGGTAGCCCTGCAGCAAGGTGAGCAGGCTGTCCTTCTTCATGCGGGCGATGGTTGCCTGCAGCTCCTTGGCCGTCTCTTTGGGGTTGCTCGTGGCCTTGGGGCCACGGCCCAAGGTCTGCAGAGCCTTGTGGGCGCTCTCTTCGTTTTGCTCGCTCAAAGGCAGCTCAAAGTAGGCGGCAAGGGTCGCGAGCTGGGCCTCGACCTCGGCGATGGCCTTCTCGGATTTGCAGACGCGGCGCTTCTCGGCAAGGAAGGACTCGTAGCTGTCGCGCAGCCACGCCATGCGGGGAGCCGCGGGCGATGCGGCCGGGGCCTTTAGCGAGTCAAAGCCGCAGGGGCTCTTGCCGGCAAGGTCCACCAGCTGCCAGGCCAGGCCCACGACCGAGAGGCCGGCCGAGCCAAAGCCCGTCTCTTTGGGATACATCGAGCCCACCAGGCGCGCCAGTTCCTTCATGCGCGGCTCGTGCGAGCAGCGACACATGACCTGCTCGGTGGCCTGGGCGCGGTAGGAGTCCTGCAGGTTTGCGGGCAGCATCTTGAACTGGGGGTCTAGTCCCAAGTCAAGGGCATGGCGGCGCAGGATGCGCGAGCACATGCCGTGAATTGTGGATATCCAGGCGTCGTCGACGGTCAGGGCCGCCTCGGCCATGCCGTTCTCGCGCAGGGTCGAGCGCACGCGCTCCTTGATCTCCAGCGCGGCGGCGTTGGTGAAGGTGATGATAAGCGCCTGGTCAAGGCTGTCGATAAAGGCCGAGCCGTCGGCGGCAGAGCCTGGCGAGAGCGCCCAGGCAATGCGGCGCGTCAAGGTGAAGGTCTTGCCAGATCCCGCGCCCGCCTCGACAAAGAGGGGCTTGTCCAGGCCGCACGCGATGGCACGCTGCGGCTCGTTTAGGGTAGAGAGGTCGATGGCCACGGCTAGGCCCCCATTCTTTTCTCGCAGTGAAGGTGCGGGCAGTAGCTACAGGCGTCGGCGTCCACAGGGCAGGCGTCGATCTTGCCGCGCATGAGGTCGCCGATCTTCTCGGCAACCATCGCCTCGACGTCGTCCAGGTACTCCCAGAACTCCTCGGTGCCGCCCGAGGGGCCCTCGATGCCCATCGAAAGGCGGCGCGAGCGGGGCGCGTCCTCGACGCCCAGGATGCGGTCGACCTGGCTCTCGGCACAGGCGCCGGCCAGGGCATGGGCGCCCTTGGTAGCAAGGAAGAGTGCGCCTTCCAGGCGAACCTCTGGGTGGGCACGGCGCACGACCTGCGCGTATATGAGCGACTGAACGTGGCGCGGCAGCTTTCCCGCGTCAAAGTCGCCCCTAAAGGCGTCGTACTGGTTGAAGTTCACCGGGCTCTTGTGCTTGTAGTCGATGATCAGCGCGCGGCCCTCGCCGTCGACGTCCATGCGGTCGATCTTGCCGTTGAGCCACACACCAGCGTAGCCCACCGGCTCGTCGTGGGCGCCGCCAAAGCCCCACTCCAGCCAGCGCGGCTCGTAGCCCACCAGAATGTTGGCCTCGTAGTCCATCAGGCTGAGAAGGTCCTGTTTTGCCTGGTTGACGTCTTCTTCCTCAAAGGTGGCGTGGGCCACCAGCAGCTGGTCCATCTTGCTCACGCGCTTGCGCTCAAGAAACTGGTGGCGCAGGTGGTTGTCAAACTCCTCGGCCACGATCTGGCGGGCCTCTTCCAGGTTATCGGTCGTGACGCGCGAGGCGGCCAGGCGCTCTTCTGGGTGCGCCGTAAGGTCGATGTCGCGGCCCTCTTCGCGGGCAGCCTCGACGGCGTTGTTGAGCAGGCGAACACGGGCAAGCTCCAGCACGCGGTGGACAAAGGTGCCCATCTCGGTGCCGGTAAACCCGGCGTCCACGTTGTCCAGGCCAAGGCGGCGCAGGCTAAACCACTTGTAGGGGCACTCAAGGTAGGACTCGATCTGCGAGGCCGAGAGCATGGGCGCGCCGCCCGGCAGCTCCCGCAGGCCGTTGGTCACAAGGATCAGCGGCTTGTACTTGGCGTCGATCGAGCCCGCCGCACGGGCGTCGTTGCGCAGGGCGGGCACGGCTTGCGCCCCGTCGTCCAGCAGGTTCTGGGCGAGAAGGGCCTCGGGGCGCTCGGTGTGGGGCAGGGCGGTTATCTCTTGCGGCTTTGCGCTGGCGGCGATGCCGTAGGCCGCGTAGACCTCACAGAGCATGACCGAGGGGAAGGTGGGCGCGCTATCTGCATCAAAAAGGCAACGTTCGAATACGACGTTTTTGCGGGCGGCGGCAACCGCACGCGCAAGCCCCGCGCGCTGGCGGGCCAGCTGGTTTTGCGCCGGGTCGACGCCCGTGACCTCGAGGATGCGAGACAAGACGTCGTCGGTGCGGCCCACGGGGCTCTCGGTCGCGGTCTGGGCGCAGTAGATGACGGCGTCGGCAGAGGCGGACTTGAGCTTAGCGGCGTCGCCCAGGGAGACTATCGTCACGGTGCAGGGGGCAGGGGTGACTGCGGCGGCTGCGGGCTTCTCGCCATTATGGGCTGCTTCGGGCTTCTCGCCTGCCGGGTCCATCTGCGGGGTAAGGACCACCGAGATGTGCTCAAGCTCGTCGATGACCTGCTCTACCAGGGCAGAGAGGGGCACGGCGTTGTCTGCCAGGGGCGCCGCGGTGACGCCCAGCTGCGCCAGGGCGCCCGCGACCATCATCGTGGCCTGCAGGACGCCCATCTCTTCTTGACGGGCCATCTCGTCGGTCGCGGCCGCAAGGGCGCCGACCTGCCCGGTCTGCTTGGGGTTTGAGCGGTAACGGGCCATGAGCTTGCTCGCGCACGAGCCCACGCGGCCCAGCGTAAGCTCGGCCGTGGCCTTGGCCACCGTGTCCGAGGTCTTCTTGGGGCTCATGAGCTCGTCCAGCACGGCGGCCGGGGTAAGCAGCCGGTTGCAGCGCCAGTTGCGGTCGATATCCCAGGCGCGTGCCTTTGGCAAACGCGCCATATTGTGCATAAGAAAGTCAATCAAACCCTGGGGAGGCCACCAGCTCATGTCGCCCAGCGCCACGAGCTTGCCCTCTTCGCAGTCGACCTTGGCGGGCCAGGTCTCGGCCAGCTCTTTGAGCATCGCGACCTCGCGCAGGTAGGCCGCAAAGACGCGGCCGGCGTAGATGTCGGCGAAGTTCTTCTGCACGCGGGCGCGCACGGCCAGGCCGCGGGCCGCCAGCTTGGGCGCCAGCTCGGCCCAGGCGCGATCGGTGTCGCGCACAGCCACGGTGATGCTCGTCGCTCCAACGCGAGCCAGGTCACAGGCCTTAGTGGCAATGAGTTCCATCTCGGCCACGGGGCCCGCGGGCTGCAGAAGCTCCACGGCTCCGGTAGAGACCACGGGCTTGCCGGGGTTGAACAAGGCAGCGAGAAGATCGTCGATCTCGGGGTTGCGGGCGGGGACAGCCGCGGCACCGAACTTCTCGCCATCGGCTGCCGGGACATCGTCGCCCGTGCCCTCCCCCATCACAAGCTCGACGCCGGCGCGCTCGGCGTCGGCGCGCAGCAGGGCCAGGCTGTCGCGGGTCGTCTGGCCGGCCGGGCCTTCCGCGACCTGCAAGCACACCTCGACGCTGCCGGCTGCGGCCATGCCAACCATAAACTCGCGCTCGGCGCGGGTAAAGGACAGGTGCCCGCAGGTCACCAGGCAGATCTTCTCGGCTTGGCCGACAGGCAAAACACCCGGCAGGCGGTCGTAGACCTCCGAGGCCTCGACGTAGCCCTCGCGGTGCAAAAGGCCGCGGTAGGCGCCCGCCACGCGAATGGCCGCGACCTCGGACTCGCTTAAGCCCGCCGCCGAGCACACGGCCTCCTGTGCGTGGCCGTCCTGGTCAAGCGGCAGCCACGGCAGGGCGCGGCTTGCCAGCTTACAGATGACGTCGATGGTGCCGGGGTTGTCGCGCATGTCTCCCATAAGGCCGCGCGGAACGGCGCGCATGGCTCGGCGCACCAATAAACGCCTGGTCACGGGGTCCACGCACGAGGTGCCGTCGCCCCACAGGCGCCAGAGGTCGCCCGAGATGCTGGCCAAGGTACCCGCGTTCACGCCCAGGCCAAGGCCTGCGGCAGATAGCTGTTTTTGCAGGGACAGACCGTCGTCAAACGAAGGCGCCGCCAAGTAGGCAACAACGTTCTTCTCGCATGCCAGATTAAGGGCGCGTGCGGCGGCCGCAAACTGTCCGGCCTGGTCTTTTGTCGTGCGGACGCGTAGCATCGGCGCGGGTCTCCTTACCAAGAAAGGGGCGGTTCCCCGCCCCCGTTAGAGTCGAAACTATCGCTATGGTAGCAAGTGGCGCGGACGTTAATCGGCCGCGGGGTCGCCGTCCAGGCGCGAAAGCACAAGGCGGTAGCCGCCAGCGGCGCCGTTCAGGCACTTTGAGACGCGGCTCACCGTGGTGGACGAAACGCCGGTCGCGCGAGAAACGTCCAGGTAGGAGTGGCCGCGCGAGAGCATGGTCGCGACCTCCAGACGCTGCGAGAGGTCCTCGATCTCTCGGGAGGTCAAAAGGTCGCTGAGAAGGGCCTCGACCTCTTGGGGCGTTTGCAGGGAGCACAGGGCCGCAACCAGTCGTTGCCGCTCGGTTTGCTGGGTGTTCTGTGCCTGCGTCATGCGCGCTCTTCCCTTTCGCGTCGATTTACCCCTAGCACTTTAGCGCATTAAAGTGGCCGACGGGGGCGGAGGCGGGTAAATATGAAGAAGGCAACGTATAATCAAAGTTTCTTGAACGCCTTTAGTTGGGAGAAAAGTATGAGCTTCATCAGCAATTGGTTGGTTACCGCCATCGCCGTCGCGGTGGCTGCCTGGATTGTGCCCGGTATCGAGATTGTGGGCGGAAACGTCATGGCCGCGGCCGTGAGCGCCCTGGTGCTGGCCCTGCTCAACGCCACCGTCAAGCCGATCTTCAATTTCTTGTCTCTGCCCATCACCGTGCTGACGCTGGGCCTTTTCCAGCTGGTCTTGAACGCGATCATCCTCGAGCTGGCCAGCTACTTCTCGCGCAACATCTTCCACGCGGGTATCGCCATCGAGTCGTTTGGCGCCGCCCTGTTTGGCGCGATCGTCATCGCGCTGGTGAGCGCCATCGTGGGCAAGGTCATCTAGCACGGGACGGCCGTTTTGCCGCTTATGGGAAGATTTCCCGTTCATCTCGCCGCTTATGGGAAGGTAGGGACCCCCAAACCTTCCCATAAGCGGCTTTTTTCGTCGCGCTAGGGCCGTCTTGGCACTGGCCGAGCACGCCACATGCAATCAGCTCGCTGAACACCGTGTCCCGATAAGGGAATCAAGACCATCCACCACAGCGCCGGTGCTATCTTCAAGACATGCACCGGGGGGCGATGTCAAGCCCTCAAAGCGCGATTCAAAAAGGAGGCCAGGCACCATGGCCAACAACAAGCAGCCACTACAAAACGACCAAATCGCCGAGGTCAGCGGCGGCGTATGGGATCTCGGTTTGCCCCAACGTGACTACGAACCCTACAATGACAAGGACTTCCCAGTCAGCTGTCCCAAGTGTAAGAGCCAGAACATCTGGTACATCCCGGGCATATTTGGCATCGAAGACTTTGACGAGTACTGGTGCCGCGATTGCGACAACAAGTTCGACTACGGCGAGATGCCCTTCCATGGGGCGAGCGGCGATTGGTAAGAAAACCCGCAAGGCCCAAGCAACCATACAGTTTACGAAAGAGGCGGCCCTAATTTGGACCGCCCCTTTTATGCCGCATGCAAGGAAACAGCGCCGTCGACGGTCTTGGCCTGCGGCACGTATTTGACCTGCGTGCCGCGTCGAAAGCAACCGAGCATACGGAATACGTTCCCGCCGGGGCCGCCTACCAGCGCGTCGCCGGCATGTACGAGCCAAACGGCGTCGAGATGTGGCGTCGGGCACAGTTTTGTCGATAGTTGGGACCAGTAGCGTGGTTTGAGCAGAAGGCCGGCCTTCTCGGCTGCAAAAGGCCAGGTCGACGTGAGGCGAAGAAGCCCTATACCGGCCGATGCGCCAGACTGGTCCTAACTATCGTCGTTTTTGTTCCGCGGTGGCCGCGGCAGGGTCGCGCTGTCGAGGTAGCGCACAATCTCGCCGAAACGTTTTGGTTAGCTTGTTGCCAACCACTCCCGCTCGCGGTTTTTTTCGAAAATGGGGACCAGTATTGGCGTTTAACAAGTAGACAGGTAACTCTCGCATGGAAAAGCCCAGGTCGCCGCAACGCAAGAGGGGCGCTTCCTGCCCCAAACGCCAGACTGGTCCCCATTTTCGTGCTATTTGTTCCGCGCGCGGTCGGCACGACGCTAAGGAGGCCCCGCCGCCATCGGACGGCCGCTCAACATCGTGTCCCGATAAGGAAATCGCGGGGTTGTGGCACTCGTGGGGTGTTAAGGTCTTGCCATCAGCCGGGGGGCGTGCGTCCCCGGCCAGGGCAAAACTCGCAAGGAGGCCGATTACCATGACCGAGAAGGACGCAAAGCAGCTCAGCGAGCAAGAGATCGAGCAGGTCGCAGGCGGTGACAGCGGCGCCAGCAGCGGCTGGGGCCCCGAGGACGATTGCGGCGGGGCAACCGTCAGCTGGAAGAGGTTCGTCTGCCCCGTCTGCCATGGTCCCGTGAGAGCGGTAAGGGGAAGGGCCCTTTCCAACTGGGAGCGTCCCGCCGAGTACACCTGCCCAAAGTGCCACAAGCAGTGGAAGAAAGACCAGCTCGTCGAGGAGTAGTAAGGCGAGCGTGATGCTCCTTTGGCTTTAAATCGTGGACTTGTCTGATAGTTTTGGGGCTTCTCGGCCGCAAATTTAGGACTTGTCTGATGAATCGGCAATAAATACGGGGCTTGTCTGATGTTCGACCATCAGACAAGCCCCGATTTTGCAGGACGACGCCTGTCTCGCCAACCTCATCGGCGCACTACGTGCCTGAAGCCCTCCGTCTAAGCCACCCACGCGCCGACGGGCCCAAAATCTTTAATTGTCGGCAAATTGAAGCGCTTTATCAACGATTTTGGGCCCGTCGGCGAAAGAAGGGCACGCGCCAGCGGCGAGAAGAGCCCCGGCGCGCGAGGGGGCGCCGGGGCTGGGAGGGTTATTCTTTGCCGTCGAGTTGGGAGTCGGTGAAGCCAAAGAACCAGGTGACGATGAAAGCGACCACGAAGCCGATGACGATGCCGATGCAGCCGTTGATGAAGTTGGACGCATCTCCACCGGCAAAGGCAGCAAACGAGAAGAGTCCGTTGGCGTTTGCGTAGAACTTCACACCGGTAAGGCCGCCGTAGAGACCGGCCGCGGCGCCGCCAGCAAAGACGCCGATCCAAGGACGCTTATAGCGCAGGAACACACCGTAGAGCAAAGGCTCGCCAACACCGCCGACAAACTGGGTGAGGAAGTAGCCAAGGCAGAGGTTCTTCTGCTCGGGGTCGCGCATCTTGAGCCACGCGGCAAGGCCAACGCCAGAGGCGGTGAAGGCCTGAATCGTCGCCGCCATAAGAACGACGGAGTCGGAACCAACCTGCGCATACTGGGCCAAAGCGATTGCAGCAAGGCCAACGTGCATGCCGGTAAGGACAAGGGCCGGCCAGGTAGCGGCGATCAGCGCGACGGCCAGAACGCCAAACGGGGTGGAAGCGAGCCACTCGAAGAAGACCGCGATACCGTTGCCAATGTAGTTGCCAATAGGCGCAAGCACGCAAAGCGCGATCGGCATCATAATCACAAAGGTGAAGAACGGCGCGAAGAC
The DNA here is from genome assembly GCA_963630635.1 of Paludibacteraceae bacterium. Classification (GTDB taxonomy): domain Bacteria; phylum Actinomycetota; class Coriobacteriia; order Coriobacteriales; family Atopobiaceae; genus Paratractidigestivibacter. Next base: position 33,644 of record CAVGOA010000002.1, read on the forward strand.
GGTACGGATCGACTGCGGGAGCTTCTTGTCAAGGAACTTAGAAAGCGGGGCCATGACGGCGACGCAGAGAAGGACCGGGATCAGCGTCTGGGCATACGAAAGCGTCGGGGCCGGAATGCCGTAGACGTCGAGGCTCGCGCCCTCGGCAGCAGAAAGGGCCACGTAGTTGGGCTCGATCAGGATGCAACCCATAAGAGCGCCAAGGAAGGGGTTGGCGCCCAGCTTCTTGGCGGCGGCAAAGCCCGAGACCACGGGAATGAAGTAGAACGCCGCGTTGTAGACCATGTTGCACACAAACACGAAGTTCGAGTCGTCGGCTACCAGGTTGAGCATCGTGGAGCCCAACAGGGTCGAGAGCGTCTTAAAGAAGCCGCCGGTGATAAGGATCGGGATCAGGGGAACGACAGAGCCAGAGAGGTAATCGAGAATGGCGTCACACACGCCCTTAGCGGTAAGAGGGGTCTTCTCGGCCGGAGCCTTATCGGGGTTCTCGTCGACCGAGCCGCCGGCGCTCACGCCCGCCGCAACGATCTCGTCGTAGACGTCAGGCACGTTGGTGCCAATAATGACCTGGTACTGGCCGCCCTTCTCCTGGATGCCCATGACACCCTTGACGGCCTTGACCGTGTCGTCAGATACAACGCTGCGGTCCTTTAGCTGGAAGCGCAGGCGCGTCATGCAGTGAAAGACAGAGTCGACGTTATCCTTACCGCCCACAGCGACAAGGACGTCGGCTGCGATCTTAGCGTTGTCTGCCATGCTTGTTCCTTTCCTTCTTTACCTGTAATTCTAATGCTGTCTAGACATTTGCATTTGCTGCGATAACGATATTGCGTGGCTATTTGGTGCGGCAATGTCAGCTCTCGTGTTGCTGAGTATCATTTTTTGTGATGCTGATTGCCGGCAGTGCAAGTACACGTTGAGAGATTTGTGCGCACACCTTGCCGGTCGTGCGCACATCCAGCGAAAGTGCGCCGTCTGCAGCGCGGTGCCACGCGACATCGACGCGCCCACTCGGGCCCTCCCACGACGCCTCGCACCCCTCAAGCTGCGGCGAGAAGTACGGGTCGACGATCACGCGGTTGCCCGCCACGGCGTCGGCCGCCACCTCGATACCGCCGAGCGCCTGGTACATCCACTGCAGGTAGCTCGAGAACATCGCGTGGTTAAGCGACGAGAGCTTGGTGTAGAACTCCTCGGCCAAAGCGCCCGAGCCGTTGGCAAGCATATGCGAGAAGCTCGGCTCGCCGCGGCGCAGCAGCCAGGCCTCGACCTCGCGGTCGTGACCGTGGGCATGGAGCAGCCCAAACGCAAGCATCGTGCCAAAGATGCCGGTGAGAAGAACGCCGTCCTGCTCGTCGATTTTAGCGGCAAGGGCATCGGCCATCTGCTGGGCGTCGGCCAGGCCAAGGGCGCCCGCAAAGGCGTAAGAGGTCTGCGTGCCGTCGCCAAAAGAGCCGTCGTTGTGGGCAAAGCGCTCGATGATTTGAGGCTTGAGCTGGGCGGCCTTCTCGCCGTAGCCCTGGTCGTCGCCCATAAGGCACTCGAGTTGGGCGCCCAGCTGGGCCATCCACAGAATAGAGCACCAGCCCACGAATTCTTTGTCGGGGGTGCCGCTTCCAAAGGCACCCACGGTCTGAACGCTGCCGTGGTCGCCCAAGCAGTGTTGGGCAAGCTCGGCGGGGTCCCAGCCCAGCAGGTAATCCATTAACTTCTTGATGTAGGGCCACTCAACGGCGACCTCGTTGCGCAGGCCGTAGTAGCGAATGGCCATAACAGCCAAATAGGGGTAGGCAAGCTGCCAGAGCAGCGGGCCCTCGCCCTGGCCCGTGCCGTTGGACTGGATACCCATGTAGGGAGCTGTCTCGGGAACACCACCTGCGGCCGTCTGGTCATCGCGAAAGGCACGCAAGGTGCGCACAATCAAATCGCTGCAGTTAAACGCCATGAAGTTGGAGTGCGCAAGCGCCACCATGTCGCCGCCGTACCCCAAGCGCTCGCGGGCGCAGTCCTCCCACAGGCCGTGCACGTTGTTGAGCTTTGTGGCAAGTGCGGCGTCGTAAAGCCGCTGGTAAAACGCGTGGTCAAAGCGTAAGATGCCCGCCGGAACAAGATCGGTGTGCACCGGGAACGCGTAAAAAGAGACCACGACGCTTTCTGGCGCTCCCTCAACAAGGGCATAGCGAAACGAATGCGTCGAGAAGAGCCCAGTGAAACTGCATGGCCCCTCGCCGCAAACAATGACGTCCTGCTCAAGACCGGTGGCGGGGCCACCCTCGCCGCCGGGGACGATGTCGCCCGTGGGAATACGCAAGCCCACAAGACCCGCGTAGTTAGTGTCGTAGCAGGGGTTTCCCGCCTCGTCAAGATCCTCGGCGTAGCTCACGCGTACGGTTGTGCCGACAGGCGCGTCAAGGTAGAGCTCCACCGTACCCGTGACCATGACGCCAAAATCGTAAAGTATGCCGTTGCCCACCGGACGGGCGGCGACCGGCTTCACCACGCCAAAGCGGCGGCACACTGGCACCGGACACGGCAGCGGCTCGCCCGTGGGCGGGGCGGCGACATGCACGGGCGCCGTGGCGGCTTCAAGCGTGAAATCAACGCGCTCCCCCAGGTAGATGTTGTTGAACACGCGGTAGCCCAGCTCGCAGGACCAGTCCTCCCCTGTGGTCAGGACCGGTGAGCCGTCGACCACAAGCTCGGCCTGGAAGGTCGGCGTGCCCACCTGGGCCAGTCGCTCGCGCAGGTTGTACTTGCCAAAGAGCGTGAGCGGCGACGGGTTGTACCAGCCGTTTCCAAGCTCGACCTCGATGCGGTTCTCGCCGGCAACTAGGAACGACGTCACGTCAAGGACGTCGTGATAGATGGTCTTCGTGGGGTTCGTCCACGCGCCCAAAAGCTCAACACCCAGGCGTCGGCCGTTGATGCGCACATCTGCGAAGCCCAGAACCGCGATGCAAAGCTCGGCCGCGGCGGGCGCCGACGCCAGCTCAAAGTTTGTCCACAGCACGTGGTTGCGATGGTCGGCGTAGTAGCCGGCGTCCTTCTCGCCGTAGTCGAATTCTGGTCCCAAAATCCAAGGCGCATCCATGAAGACTCCTTAGTGCTATACTCTTTCCTGCTTTCGAATCCACCTTAGTTTTGCTGGTTTATGTGCGGCAATAGCAATTCTTGCGTAGGTCACTATCATTATTTTGGATGCAAATGAAACTCGAAGAACTTAAAGTTGTCGTGCGCGAATCCTCAGATGTCCCCAACGTGACCGAGGAGGAAGTCATCGCGCACATGCGCTCAAAGTACCCCGTTGTCAACTTTGGTAACCGACCCGTCTACATCTTCACGGCCGAGCGCGAGTTTGGCGGGAGCTGCCACGCCGTCTCGATCCACGGCATCAACGCCGTGGCCACGCCCGAGCACATCTACCAGTACGTTCTTCTCACCTACTGCTACGCGGGCGAGTTCAAGATGACGGTGGACGGCGCGCCCGTCACGTTGAGCGCCGGCGACTGCCTGGTGGCAGACCGGCACGTCCCCCACGGCGTCGAGGCAACGGGGCCCAACGACTTCGCGGTGAACATCGTGCTCAACGACCGCTTCTTTGACGAGCACTTTCTTAAGACGGCAACGCGCCTTGGCTCAAAGTTCGCGCTTGCGCTTAGCACGCGCACTTCCGCCCACATGGAGAGCCGCGTCTACCAGTCGCGCGACGACGAGCTGGCGCGTTGCCTGGTGGACCGGATTCTTTGCGAGAAGCTCGACCCGGCCGCCGGCTCGGACGACATCATCGATTCACTTGCCGAGGCCCTGCTCACGCACCTGATTCGCACCTACGAGACAGACGTGAGGTCGCAGGCCGAGCTCGAGGGGCGCCAAGACCTTATTGGCCGCATCCGCGAGTACGTGGCGCTCAACTACCGGGAGGGAAACCTTGGGAAGATGGCCGCGGCGCTGGGCTACGACGCGACCTACCTGAGCGCCGCGGTGCGTCACGAGACGGGGCAGACCTTCAAGCAGCTTGTCAACGAGGAGCGCATGAAGCGGGCGACCATGCTTTTGCAAGGCACGAAGCTCACGGTGGCCGAGGTCGCGGCCGAGGTAGGTGTGAGCAATCTCACCCAGTTCTACAAGCGCTTTCGCGAGTACGCGGGCCAGACGCCCAACGATTACCGCAACCAGTAAGTGGAGGGTGCAGAAATGCAGCAGGTTTGTGTTGTGTTAAACGAGAAGACCGGCGCACGGCTTGAGGGGTGGGCGATCGACCCGCACATCTCGACAGGCGAGGTTAAGGCGCGGCCGGCGATGATCGTGGCTCCGGGCGGAGCGTATCTCGCGCTCGCGCACCGCGAGGCCGAGCCGGTTGCCGCGCGGTGGCTCGGCATGGGCTACCAGGTGTTTATTCTGCGCTACTCGGTGCTTTTAGGGGCGCCCGAGGCAGACAGGCAGATGCCGGAGCCAAACCTCGCGGCATGCTATCCCGCGCAGGTTGGCGAGGCGGCGCGTGCCGTGGCCTACGTGCGCGAACATGCCGCCGAGCTTGGGGTCGACCCGGGGCACGTCTTTGTCATGGGCTTCTCGGCGGGGGCGCATGTGGTGGTTTCGCTGGCGCAGCGTTGGCAGGACTTTGGCGAGGCGTCGCGGCCGAGCGGCGTGATTGGCTGCTACCCGATGCTTCGTATGCTCGAGAAGAGCGACTACGAGCTGCAGCCGCTCTGCGCGCTTGCCGTCTGCGGGACGACCGACCCTGACGAGACCCAGCTCGCCCAAGTTGACCTAATTGAGCACGCCAACGCCTTGATGCCACCGCTCTTCTTGTGGCACACGAGCGAGGATGGGCTCACGAGCCCGATAGACACCGCGCGCTTTGCGGCCCGTGCGATAGAGCTTGGCGTACCGTGTGAGCTGCACATTTATCGCGAGGGCCAGCACGGCAGCGGCCTGTGCGACCACACGACCTCGGCACGCGGCGAACACGTCAACCCTCACAACGCCAGCTGGGCGGAACTTGCGGACGAGTGGGCACGGGTCCTTTGACGCGGGCAGGCCGAGCAGGCGCAGAAATTAGACAGAAAGGGATTGCGACGACATGAGTGAAGACAAGACGCTGCCCGGATGTGTGCCCGGGCTTCCCGCAGTTAGGAACATCCGCGAGCTTGGCGGCATCAAGGCCCGCGACGGGCGGCATGTGCGGCACGGGCTGCTGTACCGTGGCTCCACGCTTGAGGGTCTGACGAACGAAGAGCGCGACGTCATCGACAGCTTGGGGCTGCGCTGCGTGCTTGACCTGCGCGCGGCTTCGGAGGCCGCCGAGCACCCGGAATACGTTCCAGCCGGCGCCGTCTACCAGCGCGTCGCCGGCATGTACGAGCCAAGCGGTGCCGAGATGGACTTCTCCCCTGCCGCGATCGCCCGTATGGAAAGCGTTGGCGGCGCCGAGGACATCATGCAGACGCTTTATCTTACGATGGTGCGCGATAACCCCGCCCTGCACGCCTTGGTCGAGCACCTGGCGGCAGGCGACGCGCCGCTTTACTTCCACTGCAGTGCAGGTAAAGACCGCACCGGTATTGCGGCGGCGCTCATCCTCACGATTCTAGGCGTGCCCGACGAGGCCATCGTGGAGAACTTCCTTCTCACCAACCGCTACCGCGACGAGCTTATTGGCAACCCGCCGGATCCGCTGCCGCCGTACCTCACCGACGCCCAGATGTGGCGCTACGCAAACAGCGTCCACGGCCCCCACCTGCGCGCCGTTCTGTCTGCCATGGCCCCCGAAGG
>CAVGOA010000002.1:39825-49599 GCA_963630635.1 Paludibacteraceae bacterium
ACCGGAAGCTGGCCCAAGTACGTTTGTCCCGTCTGCCACGGCGACGTAATGCCAGTACGCACGATGCCTATGAACAGCAACCATATCACCATCAAGTATGGGTGCAATACATGCGGCCATCTGTGGCTGCAAAAAGAGCTCATCGAAGAGCAGTAAGCCCCACACCGCACAAAATAGAAGGAGGCCGATCAACATGACCGAGAACAACAAGAAGCAGCTCAACGACCAAGAAGTCGAGCAGGTCACCGGTGGCCTTTATATACCTCCTGACCATCGAGACGCCAGCGAATACGAGCGCTACACCGACCCGGATTACCCGGTTCGTTGTCCCAAGTGCAAAAGCGGCGAAATCTGGTATCTTCCCGGGATATTTGGCATCCATGAGTGTGAGAATTACTGGTGCCGAGGTTGCGACCTTAGGTTCAGCTACGACGACCAAACCGACTTTGGGGCGTCATGCAGCTGGTAGATAGCCGGGCGCGTACTTTGTCGCGCTTAGCCAGCTGGCACGTTAAGCCACAACCTGAATTCAGTGGATAGAAAAGACCCGCAAATGACCGAGAAGAGCAAGATGGGCGTCGAGCAACTGAGCGAGCAGGACATCGAGCAGGTCGCCGGCGGCACTGCCGAGACCGATACCAACGACGGCCTGGGCGGCGCGGACTTCGACTGGGAGAGCGGCGGTGCCGGCGACGATTGGGGCGACGACGGCCTGGGCGACGCCAACGCCGGATGGGGTACCGACCACGTCTCCCCCGCCAAGAGCCCCTTGAAGTAAGGCCGCGGTCAACGCGTTTTGTCATACCCTGCATCCGAGGCCATTTTCGAAGCGAAAAGTGGCATCGGATGCAGGGTATTTTGGTGCCGGTCCCTGGGCTAGTCGTCGGAGCGGCCGAGAAGGTCGCCGATGGAGGCCGTGGCGGCCTCGGCGGCGGCACTGGCGGCCTCGGCAAGGCCTGCGCTCCAACGCTGGTAGGCAGAGCTCACCTGCGCGCTCACAACGTCGGCAAACAATGCTCCTACCAGGTCTTTTGTCCGCTGGTCGGCATCAGACAAGGCCGTTAGCACCTTCTGCGCGCCGCCCACGCTGCCAGTAACCTCGTCCAGAGTGGTGGCGCCGCCAGCCTGCAGGACCTCAAAGAACTCCTGGGTAAAGCGGGCGCGCTCGTCAAGCGGAATTTGATCGACCCAGGCGTGAATCGCCTGATCAAGGCGCAAAGCCTCAGCATCAAGGCCGTCTGCCTGCACCAAACCCTCGGCCGTGCACTGCCAGGTCATGGGGTCGTGCTGCAGCGCGCCCTCGGCCGAGCTTGCCACCACCAGGCGCGGGCGGCCGTCGTCAAAGAGCATCCCCACCACGTCGTAGGCCGGGACCACATGGGTAAGCCGGTCGCCAAAGACGTCGTGCGGGCGGGCGGCCACAACCTCGGCGTCCATGCAGGGGCCGTCGTCGCTCCACACGTGTGCAATAACGTCGCGCAGCTCGGCGGGCACGCTCACCGCGGCATACGTCGCCAGCACACCGCCCTTGGAGTGGCCGCAAACCAGCACGCGGTTGCCATCGGCGGCCGCCACCTCAAGCTCGGTCTGCAGGTACTTTACGGCCTCTACCTGCGACTCCATGACCGTGAAGCTCAGCATGAAGTCCTCTTGCCAGCCCACCAAGGTAGAGTCGGTGCCGCGAAAGGACACCAGCGAGTTGCCGTCATCCAAATCAACCGTCAGCGCCGCGAACTGCAAGACCTTATCGGCGTCGACCTCGTCCACGTAGTCGCGCACAGCCGCGCCACCAAAGCGCGCCGAGGCCGCAAGCGCGCGAACAAAGCGCAGGTCAATAGTGGCAAGCGAGCGCACATACGGTCCCAGGTCGTCACCTGCCTTGGCGAGAAGATCCTCCAGGCAGGCGCGCAAAGTGCGGGTTCCCTGCCCCGGACCGGGCGCGATACCGGTGAGGTCAAGATACGAGAGGCTCGCCATGATGACGTTGTCAACGTCGTTGAACGGCCGCTCGGCCAGCGTGATGTCGCCTCTCCACTCAAGGTAGTCGCGAATATCGGCCAAACCCGTGCACCTCCAAAACCAGGACCTCGCACCACCCGCAGCGCAACCCAAACCCTGGGCCGCGACGGGCATCTACCTTGCAAGCATACCCTGCCCCGGCGCGGCCTTTGCCAACAAACCGCAGATAGCGCCCTAAATAATCACTGTGTCCAATCTTCTTGGCCAGGACAGGCACGGCGCCGCTAAGCGCTAGGATTTGAGCTGCAGAGAAAAGCGACAGATGCCAATAACCCGATCCGCCTCGCGCACAACCGCACCAACAAAGGAGGCAAAAAATGATCACCGAGAAGAACAGCGCTGTAGTAGCCCTCACAGACGAGAACCTCGCCCAGGTCGGCGCCGGATACGAAAAGTACCACGACGCGGCCTCAAACAGGTACTACTTGTGGACAGGCGATCTGGGTTGCAACGAGAAGTACGTCTGCCCCAACTGCGGTCGTGCCGTAAGCGCAGGGTTTTGGAGCATCACGTTTAGCTGCAAGCCCTGCGGCGCTTCTTGGTACTACGAGAAGCGGCTGAAGCCCAACCTGGGCGCCGGCGGCTGGAAGGAAGTCACCAAAGCAGAGTACGAAACCTCTGGCGCCAACCCCCTCAGGCGTTAGCCGGGCACGTCCCACACACTCACGCCATTTGCCATCCACCAAACATAGATAGCGCGCGGCGCGACCTGGATCCAAGGTCGCGCCGCGCGCCTTTTGTGTTGCCAACCGTCGACAAGCCCTAGCGAACGTGCTCGCACAGCCAGCGGGCAGAGGCCTCGGCACTGGAAAGCGGCGACTTATCCACCCAGTTGCGGTGGCTTTCCAGCACAACAGCGTCGACGCCCACAGACAAGGCCTGCTCGCACAGGGCCTCCAGCGGGATATTGCCGCGCCCTAGCTCGACAGAATCGGACTTCAAGATGGGCGTCATGCTGGGTCCGGCAGGGCGGGTCCCCCGGTCGGCCACGTGCCACAGCTTCATGCGGCTGCCCAGCTGGCGCATCAACGCCAGCGCGTCGGCACCCGCCTCGCTTGGCCAGTAGGTGTCTAGCTCGAAGTTCACAAACCGCTCGTCGCAGGCGTCGAGAAGAACGTCAAAGGCACGCACTTGCGGCTCTACCTGCAAAAGCTCGCAGTTGTGGTTGTGATAAAGAAGGCAGATGCCCTCGCCCGCCAGCTTCTGGCCGCAATCGTTGAGATCGGCCGCAAGCCCACGGACGGCCTGGGCATCCGAGTAGTCAAACCGGTACATGCCGGTAATCACGGCATAGCGGCACCCAAGCTCATGGCAGCGCGCGGCCACCGCAGCAGGGTCGTTCTTCAAAGACCCCAGGTCAATGTGCAGCGCCGTCACGCCCAGGCCCGCCTCGCGCACCAGCCGCGCCCAATCGAGCTTGCCGCCGCGCCCCGTGGGCATCCCGGCCGCGCGAGTTAGCGCGCGCACCAAAAACGGCGTCGGCGTGATCTGGAAGTTGTTGACCTCGATCTCTTGGAACCCGGCCGCCGCCAGGCGCGCAAGCGAAGTCGCGGCCGCTGCCTCGTTTCCCGTGACGGTCCCAAGCATGATCTGTTGGATGGATATCTTGGCCATGAGAAGCCCCTTTCCTCGCGGTTTTCTCCAAAGAGTCTGACCCCGCCGCCCGCGCGGCGCCCGCATATTCGGCGAGCGCGGGATTGAGCCACTCCAAACCCCCTACATTCTGTAGGGCGGCTACTCTCCATCCCCCGCCAAATCGTCCCCCTGCGGAAACTCGCCGCGAAAGCGCAGCGACCGCAGCACAATCTGCGCCAAAAGTCGCTCGTCAGGGTTGGTAAGGTCGCTCCCAAGCAGCGAGAAGATCCTCTCTAGCCGCTCGACCAACGTGCTGCGATGCACGCCCAGAGCCCGGGCAGCCGCCGTGGGACTCATGTTGCAGTCGAGAAAAACCGCCAACGTGGCCAGGTAGCTCGTGCGAGAAGACGCGTCGTGATCTGCCAAGCGGCGCAGGCCCTCGCCCATAAAAGCCTCGACCGGCAGCTCACTAAAAGCGCGGCGCAAAACATCCGCCAGGGCGATATCGCCAAAGCGGTGGATCACGCTGCCGGAATCAAACGCGTGGCCGATGTTAAGCGCGTCCCTGGCCTGCAAAAAGTACATGCGCGCGGCAAACGGGTCGTAGAAAACCTCGGACATGCCGCAGCTCATCTTGGCGCTTGCCAGCACGGGAAGCAGCAGCTCGGCCAAGACGTCGGGCGCAAGCGACTCTTCCGACCCGCCCGCCGAGCCACCTGCGCAGGCAAACGCCACCAGTACCCCGTCGTCGGCCTCAAAAGCCGAGCAGTTGGGCAGCGCCCGCTCCACGCGGGCCACCAGGTAACTCACCGGCAACCGCCCGCAAAACCTACTGAGCCCCAGGCACACGCACGCGTGCGCCACGCCGCAGCCTGCTTCGAGCAAGTCGCGCTCGCGCTGGTCAAGGGGCCGCTCGTCCACAAGGCCGCGCAGCGCCCAGCGCCGCACGTCGGCGTCGGTCTCAAAAGGCCTTGCCCCCTTGAGCAGGGCGTCCTTGACCGCATGTGCCAGGTAGCCAAGAAGGGCCGCGGCGCCCGCCGGCACGCCCGCCTGGCCATAAAGCACAAAGACGCAGCCCAGGAAGCGACCCGCGTCCACCAGATTGACCGAGAGAGACTCATTGCCTTCGTGACGCAGAACAAAGGGTTCCTCACTCAATACGGCCAGCTCACGGACATCGCCATAGCGCTGGATAGTGTCCAGCGTCATGCTCGTGCGGTCGTCTGCCGGGTCGGTGCGGGCAAGAAACCTAAACGATTCGTCGATAACCACCAGCTGGTTACCAAAGACCGCGCGCGAGGCATCGGCCATGACCTGGATCGGCTGCTCGGCCGCTTGGGCGGCGAGAAGGGCGCGCTCCCACTCGTCCATCTGGTCAAACAGGCGCTGGCAGACGTTGAACGCCTGGAAGAAATCGGCCTCATCGGGCACCAATATCACGCGACAGCGGTCCTCGTACCAGGACAAAAGCGAGCCGCGTCCCACCACAACCAGCACCACCCCGCGCCCGATGCGCGGGTAGCGCGGCAGCTGGCGGCCCTGGCACACGTAGAGCTGGTTGTCGGCCAGCTCGACGGCGCTGCCCTCCACGGCAAGCGGCCGTTTGAGCAAAAGCTCGGCCGTCATGGGCCCGCGGGCGCTCGCGCCCAGCTCGGCGTGCAGGCAATCATACAGAATATCGGCATTGAGCAGCACGTTCTTCTCCCCTCTTGACGGCAAAACCGGGCACGCGCGACCGACCGCGGCCATCGTGGGCGGCGCGGCGGCTGCGCCCGGCCGACCTTCTCGCCGCCTGCGCCTGGCCTTTCCTGCCGCAACTCTACGCACCCGCCGCGCAAGGACTCGCGCCAACCCCGGCGAACGGCCCCGCCCGGCCCGCAAACGGTCGAATGAACCCCTACGAATCGTCTGGTTGTACCCTTGAATCTAAGGCGTTTTGCCGCCTTACTCCGCTGCCTTTCAAATCGCACGATGGGAGGCAGACAGTAAGCGCGCCCGCCCGGGCGCCAGAAGAAGGAGGAAACCGTGCGACCCAAGCAAACCGCGTCACAAACCGACGGCGTGGAGTACCGCCGGGCAAAGACATGGCAGATCGCCATGACAATGATGTCCAACTCGCTCTCGATGACGTTCTACACGCTCATTGGCTATATGAGCTACCTCGCCAACGCGGGCTACGGCATCGCCCTTGCCGCCGCGGGCGTCATCCTCACGGTGACGCGCCTGTTTGACGGCGTCATCGACCCGTTCTTGGCCCTTCTCATGGACCGCGTGAACACCAAGCACGGTAAACTGCGCATCTTCATGGTCGCGGGCTGGGCCCTTCGCACCTTGGCCGTGTTGCTGCTCTTTGTCTGGCTCAGCGACGCGGGCCACGGGCCGGTTCTCTTTGTTGTTCTCTATTGTCTTTACATCATTGGTGCATCTACCTGCGACATCGCAGGCAACATGGCCGCGGCCGTCATCACCAACGACCCCCAGCAGCGCCCGATGGTGGGCGTATGGGGGACCGTCTACGCCTACCTGGTGCCCACGGTTCTCTCGGCCCTTATCGTGATGCTGGTCCTGCCGCGCTTTGGCAACGAGTACACCGCGCAGATGCTCTCGGCCACGGCGCTCATCATCGTGCCCGTCTCGCTGGTGTTTCTCGTCTTGACCTGCATTGGCATCTCCGAGGCCGACAAGCCCCAGAACTTCGAGAACGTGAGCGCCGCGGGCGACGACGCCGGGGTCACGCTCGCCGACATGTGGCGCCTTATCAAGGCCAACCGCCCGTTCCAGATGTATGTCCTGCACTGCGTCTCGTCCAAGCTCTCGCAGCAGACCATGAGCCAGGCCATCGTGACCACCGTGGTCTTTGGCATCTTGATCGGCAACATCCAGTACGGCACCATGATCAGCATCGTGGCTATGCTGCCGTCCATCATTTTTGCAATCGTCGCAGGCAAGTTCTGCGGCAAGGTTGGCAGCAAGAAAATCGCCGTCTTTGCCATGCTCGCAGGCATAGCCGCCACAGTGATCATGGTCATCTTCTGTGCCGCCATCGACATGACCACAATCGCGAGTTTCTCGGTCCAGATGATTGTGTTCTTTATCCTCATCCTTATCATCAACGGCCTTAAGATGTGCATCACCACGGCCGACAACGCCATGCGCTCGGACGTCATCGATTATGAGCTTTCGCGCTCGGGCAAGTACCTGCCTGCCGTGGTCAACGCCACATACAATGTCATTGACCAGGTGATTTCTTCTTTGGGAAGCACCATCGCGGCCGTGTGCATCTCTTTTGTGGGCTATGCGTCCACCACCCCGCAGCCCACCGACCCCTCGACGCCCGCCCTTAAGGCAATGGGGCTGTTCCTCTACTTTGGCCTGCCCGTGCTGGGCTGGCTGATAGGCCTGTTTGCCATGAAGCACTATGACCTGGGCCGCACTCGCATGGTCGAGGTCCAAAAGGACATCGCGGCCAAGAAGGCCGCCCTGCACAGCGCAAAGGAGGCCTAGGCGATGAGAAGAACATTTGAGCTCGCGGGCCCCTGGGACTTCTCCCGCGAGGGTGCAGGCGCCGAGAAGGTCATGCTGCCCCACACCTGGAACGCCGTGGACGGCCAGGACGGCGGCGGGGATTACTGGCGCGGGCAGGCGACGTACGAGACCGTGCTGCCGGCGCTGGGCCTTGAGGCCGGCGAGGAGGCCTGGCTTGAGTTCGAGGGCGCCTCGCAGGTGGCAGACGTCTACGTCAATGGGACGCAGGTCGCGCGGCACGAAGGCGGTTACTCGACGTTTCGCGTGAACGTCACCGGGGCGGTTGACGGCGCGGCGGGCGACCCGGCCGGTGGCGCGGCGGGCGACCCGGCGGGCGGTGAGACACACCTGGCCGTTGTTGTGGACAACTCGGTAAGCCAGACGGTCTACCCCCAGACGGCCGATTTCACCTTCTACGGCGGGCTTTACCGTCCGGTGCGCGTCGTCGTGGTGCCGCGCACCCACTTTGCCCTGGGGCGCGACGGCGGGCCCGGACTCTACGCCACGCCCACCGTCGACCTGACGGCCCGCACGGCCACGGTCGAGCTTGAGGCCTGGGTCGAAGGCGCGGCCGCAGGCGAGGTTGTGACCTTCGAAGTCGCAGGTCAGCGCGTCGAGGCACCGGTTGACGCAGATGGCTGCGCCCGCGCGCGGGTTCTTCTCGCCGATGTCCACCTGTGGGACGGCCTGGACGACCCCTACCTGTACACGCTGTGCGCACGCCTGGCATCTGGCGACGAGAAGAGCATCCGCTTTGGCTGCCGCGTAATGCAGGCCACAAGCGAGGGCTTCTTCCTTAACGGCCGCCCCTACCCGCTGCGCGGCGTCTCTAGGCACCAGGACCGCGCGGGCGTGGGCAGCGCGCTGACGCCTGCGATGCACCGCGAGGACATGGCCCTTATCCGCGAGATGGGCGCCAATGCCGTGCGCCTGGCCCACTATCAGCACGCGCAGGATTTCTACGACCTGTGCGATGAGCAGGGCATTGTTTGCTGGGCCGAGGTACCGGTGATCACCATGCGCCTGAACGGCGGCGACGCCAACGCCCTCTTGCAGATGCGCGAGCTGATCGAGCAGAACCGCAACCACGCGAGCGTCTATTGCTGGGCGCTCTCTAACGAGATCACGACGGCCAGCGCCATCGACGACGCCCTTCTCGCCACCTTGAACAGCCTGAACGACCTGGCTCACGAGCTTGACCCCTCGCGCCCCACCGCCAACGCGCACGTCTTTATGTTGGACACGGCAAGCCCCATTGCCCACCTGGCAGACGTCAACGCCTACAACCTGTATTACGGCTGGTACGTGGGCGAGCTTGAGCAAAACGACGAGTTCTTTGACGCTTGGCACGCCGCCTATCCCAACGAGGCCATGGGCCTTACCGAGTACGGCGCCGACTGCAACCCGCAGTTCCAGGCGGCCGAGCCCGCGCGCGGCGACTACAGCGAACAGTACCAGTGCCTCTACCACGAGCATATCCTGCGCATGCTGGAGGCTCGCCCTTGGATGTGGTGCTCGTTTGTATGGAACATGTTTGACTTTGGCGCAGACGGCCGCAACGGCGGCGGAAACGACGGCAAGAACCAAAAAGGCCTGGTCACGATCGACCGCAAGGTGCGCAAGGACGCGTTTTACCTCTACCGCGCTTTTTGGTCCAAAGAGCCATTTGTCCACGTGTGCGGGCGACGCTACGCCCACCGCGCCGAGGACGTGACCGACGTCGTGGTGTATTCAAACCAACCGCAGGTAGAGCTGTATGTCGACGGCAAGCTTGCCGGCAGCAGCGACGCCGGACGCGTCTTTAGGTTTAAGGTCGCGTTGACCGGGCGCCACACGATTTGCGCCCGTGCGGGGCAGCTGAGCGACACCATCGAGGTCGAGCGCGTGACCCAGGCAGACCCGGCCTATACCCTGCAAAGCGACGAGGAAGTGGTCAACTGGTTTGACGACATCGTCATCGACCCGACGTTCTTCTCGGTCAAGGACACCATCGGCGAGCTGCAGGCCCATCCCGTGGCGGGCGTCATCGTGGGCCGCATGATGAAGGCGGCGGCCGAGCGCTACGGCGGCGACGTGGCGAGTCAGGCCATGGACAACCCGGCGATCCGCCAGATCATGGAGCGCTCGAGCCTGGAGAGCCTGCTTACCCAGGCGGGCGCGGCCGACCCGCAGACCATTAAGCAACTCAACGACGCGCTGCAGAAGATCGAGAAGCCGTAGGAGGTGGGAACTTTGACGCAAACAAGCACGATCGAGGACGCGCTGCGAGCCGCCTTCATCGAGGTGCCGCGCGAGTTTGTCGAGGGCACGGTCGAGGTGTTTGAGCAGGTCATCGACGTTGACGCGACGGGCTGCGGCGAGAAGGGCGCGGCCGTGCGCAAGGCGACCCTCACCCTCACGGCCTTAGGCGTGGCCCACGCCACCATCGACGGCGAGGCGGCAAGCGACGCGTTTCTCGCCCCCGGCTTCACCTACTATCCCCACGAGCTGCACTACCAGGCCTTCGACGTGACGGCCGCCCTAGCCACCCCCGGCGCGCACACGCTGCGCGTCGCCCTGGGCCAGGGCTGGTACTGCGGCCGGTTTACCTGCGAGAACAAGACGCAGATGTACGGCGAGCGCCCGGCCGTCTCGTGGGTGCTGGACGTCGAGAAG
>CAVGOA010000002.1:49827-70287 GCA_963630635.1 Paludibacteraceae bacterium
GTCGCCGTGACCGCGCGGCCTGACGGCACGACTATCGTCGACTTTGGACAGAACATGGCGGGTGTCGTGGTTATCGACCCTTCCCTCATGGCGAGCGACCACATCCACCTGCGCCACGGCGAGATCTTGACGCCCGCAGGCGACCTGTACACCACCAACCTGCGCCGCGCCAAGGCCCAGGTCGACTACCACAAGGGCACGAGCGCCCGCCCTTGGCACGTCACCTTCTCTTACATGGGCTTTCGCTACGTCGAGATATCCGGCTGCCCCTGGCAAGAAGGGCTTCTTGCCGCTCGCCCCGTGCACACGCAGATGGAGCGCACGGGCCACTTTACCTGCGGGCACGCCGGTGTCACGCGCCTTTACCTCAACCAGGTCTGGGGCCAGCGCAGCAACTACGTCGAGATTCCCACCGACTGCCCGCAGCGAGATGAGCGCCAGGGCTACACCGGCGACGGCCACGTCTTTGCGCGCACCGGCGCCTACAACTTTGATATCCAGGCCTTCCTGCGCAAGTTCTGTGCCGATATGCGCGCCAGCCAAAAGGACAATTCCGAGGGCTACGT
This sequence comes from Paludibacteraceae bacterium, assembly GCA_963630635.1. Lineage (GTDB taxonomy): Bacteria > Actinomycetota > Coriobacteriia > Coriobacteriales > Atopobiaceae > Paratractidigestivibacter. The sequence goes on from CAVGOA010000002.1 coordinate 50,394, forward strand.
GCCCGCGACCGTTCCCGCCGTGGGCCCCACCGGCATTGGCTTTGTGACCATGCAGGGCTGGGGCAACGCCTGCACCATCGTGCCCGAGCTTTTATACGACCAGTTTGGGTGCCTGGACGCCGTGGCCGAGCAGTACGACTGCATGAGGCGCTTTGTCGACTGCGAGCTGTCCCGCGCGGGCAAGAAGCACCTGTGGTGCGCGCCCAACCTGGGCGACTGGCTTACCCTGGGCCGCGACGTCAAGTACATGGCCATGCACAACGGTCCCGTCTCCAATGCGTTTCTCGTCAATGACCTGCGCATCCTTGTGCGGGCGGCCGAGCTTTTGGGGCACGCCGGCGACGCTGCCCACTATGCGGCCGAGCTTGAGCAGGTGCGGGCGGCCTACATCAAGAAGTACGTGACCCGCGGGCTTTTTGGCCGCGAAGCGCCGCGCCTGGCCGAGGACTACCAGGGCGCCTACATCATGGCGCTGGCCTTGGTCATACCGCGCGAAGGCGAGCACGCCGAGCTATGGCGCGCCCTCTTTTCTTGTCTAGTCGAGAAGATCCGTCGCGAGGGCATGCAGACCGGGTTCTTCTCCACGCAGCACCTCTTGCCGCTTTTGGTCGAGGGCGGAGAAGAGCGCCTGGCCTTTGACCTGCTGCTTCAGCCCGAGTGCCCCGGCTGGATGTACGAGGTCGACCGCGGCGCCACCACCATCTGGGAGCGCTGGGACGCACTGCGCCCCGACGGCTCGGTCAACGAGGACAGCACTACCAAGGGCGGGGACAACATGGTGTCGTTTAACCACTACGCGTTTGGCTCGGTGGGCGAGTTCTTATACCGCTACGTGCTGGGAGTCCAACCGGCGGCGCCCGGGTTTACGAAGGTCCTGGTGCAGCCGCACGTCGACGTGCGGCTGGGGCACGCGGAAGGGTCGTACGTATCGCGCGCCGGCAAGATCGCGTCTGCCTGGCGAGTCGAGGGCGGGCAGGCCAGCTTTGACATCGAGGTGCCCGTCGCCAGCCGCGTTGTTCTCCCCAACGGCGAAACGCACGAGGTCGAAGCCGGGACGCATCACTTTACCTGCGAGATCGCGGGTAACTAACGCAAGCAACCAACAATTGAAAGGCAACCCATCATGAACAAGCTTCCTAACGATTTTCTTCTGGGCGCAGCAACCGCGGGCCAGCAGGTCGAGGGCCAAAACGACAAGTGCGACGTGTGGGCGATGGAGCACATCGAGCACTCGACCTACAACGACCTCTCGGGCGACGCGTGCGACCACTACCACCGCTACAAGGAAGACCTGTGCCGCGCCGCCGAAGCCGGCCTCAACGCGTACCGCTTTAGCATCGAGTGGTCGCGCGTCGAGCCCGAGGAAGGCGTCTTTGACGAGGGGGAGATCGAGCACTACCGCCAGATGATCCACACCTGCCGCGAGCTGGGCCTTACTCCCATGGTCACACTGCAGCACTTCACTTCTCCCGTTTGGTTGATCAAGAAGGGCGGCTGGGAGGCCCAAAGCACCGTCGACGACTTCGCGCGCTACGCCGGCCACGTTGCCGAGGCATTGGCCGATGACCTGGGGCTTGTTTGCACAATCAACGAGGCCAACATGGGCACGCAGATCGCGCGCCTTATGAAGCGCTACGAGATGATGGCGCGTCTCGCTGCGCAAAAGACCGCGGCGGCGAAGGACCAGGGCAGCAGCGATAACCTGGACAACAACGTGCAGATGGGCATCAACCTGCAGCAGATGATGGAGCAACAAAAGCTTCAGGCCGCAGAGTACCAGCAGGTCTTTGGAACGCCCGACCCGCACGTCTTCCAGTCGGCCCGCACAGAGGCCGGCGACGCCATCGTCATGCGTGCGCACCAGGCAGCTCGCGAGGCCATTCGCGCCGCTGCGCCGCAGGCCAAGGTTGGCCTGACGCTGTCCCTCCACGACATCCAGTGGATTCCAGGCGGCGAGCAGGTGGCCGCGGCCGAGTGGGACGAGGAGTTCACCCACTACCTGCCCGCCCTTGCCGGCGACGACTTCTTGGGCGTACAAAACTACGCGCGCGCCATCGCCGGCCCCGAGGGTGACCTGCCCGTTCCCGAGGGCGCCGAGGTCACGCAGGCCGGCTACGAGTACTACCCGCAGGCGCTTGAGCACGTGATTCGCAAGGTGGCGGCGGGATTTAGCGGCGACCTGTACGTCACCGAGAACGGCATCGCGACCAGCGACGACGAGCGTCGCTGCGAGTTCATCGATGCGGCCATTGCCGGCGTGCACCGCTGCCTGGCCGACGGCCTGCCCGTGCGCGGCTACTTCTACTGGAGCCTTTTGGACAACTGGGAGTGGCAGCACGGTTTTAGCAAGACCTTTGGCCTTATCGCCGTGGACCGCGCGACTCAAGAACGCACCTCAAAACCCAGCCTTTTCCACCTGGGGGCAATGCGGTAGGGCGGTTTAGCGGGGCCCGGGATTAATCCGCCTGACTCATCCCGCTTTAAAATCGGTTTCCTTGAGTAGCCAAAGATAGATCGCCGGCGTTTGCCCAGTTGGCAGACGCCGGCGATTGCATGTCTACTCGGCAAGTTGAGATTTAATCCGGGATGAGTCAGCCGGATTGCCAGCAGGGCCCCACCGCGCCGCGCGTCCCTGCGACCGCGCTGGCGCCGCGCCCGCGAACCCCTACAGGCTGCGCAGGGCGTCTACCAGGGCAACCTTGCCCTCGGCGACCTCGCTGGCCTGCTTGATGACGCGCGCGGGGATGCCGGCCACAACAGTGCCGGGCGCCACGTCCTCGACGCACACGGCGCCGGCGGCCACAACGGCCCCCTTGCCCACGCGCACGCCCTCGAGAACCACGGCGTTCGCACCAATAAGGACGTCGTCCTCGATGATGACGGGGGTGGCACTGGCCGGCTCAACCACGCCGGCTAACACGGTGCCGGCACCAATGTGGCAGCGCTTGCCCACGGTCGCGCGGCCGCCCAGGACAGCGCCCATGTCGATCATGGTGCCCTCGCCAATGACCGAGCCGATGTTGATCACGGCGCCCATCATGATGACCGCGTTGTCGCCGATCTCGACCTTCTCGCGAATAATCGCGCCCGGCTCGATGCGGGCGTTGATGCCCAGCTTGTTGAGCATGGGCACGCCGGTGTTGCGGCCGTCGTTCTCGATCACGACGTCGGCCACGGCGTCGCCGGCCGCCTCAAGCACGGAGCCGAGCTTGGCGTAGTCACCAAAGACGACCTTATCGGCGCCCTCGCCAAAGACGTGGTCGGCGGCGGACAGGTCTATCTGAGCGCCTTCCGCAAGCTTGAGATAGATCTTGACCGGGGTCTTCTTAGGGGCAGTCGCGATGTAGTTGATGATTTCCTGAGCGTCCATGCGCGGGTGTTCTCCTTACGGGTTAATTCTCAAACATCAGCTGGTCAAACGTGTAGAATCCGGGCTCGTCGCGCGCCAGCAGGCGCTTGGCCGCACCCACGGCGCCGTTCACGAAGATCTGGCGGCTGGTCGCGCGGTGCGTAAGGCAAATCTCTTCATCCGGGCCAAAGAAGTGCACCTCATGGGTGCCGGCCACGGTTCCGCCGCGCAGCGAGTGCATGCCCACCTCGCGAGCCGGGCGCACGCCCACCATGCCCTCGCGGCCATAGGCAACCGGGCACTCCCCCGCCGGGTCGACCGCGTCAAGCAACAGCTTTGCCGTGCCCGAGGGCGCGTCGGCCTTCTGGTTGTGGTGAGTCTCGACAATCTCGGCGTCCCAGGCGCCCAGGGCCGCCGCGGCCTCGCGGGTCACGCGGGCCAGCACAGCCACGCCCAGCGAGTAGTTGGCCGACCAAATCACGCGGGTCTTCTCGCCAAGGGCCTTAACGCGGGCCAGCTCATCGGGGGTGTAGCCGGTAGTGCCGCTTACCAGGGCGGCACCGGTGCGCTCAACGTAGGCCAAGACGTGCGGCAGCGACGCCTTGTTAGAGAAGTCGATGACAAGCTCGGCGGCGGGCGCGGCAGCGTCCAGCTCGGCGGCATTGGCCACGTCGTAGGTGCCCACAACCTCAAAACCGCCGTCGGCCTCCAAGGTCTGGCGAATCAAGGTGCCCATGCGCCCGGCGCCAACCAGGATGACGCTAACCAAGAAGACCAGCCCCCTCCATAGCGGCGTACAAGCGCTCGCGGCCGGCGTCGGCCATGGGCCACAGTGGCTTGCGGTAGTACTCGTCGATGAGGCCCATCTTGGCCATCGCGGCCTTCACAGGAATGGGGTTGACCTCACAGAACAGCGAGTGGATAAGCTCCAGGTTGTCGATCTGGATCTTGCGCGCGCCCGCCACGTCGCCTGCCAGGAACTTCTCGCACATGTCATGAACGGTGGCCGGTGCCACGTCTGCCCACACGCTAATGACGCCCACGGCGCCCAGGCTCATCAACGGCACGATCATGTCGTCGTTGCCGCTCATCATGCGGAACTCGTCGGACAAGCAGTGCGCGATCGAGGCGGCGTAGGAAATATCGCCCGAGGCCTCCTTGATACCCCACGCGTTGGGGTGCTTGGACAGGCGCTCCACGTTGTTGACGCTGATCTTGCAGCCCGTGCGACCAGGGATGTTGTACAAAATGCACGGCACGTTGACGACGTCCATGACGTCTGCCAAGTGGTGGTACATGCCCTCTTCGTTGGACTTGTTGTAGTAGGGCGAGATGATGAGAAGACCGTCGACGCCAAGCTTCTGCAGCTCAAGGGACTTGCGCAGGGACTCGCCCGTGCAGTTCGAGCCCGAGCCGCCAATGACGGGCACGCGGCCGGCCACGCGCTGGACCACGCACTCGGCAACCGAGAGGTCCTCGCTGTCGGTCATCGTGGCGGACTCGCCGGTGGTGCCCAGCACCAGGATGCCGTCGGTCTTGTTGGCCAGGTGGAAGTCGACCAGGCCCTCGAGCTTCTCGAAATCGACCGAGCCGTCCTTCTTGAACGGGGTGACAAGGGCCACGACCGATCCGGTGAGGTTGTTCATGTCCATGGTGCGTCCTTTCTCTTTTGCGTGCTGAACTTGTCGTGTGTCGTGCGCGTCGTGCACCTTTCTAGCTGGTCTTATTTGCCAGGGCCGAGAAGCGCGGGTCCTGGTCAAACGTGGCAAAGTAATCGGCCTGGGTCTCGGCGCGGCGAATCTGCTGGACGCTGCCATCCTCGCAAAGCAAAAGCTCGGCCGAGCGCAACGAGCCGTTGTAGTTGTAGCCCATCGAGAAGCCGTGGGCCCCGGCGTCGTGAATAAACAGCAGGTCACCGATGTCGGTGGCGGGCAGGTCGCGGTCGTGGGCAAACTGGTCGTTGTTCTCGCAAAGACGGCCTACAACGTTGTACTTACCGGCCGCGGGCTCGTCTTCCTTGCCCATCACGGTGATGTGGTGGTAGGCGTCGTAGATAGCCGGGCGCATGAGGTTGGCCGCGCAGGCGTCGACACCCAGGTAGTCGTGGTAGGTGACCTTGTGGTGGATCACGCGGGTGACCAGGGCACCAGCCGGCGCCAGCATCCAGCGGCCCAGCTCGGAGCACAGGCGCACGTCTCCCATGCCTGCGGGCACCAGGACCTCCTCAAAGGCCTGCCGCACGCCCTCGCCAATGGCCGCGATGTCAGCTGCCGGGTCGCCGGGCAGGTAGTCGACGCCAATGCCGCCCGAGAGGTCGACCAGCACCACGCGCACGCCCAGCTCGTCCTTGGCGCGAACGCACAGCTCAAAGAGCTGACGAGCCAGGCTTGGGTAGTAGTCGTCGGTCTGGGTGTTGCTCGCCAAGAAGGCGTGGATGCCAAATTCCTCGACCCCCAGGTCGCGCAGGCGAGAAAAAGCCTCCATGAGCTGCGGCACCGTCATGCCAAACTTGGCGTCCTGAGGGCTGCCGATGATGGTGTTTGCGGCCGTGAAGTTGCCGCCCGGGTTCACGCGGCAGCACACCATGCGCGGCAGTTTGCCGTCCAGGGCCCGCGCCAGGCAGTCGACCATGTCAAGGCTATCCAGGTTGATGATGGCGCCCATCTTGGCGGCCTGCACGTAATCGGCGTCGGGGGTGTCGTTGCTGGAAAGCATAACGTCTTGGCCGGTTACGCCGCAAGCGGCCGCCAGCGTAAGCTCGGTTGCCGTGGCGCAGTCGCAGCCGCAGCCCTCCTGGGCAAGGATGCTCACGACCCAGGGGTTGGGCGTGGCCTTGACGGCAAAGTACTCCTTGAAGCCGGGGTTCCACGCAAAGGCCGCGTTAAGGGCACGCGCGCGAGCGCGAATCTGAGCCTCGTCATAAAGGTAAAACGGCGTGGGGTGGGTCGCGCAGATGTCTTCTAGCTGCTCTTTTGTCACAAAGGGCCGTTTTTGCATGGCGCTCTTCTCCTTGCCCGATCACTAAACTTGTGCAGCAGCGCAAGATTGCGGGCAAAAGAGCAAACCAAAATACAGCCGCCCAAGACCTGCACGCCAGCGCCCCTGCGAGGATTCCCGCAGACAGTCCCAGGGGTGTTTCCCCTAAGCCCACCGCCGCGTTGCGCCCAACTGCGGCAGTTCGGCGAACCTCGCCTCGTCTTGGGATTATCGCCCGCCGGCTAGCCCAGGACCCTTCGTGCTCGCTCCTCTGTCGATGGGTTACACCCTATCACCGGCAAGCGGCGGGCGCCACCAAAATCTTGCTTCTAAACGCAACCGAAACAGATAGGGGCTAAACTGCAACGAGAGATTTGCCGGGCGCCCCACGCGACCCTTTGCCCGGCCTGGAGGAGCCTTGGACGAGAAGACCGTTGAGCTTGCGCGCGCCTACGCCCGCGAGTGTAAAGAAGAGGAGCTTGAGCTCCTGCGCCGCCTGGCAAAGATCCCCGCCCCCTCCCACCACGAGGAGAAGCGCGCCGAGGCCGTGCGCGAGTGGCTTTTGTCGCAGGGGGCCTCGCCCTGGAACGTGCGGATCGACCAGGCTAAAAACGTCGTGCTGCTGTTGCCTGGCGAAAACCACGAGGAGTGCTCGGTCTTCTCGGCGCATACCGATGTGGTGTTTGACGATACCGATGAGCTGCCGTTTCATGAGGATGAGACGCGCATGTACGCGCCCGGCGTGGGCGACGACACGGCCAACTTGGTTGGACTTTTGATGGCGGCGCGGTGGTTTTTGCGTGCGAGGCCGCGCCTGGACCGCGACGTATACGTGGTGGCAAACTCGTGCGAGGAGGGGCTGGGCAATTTGCTTGGGACCCGCACGCTCTTCTCGTCTTTAAAGGCCAAGCGGGTGCGCGTGCGCGACTTTACCAGCTTTGATTTGTACCTGGGCATGCACATCACCAGCGCGGTGGGCTCGCACCGCTGGCGCGTGCGGTGCGCGACCGAGGGCGGTCACTCCTGGGAGGACTTTGGGCACGAGAACGCCATCGAGGCGCTGTGCTCGTTTATCGAGGACCTGTACGCGACCAAACGACCCACCTCTGCCAAGACCACGGTTAACGTGGGGCGCTTTGTGGGCGGCACGTCGATCAACTCGATCGCCGAGAGGGCGTCTGTGCTGGTGGAGTACCGTTCTGCATCCGAGAAGTGCCTAGAGACCATGTACGGCAAGTTCGTCGCGCTGGTCGAGGAGCACCTGAAGGAACACACCCGCATTGACGTGGACCTTATTGGTCGCAGGCCCGCAAGCGGCAGCGACGTGCCCGAGGGGCAGGTCGAGCTGGTGGCCGCCGGCGACGAGGCGATCCGCGAGCTGGGCGGGGTCGAGCCCGTGCACCAGGAGAGCTCGACCGACGCCAACGTGCCGCTGTCGCAGGGAATCTGCGCGCACACGATCGGCACGGTCGAGGGCGACCTTTTGCACACCCGCGAGGAGTGGGTGGACAAGGACAGCCTTGAGCGGGGGCTGGCTCTGATCATGGGGCTTATGCTGGGGCGCGTTTGCGAAGGCGAGTTGGACGGGATTGCGACGGCGCAGAGCGGCGAGGCCGCGGCGGCGCAGAGCGGCGAGGCCGCGGCGGGCGCGGTTGAGGCCCCGGTCGCGGTCCCGGTCGCGACCGAGGAGTAGCCCCGTGAACCTCAAGCAGCTTGAGTACTTTGTCGCCATCGCCGAGGAAGGCCAGATCACGGCCGCGGCCCGGCGGCTCAACATCTCGCAGCCGCCGCTTTCCTATGAGCTGGGCAAGCTTGAAGACGAGCTAGAGACCAAGCTGGTCGTGCGCGGGCCGCGTGCCTGCACCTTGACCGAGGCAGGGCAGCTTCTTTACGAGCGGGCAGTGCGCCTTCTTGCCATGGCACAGGCCACAAAGGCCGAGGTCGCCTGCGTTGGCAAGGGCATGACGGGGTGCTTGCGCCTGGCGTGCGTGCCCAGCGCGGCAGGCCTTGTACCTGGGGCTCGTTTGCGCGAGTTGGCTGGGTTGTACCCCGACGTGAGCATTGAGGTCACGCGTGCGGCAACGGGCGAGGCGCTTGAGCTATTGGACGCAGGTCTGGCCGACGTGGCCGTGGTTCGCACCCCGTTTTCGAGTGAGGGCCTGCGCTGCCGCTACGCCGCGACCGAGCCGATGGTGGCCGTCATGCCCGCCCACCTTGAGGCAGGCGGCGATCTAGACTGCGGCTTGGACGATCTTGCTGGGCGCCCGCTGGTTGTGGCCCGCGACGACCGTGCCCATCTCGAGCAGGTATTTTCTGGGCAAGGCATCGATTTTTGCTGCGCCGTGCAAACCGACGACCAAGTGAGTGCCGCTCTGTGGGCCCGCGAGGGCATGGGTGTGGCGCTGGTCGCGCGTTCGCTGATTCGCGTGGCCGACACCGGCGAGTGCTACATCAAAGAGCTGCGCTGCAAAGAGCTGGAGTCGCGCCTGGCCGTGGTCTGGCAGGCCCAGCGCACCCTCTCTCCCCTGGCTCAGCGCGCCATCGCCCTTCTCGGCGAGCTGGGGTAGGGCAAAGCCAGGTACGCGGGCCGTGCCGCCAAAAGAAAAATACGATATTGGGAAGCCGGTTTGCCCTGAGACGCGTTAACGCGGCACAGCCGCGACAAAACCCCAGGTCGCGAATCGCGAAAAACCTTGGCGAGCCGCTATTTAGCGTTTCGGCTTCCCAATATCGTATTTTGTATTTGCGGCGCGCTACCCGGCCAGCAAAAGCGCGGCCAGAAGAGCGGCTTGGCCACAGGCGTTCACGCACTGCTCGAGCCAATTGGAGCGCACGTTGGTCTGGTCTCGGTGGCCGGCAAAGTATCCCATAGCGCACATGCAGGCAACCCAAACAAGCAGGCACACAAGCGACGGCATACGCACGAGCGCGGCCAACAACCCCGCTACCTGCGCATGGTTAATCGCAGTGCCCGCGATCATAAGCACAAATCCCACAGGCATGACGTAGCGCATCTGCTTGTTAAGCCAAGTCACGTTGCGCCGCGCGACGGCGATGAGGAGCTTCCAACAGACCTTGCCCGCCCCGCCCGCAAACGCCACGATAGCACCTGCGACAAACAGCGGGCTTGCCGCACGGGCGCCAAAAACCGCCGCGCTCGCGCAGAAGAGCGCCACCGGCACAGCATCTACCAGCGCCAACGCCAGGGTAAAGCCCTCGGGCAGGTCGTTCTTCTCGCCGTCGCCCGCCGTACTGCCCGCGTTTTGCTTGCTCATGTGGGTCCCTCTCGCCGTATTTTTAAACCGCAGTCAATAGTACTCCGCACTAAGGGTTGCTAGTTTTTATCAAAGCCGAAACCATTCCGGCGATATCCACCGCAAATGAAGGGTTTATGGAACGTTGGCCGCGTTATTAAGCCGCGGAGAAACCCAAAGTGCCCGCGTACGCTTGCCTTTTGATTATGTCGGCGCAACCCGCACCCGCCACCCGCACGAAAATCCACCCGCCGCTTTCCTTTGGCTTTCGTGCCGCTCACCTACCCGGCGGCCGCACCGGCCCAAACGGGCATATAGTCGACTAGCGACCACTGGCAACTGGCCTTAAGGAGGCTCCCCATGGACATCACTATCTCGGACGGCAAGCTTAGCGTCGGCCTTACCGGCGAGGGCGGCTCGCTCACCTCGATCAAGCGCGACGGCACCGAGTACCTTTGGCAGGCAGACCCCGCCGTTTGGTCGGGCCAGGCGCCGATCTGCTTTCCCGTTTGCGGCGGCCTGCGCGACGGCCAGGCCGTGACGGCCTCGGGCAAGAAGGTGAGCCTCGCGCGCCACGGCTTTGCCCGCAGCAGCGTCTTTGACCTTGTCGAAAGCACACAGAGCACCGCGACCTACCGCCTGGTAAGCTCCGAGGAAACCCTGGCTCAGTACCCCTTTGCCTTTATCCTGGACGCCTCCTACGCCGTGGCCAACGGCCGCCTGAGCGTAACTTACTCGGTCACCAACGCCGGCGACGAGGACATGCCCTTCTTTATCGGCGGCCACCCGGGCTTTCGCTGCCCCATCGCAGAAGGCGAGTCCTACGACGACTACCTGGTACGCTTTGAGAAGCCCGAGGCCTCGACGCTGTGCCGCGCCGTGCCCTCGACCGGCCTGATCGACGTCGAGGACCGCGAGGATTCCCCCACCGCCGGCACCGACGTCTTGCCCATCACGCATGACCTCTTTGGCTTTGCCGAGAAGATCTACGACGTGCTCGAGTCGCGCTCGGCCACCCTCACCAACCAGGCGGGCGACCACGGCGTGCGCCTGGAGTTTAGCGACTTCGACTACCTGATCGTGTGGAGCAAGCCCGCGGGCGACTTTGTGGCCATCGAGCCCTGGGGCGGGCTGTCTACCTGCTCGGACGAGGACGACGTCCTGGAGCACAAGCGCGGCTGCATCGTGGCGGCCCCCGGCCAGACCGTGACCCGCACCTTCACCATCGAGCCGTTCTAGGCAGCACGGGCGGCCCCGGGCCGCCTCTTTTCGATGGCGGGACCTAAATCGCAGATAAAGCGCTTCAATTGGGCGAGAATCTGCGATTTAGGTCCCGCCATTGTGTTGCAGGGCTTCTCGCCGCCGCACTTTATGCCGGGATAGGCACCATCACGTCCAGACAAAAGATGTCGCCAGCAGCGCGGCAGGTCATGGTCCCGCCCGCGGCCTCGACGATCATCCGCATGCTGCGGGTGCCATAACCGTGGTTTGCCTTGTCGCCCTTGCTCGTGCGCGGCAAGCCGTCGGGGCCCAGGCACAGCTCTCCGTCAAAGTAGTTCTCCACGTGGATCAAGGCCATGTCGCCTTGCCGGCGCACCACCAGGCCAATGCTTCGCCGCTCGGCATCGTTCAGGCGCTCGACGGCTTCGATGGCGTTATCCAGGGCATTTCCAAAGAAGGAGTAAAGGTCAGCCGGCGCCATAAACCCAAGAGCCGTACCGTCGGCGATGCACGACAACGTGATGCCGCGTTTCTCGCAGTACAGGCTCTTCTCGGTCAAAATCGTGTTCAGGGCGTCGTTTCCGCTTTTGACCACGCAATCGTAGACATCGACCTCGCGCGACAGGTTGTCCAGCACCCGCTCGTCGACCGCAGCCGCGCCCGCGGCCAGCTGCCTGATTTGGTGCTTGAGGTCGTGGGCCTTAAGGTTGATCGCCTCGATGCTCTCGCGACGCATCTCGTACTGGCGCGCCTCGGCCGCGCGCATGCGCTCGACGGCCGCCATGTCCATCTGAAGCCGCCGGTTATAGACGATCTCGAACATCGAGTACATCACATAGACGCAAACCAGCAGGTAAACGACGCTTAGCGTGTAGGTGTCATACAAAGGAACACCTATCTCGGGCACCGAGATGTCTTTGATCACCAGGTCAAGCACCATGTTGAACACAACCGCGCACGCGGCAACCAGTACCATCACGGGGTCCTTGATCTTAAGAAGCCCGCTTGTCTCCACGCGTTTGACCAGCGCAAAGTAGGCAACAAGGTAAACCAGCAACGTGATGCCAGCGCCCCTTACCGTGGCCTCAAACACGGGCGGCGGCGTTTGCGCAAAAGGAAAGAACGTCGAGAAGACCCGGTCGGCCGCGGACGACAGGTTCTCCAGCGAGTAGGCCATCGAACAGCAAAACACCGAGGTCAAGAGCGGGCAGTCAAAAACAAAGCGTTGGACCGCCACGCCCAAAGCCAGCTCGGTCACAAAAGATAGAACGGCCAACACAAGGGACAGATCGCTTGTAAGGGCGGGAAAAATCGAGAATCCGCCCAGGTAGGACACCACGGCAAAACCCAGTACCGCGATCGCGGCCCCCACCTGCCGCACCATGCTACCCCGGGCGGGCAAGGTACGCGAGAAGAGCCAGACCGCCACCGCAAACTTAAGGATCGAATACGCCGACAAAAGCGGCGCCTCGTACGTAAGCCCCGTTAGCTCCATTAGATGCTCCCGCCCAGAAAGCCCACGATGGTGGCCGTGGCCTCGTGCTTGCGCGACCGGCTAAGGCGCAAAACGGCGCCCGAATAGGTGCGCAGCTCGCCGCCGCGAACCGCACAGATGTGGTTCATGTTGACCAGGCAGCTGTTTGAGATGCGCACAAAGGGACCGCCCGCGACCCCGTTTTCAAAGGCCTTAAGACTGCCGTAGGTCACCACCGGATCTTGCCCGCCCAGCAGATGGTAGGTCACGTCGTGGCGGTTGACCTCGACATACTCGATGTCGGCCGTGGGCACCACGCGAAGCCCGCCGTCGCGGGTGTTAATGGCAACCGACGCCCGCGCGCTTCTGCGGACCTTGCGCATGGCCTTGTCCATCCGCATGCGAAAGTCAAAGTAACTCACCGGTTTAACGATAAAGTCCAAGGCGTCTACCTCGTAGCCGCGCACGGCGTACTGGGCCAGGTTGGTCACAAAGACCAGCGGAGTCTCCTGGTCATAGGTGCGCATGAGCTGGGCGGCCTCCATACCGTTGATCCCCGGCATCTGGATATCCATAAAGACCAGGTCAAAGCGACGGTGCGACAACTCAAACTCCATGGCGCTGCTAAAACGCTCGACGGTAAGGTCAAGGCTCTTCTCGGCGGCGTAGCGGGCTATGAACGCACAGAGGACATCGGCTGCGGCGGTCTCGTCCTCGACGATTGCGATGTGCGACATTTCTCCTCCTCTTCCCTGCCCTTGATGGTAGCAGGCGCAGGCGGCGAGAAGGCCGGCGCGGCGGGCGGTCGCGGCCAGGCGCACAGGCAGCGGCGCTGACGTGCACCGACACGCAAACCGTGCGGTGAATTTGACCAACCGTGCGAGGGTTGTCCGCGCCTGCGGGCGCGCGGCTTAAATCAAGCCTAAAGGGCGGGCCAAACCCGCCGGGAAGAGACAGGAGACGCACATGAGAGACATCACACGCAGGGGCTTTATCGCCACAAGCGCCGTCGCGGCCGGGTTGGCCGGACTGGCAGGCTGCTCGGGCGGCACCGGCAGCACGTCGGCGTCGAGCGCCGCGGCCGACCCTTTGGCTGCCCCCGCCGCCGACAAGTACCCCATCGAACCCGATAAAGAGGGCACGCAAGCCAAATGGACCAGCGAAGAGACCCGTGACGGCTGGACCCGCGTTACCAACCCCGACGGCGGCGCCGAGCTGGGCGTCATGGACACCGCGCGCATCATCCAGGTAGACGGTTACGCATTCCGCGACATGAACGGCGACGGCAAGCTGGACCTTTACGAGGATTGGCGCCAAACCGACGAAGACCGCGGTCGCGCCCTGGCAAACGAGCTTTCGGCCGACGAGATCATCCCCTTGATGTGGCACAACGGATTAAACGACACCAACACGCCGCTTTCGGATGAGTCCACCGCAACCTTGAAAGAAGGTCTGCGCGCCGGCGTCTCGCGCGCCAGCGCCAACAGCGAGAACTACGCCACCGCCATCAACTGGATCAACGCTGTCCAAGAGTGGTGCGAGAAGAACGACCCGCACGGTATCCCCTACATGAACTCCACCGACCCCTACCAGCTCTACGACATCCCCGACAACCACTGCCTGGTCTCGAGCTTCGACGCCGAGCTGTGGAAGAAGTCCGGTCACTTCACCGGGCGCGCCTGGCGAGCCACCGGAGCCCGCGTGAACCTGGGCCCGCAGGTCGACATTGGCACCAACATCGTCTGGACGCGCCTGGGCGGCTCGATCTGCGAGGACCCGGCGGCTAACCGCGACCTGGCCAAGTTCTTTGGCGGTGGCATGCAGTCTACCTGGGAAGACGACGACTGTACCAAGGACGGCGGCTGGGGCAAGGACTCTGTGGCCGTCATGCTCAAGCACTACGTTGGCGCCGGCGCCGTCGAGGGCGGCCGCAACGACCACAACGATGCGGGCAAGTACGACGTCTTTCCCGGCGAGAACTTCAACGCGCACCTTATTCCCTTCCTGGACGGCGGTCTGCACCTGGATTCGACAACCGGCCAGATGGCCGCGGTTATGCCCAACTACGGCATCGCCTATACCGACGACGAGTCGCTGGGCCCCATCTGGGGCGGCGCCTACAACAAGCGTAACCTTGGCATCCTTCGAAACGCCGGTTGGGACGGCATGATCACCACCGACTGGCAGATTCTTCGCGCCACCGATTACGGCAACCGTGCCCACGGCGTGCAGGACTTGACCGAGGCCGAGCGCTTTGACAAGCTGCTCGAGGCCACTGTCGACCAGGTTGGCGGCGACTGGGCGCCCGAGATTGGCCTTGAGGGCTACAAGCTCTACGAGAAGGACCACGGCACCGACGAGGCGCTGGCCCGCGTGCGCGACTCGGCGCGTCGCATCTTCACCGTCATGAACCAGGTGCAGCTCTTTGACAATCCTTACTCCGACCGCAGCTATGCCAAGGAGGTTCTCGCCGACGAAGCCGCGATCGAGTTTGGCCAGGAGTGCTCCAACAAATCCATCGTCATGCTCAAAAACGCCGGCAACGTCATCTCTAAGGCAGGCATCACCGGAAAACCCAAGTGCTACATCCCGCAGATGTTCACCGCGGCAAGCATGTTTGGCGGCGGAACCGCGGGCTTCTCGCTTGCAGTTGACGAGACAATCGCCAACGAGCTGTTTGACGTTGTGACCGACACGATTGGCGAGCCCACCGGCAAAGCCTCTGGCGGCATTGGGCCCAACGCGTCGGCCGAGGTGTCAAGCGACCCCGTCTATCAGGCAAGCGACTGTGTGCGTGCAAACGCCCAACAACTGGCCGACTGCCAATACGCCGTTGTTCTCATCGCCTCGCCCGACACCGGCGCCGGCGAGGGCGGCGGCGGGATGTTTGGGGCGTCTACCGAGGATGTTCCCGAGGACCAGAAGTACCTGCCTATCTCGCTGCAGTACCGCCCCTACACCGCAGACACGGCCCGCGACCCATCGCTTGCCGGCGACGTGGTTGACGGCGTGAAGGAAAACCGCAGCTACAAGGGCCGCAGCATCACCGCCTCTAACGAGAGCGACCTTGATTTGGTGCTCAACACCCGCGCGGCCCTGCCCGAGGGAGCGAAGCTCATCGTCATCGTCGAGGCCACCAACAATGCCCAGTGCTTTCACGAGTTCGAGGCCGCAGCCGACGTCATCTTCTGGTCGTGGGCCAGCTCGGGCCGTGCCTTTGGCCCTGCTTACGGCCGCATCCTTAAGGGCGAGGTCGAGCCGAGCGCCCTTCTCCCCTGCCAGATGCCCAAGGACATGGCCGAGGTCGAGGCCCAGCTTGAGGACGTGCCTCGCGACGTCACGTGCTACACCGACTCGGCGGGCAACGTCTACGACTTTGGCTTTGGCCTTAACTGGTCGGGCGTCATCGAGGACGAGCGCACCAAGCAGTACAAGGTCGCGCCGCTGACACAGCCCGAGACCGAGATCAAGCCGGGCGAGTGGAAGTAGACCTTCGGCTTTGAACGGCCACCGGCTCGTTTAACGACTAGCGAATCCCCCTTCACGTGCGACGCCCCCGACTCTTCCCCGGGGGCGTTGCTTTTTGCCGCGCCTCTCGCGTCGCAGTTTTCAGGTTGTTTTTAGGCCCCGCGGCCCAGGCAGCAACGCGCCTTGGGCCGCGGGGTTCTTCTCGCCAACCGGGGCTTTCTCGACAATCGAAACAGAAAGAGAAGAGGCGGCGGCGAGAAGTGCCAGCCGGTCTTCTCGCAAACGTAAAGCGCGATCGAGAGGAGCCCGTCATGAAGAAGAGAATCGTGTCCCTGCTTACCTGCGGCCTGTGCGCACTGGCGATGTGCCTGGCGATCGTTGGCTGCTCGGGTGGCGGCAGCGGCGGCGGTACGACGGCGAAGGGCGCCAACATGGTGGGCTATTGGGAGCTCACCGGCGGCAAGGCCGACGGCGAAGAGCTGACCGAAGACGACATCAAGCTCATGGACGAGCTGGGCCTCAACTTCATTTTGCACCTGGCAGACGACGGCTCGGCCACGTTGGACCTCTTTGGCGCCGTCGAGGACCTGACCTGGGACAAGGCGGGCGCCACCTTGAGCTACGAGGGCGAGAAGGGCACGCTTGAGCTTTCGGGCGACACCTTGACCTTCACGGCCGACGGCTTCTCGTACATCTTTAAGAAGGGCGACGACTCCCTGGCCGACAAGATCGAGGCCGACCGCAAGGCGCAGGAGACCATCGACGAGGGCGAAGGCATCACCGACGGCACCGACTCGGGCGCCGTTAGCACCCCCATCGACCCGGCCGTCAACATCGCCGACGACGGCTACGTGACGATGGACGCCACGGCCAAGGCAACGGATGATTGGGGGCAGGCGGGCATCACGCTGGCCATCACCAACAACAGCGACAAGAAGCTGGGCATCTACGCGCCCGACGGCTCGACCGCTGTGGACAACGTCATGCAGGACTGCTTCTTTGTCACGACCGTTTTACCGGGCGCCAGCGCCAACGAGTTTCTGGCCTTTACCGACCTCACTTCCGTCGACGACCTAAAGAACATCCAGCTTGAGCTGCTTGTCTACGACGTCGACACCTACGAGGACCTCAACACCTACACCGTCACGATCCCGTAACGGCCCGCAGCCCGCAGCCCGCGGCCGGGGCGCGACTCCCCCGGCCGCCCCCTTCGATGACGGGACCTAAATCGCAGATAAAGCGCTTCAATTGAGTGAGAATCTGCGATTTAGGTCCCGCCATCGTGGGGCGTTACTCGGCGTCGGCGTCGGCGTCGTCGGGGTCGGCGGGGACTTCTTGGGCGGGCGCGGCGGCGGGCTCGACTTCCTCGTCGGTCTCCATGCCCTCACGGAAGTTCTTGACCGTCTTGCCTACGGCGCTTCCAAGCTTGGGAAGATTCTTCGGGCCAAACAGAACAAGGGCGACCGCCAGGATAACGATCAGCTCGGGAGCACCAAGACCTAAAACCATACGAGCCTCCAAAACACGATTTGCCCGGCCTCTCTCGCCGGGCTTCTCGCTTATCGTAGGGCTCGCCGCGCGATAGGTAAAATACTTCTTTTAGTGGTGTTCCATATAAGATTTGTATGTCATGCGACCCTACCCCCGCCTCGCGGCCTCGAGCCGCCGCAAGGCTTCCTCGACCTTGCCGATGGCCTCATGCACGCGATCGGCCGCGTCGCTCATGTCCTTTTGGACCATGATGTCGGCCAGGGGGTTGTCAAAGGCGATGTCGAAGACCGCATTGATGCTCGAGACGTTGGCGTTGAGATGAGCCAGCTCGCGGACGTCGGCCAACTCTGACGAGAAGGTCATGATCTCTTGGCGCGCAGTCGCCAGCGCATGATTGGCGTCGCCCAGGCGTGAGTGCTTGACCACGCTGGTAATCAAGCCGCCGCCCAGGATGTCGACAATACCCCAGCGCTGCGCAGAATCCAGCGAGTCGGCCGCGTCATTTAGGGCGTGCAAAGCTCGCTGACCTGCGGCGATAGCCTCGTCGATCTCTTTGTTCCTGTCGTACATGGGCTCTCCCCTGCTTTGCCGGGTCTGGAAGGTCTTCTCAGTATAAAGGGCGCCGAGAAAAGCGGGTCGCGCGCCGTCAAAGGGGCCCGCCAAAACGTGCCGGCTGCCGCGCGTCGCCATCCAAAACCGGCCGGTAACCCTTCTTTTACATCACTGGTTGGAAAACAGGGGTGAACTCGGGGCGCGATGGGGCGATAATGGCGAAGTTGCACGCAATCGCGGCCGCGCGCACCAGGCGCTCGGCAGACAAAGGAGGGGACGTCCTATGCTCAGAATCGGATTGCTTACCAGCGGCGGAGACTGCCAGGCCTTGAACGCCACCATGCGCGGCATCGTCAAGACCATCCTGCACAACTCCAAGGAAAAGGTCGAGATCTACGGCTTCGAGGACGGCTACCAGGGCCTCATTTACGGCCGCTACCGCGAGCTGACTGGCCGCGACTTCTCGGGCATCCTCACCAAGGGCGGCACCATCCTGGGCACCTCGCGCACCCCCTTCAAGCTGCTGGACACCCCCGAGGCAGACGGCGTCGAGAAGGTCCCCGCCATGATCGACACCTATAAGAAGCTCAAGCTCGATTGCCTGTTTATGCTGGGCGGCAACGGCTCGACCAAGACGGCAAACCGCCTGCGCGAAGAAGGTCTGAACATCATCGCCCTGCCCAAGACCATCGACAACGACACCTACGGCACCGACATGACCTTTGGCTTCACGAGCGCCATCGACGTCGCCACCCGCTGCATCGACGACATCCACACCACGGCCTCTAGCCACGGCCGCGTCTTTGTTATCGAGATCATGGGCCACAAGGTGGGCTGGATTCCCCTGTACGCAGGCGTTGCCGGCGGTGCCGACGTTATCTTGATCCCCGAGATTCCCTACGACATGGACAACGTCGTCAAGGCCATCGAAGAGCGCGACAAGAACGGCGGCCGCTTCTCGGTGGTCGTCGTGGCCGAGGGCGCCATCTCTAAGGAAGAGGCGGCCATGAAGAAGAAGGCCTACAAGGCCAAGGTCGCCGCCCGCGTCAAGCCTTCCGTGGCCTACGACATCGCAGAAGAAATCGCCGCCCGCACCGGCCGCGAGATCCGCGTGGCCGTCCCCGGCCACACCCAGCGCGGCGGCGCGCCGGACGCCCAGGACCGCATCTTTGCCACCCAGTGCGGCGTCGAGGCCGCCCGCGGCTGCCTTGAGGGCCAGTACGGCTACATGATCGCGCAGAAGAACGGCCAGATGGTCCGCGTTCCGCTTGAGGACGTGGCCGGCAAGCTCAAGTACGTCGACCCCAACAGCGACCTGGTACGCGAGGCCAAGCTTTTGGGCATCAGCTTCGGCGACGAGTAAGCGCAAAGGCCCGCGATGCTCTCGGAGTGGTTCACAAGTTTCTGCAACGCGGTTGCGGCCTGGGACAGCCAGGCCATCTTCCTGCGGCTTCTTCTCGCCACCTTGGTGGGCGTCGTCATTGGCCTTGACCGCGAGTACCGCAACAAGGGCGCCGGAATCAAGACCCACGTGCTGGTGTGCCTGGGCTCGGCCATGACCATGATCGTGGCCGAGTACGTGGCCATGACCTTCCCCGAGGCCCGCGGCGACGTCAATCGCATTGGCGCGCAGGTGGTCTCGGGCGTGGGCTTCTTGGGCGTGGGCACGATCATCGTCACCCACCGCAACGAGGTTCGCGGCTTGACGACGGCGGCCGGCCTTTGGGCCTGCGCCTGCATAGGCCTAGCCGTGGGTATTGGCTTTGTCGAGGCGGCGCTGATCGCCATGCTCTTTGTGGTGCTCACGTTTTGGGCGCTGCGCGGCCTGGACAAGTGGTTGCACGACAACGCGAAGACCTTCGACTTGTACGTCGAGCTGGAAAGCCACGGAGACGTGAAGGAGCTTTTGAAAAAGCTGCACGCCTGGGAGTGCGAGTACTCGGATTTCTCGCTGACCAAGGGGCTTTCTGGCACGCAGAACTGCGCCGTCACGGTGACCATCACGCTGCGCCAGCCGGGCCGCAAGCAGGCCTTTATTGACGCGATTCAGCTGTTGGACTTTGTGAGTTACTGCGACGAGCTTTAGGACGTTGGCCGGGCGCGGGTTGG
>CAVGOA010000002.1:71204-87235 GCA_963630635.1 Paludibacteraceae bacterium
CGCCGCTGATCGCCGATTTGCCCGGGCGCTGGGACGGCTCGGGCTACCTGGAGGTCCACACCGTGGCGCTTCCCACCTCGCGCGGGCTGGCGGCTCGCGACGCGGCGGCGCGCTTGGGCGACGGCCCGGCCCGTGCCAACCTTGCCGCCGAGGCCGCCCGCTGGGTATGCGACGGCGTCAACGACATCCAGCTTTCTGGCTACCTGGCCGACCACTGGGTGGGCAGCTTTGTCTGCGCGGCGCTTCTGGGCGGCAACTAGGCTCGGCGCATGGCCACTTCGTACCGGCACATCCTCCACGGCTTTGACCCCGTGTTTGACAAGAGCTCGCGCATTTTGGTGCTGGGCTCTTTTCCTTCTGTGGCGAGCCGAGCCAACGACTTCTACTACGGACATGCGCAAAACCGCTTTTGGCGCGTTATGGCAGCTTGCCTGGGGTTCGAGGTTCCGCAGACTATAGCCGAGAAACGCGCGATGCTGCTGGAAAACGGCATTGCGCTATGGGATGTCATAGCCGAGTGCGATATCAAAGGTTCAAGCGATGCCAGTATCAAGAACGTGCGGGCAAACGACGTGGCGGGCCTGATCAAGGACTCTAACGTGCGGGCCGTTATCTGCAACGGAGCCACAGCGGGACGCCTGTACCACCGCTACCTGGAGTACCTGTATGCAATGCCGGCCCAGGTCATGCCGTCGACAAGCCCGGCCAATGCCGCCTGGGACCTTGAACGGCTGGTCGAGCGCTGGTCGCAGGGCCTGGACGAGGCCCGCCAGGCGCCGGATGTGCGGCCCGCGCCGACCGCCCGCAAGGCGCCCGCCGCCACCGACTATGGCACCCACCGCTCTATGCAGGGCAACAAAGGGCGCGACACCAAGCCCGAGCTGCTGGTACGCCAGGAGCTTCGCGCCGCCGGCCTTACCGGCTACCGCCTGCAGTGGCACGTGCCGGGTCGCCCCGATATCGCCTGGCCCGGCAAGAAGGTGGCCCTCTTTATCAACGGCTGCTTTTGGCACCGATGCCCGCGCTGCAACCCCTCGACGCCCAAGAAGAACATCGAGTACTGGAACGCGAAGTTCACCCGCAACCAAGAGCGCGACCGCGAGAACCTGGCCGCCCTGACACGCGACGGCTGGACCGTCCACGTCATCTGGGAGTGCGAGCTTAAAAAGTCGACCCGCGACGCCACATTTGCCGCCCTTCTCCCCCAACTTATGGCCGAGCTGGGCAAGGACAGCCTCAAGTAGGCGGCGCCGGGACTACCCCAGAGTGACCGAATCTGCCCCGTCGATCTGCAGGTCGGCGTTGTAGAAGGCCGTAAGGGCATCGATGCCCAAGGCCACGTCGCGGGCGCCCGCCGTCTCGTAGCTGGAGTGCATCGCCAGCTGAGGCAGGCCCACGTCCACGCCGTGCAAGGAAACCTGCATGTTGGACAGGTTGCCCAAGGTGCCGCCGCCCGCCATGTCGCTGCGGTTGGCAAAGGTCTGGTACGGCACGTCAGCGTCGTCCAGCACTGCGATCAGCGCGGCGCGGCTAAACGCGTCGGTGCAGTAATGCTGGTTGGCGGCCTCTTTGATAACCAGGCCGCGGTTAAGCCAGCAACGGTTGGCCTCATCGTGCTTCTCGGGGTGGTTGGGGTGCACGGCGTGCGCATTGTCGCAGCTCACCAGCATCGAGCGAGCAATCGCCTGCAGGTACTGCTCGCGCGTGGCGCCAAGGCAGCCCGCCAGGCGCTCCAGCGTGTCAACCAAGAAGGTCGACATCGCGCCCTGCTTGGTGTTGGAGCCCACTTCCTCGTTGTCAAAGCAAGCGTACACTGCCACCGACCTGGGGTTTTCTGCGCCGAGAAACGCCTCGAGCGCCGTATAGGCACACCCCAAGTCATCCAACGCGCGCCCGCTCACAAACTCATCGGCCGCGCCCCAAACCCTGGCCGGTGTGCGGTTGTACAAAAATAGGTCGCGGGCCAAAACGTCATCTGCTGCCACGCCCAGGTCATCGGCAACCATCTGGTCAAACGAGCCCTTGCCCAGCTCGCCAGCCGAGAAGAGCGCCGGCAGGTCAACAGCGCGGTTAAGCTCGGGAGCACGGCCGGCCTCGCGGTTAAGGTGAATGGCCACGTTGGGAATGAGCGCCACGTCGCGGCCAGAATCATACAGGCGGCTCACGACGCACGGCCCCTCGCGCACCATGACGCGACCAGCCACGCCCAGAGGCCTATCCAGCCACGAGTGGTCGATCGGCCCACCGTAGACCTCAACGTCCAGGCGCGCGTAGTCGCCGGGGCCGTGCAGGTCGCAGCCCGACTTAACCTTTAACGCCGGTGAGTCGCCGTGCGCCGCGCACAGAGAAAAACGCAGGTCGCAGGCCGTAACCTCGGCACCCACCGCAAACGCCAGGACGCTTGAGTTGTTACGTACAACGTAGTACTTGCCGCCCGCGACAACGCCCCAGGCCTCGTTCTCGCGCAACCGAGAAAACCCGGCGGCCTCAAGGCGCGCGGCCACCTGGGCCGCGGTATGGAACATGCTCGGGCACTTCTCGACAAACTCAACAAGGCCCCAAGCTGCGTCAACGCCGCGCTCAGAGGCAGCCTCGCAGCCCGCGGCCGCGTCCTTCTCGCTTACAACACCCATGTCACGACTTCTTTCCTACTCGCTTCTTAGCGCCTCGACGGGATCCTTCTTGCTGGCGCTTCGGGCCGGCAGAAGGCCCGCAACCACGGTAAGCACCACGCTGATCAAAATCAAGACCACGGCGTCGACGGCGGGCAAGCTCATGATGTTGGGCACCTGCTTGGTCTCAAGAACATAGGCGTTGACCGGCACGCTCACGATCAGCACGACCGCGATGGCAAAGACGCCCGCGATCAGGCCCTCGATGAAGGTCTCGGCGTTAAAGACGTTGGCCACGTTGCCCTTCGAGGCACCAATGGCGCGCAGGATGCCGATCTCTTTCTTGCGCTCAAGCACGCTGATGTAGGTGATGATGCCGATCATGATTGAGCTCACCACCAGGCTGATGCTCACGAAGGCGATGAGCACAAGGCTGATCATGTTCACGATGTCGGTGACCGAGCTCATGATGATGCCCATATAGTCGGTGTAAGAGATGGCCGAGTCCTCGTTGCCCGCGGCCTTGACCTGCGCATTGTACGCGTCGATGCGGTCGAGCACGCGCTCTTTTGCCTCGAAGTCCTTGGGATAGATGGAGATCGAGATGGGGTCGGACGTGTTGGCGTAACCCAGCGTCGACAGGTTGTTGTCGTAAGTCAGGCGCGAGGCCTTGGCGTAGCTGGTCATGAGCGAGCTTAAGTCCTCGGCGTCCATGTTGAAGTGGATCGCGTTGGCAAAGGCGCTGGCGTCCACCGAGAAGGCATCTTCCAGGCCAGATAGGCTGCCCGAGAGCTGCGACATGCTGGCCGCCATCGCGTCGCCCATCTTGGTGGCCATCTGGTCCATGACCTGGGTGACCCCGGCCTTGAGCTGCGTCGAGACGGTCTGGGCGATCTGAGCACTCATGCGCTCCATGACCTGGCTCATGGCCTGGGAAAGATAGGGCGCCAGGTCCTTCTCGACATAACCTTCAAGCGCCTTGGTCAAAGGCTCGGCCAGGTCGGCAGAGATGGCGTCTAAGGCCTCGAGGTTGGTCTTGGCCGTCTCGTCCTTTTCAAGGTAGGTCTTGAAAGCTTCAAGCACCTTCTGGCCGTCTGTTAGATCCTGCGGCGAGAGGGACTTGAACTGGTCGCTGGCCAAGAAGCCCTGGAAGAGGTTGTTGGCGATTTGCGCGACCTCTTTTTGCTGGTCGGGCGTGACCTCGAGGCCCGAGAAGACCTCGGTGAGATCGGGCAGGGGCGCGCCCTTCACGATGTCGGTGAAGTCGATGCTGGCAAAGTCGATTCCCGAGAGATCGATGTTCATGCTGGACAGGTCGATGTCCGAGAAGTCCATGCTAGAGAGGTCGACGCCCGCCGAGCTGCCCAGGCTCGAGAGGCCCGAGAGCGCCGAGGTGTCGAAGCTAAAGGCGCTCTTGAGGGCCGCTTCGTCCACGCTGAACATACTGCCCAGGTCAACGCCCTGCTTGGCCTCGCCCTGCAGCTCGTCGAAGGTCTTGCCGGTAAAAACGTCGACGTCGGGGTTAGCCAGCTGCTCGGCCACGATCTGCGAGTTGGCCGCGCGCTCGACCAGCTTTTGCGTGAGGGCCGGCGTATAGGCGATGCCCGCAGAAAGCGCGTTGGAGTTGGCCGTCTCGTTGGGCTTGACCACGCCAACGATTCGCAGGTCAAGGGCATTGGCAAGCTGCGCGGCCATGTAGTCGGCGTCGTCTGACATGTCGGTCCAGGTACCCGTCTCGTCATTTTTGCGGTACGTATCGGACGGCGAGAGGATCTTAAACGTGCAGCTAAGGGCATCGTCGTAGGTGAAGTCGATGTTGGTGTCTGTGGTCGCAAGCTCGCCGTCGGCCGACATCGAGCTCTCAACCATCTGGTTCATCTGGTTAATGTCCAAGGCGCCGATGCTGTAGAGGGTGTAGTCGCTGATACCACCCTTGCTGGTAAGGACAAGCACGGCCTCGTCTGCGGCGGTGGCCCAGCGGCCAGCTACAACGTCGTACTGGCTCTCGAGAAGTTCCTGGTCGTCGAGCATCTCGTTAAAGACGTCGACGCCCATCGACGAGGTCATGGCCGAGGACGCCGCGGCCGAGCTGCCGTTACTCATGGCCTCGGTCATGGCGTTGGGCACGAGCTTGGTGGCCGCCGCCGTGCCACCCGTGTCGTCGCTGCGGTAGATGATGGGGCTCACGCCGTAGTCGTACTGGATGGCGTTGACATCCTCGGCGATATTGTCGCCGCCTTCGTCCAGCCAGGCCTTAAAACTGGTCATGTCGTTGGACTTGACGCTGGCGAACATGTCCTTAACCGCGGTGAGCACGGGAATCGAGGTGCTGGATGAGCCGTCGGTCTTCTCGCCGCCGCCGGAGCCGGAGCCGGAATCATCGCTGTCGCTCGACCCGCCGCCCAGCATGGACGTAAGGTCGTAGCTCTGCTTAGAGATGGTGAGGGGGTAGCTGGACAGCGTGTCCTCCTCGACCTTGGCAATGTAGCCGTTGACGCCGTTTGAGAGGGCCAGGATGGCCGCGATACCGATGATGCCGATCGATCCCGCGAAGGCCGTCATGGCCGTGCGGCCCTTCTTGGTCATGAGGTTACGGGCAGAAAGGCCCAGCGCCGTGAGGAAGTTCATCGAGGTACGGCGGGTGGGCTTGGCCTCGCGGCGGGTGGCGCTGGCCACGTCAAAGGGGTCGGTGTCGTGGGTGATGTGGCCGTCGGCCAGGTTGACGATGCGCGTGGCGTAGTCCTGCGCCAGCTCGGGGTTGTGGGTGACCATGATGACCAGACGGTCGCGGGCCACCTCGCGCAGCAGGTCCATGACCTGCACCGACGTCACCGAGTCAAGGGCGCCGGTGGGCTCGTCGGCCAGCACGATCTCGGGGTCGTTGATCAGGGCGCGGGCGATGGCCACGCGTTGCATCTGGCCGCCCGAGAGCTGGGCGGGGCGTTTGTCGATGTGCTGCCCCAGGCCGACCTTCTCCAGGGCCTCCTTGGCGCGCTCGCGGCGCTCGGCGCGGCCCACGCCAGAAAGCGTCAAGGCCAGCTCGACGTTTTCCAGGATGGTCTGGTGCGGAATGAGGTTGTAGCTCTGGAAAACGAAGCCAATGCGGTTGTTGCGGTAGGCGTCCCAGTCGCGGTCGCGAAAGTCCTTGGTCGAGATGCCATCGATCAAGAGGTCGCCCTCATCAAAGTGGTCAAGCCCGCCGATGACGTTGAGCATCGTGGTCTTGCCCGAGCCCGAGGGCCCCAAAATGGCCACGAACTCGTTGTCCCTAAACGCCAGGCTCACGTGGTCCAAGGCGATTTGGGTAAACGAGTTCGTGGAGTACTTCTTGCAGATGCTCTTGAGCTCCAGCATGGATTAGCAGGCCTTTCTTTGAAAAAGAGATGACCTTGCTATTCTGCCCAGCGCTTGTTGCTTTATGCCAAAAGACGCTGAACCTTCAAACTTGCGCTGGCCGCGCGGGTAAGAAGGTCGTGGTCGACGGTGCCGGTACCCAAAGCGGCCAAAGCGTTGGCGAGAAGAACGTCGACGTCGTCGTCCATGCGGCCCAGCTCCATGGCGGCGTAGGCGTCGGCCGCGATACCGCGGATGGCCGAGAAGAGCAGGGCGGCCTCGGGCGTGTCGAGGGCGGGGGCAGCGGCGGCACCCTGGGGCACGCCGCGGTGGGCGCTCACGTGCTCGGAGCGGGCGGAGACGGCCTCGATGTAGGCGTCGAGCTGGGCGGCGTCGGTGCAGGCGGTAGCGGCAAAGAGGCCCTCGATCACAACGCCAAAGGCGTGGCCGCAGGGGACAAAGCCGGGGACGGCCTGCATGGCGTTGGACATGGTGGCGCCCAGGCCGCAGAGCTGGGCGACAAGCTCGGCTTGCTTGGCCGCGGCGGCGCTGGGCTGCTCGGCAGAGGCGGCGACGGGGCCGTGCTGGATGGTGGAGTCTTGCATGGTTGCTCCTTTACGGGTGTTGGGTTTTGCGGCTTTGAGTGTATACGAGGCGCGGCGGCCCGGCGCGGGCGCGCGGGCCAAGTCGTACAATACGCCCATGAATTCTGGTGCGAGCTACATATTGGAGTGCGCAGGCACGCAGGTCGCGGTGACGCGCAAGCGCGTGCGGCGGATCAACCTGCGCGTAGCCGGCGATGGCAGCGTCCGCATGAGCGTGCCATGGCACATGGGGCGCGCCCAAGCCGAGGATTTTCTCGCCAAGAACGAGGCATGGCTCGCCGAGGCGCTGGTCCGGGCCGCCGCGCGACGCGACGAGACGGCGAGACACGCGGTCGAGGGACAGGTCCCGTTGTGGGGCAAGCTTGTGGCCTGCGACGATGCACCCGAAGAGCTATGGCGCCGCGAGATCGCCGCGCGCCTGGGCGACGCCTCGGCGCGCGGCGAGGCAGCGTTGGGCGTCCACGCGAGCGGCTGGCAACTGCGCGACATGAAGACACGCTGGGGATCCTGCACGCCGGCAACGGCCAAGATCCGCATCAACATCCGCCTGGCCGCGTATCCCGCGACCTGTCTGGATTACGTAGTGGCCCACGAGCTGGCCCACCTTTTGGAGCCCAGCCACAACGCGCGCTTCCACGCCATCGTGGCCCGCGCCTACCCCACCGAGCCCGCCGCCCGCCGCCTCCTGCGCCAAGACCCCTGGGACCTGGCCGCCCGCAACACCCCCGACGGCACCCCTCGATGACGGGACCTAAATCGCAGATAAAGCGCTTCAATTACGGGAGAATCTGCGATTTAGGTCCCGTCATCGAAAGGAAGGGGCCGCGGCGACCACGCGCGAGGTTGGTTACAGTCCCATCTGGGCGATGTACCAGGCGGCGATTTGCTCGGGAGGCTGGACGGCGCCGTTGGCAAACCACCATGACACGGCATGAGAGAACGAGCTCACCTGCAAAACGCGGGCAAACTCAGGCGGAACTTTTGCCGCGGACGCCGGTGCGCCCTTTGCGAACAGCGCATCGAGCTGCGCCTCGAAGTAGGCCGTGAAGTGGGGCTCGCCCTCGCGCACGAGCTTGCCGCACACCCCGCCGCGCGTGTCGCGCAGGTGATACAGCAGGTGCGTGAGCTTGCCCTCGAGGCTCTTGGTTACAAGCCCCGGGTGCGTGACGCACTGCTCGTTCACGCCCTCGAAGATGTGGTCAAAAATCTCGCGGCACATCTGGTCAAGCAACTCATCTTTAGTCTCGAAATGCGCGTAGAAGGTGCTGCGACCCACGTCGGCGCGGTCGATGATCTGCGCGACGGTCACGCAGCTGTAGTGCTTCTCGGCCATAAGCGACTCGAAGGCGTCGTAGATTGCCTTACGCGTCTTGCGCTGGCGCCGGTCGAGCTTCTGGTCTTGCATGTGCTCCCCAATCCTGGACACGGCGAGAAAAACGTTCGGTTTTGGGCAATACGCCGGGAACGTGCGCTACGGCGCTGCGGGCCTCGTTTGCTTCTGTCATTGCCGAACCGCCTGGATTATACCGAACTATATGTTCGCTAACAAAACCTTGATTCGGAGACGGTATGGAAAGTCTTAAGCCCTATTTCAAACCCCTCGAAGACCTTCTTGGCGTGGGCGGCACCCGCAAAGACGTGGCGCTTCTTGTCACCTCGGCCTTCTTCTTGGCGATCAGCTTGGCAGGTGGTAAAAATCTGGCGGTTGACCCGGCCTGGGTTGCCATCGTCTTGTGCGGCGTCCCCATTGTGCTCGAGGCCGCGATTGCCATCATCACCGAGTTCGACATTAAGGCCGACCTGTTGGTTTCCATCGCACTGATTGCCTCGGTGTCCATCGGCGAGTACTTTGCCGCCGGCGAGGTGGCCGTCATTATGCAGCTGGGCGCCCTTCTTGAAGAGCTTACGGTCGAGAAGGCCCAGCGCGGCATCAAGCATCTTGTGGAGCTTGCGCCGCGCCAGGCTCGCGTCATCGAGGGCGGCGGCGCCACGCGCATGGTCGACGCAGACGACGTCGAGCTTGGCGCCCTTGTCCGCGTCCTTCCCGGCGAGATAATCCCTGTCGACGGCATCGTGGTCGCGGGCACGACCAGCATCGACGAGTCCACCGTCACCGGCGAGCCCATGCCCGTCGACAAACAGGTCGGCGACGAGGTGAGCGCCGGCACCATCAACCAGTTTGGCAGCGCTGACATACGCGCAACCCACGTGGGCGAAGACAGCTCGATCCGTCGCATGGCGCGCCTGGTCCAAAGCGCCGATGCCGGAAAGGCAAAGATTGTGCGCCTGGCCGATCGCTGGGCGACTTGGGTCGTTGCTGGCGCCCTTCTCGCCGCCGCCGGAGCCTGGCTGGCAACGGGCGAGATCTTGCGCTCGGTTACCGTGCTGGTCGTCTTTTGCCCCTGCTCGCTAGTGCTGGCGACGCCCACGGCCATCGTGGCCGCGATTGGCAACGCAACCAGCCACGGCTTTCTGGTGAAGGAAGGCGACGCCCTGGAGCGCCTGGCCCAGGTCAACAGCGTCGCCTTTGATAAAACAGGGACTGTCACAGTTGGAAAGCCCGAGGTTGTCGAGGCGGTCGCCGCACCTGGTGCCGCCATGACCCCCAACGAGGTCTTCTCGCTGGCTGCGTCGGCCGAGGCGAGAAGCGAGCATCCCCTGGGCAAGGCGATCGTTGCCTGTGCGCGTCGTCAAGACGTGCCTTTGACCGAACCGAAGGCCTTCTTGATGGAGCCCGGCCGCGGCGTCGAAGCAACGGTCGCGGGGCACAAGGTCTGCGTCGGCAACCTAGAAATGATGGCCGAGCTGGGCATTCGTCAAGAGGACTGGGGCAGCGAGACGTGCGCGCGGCTGCAGGGCGCGGGCGACACCCTAGCCTTCGTTGCCATCGACAAGACCGCAGCGGGTCTTCTCGCCCTTTCAGACACCGTGCGACCTGAGGCGGCGTCGACGATCGCCGCTCTGAGCGATCTGGGCGTCGTGCCCGTTCTTCTCACCGGCGACAACGAGGCGGCCGCGCAGGCCGTCTGCGCCCGGTCAGGGGTTGCCTCCTACCGGGCCAATTGCCGCCCCGAAGACAAGATGACCTACATCGAGCAATGCGAAGCCGCAGGTCAGCGCTGTGTCATGGTGGGCGACGGCGTAAACGATGCTCCAGCCCTTCGACGCGCCTTTGTGGGCGTCGCCATGGGCGGCGTCGGCTCCGACGTCGCTGTCGAGGCCGCCGACATCGCGATCGTCACCGACGGCATCTCTGAGCTGCCGCACCTCGTGGAACTCGCGCGGCACACTATGCATGTCATCCGCGCAAACCTGGCTTTTTCTATGGGCCTCAACTTCTTAGCCGTTGTCCTGGCGCTTTTGGCCGTGCTCGACCCCGTAAGCGGCGCGCTTGTCCACAACTGCGGCAGCATATTCGTCATCTTGAACTCGTCGCTACTCCTCAAATGGGAGAAATCCGCCAAATAGCCAACCCACCCGCCGACCGTGACCCGCGTCCGTGCCCGCGACCGATGACGGGACCTAAATCGCAGATTCTCCCCTAATTGAAGCGCTTTATCCGCGATTTAGGTCCCGCCATCGAAAACGAAGCGGGGGGCTAGTCGACGGCGACGACGTGGAGGACGTCGCGGTCGACGGTGAAAGAGACGTCATGGGCGGCAAAGGCCAGGTGGTAGACGCGGGTTGGGTCGTGTTTGCTGCCGGCGCGGCGCGGATCTTGGCGCAGGACCTCAATTAGGCCTTCAAGCTTCCCCGGCTCAATGCGTTCGCGCAGGTCATTGGGGAAATCGACCTCAAGCTCGGCCCAAGGCGCGCGCTCGATCCAGCCGCCCGAGGCGTCCGGATGGCAGTCGGCAAACGGGATGTAAGGCTTGATATCTAAGATGGGCGTGCCATCGCGCAGGTCGCAGCCGCGCACATGGATGACGGGGCCGGCCTCGCCCATCTCGACTCGGTCAAGCTCGACGCAGGTCAAACCAATGGGATTGGGCCTAAAGGGGCTTCTCGTCGCAAAGACCCCCACGCGCTCGCTGCCGCCCAGCCGAGGCGGGCGCACCGTGGGCGACCAGGTCTTCTCTGTACCAACCGAGCCGCCGGCCGTCGACGCAACGCCGCGCGCGCCGCCCGCCACGTCGGCTGCAACGTCTGCCGCCGTTCCGCCCGGCGCCCCGTTCTCAAACTGCCAGATCAGCCACAGATGCGTGAACTCCTCAAGCCCGCGCACCGCGTCTGCCTGCGCAAACTCGGGCTCAAACACAACCCGACCCTGCAAATGCGGCGCCAAAAAGCTGTTGCGCGGAATCCCAAACTTCTGCGGCATGTCTGTATATATGTGTGCAATCGCCCTCATGCGCCCCATTGTAGCCCGACCCACCTGCCGGCCGCACTCGATGGTGGGACCTAAATCGCACATAAAGCGCTTCAATTACGGGAGAATCTGCGATTTAGGTCCCGTCATCGAAAGGCGGGGTCGCGACCGCGTGCGCCGCCGCGACCGCGCGCGCCGCTGCGGCGGGTGGGAAACAAGTTGACAACAGGTGTTCACGGGGCGGAAATCAAGGGCGAGCGGCGGCGAAACAACCATCGCCCATTATGGGTCGCGTGCAAAACCGCACATACAGAGACAGCAAAAGTGAGAGAGGGATGGGCCATGCCGCAATATGACGAGCTCTTAGAGCATGCACCCAAGATAAATCAGCAGCTCGCGCGCTATGGAGTCAAATTTGGTCTGTACAAGAACGGGACCTTCAACGAGCGCCTGTTCCCGTTTGACCCCATCCCGCGCACGATCGCCGCGCCCACCTGGGCAAAGCTCGAGCGCGGCCTGGCTCAGCGCGTCGACGCCCTTAACGCCTATCTGGCAGACATCTACGCCGACAAGCAGATCGTGAAAGACGGCGTCGTGCCCGAGGACTTCGCTTTTGCCAGCTCGGGCTATCTGCCGCAGTGCGAAGGCATCGTGCCGCCAGGCAAGATCTACAGCCACATCTCGGGAATCGACCTGGTAGAGGGCGAGAACGACCAGTGGTTCGTGCTCGAAGACAACCTGCGCATCCCGTCGGGCGCCTCTTACCCGCTGATCGCCCGCGACCTGTGCCGCCGCTGCGACGCCGAGACCTTCCGCGCCACGCCGCTAGTGGACAACCGCGACTACGGCGAGCGCCTGCGCCGCGTCATGGACTCGGTAAACCGCGGGGGCATCAACGTGCTTCTCACCCCGGGCCGCTACAATGCCGCTTACTTCGAGCACACCTACCTTGCCGAACGCGCCGGCTGCGTGTTGGCCGAGCCCTCCGAGCTCTTTGTCGAGAATGAGCAGCTGTGGTACCGCGACGCCCAGACCAACCGTAAAGTTGGCGCCATCTACCGCCGCCTTTCGGACGAGTTCTTAGACCCGCTGTGCTTCCGCGCCGACTCGCTCATTGGCGTCCCCAACATCATGAGCGCCTACCGCGCCGGCAACCTGGCCATCGTGAACGCCCCCGGCAACGGCGCCGCAGACGACAAGGGCATCTACTACTTTGTCCCCAAGATGGTCGAGTACTACCTTGGCGAGAAGCCCATCCTGCAAAACGCCCCCACCTACCTGCCCTTCTATCCCGACGACATGGCCTACGTCCAAGACCACGCAGACACTTTGGTCATCAAGGACGTGGCCGAGGCGGGCGGCTACGGCGTCGTCTTTGGCTCCAGCCTTGACGCCGAGAAACTCGAGGACCTGAAGGCCCTTATCCGCCGCGAGCCTCGCCGCTTCATCGCCCAGGAGGTCATCGACTTCTTGTGCCTGCCCACCATGATCGACGGCCAGGTCCAGCCGAGAAAAGCCGACCTGCGCGCCTTCGTTCTTTCTGCCGCCGGCCAAGAAACCACCGTCTGGCCCAGCGGCCTCACGCGCTTCTCGCCCGACGCGGGCAGCGCCATCGTCAATTCGTCCCAGGGAGGAGGGTTCAAAGACACATGGGTGCTCTCTCAATAGAAAAGGTCGACCACCTGCTTTGGCTTGGCCGTTACATGGAGCGCAGCTACACCACGCAGCGCTTTATCATCGCCACATACGACCGCGCTTTGGACAGCACGGAGGGCAACTGGAAGGGCCAGTTGGAAGAGCTGGGCTTCGATGCCCAGACCGAGACCCCGCGCGACTTCTTTAGGGCATGCCTGTTTGACTCAAGCATCCCCGAGTCGGTGGCCCACTCGATGGACGGCGCCTACGACAACGCCGTGCGCCTGCGCGACGTTTTGGGCACAGAGACCTTGAGCTACATCCAAATGGCCTATGACGCCCTGGTGGCGGCCAAGCTCTCGGACGCTCCTTTGCTTGACCTGCAGATGGTTCAAGACAACATCATGGCGTTCAAGGGCTGCGTCGATGACTTTGTTGACGACGACGCGGCAAGAAACATCATCAAGTGCGGTATCTCTTGCGAGAGGATCGACCTCTATGCGCGTCTCAACTTTAGGCTGGACCGCCTAAAGCAAGAGGTCCACCGCCTTGCCAGCCGCATCAACCGCACCGGAGCGCCCTACAGCCAGGCCGACCTCAAGACGATGGTCGACATCGTCTACTCGGACCGCTTCCCGCACTTCACCACCTACGCCGAACTCGGCGAGCTTCTCACCTGCGTGGCGCACCTGTTCACCACGTCGTAGGAGGCCCGCATGAAGATCCTCAATTTCACCTTCAAGACCGAGCTTGAGTTTAGCGAGCCCGTGCGCGAGCACGACTTTGTCCTGCGCTGCCTACCCACCAGCAACAGTGTACAGACGGTGTTGGACTCGCAGGCCATGGTCACGCCCACGACCTCGATCGCCCAACAAACCGACGGCTTTGGCAACAAACTGCTGGTAGGACGCATTGCCGAGGAGCACACGGGTTTCTCGTTTATCTCGTCTGGCTCGGTCATGGTATGCGACTTGGCCGAGGCCACGCCGGCCCTTGAGTACTGCCACCCCATCTACCTGCGCACCAGCGAGAAGTGCAAGCCGGGAGCGGCCATCCAGGCCCTGGTCAACGACACCCTGGCCGGCCTAGACGACGCCACGGCCGCCGAGAAGGCCGCCCATCTCACCAGCGCCGTCTTTGACGCCATGCGCTACGAGAAGGGCGCCACGACCGTCGACACCTGCGCCGAGGAGGCCCTGGCCCAGGGCGCGGGCGTGTGCCAGGACTATGCGCACATCCTGGTGGCCGCCCTTCGCGAGGCCGGGATCCCTTCTCGCTACGTGAGCGGCCTTATGCTGGGCGAGGGCGCAACCCACGCCTGGTGCGAGGCCTATGACGGCCGCCATTGGGTGGGCCTTGACCCCACCCACGACCGCTTGGTCAACACAGATTACATTGCTATTGCGCATGGCCGCGATTTTTCCGACTGCCCCGTGGAAAGCGGTATTCTCACTGGTGGCGCGCGTCAGGCTCAGTACGTGCGCGTACGTGTAGTCGACGACGCCCCGTGGGTTGGCAACCCCGCTTTGGGGGCAGAAGAGGTTCTGTAAGTGATCAGCACGGTTTTCTCGGCAGAGCTGCCCATTGGCGAGCACCTGCAGATAAAGAAGCACAGGATCGAGGGCACCGCGGCCGCCCCCTTTGGCGGGGAGGCCGCCTTCGACGGCCACAAGCCCCGCATGGCCGTGGTCACCGGCATCCACGGAGACGAGCTTGAAGGCCAGTACGTGGCCTTCAAGCTGGGACAGATCCTGGAGGCCAACAAGGACAAGCTCTTTGGCACGGTGGACATCTACCCTGCCATCAACCCCTTAGGCATCAACTCGATCGAGCGCGGCGTCCCCATGTTTGACGTCGACCTCAACCGCACCTTCCCCGGCAATGCCCAGGCCGACCTCACCGAGACCCTGGCCGCCGCCGTCATCGCCGACATCGAGGGCGCAGACGTGGCCGTGGACATCCACGCGTCCAACATCTTCTTGCGCGAGATGCCGCAGGTGCGCGTGAACGAGCTTTCTGCCGGGGCGCTGGTGCCGCTGGCTCCGCTGTTGAACGTCGACTTTGTGTGGGTCCACGCGTCTGCCACCGTGCTGCAGTCCACCTTTGCCTACGCGCTTAACGAGCGCGGCACCCGCACCCTGGTGGTCGAGACGGGCGTGGGCATGCGCATCACCCACGAGTACGGCCACAACCTCACGCAGGGCCTGCTTCGCCTGGCCGCGCACCTGGGCGCCTGGGGCGGCGACTTTGAGGTCGCAGGCGACCCCATCATCTCGCATGACGGCAAGGTGAGCTACCTCAACGCTGCGGCCGGAGGCATCTTCTTGCCCCAGGCCCAGCACGCCACGATGGTCGAGAAGGGCCAGCTTATTGGCGTGGTTGCCGACGCCTTGACCGGCGAGGTTGCCCAAGAGGTCACCGCACCCGAGTCTGGCCTTCTGTTCACCCTGCGAGAGTACCCCGTGGTCTACCCCGGATCTTTGCTCGCCCGTATCCTGGGAGACGTCAAATGAGAAAAGTGAGCCTCTACACCCTGGACACGCCCTACCGCGAGCCGCTGACCATCTGGGGCTACGAGTTTGGCCAGGCCGAAGCCGAGAAGTGCGTGGCGATCGTGGGGTCCATGCGCGGCAACGAGGTCGAGCAGACCTACGTGTGCGCCGATCTGGTGCGTCGCCTGACCGCGCTTGAGGAGCGCGGGCTTATGGACCCCACCAAGCGCGTGCTGGTGGTGCCTTCTGTCAATCCCTTCTCGATGAACATCAAGAAGCGCTTCTGGCCGGTGGACAACACCGACATCAACCGCATGTTCCCGGGATACGACCTGGGCGAGACCACGCAGCGCATCGCCGACGGGCTGTTTCGCGCGGTACAGGGCTACGAGTACGGCATCCAGCTGTGCAGTTTCTACCTGCCCGGCGACTTCCAGCCGCACGTACGCGTGACCGACGCGGGCCAGATCAGCGCCGAGTCCCTTGAGTTGGCCGACTCGTTTGGTTTCCCCTACGTGGTGGCCAAGAAGCCCTCGAGCTTTGACACTACAACGTTGAACTACAACTGGCAGGTGTGGGATACCCACGCGTTCTCGGTCTTTGTGCGCGAGATGGGCTCTTTGTCCACCCGCGGAGCCGAGGAGGTCGAGGACTGCATCATGCGCTTCATGGACGCTCGCGGCATCATCAAGAGCGTGGAGCCCGGCGGCTTTAGGAGCGCCCATTTGGACGAGCGCTCGCTGGTTGACGTGCGCTGCGAGAACGCCGGCGGCATCTTCCTGCGCGACGTCGAGCCCGGCGAGCGCGTGCGAGCGGGCCAGACCTTGGGCCAGGTAGTGGACGCGGGCGACGCCCACGTCAAAGAGATGCTGGTAGCGCCCCTGGACGGCCGCGTGTTCTTCTGCCACGTTGACCCGCTCATCAACCAGTACACCATCGCGTTCAAGCTGGCGCCCGAGACCACCTGGGCGCACGCGCAGTAGGCCGCGGGACACATAGACATAAAAACGGCGAGAAGTCCGGGCGGGCTTCTCGCCGTCTTTTG
>CAVGOA010000002.1:87743-128100 GCA_963630635.1 Paludibacteraceae bacterium
GGCACGCCGTTGATGGTGATCTCGCCGGTGCCCTCAAGGACGTTCACCATGGCGTCGCCACCGGCCGCGTGCGAGGACATGCCTTCCTCGGCGTCGATTGCAAACAGGGTCACCTTGGCGGCGGGCATCTGGGACAAGGTCAGGCTGTTGACGCAGCCGGGCTCGACCTCGACCAGACCGGCCAGGTCAAATACCTGGGACTTCTCGACGTTCTTAATGAGCTCGGACATATTTGCTCCTCTCGCCCGCGCACGGGCAGGATCGTGTTGGTTGCTTTGGCCTAGCTTACCCCTACGGGCGCGCAGCCATACCGTCGCCGAGAATTCCGCGGGCTTCTCGCCAACAAAAAACCGCCCGGCACCCCAAAGTTCGGGGCACCGGGCGGCAGGCTCGGGCACTAAAGCGAGCGAGAAACCCGCTGCAGCTTACTGCTGCTGATCGGCCACCATGTTGGCAGCGGCGGGAGCGGCGTCGGAGAGAGCCTCGGCGCAGTGCTTGCGACCAAGCTCGGTCCACTCAGGCTCCTCGTCGGGGATGGAGCCGGCCTCCTTGGTGAAGAGCTCCTTGAGGCAGTTGTAGGCAACGATGACGCCCAGGACCACCAGCAGCACGGCAAAGATCAGCTGCAGGACAGAGTTGAAGACCGAGGCGGCGGTGCCGGCGCTAAGAGCGGTCACGCAACCCATGATGGACTGCACCAGCGAGGTGAAGGTGCAGCAAAGCAGGAAGGCGACGGGCACGTAGAGCATGGCGCCCTTGCGGCCGGTGCACTTGCAGAAGACGGCCAGGGTGATCATGGTCATGCCGCCCAGCAGCTGGTTGGAGGCACCAAAGAGGGGCCAGATGGCCAGGTAGCCGCCAAAGGTGAGGGCGAGGCCGGGGATCAAGGTGACGACGGTGGCAAACCAGGGGTTGCCCAGGACCTTCATGAAGCCGGTCTTCTCAGCGTCGACGGCCAGGGCGTCGTTGGAAGAAGCGAAGAACTCAGAGAAGGCAACACGGGCGATGCGGGCCACAGCGTCAAGGGAGGTCAGGGCCAGGGCGCTGACGTTCATGGTCATGAAGACGGTGGCGACGGTAGCGTCCACGCCAAAGGCCTCCATGGCACGGGCGATACCGGCGGCGAAGATCTGGAACGGGGTCGAGGCAACGCCGTTGTTAAGGGCGCCGGTGCCGGCGGTGTTCATGTCCGAGAACATGATGCCGGCGACGATGATGGCCAGGATGCCCACGAAGGACTCGAGAACCATGGCGCCATAACCAACCTTGACAGCGTCGGTCTCGTTGGAGATCTGCTTAGAGGAGGTGTTGGAAGACACCAGGCTGTGGAAGCCGGACAGGGCGCCGCAAGCGACGGAGACAAACAGGACGGGGAACATCATGCCCGACTTGGTAGAGAAGCCCACAAAGGCCGGGGCGGTGATGGTGGCCTTGCCCTGGACGCCCAGGACGACGATGCCCACGACGGCGCAGGCGATCATAACGACCATCATGATGGTCGTCAGGTAATCGCGCGGGGTCTTGAGGACGTTCAGCGGCATGGCGCAGGCAAAGACCAGGTAGACCATGACGACGGCGATCCACTGGTTGAGGTCAAGATACAGCGGGAACTGCATGCCCACGGCAAACATCACGACGATGGCAACAACCGCGGCGGCGAACTTAGCGGCGCCCGAGAGGTTGAACTTGTTGTAAGCCCAGCCAAAGGCCATGGCCACAAAGGTGAAGAGGATCGAGATGGTGCCGGCGCAGCCAGCGGCGTAGGACTTGGTGAAGTCGATGCCGCCCTCGGCAGCCGCGGTGTACTTAAAGGTGCCGCAGACCATCGAGGTGAAGGCCGCGATGACGATGATGCAGAAGAGCCACTGGAACAGCAGGAACAGGCGACGGCCGGTCTTGCCAATGTACTTCTCGACCAGCTGAGCGATGGACTTGCCGTTGTTCTTCATCGAGGCGTACAGAGCGCCAAAGTCGTGCACGGCGCCAAAGAACACGCCGCCGACCAGGACCCAAAGCACGACGGGGACCCAGCCAAAGGCCATGGCCACGATGGTGCCCGTGACAGGGCCGGCTCCGCAGATGGAGCTGAACTGGTGGGAGAAGGCCATGAAAGAAGAGACGGGCGAGAAGTCCTTCTCGTTCTCCATGCGGCGAGCCGGGGTGAGGGCGTCCTTGTCAACACCCCAGGACTTGGCCAGCCACCTGCCGTAGAGCAGGTAGGCTGCGGCCAGGACCACGGCCGCGACGAGCATCAGTACGATTCCGTTCATTGAAAAGCAAACCTTCCTTCTGGAACACACAAAAAAGGCCGCCTGGAAACCCAAGCGGCCTTTACACCTTCGCATTAGACAGCCGCCCATTATCTTTCGGGCCGGCTACTCACCAACCCGCGCTAAATTGCAATAGCGATAATGGATAGACCTGCGAAGAACATTTTCTTGCGTGATCCTTTTCTTGTGGCGCCGGAGCGCCTCCTGTGGACGCATGACATAGTGGACCTGTTGCGTTCACACCTAGTCCATATCTGTCGATATATAACATGCTCGAAACATTCTTTTTGACCAGTTGGCGGCGGGTTTCTACCATTTACCGACACACGATGGATAAAATTAGGGAAACATGCTTTGGTTTGCCCTGGCTGACGATAGGAGCAACTATGTCAATAATTGATGTGATGAAAGAGCGCTACTCCGAGAGGCGCTTCTCGGATACCCCAGTTAAAGACGAGGATTTGGCTGCGATTTTGGAAGCCGGGCGCGTGGCCCCCACTGCAGAAAACAAGCAGCCGCAACGCATCTTGGTGCTTCGCGAGGCCGATGACCTGGCCCGCGTCGACCTTTGCAGCCGCTGCCGTTTTGGCGCCCCGGTGGTTTTGGTGCTGGCCTACGACATGACCGTGGCCGCGCGCAACCCCGACGTCATGGACTACGGCGTGGTGGACACCACGATAGTGGCCGACCACATGAGCCTGGCCGCCGCAGAGCGGGGCATCCACAGCTGCTGGGTGGGCCTCATCAACCCCTCCGAGCTGCGCCGCCAGTTTGATATCCCGGCCACGTACAAAATCGTGGCGATCATGCCCTTGGGATACCCAAGCGAGAAGAGCCGTCCTTCTCGGCTGCACAAACGCCGGTTTGAGCTGTCGCAGACGGTGTTCTTTGACCGGTACGGCAACGGCGCGGAGACGGGCCAGGACAACGAGGCCGCAGAGTAGGGACGCGAGCATGACCTTGTTTATCGACGCCGACGCCTGCCCCGTCACGGCCGAGGCCCTGGCGGTGGCCCGGCGGGCCAAGGTGCCCGCGGTCATCGCGGGCAACACCACGCAAAACCTCGAGCGCCACGTGCGGCCCGGCGACCCGCGTCGCGCCGAGGATGCCCGCCCCGTCGGCGGCTTTTGGGTCGATACGCTGCGGGTTTCTTGCGGCGCAGACTCGGCCGACTTCGCGATTGTCGAGGCCCTGCAGCCCGGAGACTGTGTGGTCACGCAAGATATCGGCCTGGCCGCGATGGCGTTGGGGCGCGGAGCCGCGGCCATCGGGGTGCGTGGGCGCGTGTACAGCAAGGCCACGATCGACTCGGACCTATTCATCCGCGCCGAAGAGAAAAAGGTGCGCCGAGCAGGCGGCCGTACGCGCGGACCTGCGGCTTTTTGCGATAAGGATAGAAGAAGGTTTGTTGAAAACCTTGAGGGCCTTCTTGGCATTTGGTAGGTCTTCACGCATAATGAGCAGGTTCTATCGGCCCAAAACTGCACGTCAACGCGCCCGCGCGGCGCAAAAAGGATTGATATGACTTCCACGGACACCTCTGCCAAGAACTTCTCGCTTGCCGATTGCGATATGCGCCCGGCAACCGTCGACGATATCCCCACCATCGTGGCCATGCTCGGGGAGGCCCGCGCCCTTCTCGCCGCCGACGGCATCGACCAGTGGCAAAACGGCACCGGCCCCAACTTTAGAAACATCGCCCTTGACCTGGAGTTTGGCTGGGGCCGCGTCTTTACCATCAAGGGCACCGTCGCCGCCACGGCCGCGCTGGTCGACGTGCGCGACCCCAACTACGAGGAGCTTCTTGAGGGCGCGTGGGAGGTTCGCGAGGACGGCGCCGTCAACTACGCGACCATCCACCGTGTTGCTGTCTCCCCCGCTTTTCGCGGCCAGCACGTGGCGCAGCTCTTCTATCGCCGCCTGATCGAGGAGGCCCGCGTGCGCGGCTTCTCCGAGCTGCGCGTCGACACGCACCCCGACAACGTGCGCATGCAGCATGTCATCGAAAACTCCGGCTTCAAGCGCATTGGCAGCTGCTGCATCGACGGCAACAAGGACGACATCCGCTGGTCCTACCAGCTGTTCCTGTAAGGGTTGCGGGCGACGCGCTACAAAATCGCGGGTCGGGCGCACGCCGAGGGTCTTCTCGCTAAAAAATTGCGGGTCGGGCGCACAATTTTCGCGCTCGACCCGTGTTTTTGTAGCAAAACGCCGTTCAATCTGCGCCCGACCGTCGTTTTTGTAGCGAGAAGGCCTTTGCGCTGCGCCCGACCCCGCATTTTGTAGCAAACTGTTCAGGCGGCGGCCTTGGCTTCGGCGAGGCGGGCCAGAAGGCTCATGTACTCCGGCCCAGTGTTGCTCACGCCCCAAGCATGCCCATCAATTGCGTTGAGCTCGCAGAGCAGTAGATCGCGCTGGGCGCGCTCGATGGCAAGGCGCTTCTCGCCGGGACGCCTTCGCGCAAGCCCAAGCTTCTGGCGTATGACATTGTCCACCAGGTCATCCATGTAGTTCACGCTGTTGTACTGGTCATTCCAGATGGTATACGGAGAAAACCCAGCGGCCATCAGCTCGTTTTGCCGCAGGTCGTCAAGCTGGGGCCTCCCCTGCCCCAGGTGCGGCGCCCCGGCGTACTCAACGCAGATGCCGGGACGGTCACCGTCCGGCAGGCTCAAAACTAGGTCGGGCTTGCGCACGCGGCGCGCGCGAAACAGGTCACCCAACCGCGCCAACTCGACGGGCTCGTTCATCGAA
The DNA here is from genome assembly GCA_963630635.1 of Paludibacteraceae bacterium. Lineage (GTDB taxonomy): Bacteria > Actinomycetota > Coriobacteriia > Coriobacteriales > Atopobiaceae > Paratractidigestivibacter. The sequence goes on from CAVGOA010000002.1 coordinate 92,768, forward strand.
AGCACCGGCACGCCGTAGCCCCCAAGCCTTCTGGGCAGAGAAAAGCGCAAGTAGAGCATGCTTTCCCGTGGAGACCCGGACACCTCGCACGCACAATCGACCGCTCGACGCACCTTATTTATGCGACTGTGAGAAGGACATATCGCCAGGTACGCGCCAATCCTCTCCTTTGAGGTGAGCGGAGCCGTGCGCTGTGCCATGCCGTATTGCTCGCCGTCGCTCAAAGAGTACAAGCCACAAAGCTCGCAGGCCAAAAGAGTGAGTTCAAGGTCGGTTGCATAGGCCGCCATTTGAAAGATCAGAAGCTCGGGGCTCGCGACGCCAATACCCTCGGCAACGCGCAGGATAGACCCGACCGGCGGCGCGACCGAGTAACGATGGGCAACACGAGCTCCGTCGGCGTGAGCGCCGCTGGCTCCCAGGTAAGCGACCTCTACGGGGTTCTCGCCACTTAACGTGACGCCTATCTGGAAAAGTGCCGAGCTAATCGCTTCGAGGTCAGGAGCAGCATCGTCCAAAGCCATGGGCACCCGCGCCTGGGCGATTCTTGGCCCCAAGGCCGGGTCGCGAAGGATCTCAAGCGCAGTGGTATGCGAGAAAACGATGCTCATAGTGGGCATAGGGTACCCATTCTGCCCACAGACAAGTCAACAAATTTAAGGAGAAAGAAAAATCGTTCTTCTCGCTAGAAAAACGCGGGTCGGGCGCACAATATCGGCGCCCGGCCCGGCATTTTGTAGCGAGAAGACCCCGCCAGCCGCGCAACCCCTACGCGTAGGCCTCGTGGAGCTTGTTGGAGAGCTCCATGTTGGCCGAGTAGTCGACGGGGACCACCACGACGCTGGGGGCATCGGTGTTGGCAAACGCCTTCTCGAGCGTGGGGATAAGCTCCTCGGTGGACTCGACGCGGTAACCGTGGCAGTGCATGGACTCGGCGTAGGCCTTGAAGTCGGGGTTTGAGAACTCGACGCCAAAGACGTCGCCAAACTGCTCCTCTTCCTTCCACTTGATCAGGCCGTAGTGCGAGTCCTCCCACAGCAGGGTGACAAACGGCACGTGCTCGCGCACCGCGGTCTCGAGCTCCTGCGAGTTCATGAGGAAGCCGCCGTCGCCAGAAACCGCCAGCACGCGTTTTTGGGGATACAGCAGCTTGGCCGCAAAGGCGCCCGGCACCGCAAAGCCCATCGAGGCAAAACCGTTGGAGATCAGGCAGGTATTGGGCTCGTAGCAGGGGTACTCGCGGCCGATCCAAATCTTGTGCGCGCCCACATCAGACACCAAAATGTCCGAGTGGCCCATGACCTTGCGCACGTCGGCGATGATACGGGCCGGCTTCATGGGGAACGAGTCGTCGGCCGCCAGCTCGGCAAACTCGTCGCGCAGACGCTGGCCCACGGCCAGCATCTCGACCGGCTCGGGCTTGTCCTCGCGCGTGGCCGAGCGCAGGATCTGGTAGATGCTGTCAGAAAGGTCACCCACGACCTCAACCTCGGGGTCGTACTCCTGGTTGACATCGGTGGGCAGCGCGGCCACGTTAACAATCGTCATCTCGTGCGTGTGCCACTTCTTTGGTGCACACTCAACCAGGTCGTAGCCTACGCCAATGACCAAATCGGCCATGTCAAACGCATCAATAATGTAATCGTGCTGCGGGATGCCCACGACGCCCAAGCTGTAGGGGTTGTCACAGGGAATGATGCCCTTGGCCATCATAGTTTGAACCACCGGGATGTGCAGGCGCTCGGCCATGGTGGTCACTGCCTGGGCCGCTTTGCCTCGAACAGCTCCGGCGCCGGCCAAGATCACGGGGTTCTTTGCCTGCGAGATAAGCTCGGCCGCTCGCATGACCGAGGCGGGGTCGGCGTACTGCGCGGGCGCCTGCTGGCGACGCAGCGGCTTTGCCGGGCTGGGCATGTGCGCGATGTTCTTGGGAAAGTCGATGTGCGTGGCGCCGGGCTTGCCGCTCTCTGCGTACTTGAAGGCCAGGCGGCAAATCTCAGAGATCGTGTCGGGCCTCATGACGATCTTCGAGCGCTTGGTGATAGGCGCAAACATCGAGCTTAAGTCCAGGTACTGGTGGCTCGTGAACTGCATAAGCTCGCTCGAGACCTGCCCGGTGATGGCCACCAGCGGGGCACCGTCCAAGAAGGCGTCGGCCACGCCCGTGACCAAGTTGGTTGCACCCGGCCCCAAGGTCGCCAGGCACACGCCGGCGTGCCCCGTCAAGCGGCCATAGACGTCGGCCATAAACGCCGCGCCCTGCTCGTGGCGAGTGGGAATAAAGTGAATCCCCGCCTCCTTGATGGCAAACATCAGGTCGAGGTTCTCCTCGCCGGGAATGCCAAAAATGGTGTCCACGCCTTCTGCCTGCAGGCAGTCGACAAGAACCTGAGCCGTGGTCTTGGTCTGGGTGGTCTTGGTTTTAGCTTGAGCCATAACTCCTCTTCCTAAGTTGCGCATACAGCCAAAGCGAGAATAGCCCGCGCAAAAGACCGGCGGGCTACCGTCGTGTTATCAGTTGATTGCAGTCATAAGGCCACGGCGAGAAGACCGCGGCACTCGCGCCCGCCGCTACTTCCAGCTGGCCTCCAGGATCGCCAGCACGTCGGCATGCGAAAGCGGCGCCGGATCGTGCCCAAACAGGGCCGCGTTGGTGTCCAGCGCGTTGGCCGCGATGTCAGAAAGCTCGTCTCGCGTGATGCCCCAGTCGCTCATCTTAAGGTCGGCCATGCCGCAGGCCTCAAACAACGAGTCCAAGGCGGTGAGAAAATCCTCGGGCTTCTGGGCATCCGCGTGCCCCATGAAACGAGCCATGTTGACGTAGCGCTCGTCACAGGCGTGGGCGGCGATCATGTGGGCGTGGTAGGCGTGCGCGATCATGATAAGGCCGGCGCCGTGGGGCAGGTCGTGGTGGTGAGCGCTCATGCCGTGCTCGGTGCCGTGGCAGCCGCAGCAGCCGCTGCACACCATGGCGTAGCCTCCCAGGGTGTTGGCAAAGGCCAGCTCAGAGCGGGCGTCGATGTTGCTGCCGTCGTTCACGCAAGCGGCAAGCGAGGCCGACGCGCGCTCGATGCCCTCGCGGCATATCATGTCGCCCATGAAGTTGTGGTTGTTGGCGATGTAGCACTCCACGTTGTGGAAAAGTGCGTCGAAACCCTGGAACGCCGTCAGGCGCGAAGGCACGGTAAGCATGAGCTCGGGGTCCACGACGGCCAGCACGGGCATAAGGCGCGGGTCGCCCAGGCGCAGTTTCTCGTCGGTCTCCTCGTAAGAGATGACGGCGCCGGCGTCCACCTCAGAGCCGGTGCCCGCCGTGGTGGTCACGCACACCAGCGGCAGCGGGTCGCACTCAATGGGCAGGCCTTTGGCGGTGCCGCCCATCACAAAGTCCCAGATGTCGCGGGGCGCGGCCGCGCCGTCTGGGCCCACAGCCACGTTTGCAGCCGCGGCGCAGATGCCCTTGCACCCGTCCATGACCGAGCCGCCGCCCAGCGCCACTACAAAGTCGCAACCCTCCTCATAGGCCAGGCGAGCGCCCGCGTTGACCGTCTGGCGCAGCGGGTTGGGCTCAATACGGTCAAACAACACGTGACTCACGCCCGCGCGGTCAAGCTCGGACTGGACACGGGCCAGGTAGCCATTGGCCTTCACCGACTTGCCACCGGTGGTGACAAGAAGCGCGCGGCGGCCAGGCAGCTTCTGATCGCCCAACTCGCCCAGCTTGCCGGCGCCAAACAAAACCCTGGTCTGCGCAAAGAACGTGTACGTGTTGCTCATGAGTCCTCCCCCATTTGTCGTGGACCCAAGAAGAATACCGCAGGCAGGCGGCGAGAAGACCAAGAAGCCTAAATCAGTTGGAACCCGGCGCAGGCCAGGAACCCCGCGCGCCAGCATGCCCCCAGGAAGCCCACGCAACTCTTAGTTGGAACCCAGCATGCGCCCCAGCATCTCGAGCAGTTTCTCGCGCTCCACCGGCTTGGACAGGTGCGCGTTCATGCCACTTGCCAGCGACTGCTTGATGTCCTCGTCAAAGGCGTTGGCGCTCACGGCCACAATGGGCACGCTCGCCCCATCGGCGCGACCGCTCGTGCGAATCAAATGCGCCGCCTCAAGGCCGCCCACGTGCGGCATCATGACGTCCATCAGCACGATCTGGAAGGTCCCCGCCGGCTGATCGCAGAAGGTCTCCACGGCCTCGCGCCCGTCGCAGGCCTCGGTCACCGTGCAGCCGGCGTCTTCCAGGAAGAAGCGCAAGATCTCACGGTTGAGCTCGTTGTCCTCGGCCACCAGCACGTGCACGCCAGAAAAATCGGAACGGCCGGCCTCGTCGCAGCGGGCCGTCTCGTGGGCCTGAGCCACCGGGAGGACAAGCTCAAAGTAGAAGTAACTCCCCTGCCCCACCTCGCTCTCAAGGCAAATGCTGCCGCCCATCATGTGTACCAGGCGGTTGCTAATCGACAGGCCCAGGCCCGTGCCCTGCTCGTGGCCCGCCCGCGCGTCCAGGCGCTCGAAACTCTGGAAGATGCGCTCTTGATCGGCGGCGGCAATGCCCATGCCCTGGTCACGCACGCCAAAGAACACGCGTGCCTTCCCGCCTGTGACCTCAAGCTCGCGAACCTCAAGGCTCACGGTGGTCCCCGCAGGCGAGTACTTGACCGCGTTGCCCAAAAGATTGATCAGCACCTGGTTGATACGCAGCGCGTCGCCGTGCAGCCAGTCGTGCTCAAGTGACAGGTCAACGTCGAAGACCTGGTTCTTCTCGGCAAATCTGGCGTCCAGCAAAGAGTGCAGGTCGCCCACCAACTGGCGCAGGTCAAAGTCGTCGTTGACCAAGGTCATCTTGCCGCTCTCGATCTTGGACATGTCCAAAATGTCGTTAAGCAGGCCCAACAGGTAGTGAGAAGACGCCTCGACCTTGTGAAGGCACTCGATGCGGGCCTCCTCGGTCTGGTTGTCCTGTAGCGCGATCTGGGTCATGCCAATGATCCCGTTCATGGGCGTGCGGATCTCGTGCGACATGCGCGCCAAGAAGTCGCTCTTTGCCTTGGCCGATTGGTCGTGGCGCTCGAGGTTAAGGCGGTTCTGGATGACGCTTGCCAACTGCGACAGCTCGGCCAGGTCGTCGGCGGTGAGATTGGCCTTGTCCACACCCTCGAAGCAGATCATGTCGGCAAAGCGGCCGTTGTCGGTCATGGCAATGGTCAGGCCACAGTCTTCAATCGCCAGCTCGCGCACGGCCGCCGGCAGCTCGTCAAAAGAGCGCAGAACGCCCAGCTGTGCGGCGGCAGAAAGCTCGCCAAAGTCTGCCGGCGAGCAATGGAACACGGTCTTCTCAACAGGCACGGGGCGCCACGTGTAGGCAACGCTGCCCGAGAGATTCTCGACCTGGAAGGCAACAATGACCAGGTTAGAAAGGCCAAAGGCCTTGGCCAGCTTCCATGCGAGAAGATCACACGGGGCCTCAAAGCTCGCGCTGTGGTCAAACAGGCTCAAGGCCAGCGACGAGAAGCTCACCTGAGTGGCGGCACCTTGCGAGACAACGTCGCCAAACAAGGCCGCGGCCGTCTGCGGCAGGCGCGGGGTCCAGGCCACCATGGGCATACCCTGGACGCGGGCCGCCTCAAGCGCGCACGCCGAGCGTTTAACCAGCTCGTTGCACGAAAGGCTTGGGATGCCGTGCGCAAAGCCCACGTTGAAGCCCAGCTGGATGATGTCGTCGCGCACCAGGCCGCGATAGCGCTCGCGCAGCTGGGACAAGGCAAACGACGCGTCGACCGGCGAGTCTTGCGCCAACCACACCAAGAACTCGTCGCCACCCATACGCACGATCAGCGTGCGGGAGATGTCGCTCTTGTGAAAACCATCGGCCAGCATCTTGGCAAACTCCCCCAAGACCACGTCACCAAAGACCAGGCCGTAGGTTGCCGTCAGGCGAGAAAAGCCCGAAAGGTCGATAAGCAGCAGCACGCCCGTGGGACGCTGCGAGCGCATATCATCTAGCACCTCAAGCCCGCGGCCCTGGCGATACATCCCCGTGACCGGATCAATGGCGCGCCTAAGCTCAAGAGCACGCTCAGCGCGCTTCTGCTCGGTGATGTCGCGCAGGTAGCCCACAAGCTGCCGCATGCCGGTCTTCTTGTCGCTGGTAACGCGGCCGCTCACCGCGTACCATATGCCCGCCTGCCCTTGGGGACGCGAGTAGACCTCAAAAGCAACGGTGTCGTTACCAAGGCTAAGGGCAGCGCGGACCTTCTCGACGTCCTCGGCAGACAAGACCTCGCTGCAAACGTGGCTGTAGAAGTCGCCCAAGCCCCACACGCCGTCGTGGCCTCGGCTGTTGACCAGCTCGACCGTGGCGTCTTGCTCACGGAAGGTAAAGAAGACGTCCTTGGAGCTCTCGACCGCCATGCGGTAGCGCTCTTTCTCTTCGCTCAGCTGGGCGGCGGCGTGCAGCTCGGCCTCGGTAAGGTCGGTGACAACGCGGTGCAGCTCGTCGACCTCGCGAATACCCGAAGGCTCGAAGGCTCGCAGGCCCTCGATGCCCCTCTGCACGCTGTCGACCAGGCGATAGACCGGCCGCGTGATATAACGCACGACCAGAGCCGTAATCACAAGGCCAAAGACAACGCAAATCGCCAGCACATAGGACAGGCGCGTGTAGAGCGAGCCGCCAAGGCCATAGATCGAGTCGCCCGTGACAAAGCCACAGACAACCCAGTCTTTGTTCTGGAAAGGCACGTTGTTGCTGTAGAGGGTAAGCGGCGTCGAGATGCAAAAGATCTGCTGCGTGGCGCCGTCTTGGCCCATGACCCGCTTTAACGATTCGGACGGTGTGTCTGCCAGCGAGAAGGTCTCGCCCAGCCGAGTCACCGAGTCGTACAGCGACCCCACACCCAGAATAGGCCGATACGTGCCGTCGGCCTGCTTAATCGCTATCGCGTAACCCGCGTGCTGATCCACATCAAGGTCACGCACCGAGAAGTACGTGCTGGTAAGGTAGGGCACCGAGACCTCGACGCCCATGACGCCGTAGACCACGCCGTCATAGACCAACGGCACCGAGTACGCGATCATCTTGTGGCTATCGAGCGGGTCATCCTCAAGGATGAAGGGCGTGGCCCAATAAGCCAGGTTCGACACGTCAACGTCGGGGTTTTCCTGAGCTAGCAGGTAGGGCGTGTAGAAGAAGTCGTCGGCCGCGCGCACGCCATGGCCGGCAAAGCTAAAGACCGAGTTCCAAGAAGAGTCCAAGGCAACGCCCGCTTGGCGCGCCAGGGTCTTCTCGCCGCGCTCAAAAACAAGGTCGGAGTTGGAGTCGGTGCGCATCGTCGGGTCCGAGTCGCGCAGGAAAAAGCCATTGTAGCGGGCCGGCTGCGAGGTATCGGCCGTGTTGCCCAAAACCGCGTAGACGCCCGTCGCGCCCGAGCGCTGCAGCCAGTTGACCAGCTCGGGAAAGACCTCCTGCACCAGTTGCGACTGCATCTCGTTGGATGCGAGAAGGTCCTGCGCGCTTGTGAGCCCTTGGGCAGCCAAGATCTGCTCAAGAGTCAAGTTAACGTACTCGGTCTCGTTGCGCACGAGGCCCCACTGCCCCACCATCGCGCTTTCCAGCACCACATCGCGGTTGTCGACGATCGTCTGGTCGATGTCGACGGCGTTGTTCTCAAGCTCCTGCTTGGCGCCGCTTGTCACGAGCGTCGAGAACAGGAGGATGCCCTGGATGGCGATGACGGCCGCCAAGGGGACAAGCAGCAGCTTGAGCAGCGGCCTTTGCTTTTTTGCTTTCACAGGGACCTCCCTCCCACAGGGGTCTTGCGCGCCTACTGGGCAGCGGCGGGGTGCGCCTTGCTCTCGAGCGTCGAGACGAGCTGGGCGTACCAGGCCTCGAAGTTCTCGTCGGTGTCGTAGGCGGCCGCGGCGTCGGCGCGGTTGGCGCCCGCGGCCACAGCCGCGTCGACGGCGTCGCGATCTGCCAAGGCCTTCTCGCTTAAGACGGTGTTTAGGCAGTTGCGGGCCTGGTAGCCGTTCTTAAAGCAAGGCGTGGTGTAGAACTCGGTGGAGTCGAAGTTCTCCATGACGGTCTTTAGGCAGTCGTAGTTCTTGGTCGAAACGCTAAGCCCCTCGCTGGCTATCACGTCGTCCAGGGCCTCGACGCTGTTGGCGTCGTTGCGCACCGGCAGGTACGAGCTGGAGCAGGCAAAGGTGAGGTTGTTCTCCTTTTGAGTAAACCACTTAAGGAACTCGCACGAGGCCAGCTCGTGTAGCTCGTCAGACTTGGTCACGCACATGCCGGCGCCTTGCTGGACGCAAACGTTGGTCGCGCCCTCAAAGACGGGCGGCGCCAGAACGGCGTAAGCGATGTCGTGGTTGCCGTCGTCTTCTACCACCTGGTCGGGAAAGTACGCGGCCGAGGAAGACGAGCCGGTATAAGCCAGGATGTCGCCGGTCTTGACGTCGTCGGAGCGAAACTTGCCGTAGCTGTCAAACCAGCCGTTGATGTAGGGCACATAGTAGTTGTCCCACAGGCGGCGAATCGCGGTCTTGTTAGCGTTGATGGTCACGCTGCCGCCGCTCACGTCAAAGAGATCGACGCCCAGCTGCTTGCAGCCAATGACAAAGTAGTTGCTTAATGAGTCGCGGCCAAAGAGGGCGCGGCCGTCGTTTGCCACGTTGGGGGTCTGCTCGTCGGTCCACTCGTAGTATTGCTTGGCCAGCGCGGTGATGCCTTCGAAAGTCGAGAACTGGTCCAGGGTAGCGCCGGTTGCCTGGGCAAAAGGCTCCCAGTCGGTGGTGTTGACCATCGTGATCTCGGTCGATTTGGCAACCGGAAAGAGATAGAGCTTGCTGTCCTGCTCGAAGTAGCCCTCGTTGATGTAGCCCGTGACGTACTGGTCAAGCTCGTCTTGGGTGAAGTAGTTGGTGAGGTCGGCCAGCTTATTTGCCTTCTCAAGCTCATAGGCGGTGTCTGCGTAGGAAGAGAAGATGTCGGGCATGGCCTTGGAGCCAACGACGCCCGCGGCAGAATCGGTCACGGCCTGCTCGAGGTCGCTCACCGAGCCCTGGGTGTAGCCCTCGACATAGATGCCCTTCTCCTTGCCAACGCCGGCGTTGAACTCAGAGATCAGGCTGTCAAAGGCCGCCTGCTGCGCGCCGTTGTAGTAGTGCCACACGGTAAGCGTAACCGGGTTGTTGGGGTCAAGCTGGGCGCTGGACTGCTTGGTCTGGGACTGATCGGCGCTAGACTGGCTGGCCTGCGAGCAACCGGCAAGGGCCAACACGGCGCACAAACCGGCCGCCGCCAAGGCGTGAAGGGCTTTCTTCATGCTTCACTTCCGTTCAAGCTGATGCACGGTTAGGCACTGCGCCAGGTTCAGGCGCGGATAAGCACACCAGCTAATTTTAGGGGGCTGGGTACCGCATTTCAATGTGGGTTATGGCACGCGCCGCGTTTGCAACGGCATGAAAAAGGGCCCGCTGGCAGGGGTGCTGCCAACGGGCCCGGGTCACATGCTAACAGGTTCTACCTGCGGCGCGTTTAGTTCTGCCTGCGGGAATGCATCCAGAAGGCGCAGCCTGCAAGCAACAGGATGCCGGCGCAGGCGAGAAGAGCGGTGCCCTGCTTGGTGTTGTCGCCGGTGTAAGGCACGGCGGAGTTCTTGGAAGCCTTGCGCTTGATGACGATCTCTTCGTACTCCTCGCGCGAGATCTCCTTGCCGTCCTTCTTGTAGACCGTGCGCTTCTCCACGCGGGTCTCCTCGCGCTCGTCGACGCGGTAGTCGATGAGGCTCAGCGAGCCGCCCGAGGTAAAGGCGTTAATCGCGCTCTCGCCGTTGATGGTGTTCTTGCCACCCGAGACCAGCGTGATGTTGCCACCGGCACTGAGCTTGAACTCGACGTCGACGGCCTTGCGGTAGCCGCTGGGAGCCTCGACCTCGCGCAACACGTAGGTCTTGTTAGCGAGAAGACCGCTCACCTTGTGCCCGGCGCCGTCGCTTACCCACTCGTCGATGGCGGTCGTCTTGCCAGACTCGTAAACGGCGAGCTTAGCGCCCTTGACCGCGTCGCGGTTGGAGTCGAGCTTGATGAACGTCGCAGAAAGCGCGGTGTCAACGACGCTGTGGGTGAAGGGCACGGCCACGCCAGGGGCCACGGTGTCGCCCAGCTTGTTGCCGTCCAGGTCAACCAGGTAGAAGCCGGTCTTGTCGTGCGATACCTTGAAGTGCTCGGTCTCTTCGTAGGACAGCTGGTAGCCCTCGGGAGCCGCGATCTCGCGGAACCAGTACTCGGTGTCCTCGGCGATGACGTTGTCGTCCACCAGGCCAAAGGTCATCTGGCCGTTAGCATCGCTCGTGGCGGTGGCAACCAGGGCCTCGGCGTTATCGGCGCCCGTGGTGTAGAGGCCGTAAGTGGCGCCAGCCAGGGCCGCGCCGTTCTCGTCGACCTTGGTGAGGCCCAGCATCACGCCCTTCACCGAGTTGGTGATCGTGGGGTGGTCATCGGCGTCATAGACGTCGACCTCGTCGCCCATCGTAGCAGCGGCGTTCTTGTAGCAGTAGTAGTGGCCGCCATCGGTCACCAGCTTGCCGCTGCTGGCGTCACGGCTCACCTCAACGACGAACTTCACGACCTCCTCGGAGTAATTGACCGTGGCGTCCTTGGTCTCGGACACCTCGCGTACCACGTAGGTGTAGGTGCCGGGAGCGGTGAACTTAAGGCAGGTCGCCTCCATGCCCTCGGGGCTTACGTTGGCGGCAGCGTCGAAGTCGACCATGCCGGCCTCGTCGTTGGTGGTCTGGGAAATAACAGCGCCGCTGTTCTCGTCGACCAGCTGGAACTTGAACTCGCCCGCCTTAAGCTGGCGGCCAACGAGCTTCTTATAGATCTTGGGGTCCACGTAGCAGGTCTCGTCGGCGTCCAGGGTCTCGGTGATGGATGCCACGGAGTAGCCAGTGAGCGAGAAGTCCATCTCCTCAACGGCATGCGTGTTGGTCACCGTGAAGGTGTAGGACTTGCCGTCGTCGGTGGACAGGCCGTCGCTCACCTGAGCGGTGTAGCCGTCCTTGACGTTCAGCTCGGCCACGGTGTAGTTGATCTTCTCGCCTGCGTTGTAAACGGGCAGGTTACCCCAGCCGTAAGTGCCGTCGGCGCCCCAGTTGTTGGCGGCGTTGAGGGTCAAGGTGTCGTAGCCCTCGACAGCGGTCAGGGAGCCATCGGAGTTCTTGACGCACAGCTGGACCTTGACCTCGGTCGGGCGGATCTGGTCGGCGTTATCGGCGTCCTCCCAGACCTTCTTGACGTAAATGGACGTAGTCGCAACCTCGTGCTTGTTGGTGAGGGTGAAGGTCCAAGTGCCCTTCTCGCCGTCGACCTGCTTGACGTCGGCGGTGTAGCCCTCGGGGGTGTTGACCTCCTCGACAGAGTAGGTGTAGGGCTTGCCGTCCTTGTTGGCGGCCAGGTCGGTGACGGTGGCGGTCCAGTCGTTGTCGGCAGAGAGCGTCACGGTCTCGACGGTCTCTTTCTCGTCTGCGCCGTCGAGCGTGCGCACGACGTTGACGGTCACCGACTTGGCGCGAATGCCGTCCTGGTTGTTGGCGTCGTCCCAGTTCTTGGTCACCGCAACGGAGGTCTTGGCCTGCTCGTGGGTGTTCTTAAGCGAGAAGATCCAGACGGAGTTGCCGTCGCTATCGGTGGTCTTTACGGGGTCAAAGTACGTGGCCGTATAGCCCTCGGCGACCTCGGACTCCTTGATGGTGTAGACGTAGTCGTTGCCGTTGGCGTCGGCCTTGGCCAGGCCAGCGACGGTGGCAGACCAGCTGTTGCCCTCGTTGAGCTCGAGGGTCTTAACGGTCTTGGACTCGCTGCCATCGGCCGTGGTCTGGATGACGTCGACCTTGACCGTCTGGGGGCGCAGGCCGTCGGCGTCCTGGGCGTCCTCCCAGGTCTTGTTGACCTTGACCGAAACGGTCGCCTTGGCCGTGTTGGTGATGGCGACCTCGTAGGTGTTGGTCTGCTCGTTGAAGGCAACGGAGCTGGTGGCGACGTAGCCCTCGACCTCGGCCTCCTCGACCTCATAGGAATAGCTGGTCTTGGTCGCGGCGTCGTACTTCACCAGGTTGTTCCAGCCGCCCTGCCAGTTGTTGGCGTCGCTCAGGGTCACGGCTTCGCCATAGGCCTGGGCGGTGCCGCCGTTGGCGCTGCGGTAGAGCTGGACCTTGACCTCGCTGGCGCCGGGCTGGCCGGTCTCCCCCGCGGCGTTGCGCCACTTCTTGGTGACCTGCACGTTGGTGTAGGTCGACTTCTCGGTCTTGGTGTTGGTCGCGGTGAAGGACCAAGTCACGTTGCCGGTGGTTGCATCGGTCGTGGGCTCGGGGTTGGTGATGGTGGACGAGAAGCCTTCGACGGTCTTCTCGGCAAACTTGTAGTTGTAGGGCTTGCCGTTGGCATTCACGGCGTCGAGGTCGCTGACGGTGGCCTTCCAGTCCTCGGACTTCTTGACGGTGACGTCCTGGACAAACTCGTCCCGGCCGCCGTTGACGCTACGATAGAGCGAGAAAGTGACCTCGTCGGGGATATCGGAGTCGGCAGCACCCTGCCACTTCTTCTCGATCGAGACCTGGGCCGTGGCCTTGCGCTTGTTGGTGATGTGCCAGGAGTCGCCGTCGTTGCTCACCGACGAACTGTAGCCGGGCGTCACGCCGACCTCCTTCACGGTGTAGGCGTATTTGTTGCCGTGGCCGTCGACCGACACCAGGCCCTTCCAGGCGTAGGCCCAGTTGTTGTCGGCGGAAAGCTCGACCTCGTTGCCATAGGCCACAGGGTCGCCGCCGTTCTTGCTCTGGTAGAGCTGAACCTTGACGGCCGGGTGGTCGCCGCCCTCGGCGACGTCGGCCGCGGTGAGCCAGGTCTTGTCGACCGAGACGCTGGTCTTCTGCGAGATGGGGGTACGCTTGTTAGTGAGGGTAAAGGTATAGGTTACGTTACCGTACTTATCGGGACTGCGATAATTCTCTAGGTTCGAGTCATAACCCTCAACCTCAGCTTCGGCGAAGCCGTATGTGTATTCGTTGCCACTATCGTCCACTGCGGGAAGATTATCCACGGTGTAGGACCAGTTATTTTTTTCGTTAAGAACGATGTCGTCGTCAACGGTAACCCATGGACCGGCGTCGATTTGGCGTAGGAGCGAAACCTTGACCTCACTCGGTCGAACCTGGTCGACGTCGTCCTCGTCGTCCCAGACCTTGTTGATTGTGATCTTGCAAACAGCTTTGTGCATGTTGGTGATGGTCCAGGAGGTGCCATCATCGTTGTTCTGCGTATAGTACGTATCGTAGTCGGCGGTCGTAGGAACCTCAGCGACCTTGTACTCATAGGTGTTCTGATCGGTGTCCTTCTTGGTGAGGCCCTCCCAGGTGTAGGACCAGTTGTTACTGTTGGACAGCTCGACGTCGTGGCCGTAGGCCACGAAGTCCCCGCCGTTCTTTTTCTGGTAAAGCTGGACCCTCACAGGGCCGTGCGTCGAGACAACGTCACTGGACTCGGCGTTGCCATACGCATCAAGCCACCGCTTGTTAACCGTAACACCCGTCTGCACCGGCTTGAGCGTTGCCCTAAAGGGACGTGCGTGAGATTCGGTGTTTACAGTAACGTTAGTACCAATGTAAGTACCCGCCGAAGTGCCATTGAGATAAATATTCGAATTGGGGGCCAAGATACTCGCCAATACGCTTGCCCCGGTAGTGATGGTCATCTTTTCGGTGGAGTTATTGATATTGAACAGCACATAACCAACCGTGGCATCCGATTCACCGGCATCTACAGGGGTTTCATCCGGTTTTTTGATAATCACTTTATCGAGCGTGAGGGCATCAACGTCCATGTTGACGTTGATGACAATCGAGGCGGACTCATTAAGAGGCATGCCGGTAATGTAAAGTTCGTTAATCGTATTAAGCTTACTCGCATTAAGGGTCAGGTAAGCGCACCCCTCGCTAGCGTCATAGTTAATGGTGCCTTTGGAGCCATCAAAGGATATCGAAGCACCCACGTCCGAGAACTTAGCGAGCTCGTTGGACTTCGCGATCGTCTCTTGCTTCACCCTGGCAAGATCGATAAAAGGAGTTTCTTGCGTGTCCTTATCCTGAATCAAGGTGTGAGGAGCGTTGAACTGCCTGCCGTTGATGCCAAGGTGATTGCCGTTGTCCATCACAGTCACCTTATTTGCGCTGCCAATGACAAAAACACCCCTGCCATCCTTGTGACCGTCCACATTATTACTAGGCTTCTTGTAATTCTGGATGTAGCTCAAGCCCTTGTAACCGTAGATGGCATCGAATCGCTCATCCAAGCCAAAATTAGAGCTGCCGTCAAGATTCGAGGTAAGCAGGTTGCCGTACATGTGAACGTCACTTTTCAAAGTGTTGAACGCAGTGATGTGAAAGCTACCCGCCGTGCCGAGCTGCTGGGTTGCCACCTCATCGCGATAGGCGTCGTACTCCTTGCCTTCAAAGGCGTCCTTAGTGGAGTTCAGCGCATAGGTATAGGCATTTTCACCTTGGCCATACGTGCCCGGCTTGGCGGTTTCATCTTTTTCGGCCAGCGCCAAAGTGGCGCCGGAGGGCCACAGGGACAAAACCATCATGACGCTCATCACGATGGCGTAGATCTTCTTGCCAAGGCTGGCCTGGCTCTCGTTCATGTTCCACCTCTTGTTGAACATAGCCTTACGCCTCCTCTTCTTGCTTGCGGCGACGCTTGAAGATAAAGAACAGCAACAGGAGCAGCGCCGCGATTATGCCTGCGATGGCGCCGATCACCCAACCAATGCCGCCCTGGGCAAACGCGCGGGCCAGGGGGTTCTGGCTGTCAGAGAGGCGCTCCTCGGTAAGGCTCTCGCCCTCGGGAGAGATGACGTCGCTTTGGGACTCGTTGTGCGAGCTGCTGTTGGCGTTTGCATCGGCGTTAGCGTCCGTCTCGTCGGCCTCTTCCTCGACGACGGTCACAACGGTGGTGTAAGGCGCGTTGTTGACCAGGCCACCGTTGGTGCTGTTGCTAGTCGAGCCGCCGTCGGTCGTGATGGAGTAAGTGGTGGTGCCGCCGTCGATCACCGTGGTGCGGGTGATCGTGGTGTCGCCAGCAAACTTAGAGCCCGCCTTGGCATAGTAGATGGTATAGGTGCGGTACGGCGCGTAGAAGCGGTGCGTAAGGGCCGCCTCCTGGCCAGAAAGGCGCACGTAAGAGACGCCGTCGACGTCAAGGGTCTCGGGGCCCTGGATAGAAAGCGCGTCACCCGCGGGATCGCAGGTTAAAGTTGAGGTCGAAAGTTGCGTGCCCGTCTCGGCATCGACGTAGCGCACGGTCACGTCGTAGGCCGAAGGCGTCACAACGTCCTCGCGGGTGTAGTAGGCGGTATCGGCGGTAAGGGCGCCAGACTCGAAGTCTGCCCAGGTGTAGGTAAGGGTCTTCTCGCCGCCTACCAGGGTGTAGGTGTGGCCGTCCTTCTCAATGGTGGCGGGAAGCTCGACGGTTGCGGGGGCGTCCTTGGAGAACTCGACGGTCTTGGACGAGTCGACCGTCACGGTAAGGTTGCCATCGGCGTCAGGCGCGACCAGGGCAAAGTTAACCGTGAAGCCCAGCTGCACGTTTTGGGTCTCGTAGGTCAAGGTGTACTCGGTGGCGCCGTCGAAGGTGAAGGACAGGGCCGCGGCTTGATCGGCGGTGTAGGTGTTGCCGCGGTTGTCGGTGGCGCCGGTAAGCACGTAGCGGGCCACGGCGCCGTCGCGCGACTGCGAGAACATCTGGGGCGCGGCGTAGTTGTAGCCGCCCGAGGTGACCTCGACGGTATCTGCCATGAGCTGCTTGCCGTCTGCGGTGACGTATTTGATGCTCACCTTAGAGGCGGTGCGGTCGGCGTCCTTGCGGGCGACGCAGGTGATGGTGGCCTCGGGGTTGGCCGCCGAGACGGTCACAGTCGCGGCCTTAGAGAGGGGCACGTAAACCTTCGAGGAGCCCTCGATGGTTTTGCGCACGGCCACGGTCTGGGACTCGTTGTCTGCCAGGGTGCCCACCGAGTCGGTGTAAAGGACGTTGCCGTCCTGGTCGACGTAGGTGACGCTCGCGGCCACGCCGGTGGTCGAGGCGGGCGCGTAGTCCACGTAAAGGACGCCGTCCTCAAGCGTGGGCGTGGCGGTGGTGGAGGTCGTGCTCAAGCGGTAGGTCTTGCCGTCGCGCACAACAAGGCGCGGGGCGGCAAAGCCGCGAGTGGCGTCTGCTGCGGCCGAGGTGCGCAGGCCCACCATCTGGGTGGTCTTCTCGCCGTTGACGCGCATGCACACGGCGTAGAGGTTGGCCTCGTAAACAGGGGTTTCGCCATTGCGGTCGGCCGTCTTGTTGGCATAGAACTTGACGGTGACGCTGCCGCTGTGGTTGGCCACCACATCCTGGGTGGTCTTGAGCTGCACAACGCCTGCCTGGTCGGTAGCGTTGGAGTAGGCGTACTCGATGTCGGTCGCCTTCTTGGAGCCGTTGACGTAGACGTCGGCGTAGAGGGTGTTCGAACCCAGGCCCACGACGGTTACAACGTCAAAGGCGTCGCCGCTGATCGAGGTGGTGTCCATGCCGCGCATCGCGACGCCGTCGAGCGTCTGGGCGGCCAGGGCCTCGATGGCGTTTACGCCCTGGGCGGTGCCGGTTCCCTCTACCAGCGGCGCGGGTGCCAAGGTGGGGCTAAGCGCGAGCGCGAGACCTGCGGTTACCACCGCAAGCGAGGCGCCCCCTCGGCGCATGTTTAGCGCATTGTTTTGCTTGCTCTTTCTCATTGGAAATCCTCTCCTGATCGAGCAATACCTTGCCTTGCATAGTCCGTGACACTTTGTACAGATTTGTGACACTTCGCATAGTCGTTAGGATTTTCTCAAATAAGCGAGAGGGTGTCCTTGCAAATGTCTTCAGCCACCCCTTGGCTTACCTAATTTCCACTAAATTCACAGAGGGATTAATAGTGTCAAACTCCCAGTTCAACCGGGGGTAACACTTGTCGTTTAAGCACCTCTTGACCGGGGGTATATTGACCCAGTTTGCGCGCAATTTGGGGGTCGTCAGTACTTTGGCGAGAAAACTGCGCGCGAATCGGGGGTCGTCAGTACTCCCCCGGAGCTCCGGCCGGGGTCTTCT
The DNA here is from genome assembly GCA_963630635.1 of Paludibacteraceae bacterium. GTDB lineage: Bacteria > Actinomycetota > Coriobacteriia > Coriobacteriales > Atopobiaceae > Paratractidigestivibacter. The sequence continues at coordinate 109,940 of CAVGOA010000002.1, forward strand.
CGGTAAAACCGCAGGTAGACGAGGCGGCGAGAAAACCGCCGGGGCCTCGGAGGGCTTCTCGGCCCCCTAAAACTACTGACGACCCCCAAATCGCGCGCAGTTTTCGCCGAGAAGTACTGACAACCCCCGATTTCCGCGCAGCGACGACGCGGCCGGCGCCCCTAGCGCAAATCCGGGCGCGTTTCCCAGCTGAGAAGATCCACCCCTTCAAGCTGTTTCCACAGCCGCTTGCGCGCCCGCCAGCGCTCGAGTTTGCGCTCCTTACTCGACTTTGAGCGCGGCATCCCCAAGTCCTCGCGAATCTGCGCCATGAGCGAGTCCATGTAATCGAGGTCGTCGTACTCATTCTTGAAAATCTCGTACGGCTTGAAGCCGGCCACAAGCAGCTCGTTTCTGCGCTCGGTGTCACGGCGCACGCCGCAGGCGCTGTCGTGCCAGGCGCCCATGTAGTCGAGACACGAGCACGCGTCGCCGTGCCTAAACATCAGGTCGGGCTTCCTTCTTTGCAGTGCGTCGCAGCGACACGTGAGGCGCCTGACCTCGACGGGGTCGTTGAGGACGACCTCCCCCATCCGGTAGCCTCCCTGGGAAAACGGGTACGTTGCCCGCAGGTAGAGCTTTGCCTCGAGCGGCGAAGCCGCAGCCACTGGGGCCCTTTTAAGGGCGCGACGAACCCGGACCGTTCCTCTCGCCGGCCCCATGGCGTCTAGAAAACGGGACAGCTCGGCAGGGGTGATCAGTGGATCGCGACGCTGACGAAGGCCCGTCTCGTAATCGGCGCTTGGCGCAAAGTGGCCCATGAACTCGGCCAAGAGCATCTGGAGCTCCAGGTCGCTAAGGTGCGGCGCCATGAGAACCGCAAGCATCGCCGGAGTCACGCAGCGCACGCCGGGCGCTACCTGGACCAGCGCATCCTTGGGCACGGGGCCCGACCAAACGTGAGGCGCAAAGACATCCGACGCGTGCATCGCGGTCTTTTTAGCGACAAGGACCGAGATTGGCCCTTCGACCTCGGCAAGCTCGGGCAACATGCGCTTGAGCTCGGCGGCATTTGCCGGGGTAGGCATTTTATCCGGCAGCCGAGAAGGGCACGCGCCCGCAGAACCTACCGGGTAACGTCTGCCTCTGATGAGCCTCAAAGCCGATGCATGTGTGAGCACGATGTCCATGAATCCAGCGTAAGCCCGTCTGCAGGGCGTACAGTGGTTAATGTTTTTATCTCTGACAGGAATCTGACACGTTTCTATCAGCTATCTATCACCGCAGCTAAACGGGTGCGTTTTTACGACTAACATTGCAAAATACGCCTAGTTCTTCTCCGCATCATCTTCACAATTGAAATGCGACCTGCGATTTTTCACACAGTGAGAAAAAACGTACGGCAAAATGCGTTCGTCTTTCACGGAGGCCGGTTCGTGTTCGTTCCTGGGCGGCCTATTGCGCGCAATTTGGGGGTCGTCAGTACTTTGGCGAGAAAACTGCGCGCGAATCGGGGGTCGTCAGTACTCCCCCGGAGCTCCGGCCGGGGTCTTCTCGGTAAAACCGCAGGTAGACGAGGCGGCGAGAAAACCGCCGGGGCCTCGGAGGGCTTCTCGGCCCCCTAAAACTACTGACGACCCCCAAATCGCGCGCAGTTTTCGCCGAGAAGTACTGACAACCCCCGATTTCCGCGCAGCGACAACGCCCGCGCAGCTGAAAGGCACCTGTATCTGTGATAGAGTTAGCGCCAGTTAACTTTACCCAGAAGGGAGCGAATATGAAAAGCGAGAAGCCCTACCTTGTGGTCAATGACCTCTCCAAACACTACGGAGACGACCAGGCGCGCGTCCAGGTCCTCCAAGGCATCACGACCACCGTCAACAAGGGCGAGGTCTGCGTCATGCTGGGGCCCTCGGGCTCGGGCAAGTCGACCTTCCTTAACCTGATCGGCGGCCTGGAGGCGGCCGACGGCGGCACGATCCAGGTGGGCGACTCCGTCCTCACCTCGCTCAACAGCCGCGACCTGGGCGAGTACCGCCGCCGCGAGCTGGGCTTTGTCTTCCAGTTCTACAACCTGGTGCCCGACCTCACCATCGCCGAGAACATCGAGGTCACCGCTCATCTCTCCCCCAACCCCCTGCCGCTGGGCGACCTCTTGAAATCCCTGGGTCTCTACGAGCACCGTAACAAGTTCCCGCGCCAGGTCTCGGGCGGCCAGCAGCAGCGCTGTGCCATCGGCCGCGCCCTGGTCAAGAACCCCGGGCTCATCTTGTGCGACGAGCCCACCGGCGCCCTGGACTACAAGACCTCCAAGGAGGTCCTGGCCCTGATGGAGCGCGTGAACCGCGAGTACGGCTGCACCATCGTCATCGTCACGCACAACGCGGCCATCGCCAACATGGCCGACCGCGTGCTGCGCCTTAAGGACGGCCGCCTGGCACAAGACTGCGTGAACGACGCGCCTGTGGCCGCCGCCGACCTTGATTGGTAGGTGCGCCATGACCCCTCTGGCCAAGAGACTCCCCCGCGAGTTCAAGCACAACCTGGGCAAGTACCTGGGCATCTTCCTCTTGATGTTTGGATCCGTGGCTTTAACATCTGGCTTTTTGCTGGCGGCGCACTCGATCGGCGTCATCATCGACAACATGCGCGAGGCCTACACCATCGAGGACGGCCGCTTTACCACGGCTTTTAAGGCCACCAACGAGCAGCTTGACGCCGCAGCGGACGCCGCGGCAAGCACCAGCGCCATGGACGTCTACGAGAACTTCTCGATCGACGCGGCCTTCACCCGCGACGACGGCGACGCAAGCGCCAGCGCGACCAAGCACACCGTGCGCACCTACATCCACCGCACCCAGGTTGACCTGGCCGCTTATGCCCAGGGCGCCCAACCCGCCACCGCAGACGAGGTGGCCATCGACCGCGTCTTTGCCACCAACAACAACGTGGCCGTGGGAGACCGCATCCAGCTTGAGGGCCGCAACTACACCGTCTGCGGCATCCTGACCCTGCCAGACTACGCGGCCCTCTTCCCCAGCAACTCCGACTTCACGATCAACACCTTGACCTTTGGCACCGCCGAGATGACCCAGGCCGGCTTTGACGCCCTGCAGGCCTCGGGCGGCGCCGTGACCTACAACTACTCCTTCACCTTTGCCAACCGCGACCTCACCACCGCGCAGCGCACTCAGGCCAATAAGGACATTGCCAAGGCTTTATCCAAGAAGGGCGCCCAGGTCACCGAGTTGCTTGACTACGAAAGCAACCAGGGCATCTCGTACGCGGCCAACGACGTCGACGGCGACTCGGGAATGTGGGAGGTTCTTCTCGACATCATCGTCGTCATCATGGCCTTCATCTTTGTGGTGCTGATCAGCGGCACCATCGAAGAAGAAAGCGCGATCATAGGCACCTTGCTTGCCAGCGGCTACCGTCGCCGCGAGCTGGTGCTGCACTACCTGGCCCTCCCCTGCCTGATTGGCCTGGTGGCCGCGGCGGGCGGCACGGCCTGCGGCCTGGCCATCTTCACCGCGCCCATGCGCGACCTCTACTACGGCAGCTACAGCCTGCCGCCGTTCTTTGTCACGTGGGACTGGGCGATCTTTGTCCAGACAGCCGTCATCCCCTTTGCCGTCCTAGTGGTCACGACCCTGTTGGGCCTGCTGCGCAAGATCGGCAAGAGCCCGCTGCAATTCCTGCGCCACGAGGCCAGCGGCAAGAAGGGCACCAAGCGCGGTCTCGTGCTGCCCCAAGGCCTGGGCTTTGTTGCCCGTTTTCGCCTGCGCGTCTTTTTGCGCAACCTGGGCAACTTCGTGACCTTGTTCGCCGGCATCGGTTTTGCCTCGCTGCTGCTGCTCTTTGGCCTGGGCATCCTGCCCACGATGCAGCACTACGCCGAGGGCCTTAGCCAGTCCCTGCCGGCCGAGCACCTCTATACCCTCAAGGCCCCGCTTGAGCTCGAGGGCACCGATACCCAGCGCGAGGGCTGGGCCGCCGTCGCCCGTCTACAAGAGATCGACACCGATGACCTTGACCCCGCAGATGCCCTGGACCTGGCCATGAAAATCGCCGCCCTTGACCTGGACTTTGACGACGAGAACATTCACCCCGTCAACACCACAGACAACGGCGCCCAAAAGATTGCCCAGGCCGAGAAGTTCGCCGCCTATACCCTGGAGTACAACCGCGGCGCAGACAACGGAAGCGAGACCATCACCGTCTACGGCGTCGATCCGGCGTCGCGCTACTGGAAAGACCTTAGTGTGGGCGACGGCCGCGTGGTTTTTGGCGCAGGCCTTGCGGCCAAGTACGACTTTGCCGGCGGCGCGAACATCGATCTTTACGACAAGTACAACGACAAGACCTACACCGTGACCTACCAAGGTACGGACGCCACCTGGGGCAGCGAGTCCAACGTCAACATCTACCTGGCCTTGGACGACTTCAACAGCATGTTTGGCAACGACGCGGCCTATTTCAACGGCTACGCCTCTGACGAGGCCTTGGACCTTGACGCCAACTACCTTGCCGGTGAGACGACCCCCAGCGACATGCGTGCCATCGGCGACCAGTTTGTGAGCATGATGGACGGCCTTGTGGGCATGATGGTGGGCATGGCCGTCTTCATCTACCTCATCTTCATGTACCTGCTGACCAAGGCGATCCTTGACCGCTCGGCGCGCTCCATAAGCTACATGAAGGTCTTTGGTTACCGCGACGCAGAGATCTCGGCCCTCTACATTCGATCGATGACCATCTGCGTGGCCGTCTCTTTGGTAGCCTGCATGCCGCTGATCATTGGCAGCTTGGGCGCCATCTTCAAGGCGATGCTTGTGAGCTACAGCGGCAACATCACCATCTATGTACCAAACAAATGCCTGGTAGAGGCACTTGTTTGCGGTCTTGCCACCTACACCGTGGTTGCTCTGGTCCACACGCGCGCCATCAAACGCGTCTCGCTGGCCGAGGCCCTTAAGGTCCAGGAGTAGCCGCACGCCAAGGCATTTTTAACGAAATTGGGGACCAGTATCCGTCTTCGTCGAGTAGCCGATCGTTCGAGTTGATAAAACCGCAGGTCGTTGAAGGCCAAAACCTGCGTCTACTCGACAAGTCGCAATACTGGTCCCCAATATCGTACTTTTTGCAATCCGCAAGGCTCCGTAACGCAAAATCGGGAGGCCCGGCGCCACGCGCCAGGCCTCCCGACCCCAATCGATCCCCTGCCGCCTTACTCAGAAAGCGCGGCCACCGTCTTCTTGTACTCGGCGGCCGTCTGCTCAAACAGCTCGTCGGCCCCGTCGAAGGTACCGGCGCGCAGCACCTCGGTCAGCGCAGACGACGGCTCGTACAGGTTGGTAAGCCCCAGGTTAGAGCACACGCCCTTCAAGGTGTGGGCAGCCATGAAAGCAACCTTGACGTCACGATCCGCCATACCCTGCTCCAGGTTGGCGAAGCTCTGGTCATCCAAAAACTTCACGGCAAAGCGGGCCACCAAATCATCGCTCACCAGGCGCCGCTTGGCGTCTGCGTAATCTGCACCGATCTTGTCGTACGCGCTCTTGATGTCAGTCATCCGTGCTGCTCCAATGTCAATTTTGCCTATGAGTCAAAGTCGTCCAAACGCCTATTCAACCAATGGGGGGGGTGACTCGAGTTCCTCCACGGACCTGATCCTGTCCTGCACGTCCAACAGGCAATCGAGCAACAGCGGGTTGAACTGCCCGCACTGCCCGTCCAAGATCATGCGGATGGTCTCGTCGTGCGGAATGGCCTTCTTGTATACGCGCTCGCTGGTAAGCGCGTCATAAACGTCGACCAAAGATACCACCTGGGCCGCAATGGGAATCTGGTCGCCCGCCAGGCCGTCGGGGTAGCCGTTGCCGTCCCAGCGCTCGTGGTGCCAGCGACAGATCTGCCCGGCGGTCTTGACCAGCTCGCTCGACTGATATTGCTCCAGGCGCTCAAGCATCTGCGCGCCAATGACGGTGTGAGTCTTCATGATCTCGAACTCCTCGGGCGTGAGCTTGCCCGGCTTGTTCAAGATGCTGTCGTCGATTGCCATCTTGCCAATATCGTGCAGCGTAGAAGCCATGGCGATGGTCGCGCGCTGCTGGCTGGTGATGTCGTAGCGGTCGCTCTTTTGCGTCAGGCGCTCAAGCAGAATCTCGGTCAAGTTGCGAATGTGCAGGACGTGCTTGCCGCTCTCGCCGTTTCGAAGCTCCATGACGCCGGCCATGATGTCAACCAGCATGCGGCTCTCGCGCTCGCGCTCGTAGAACTGCTGCGACAGCATGTTGGACAAACGGCGCTGGTTGGCGTAAAGGCGCATGACGTTCTTCACGCGGTGGCGTACCACGCGGGCGTCGAAAGGCCGTGTGATGTAGTCAGAGGCGCCCAGCTCATAGGCGTTGAGCACGACCTCGTCGGAGTCCTCGGAAGAGATCATGATGACCGGGATATCGTCAACCCAGCCCTCGCGCCTCATACGCGTAAGCACATCGAAGCCGTCAAGGCCCGGCATCACGATGTCGAGAAGGACCATCGAGATGTTGGCGCGCTCGGCCTCCAGAATCTTAAGGCCGTCCTCGCCGCAAGCCGCTTCCAAGATCTCGTAGTCGTCCTTGAGCATTTCTTTTAGGATCTCGCGGTTCATCTCGGAGTCGTCGATGATGAGAAGGACGGGCTTGTGGTACTCGGGCATGTCCTCGAGGTCGCCCTCCATCAGCACGCAGGCGTTGTGCTGCTGCTTGGCCTTGTACATGAGCTTATCGGCCTGGCGCACCGCGTCTTCGATCGTGCGGCCCGCGGCCACCAAGCCGCCCATCGAGGCCGAAAGCGACACCTGCGGGTAGCCCTCCACGGCCGTCTCGGTGACACGCTTAGAGATGAACCTGAGCTTGTTGGCAAAATCCTCGGCCGCGATACCCGGCAAGACCAAGACAAACTCGTCGCCGCCGTAGCGCACCAGCATGTCGGTGTCGCGAATGCACGAGCGCATGGTCTGGGCCGCGGAACGAATAGCCAGGTCGCCCACGTGGTGGCCCAGCGTATCGTTAATCAGCTTGAAGTCGTCCAGGTCAACGATGGCCACGCCAGCGGCCATGTACTGGTGGCGCAGGGTGTCCTCGTAATAGCGACGGTTGTAGACGCCGGTCAAGGCATCGCGGTAGAGCAGCTGATTGGTGCGCGAATCACTGGGGTGCTCGAGCGGGCGGGCATAGAGCAAAACGCACGGCTCGCCGTCGACCTCGACGTAGCGGGCGTAGGCGCGGTGCGTCGTGTCCCCCATGCGCAGCGAGCGCGACTGCGTGGCGCCCTTAGACTCAAAGACCTCCTGCGCGACCATGCGCATGCAGGGGCAGTCCTCCCCGCAAAGAAGGCAGTTGCCCTCCTCGCGCAGGGCCTTCTCGTCCAGGAGCTTGACCACAGGGTAGGACTCGCGCAGGCGGGCCTTCTCGAAATCAAGCTCCTCTAAGGTCATCTGGACCTTCTCGGTCACCGGGACATCGAGTCCCGGCGCAGTATTATCGTTGCTCATTGCCAGCTGCCCTTCTCCGTTGCACAAGCTGCGCGACGGTGTTGATGAGCTTATTGGAATCAAGCGGTTTTGCCAGGTGCTCGTCCATGCCGGCCTCGCGAGCCTGGCGGCGATCCTCAACAAACGCATTGGCCGTCATAGCGATTATAGGGATGTCCGCGGCGTCCGGGCGGTCGAGGGCCCTGATCGCGCGGGTGGCGTCGTAGCCGCCCATGACGGGCATCATGACGTCCATCAAGATGAGGTCGATGTCTCCGGGGCGAGAAGCGCTAAAGACGTCGAGCGCCTCTTGGCCGTCGCAGGCCTGGATAACCACGGCGCCGGCCTGCGTAAGAAGGAAGTTCTCGATCTCCATGTTGAGGTCGTTGTCCTCGGCAACCAGGATGGTAAGACCGGCGATCGACGCGCGCGGCTGCGACTGGTCGCCAAGCTGGCGCGCGGCGTGGGTGCCCTCGGGGCAGACCTCAAAAGGAAGGTCGACGGTAAAGCAGGTGCCTTTGCCCTTCTCGCTGGTAAACGCGATGGTTCCCCCCATAAGGTCGGTCAAGGACTTGGCAATGGGCATGCCTAAGCCGGTGCCAGAGACATGGCCGCAGGCGGTAGGGGCGCTCTCTTGCGCAAAGGGCTCGAAGATCCTTGCCTGGAACTCCTCGCTCATGCCAATGCCGGTATCCTGGCACACAAAGCGGTAGCGGGCCACCTGGCCGTCGAAGCTCGTCTCGGTGCAAGAGAGATAGACCTCGCCGTCGGGCTTGTTGTACTTCACCGCGTTGGACAAGATGTTCATGAGCAGGCGCTTGACGTGCAGCGGAGAAGCGATCACATCGGTGTGCTTGAGGTTCACGAACTCGCAGGTCAGGCGCACGTCCTTCTCGGCTGCCTGACGCTCGACCACCTGGACCAGCTCGTCGAAGAGCTCTTGAAGGTTCATGGGCTCGTGGTCAAGCTCGATCTCTCCGCTCTCGAGCTTGCTCATGTCCAGGACCTCGTTCACCAGGTCAAGGAGAAGACCAGACGCGTTCCAGATCTTACGGCGGCAACTGGCCTGTTTCTCAAGGTCGTCGGCGCAGGCCTCGCCCACCTCGACCATGCCGCGGATGCCGTTGATGGGCGTGCGGATGTCGTGGCTCATGCGCTGCAGGAACTCGGTCTTGGCGTTGTTGGCGGCCTGGGCAGCTTGGGCTGCCTGGGCCAGTTGCTGCGAGTAGGCGCGCTCGCGCTCGACCGAGAGCGCAAGGTGCTTGCGCTCGTTCTTGCGGTTTTGCGAGACGACCACAACAAGCAGGGCCGCATACAGAACAAAGGCGATCGCACCCGCAGTGAGGGCGGTCGAGAAGAGATCGCCAAAGGGCTCGAAGATGTAGATGTAGTAGTCGCGGGCATGCGCCATGGCACCCACGTAGATGCCAAAAGAGCCGCTGACGACACCCAGGGTGCCGGCCTCGTGCTTGGAAGTCTTAAGGGCCTCGATGATCTGGGTGGCCGCAGGCGACAAAGTGTCGTACTGCTCGCCCGTGACCTCGGCGTTGTTGGACGCGACAACCTTGCCCTCGCTCTCAAGCACGATGGTGCCGTTATCCTTGGACATGTAGCCGTCCAAGAGCGACTGCTGCGTCAGGCTGTACTTGTTGGCGTAGCCCGCGCCCGTGTGGTAGTAGGTGACGGCGATGCCGGGTTTGTCGGTGCGGCAGGCAGCGGCCAGGTCAACAAAGGAGCCGTCTTCGAGCTCGATGCGCGAGGCGTAGACCTTCTTGGGGTTTTTGGCCACGTCGACCACGGCGTCCTTCGAGATGTACTGAGCCAAGGAGCCTGCGGTGACCTGATCGTCGGTCGAGTACTGGGCCTCGACGGCGCCTGTCTGGTCCAGGACCGCGACGCCGGTCATGCGCAGCTCGGTGGCGTAGGTGGCCAGCGTGTTGGCCGAGAGGTCCGAGCCGTCGTCTTCGAGGTCGCGGGCCAGCTGGCTTGCGTTCTCTAGCGCGCGCAGGACGCTCTTGGACGTGCTGGCCGTGTTGTAGGACTCGTATACCAGCGTCTGGCGCTCGATGTAGTCGATGGTGCGCAGCACGCGGGCCGAGGCGTCGTTAAAAGAGGCCTGGTAGCCGGCGTAGCCCGCGATTACTGTGACGAGAAGACCGACGAGCAGGGCAATCAGCCAAAAGCGCGGGCCGCGCCAGGCGCCGGACTTTGGTGCGCGGGGCGCCGCGACGGCCGCAGGCGCGGCGGCGGCGCGGGGATCGCTAGCAGTCACTGGCATCGACCCCCAGGTACTTCTCGGCGTCACTGACGTACTTGCTGTAGATGGAAAGAAGCGTCCCGTCGGCGTGCATCTGCGAGAGGGTCTCGTCCAGTTTCTTGGCGATCCCCGTGGGATCGTCCTTGACCATGGCGTACCCCAGCGAGACGGTCTGCAGGGGCTCGTCGATGATGCGATACTCCACGCCGTAATCTTTCATGTACTGCGCGATCGACTCTTCGTGGGCGGCGATCGCGTCCACGTAGCCCTTGCCCAAAAGCGGGAAGATGAGCGAGCGGTCCTCGATGCAAAAGACCGAGTGCACCTCGCCCACGCTGGGGTTTGTTTGCTGCAAGAGGATCGTCTCGGGCTTGGTTGTGCTCTGGACAGCGACGACTTTGTCCTTGAGGTCGGCCAGGGTGTAGATGTCGCTCTCGGGCGAGACGGCCACCGACTGGCTGCTGGTGGCGTAGGGCCCTGCCCAGCTGTAGAGGTCTTCTCGCCCCGTCATAGAGAAGCAGCCGGCCGCGATGTCGATCTGGCCAGACTCAAGAAGGGCGTCCTTGTCCTCCCACACAATGTAGGTAAAGTTGGCGTCGTAGCCTATGCGTGAGCAGGCCTCGCGCACGATATCGACGTCGATGCCTGTGGGGTTGCCGTTCTCGTCCAGGTAGTTGTAGGGCGGGTAATTGTCCGAGCCCACGGTGAGCGTCGGGCGCGCGGCGGCGGGCGCATTGTCGCTGGATTTCGCGCAGCCGGTCATGGCGACGGCGCCAAACGCCATCGCCCCAGCTAAACCGCAGATAAACTCACGTCTTGTCTGCAAAAATGTCCCCCCCCGGTCACACAGCTTTTTGAGTTTAGCAGATGCTTAAAGCGCTTTAAGGCGCGGCGCATTTTCGGGTCGATTTATTTGTTGAACGGTAGATGCGCCGCACGTGGCATACTTCCATATGGAGAAAGGAAGTTAACCATGTATGACAACGATTTTGTGCCCGGCCGCAACGACGAGTGCTGGTGCGGCTCGGGGCGTAAATACAAGAAGTGCCACGCAGCGGCCGACGAGCGGCTGGACCGCCTGTATCACCAGGGCAAGGAGGTGCCGGTACGCGGGCTTCTTAAGACCGCGGCAGACATCGAGGGCATCAAGCGCTCGGCGGCGATCAACATCGGCGTGCTTGACTACGTGGGCGAGCACATTTGTGCGGGCGTGACCACCGCCCAGATCGACCAGTGGATCTACGACTACACCGTCGAGCACGGCGGCACGCCGGCCGACCTCAACTACGAGGGCTATCCCAAGAGTGTGTGCACCTCGATCAACGACGTGGTCTGCCACGGGATCCCCAGCGAGGACGACGTGCTGCGCGAGGGCGACATCGTAAACGTCGACTGCTCCACGATTCTGGACGGGTACTTCTCGGACTCGAGCCGCATGTTCTGTATTGGCGAGGTCTCGAGCGAGCGCCAGCGCCTGGTGGACGTCACGCGCCAGAGCGTGCAGGCGGGTCTGGCCGCGATCAAGCCCTGGGGGTACCTGGGCGACGTATCGCACGCGGTGCAGGAGTGCGTCGAGGCGGCGGGTTTCTCGGTGGTGCGCGAGTTTGGCGGCCACGGCATTGGCCTGGAGTTTCACGAGGACCCCTTCGTGGGCTTTGTGGGCCAGGCGGGCGAGGGCATGGTCCTGGCGCCGGGCATGTGCTTTACCATCGAGCCCATGGTCAACGCGGGTGCCTGCCAGATCGACACGAGCGACGCCAACGGCTGGACCGTGCGCACCAAGGACGGCTCGGACTCGGCCCAGTGGGAGGTCCAGCTTGTCGTGACCCAAGACGGCTACGAGCTGCTGAGCTGGTAGCCGGGGCGCGAGCGGGTTCTTCTCGACGCCGCATTGTGGGGCGTGGGGCACCGATGTTTGTACGGAGCTTCTCGATTTTGGACGATGTTTGTACAAAAGAGGGGCTTTTTCTGGGTTTGAGCCGATGTTTGTACAAAGGTCGGTGCCGCCGGCGCGAGCGATAACGTTGAGTGCGCGTTTCGACCCGATTTTGGTCGCACGGAATCTTCACTTGTGAGTTTTTGCGTTCCTTACCTGCGGCTTGTCGGCGAGAAGAACCCGGCGGAGCGTGGGTGATAGATTCCTGTAAGGTTTGCCGGGTAGGCTCGGCGCATGGACATTGTGATTTCACATATCAGTGCGTTGCGGCTTGTTCGGCAGCTTAGGCGTTGGCGAGAGCTTGTGCCCGAGCCAGGCGGCCTTCCTTCTCGTATGCCAACGCCAAAAGAAGTTCGTGAGCTGCGGCTGTTCTATCCGTGCCTTGCCGAGAAGGTCGAGGTTCTTCTCGGCGACGTACGGCATTGCCATGTCTCGCCCGCGGCACAGGGGCGTGTATGGTCTGCGCCGCTTCCGCCCGAGGCGTTCATCGAGCTTTCTTCTGGCGTGCGGTGCGCCTCTCCGCTCTTTATCCCGGTGCTTCTTGCGTCTTACCTGGGAAAATGGGAGATGCGTCTCTTGCTGGCAGAGCTCATGGGGCTTTATTCGATTGCCCAAAACAACCAGATGGGCCTCACGCAAAGAAGCGAGCCGCTGGTCACGCGTGCCGAGCTTCTCGCCTTTCTGGACAAACTGGGCTCTGCCCGCGGGACAAACATCGTGCGCAAGGCTCTAAGCGAGACGCCCGAGCTGGCCGCCTCGCCGCTTGAGGCCAAGCTCTACCTGCGCGCGACGCTTCCCCTCGCGCGCGGCGGCTACGGAATGCAGGACGTCGTTCTCAACAGCCCTGTCGAGGTGAGACGCATTGCTGCGGGCATTAAAACTTTCCAGATCCGAAAGCCTGACCTGCTCTTTATTGGACCGGCCGGCAACGTGTGCCTGGATTACATGGGGGCCTGGCATGACAAGCGCGCAAGCGTCGACGCCCGCCGCAGAAACGAGCTCCTGGCCAACGGATTCAAACCCTACGAGATCTTCAAGGACAACTACGACGACCTGCGCTACATGGACGACCTCATGCGCGCCATCCGCGACGACCTGGGGATCGCGCAGGCCCATCTCACATGCGAACAACAGCGGCGCTACCGCCAAGCACGTCACAAGCTATGGCGCGATCTGGAGCACGTGAACACGAGCTTCTACCCTGCGGATGCCCAGCCCGCTGCTCGGTCTGCTGCCGATGTTTGTACAAACTTCGGCGAATTTTAAGAAATCCGAGCCAAAACGCACAAACATCGGCCTAAATCAAGAAGGTTTGTACAAACTTCGGTGCGTAGGGCGGCGGGGAGAAGGCCGCGCATCGTGAAGGGTCCGTGGCGTGGGTTTGTCACACCCCCGTTTGGGGAAGAAGGAAGCTTGTTGAACAGTGACGCGCATGTACGGAGAAGAAACCATGGCAGACGACTCGCAGCCTAAGAAGATCATCTTTACAGAGAAGGAATCCGCAGGTAGCGACCTTATTCCCGCCGCCGACGGGCCGCAACCCATCGACGGGCGCCTGCGCAAGGCTCCGCTTCGCATCCCCGAGGCCTACGAGGAATGCACCGGCTTCACCCTGTTTGGCCGCCGCATCAAGAGCCTGCTCTACTCCACCGACGTCGCCGTAATCCGCAACTCCAACGCCGACGCCGTCTTTGCCGTCTACCCCTTTACCGCCCAGCCCGCCATCACGCAGGCCCTGCTCACCGTGGCCGAGGCGCCGCTGTTTGTGGGCGTGGGCGGCGGCACCACCACGGGTCGGCGCGCCGCCGAGCTGGCAGCCGTCAGCGAGATGCAGGGCGCTGCGGGCGTCGTGCTTAACTCCCCCGCCTCGCCCGAGATGGTGGGCCAAATCGCCTCGACCGTGGACATCCCCGTGGTGGCGTCCATCACGCGCTTCGACGATATCGCCTGCCAAAAGGTCGAGGCCGGCGCCCGCATCATCAACGTCGCGGCCGGCAAGCACACCCCCGAGGTCATCCGCGCGCTTCGCGAGGCCTACCCCAACCTGCCCATCATCGCCACCGGCGGCAAGAGTCCCGAGGTCCAAAACGCCACGGTGCAGGCCGGCGCCAACGCTCTGATCTGGGCCCCGCCCAGCATTACCGAGCTGCAAAGCCAGATGATGGTCAAGTACCGCGAGCGCGCCGAGGACCAAGCAGCCGAGAAGAGCACCGAGCCCGTGGCCGTAGAAATCAGCGACATGCCGATCGCCGACGTGCCCACCGGCGTGGTTGACACCATCCCGCCCGAGGCCGAGGCCGCCATTCCCGTGCGCACGTTTAGCAGCCCGTTTAGCGGGCGGCTCCCCCACCTGCCGTTCCGCTCGCACCGCCACTAGGCGGCCCGCGACCCACCGCCCGGGCCGCGACCCGCTGCCCGGCCCGCGACCCGTCGCGCCGCCGCGCCGCCCCGCCCGCGCCCGCCCTCCCTGCGTTAAAATGTGAGGTTCGAAGGTCTTCTCGCCATGGGAAGACCCCCACACGCGACGCAAAAGGAGAACCCGTGCTTCGCTTTGACAAGTACGTCTGCCCCGCCACGACGCAAGAGGCCTACGAGCTGGTGCAGCAAGACCGCATGGCCACCGTTATTGGCGGCATGATGTGGCTGCGCCTTTCTGACCGCGTGGCTCCGCTGGGCATCGACCTTTCCCGCTGCGGCCTGGACACCATCGAAGAAACCGATGACGCCTTTGTCATTGGCGCGATGGTCACGTTGGCCCAGCTAGAAGAGCACCCCGGCTTCGAGGCCATGGTGCGCGACAGTTTTCGCGACGGCGTGCACGACATCATTGGCACGCAGTTTAGGAACCTTGCCACGGTGGGCGGCTCGGCCTACGCGCGCATGGGCTTCTCGGACATCGTGACCGCGCTTCTGCCCCTGGACACCTGGGTCGAGTTCACCGGCGCCGGCACCAAGAGCTTCGCCGACTTTGTGGGCGGGGGCGCCGCGCGCGATGTGCTGGAGCGCATCGTCGTGAAGAAGCACGACTACCAGGCCAATTTCCAGTGCCTAAGAAACTCGGCCACGGACTTCTCGACGCTAAACGTCTGCGCGGCGGCGTGGGACGGGCAGTGGCGCCTGGCCATTGGCGCGCGCCCCAAGAAGGCCGTGCTTTTACAGGGAGAAGACCTGGGGCTTCCCTACGACTTCACGCCCCAAGAGCTTGACGCCGCATGCGAGAAGGCCGCGGCCGTCGAGTACGGCGCCGACCGCCGAGGCAGCGCCGAGTACCGCAGCGAGCTGGCCCGCGTCCTTTCTCGCCGCGCCCTTCAAAACGCCGCGCAGCAGGAGGTGTGCGCCTAATGGAGATCTCTTTCACCCTTAACGGCCGCCCCGTGACCCAAGACGTCCAGCCCGACCAGACCGTCTTCTCGTGGTGCCGCGCGCACGGCATCAAGAGCGTCAAGTGCGGCTGCGAGACCAGCAACTGCGGCCTGTGCACCGTGTGGTTGGACGGCAAACCGGTGCTGTCGTGCTCGGTCAACATGGCGCGCGTCGACGGCCACGAGCTCACCACCCTTGAGGGCACGGGCCCGGCCCGCGAGCTTTTTGCCCAGTGCATGGCAGAAGAGGGCGCCGAGCAGTGCGGCTTTTGCTCGCCCGGCCTTGAGATGGACGTGCTGGCCCTGGACCGCGAGAACCCCGACGCCACAGACGCCGAGATTCGCCGCGCGCTTTCGGGCAACCTGTGCCGTTGCTCGGGCTACACGGGGCAGATGCGCGCGATCAGGCGCTTCTTGGCCCGCCACAAGAACGCGCACGGCGCTCTGCCGCCGCGCAGCTTTGCCGCAGAAGACCAGGTAAGGACCGCCGCGGCCGGGGTCACCGGCGTCGACCGGGGCACACGCATCTCGGCGCCGGCCGTGAAGAAGGACGCGTATTCCCTTCTCGCCGGCAAGCCCGCCTACGTGGACGACTTGGCCCCGGCAGACGCCTTGATCGTGCGCCTTGTGAGAAGTAACCAGGCCCACGCGCGCGTGAAGGCCGTCGACACCGCGAAGGCTCTGGCCATCCCCGGCGTTGTTGCCGTGTGGGGGCCTGACGACGTGCCGCACAACCGCTTTACCCTGGCCGGCCAGTCCTACCTGGAGTGCTCGCCGTACGACACGGTGATCTTGGACGACACCGTGCGCTACGTGGGCGACGAGGTGGCCATCGTGGTGGCCGAGACCGAGGAGGCCGCCGCGGCCGCCGTCAAGGCCGTGAAGGTCACCTACGAGAAGCTGCCCGCGATCATCGACGTGAGCGAGGCCTTGGACAACGAGGTCCTGGTACACGACGAGGACGACTGGAAATACGGCGCCGACGAGACGGGCGACCGCAGCCGCAACCTGGTGTGCACCGGCAAGGTGGAGTTTGGCGACGTGGACGGCGAGCTGGCCGCCTGCGACGTCGTGCTGGAGCGCGAATACCACACGCAGGCCGCCGAGCAGGCCATGATGGAAACCATGCGCTGCTACGCGTACGTGGACGCCTTTGGGCGCCTGACGGTTGTCTCGTCCACGCAGGTTCCGTTCCACATCCGCCGCCAGGTGGCGACGGCCCTGGGCATCCCCAAGAGTCAGGTGCGCATCATCAAGCCGCGCGTTGGCGGCGGCTTTGGCGCCAAGCAGACGGGCTGCAACGAGGTCTTTGCCGCTATCGCCGCACTGCGCACGGGGCGTCCCTGCAAGTGCATCTACACGCGTCAAGAGACGATGAGCTGCTCGAACTCGCGCCACGAGATGAAGCTGCGCGTGCGGATGGGCGCCATGAAGGACGGCACCATTCGCGCGATCGACCTGTACGCGCTGTCGAACGCCGGCGCCTATGGCTACCACGCCACCACCACGATCGGCCTGGTGGGCGCCAAGTCGCTGCCGCTCTACAACCGTGCGGCCAGCCGCTTTAGCTACGACGTGGTCTACACCAACACCATGCCGGGCGGAGCCTACCGCGGCTACGGCGCCACGCAGGGCTGCTTTGCCGTCGAGTCCACGGTAAACGAGATGGCCGATGTCCTGGGCATCGACCCCTGCGAGCTGCGCCTTAAGAACCTGGTCAAGACCGGTGAGACCCTCTGGCAGCTGGGCCAAGAGCCGCTTCGTAGCTGCCGCGTCGACGAGTGCTTAAAGCGCGTGATGGAGCTTGTGGACTGGAAGGACCGTCCCATGTGCGAGGAGCTGCCCGACGGGCGCGTGCGCTCGCGCGGCGTGGCGCTTACCATGCAGGGCTCGGGCATCTCTAACCTGGACATCGCAAACGTCGACATCACGCTTGAGGACGACGGCTTCTACGTGCTGCGCATTGGCGCGACCGACGTGGGCACCGGCGCAGACACCATCCTGGCCCAAATCGCGGCCGAGATCTTGGGCTGCGACGTGGACCACGTGGTCACCAAGGGCGTCGACACCGATAACTCGCCCTTCGACACGGGCGCTTATGCGTCGTCGGGCACCTACATCACCGGCGGCGCCGTGGTTAAGGCCGCGCAGGATTTGGTCGAGAAGATCTGCGCGCAGGCGGCTGCCTGGTGGGAGGTCGACGCGTCGCAGGTCGAGATGGTCGACGGACGCGTGGTGTGCGTTGACGGATCGCACTCGATGGACGTGGCTGAGCTGGCCAACCGCGCG
Organism: Paludibacteraceae bacterium; assembly: GCA_963630635.1. Classification (GTDB taxonomy): domain Bacteria; phylum Actinomycetota; class Coriobacteriia; order Coriobacteriales; family Atopobiaceae; genus Paratractidigestivibacter. The sequence continues at coordinate 127,282 of CAVGOA010000002.1, forward strand.
ATTGGCTTTGGCCTGCAGCAGGGCATGCTGTCCGGTCATGGGTCCAACACGCAGCCGCAGTCTCCCCCGCCGTTTATCGCCGCTGTGGCTCAGATCGACCTGGACCGCGAGACCGGCCGCTACGAGCTTAGTGACTACGCCGCCGTTGTTGACTGCGGCACCGTGATCAACGCCAACCTCGCGCGCGTGCAGGTCGAGGGCGGTCTGGTCCAGGGCATTGGCATGGCGATGAGCGAGGAGGTCTCGTACGACCCGCGCGGCAAGATGCGCACCGACTCGTTTATGCAGTACAAGATTCCCTCGCGCATGGACGTGCCCGACATTCGCGTGGAGTTCATGCCCAGCTATGAGCCCACCGGCCCCTTTGGCGCCAAGTCGATCGGCGAGGTCGTCATCAACACGCCGTCGCCTGCGATCGCCAGCGCTGTGGCCCACGCCACCGGCAACTACGTGCGCAGCCTTCCCATCACGCCCGAGAAGGCGCTTCACGGCGACGGTGGCGCGGGCGCGGCAGAGTAGCGGGCCGCCGCGGGCCGCGACGCGCAATCAACCGCAGGAGGGGGGGTGCCCGACATGCGTCGGGCACCCCCCTTTTTTTGTGCTCCCGCTAACAAAAAATACGATATGGGGGACCAGTCTGGCGACTTGGCGAGTAGCCGGGCGCATCTGGTCAAAAAGCCCAGTTGGCGCGGGGCCAAAACAACTCTCTACTCAGCAAATCGCGATACTGGTCCCCCATATCGTAAAAAACGAATCACAGGGCGCCGAGGGACGCCCGCGGACCCAACCGTCAACAAAAAGTACGAAAGTTAGGACCAG
>CAVGOA010000003.1:0-66089 GCA_963630635.1 Paludibacteraceae bacterium
GGGGTTTGCGGACAGGGGCGAGGGGAACTAATATGGTCAGGTGATTTCAGGCCCCCGGACGGGGCCCGCGCCGCCTTGCGGAACGGTGCTTACACCAACTTTTCCGACACTACCGACCTCGATCATCCCATCGTCGTAATCGAAGCCGTGGATTTTCTCCAGGTAGCTCTCCCACTTTAAATAACGCATGATGCCCCCAATCTAAGTTGAGGGCATCATTCAGAAATCGTGAGTTGTCGATACATCTATCGCGAATCCGTCTTAGATACATCGTTAACGGCAATATTCGCAACCCTCGCGCGCAAAAGCCTCCCTATTGTTGTCGTCGGCCCTCGACGCCCGCGCCGCCGCCATTGCCTGTCGCTCCAAGCTCGGGTTCCCGGTGGGATAGGCAGGGCTGATTTCCCGCGCTCTCTTCTCGACGTCCTCGATAGCTCTTGCGAGTTTTCTCATCTCTACCATGGCGTAGCGATCCGAGAAGAGCTCGAGGGCCGGGGCCGCACATACGACCTCCAAGGCTTTTTCCACTGCATCTAGAGCAACGTCGGGGTCAAACCAATCGAGCTTTTCCGCATACCGACCCATCTGTTCGTCCATATGGGTCAAGAAGGGATACTTGTAGATGCTCTTTCGCGGGGGCCGCTCCGCCTTGAGCGCGCGGTCGCAGTCGAAGGACTCGCCCATGTCGAACAGGGGCGCCATGCGCAGCCATTCGCGGGACTCCGAGTCAACCAGAATCCCGAAATTGCCCCAATGCCTGTCGAAGTTTCCGATGACGTGGTCAACAACAAGCATCTCGGAAAGTCTTTCTCGCGCGTCGATGATACCGTGGCTCTCGAGCAAAAGGGCATATCGCTCGTAACGGGAGAGGTGGTTATGATCCGGCGCGAGCTGAAAAATGTCGCCCGCAGGCACGAACTCCGTGGCCGCGTCGGTGAACGACGGGCAGCTCCCGAAAGGCACGGTCCCGTGAAAGCCGTTAAGCGAATAGGGCACATAGTCGCTCTTTTGTAAAAAGGCCCCACAAACCGTGGTCGCCGCGACCTCGCAAAACGGTTCCAACATGAGATTGGACTGTTTACCGGTTTTGAACAGCCGAGCAACGCCTCCCTCACTCGCCCAGAACTTCGGCAGATTTCCGTTTAAGGCGACGTCCGGGGAAGATGAGAGGATCTCGCTATGAAGGACGATTTCCTTGAGCGCCGCCTCCCTCGAGCTTTCGTCATGCGACGCGAGGGCCTGTCCTACCTCTGGCGGAAAATCACGGTTATAAAGCTTCACGTCATCCCAATGAAGGTCGATCCCGTCCGGGCGAAGCCAATATTGGTCAGATAACGATAAACCCAACCCAAAGAGCATAAGCTCCTCGGTTGATTCCAGGTCAAGCGCCTCAAGAAGGCGCGACACGTTCTCACGGCTTTGGGGAACAGCGCGCCGGGTCATCCAGCCGGAAAGGCCCTGGCCATCAATCGACCCGTTGCGCGACCAGGCCGCAAACGGGATGTAGGAAACCTCAAGAGCCTTTATATGCCCCGCAATCTGTCTTAGCATCAGGTCATACGTGAATGCGCACGCCTCGTGGTCCCTACACATAAGGGTTCTTCGCACATATCTAGGCTTTACCATGGCTCATTCCCTCTTTTTTGAAACCCGGCCCCGCGCAAGCAACGTAAGCCCTTTTGACTTGTGATGGCGTCAAAAAGCTTAACAGAACGAAGCCACATACAGATAACCATAGCTGATGGTCGCTCGGGCTGATCTCACCCCCTGCAGTTCCTGGTATATGCGTCCTTTCGAGCCGCTCCTTAGGCAGTTTTCCTCCTATTATGCCTTACCCGTTTTGGACGATGTTGTAACACCGGAGTATAATAACATCGGTAGGCGGCGATACGAGAGCCTAACGCGATAGCAACCCTATGACAGCGTAGCCTAGGCAAGTAACCTCCTTGCGCCGACATATCGGGGCGAATAGACGCGGTGGGCCGGAATCGTGCCGACGGAGCAATAGGGCCGGCGGCGATTCGCCACCGGCCCTATTTTGATTCGGGTTTGCTATACCGTAGGAATATGGGTTAAGAAGCAAGACCTTCCTCAACACACCGCGCAAGTTATGTAACCGCGGGGTGTATGTGCATCGTGGCATGGAATACTATAAACAACAACAACGCGGGCTAAAGGAGTAAATGACTACTTAGTAGCTCCACAACTAGAACACTTATAACCGGTCGTGACGACTTCGTCGTAGGCAGCCCGGTCCGTGACGGTCACGGTCTCGTCCCATGCAGCCCGATCGGTTACGGTGATGACCTCATCGTAGGCGTCTTGATCGGTTATCCAAACGTAATCATCGTGATAGCCGCTGCATTTTCCCCCACTTAGCAACGAGCTCTCTATATGCCCCCAAGGGTCATCCGTGATATCCGCCCCACACTGATTGCATATGTAGCGATACTCCTCATGCCTCACGGCGTCGTGGTGGACGGTCTCGGTGTGGGTCACGGCGTCGTGGTGGACGGTCGTCGTCTGCGCGACCCAGCTGTGCTGGTGCTGAGTCGACGATGACCCGCCGGCAGAAGAGTCACCGGAGCCGCTGTTACCGCCCTGAGAGTTCCCCTGCTGGGACGAGCCCTGCGACTGGCTGCTGTTATTTTGGCTGGCCTGGCTTGAGGACTGGCCGGACCCGGAGTTAGTGTTTCCGCCGGAAGAGCCGGAACCGCTGTTGGTGCCCGCGCCGGAGGACGACGAGCCGCTGTTGGTACTTGAGCCGGAAGACGACGAGCCGCCTGAGGTCGTCGGCACCCTGGCCGCGGTCTCCTCCTTCTTGGCCTCCTCCTGGGCCTGGCCGGCCTGCTGCTCGACGGACTGCTTGACGTCGTCGTCGGCGGCAGGGCTGTTCTTGATGTTCCCCTCGACCTTGGAGACGACCTGGGAGCCCTTGTCGCCCGTCAAGGTGGAGTCGCCCTTCTTGACAGCCTCGGTTACCTGCGCGGCGATATTGGTCAGGTCGCCGGCGGTGACGGAACCGGCCTCCACCTTCTCCAGGGTGGCCGCCGTCACCGTTGCATCGGGCGTCTTCTCATCGCTAGAGGTGAGGCTCTTCGTCTCCCCAACTTTGTAGATCGACCCGTCGGCGTTCACCGGCGAGATGTAGGTCACCTTGCAGGTAGACTCATCCCCTACGGCGACGGCCTCGGCCTTGTTGGCGCTGTACGCGTGGTAGAAGTCCACGTCGCCGTCGTCGCTCTCGATGTGGGCGATGACGGGCGACGAGGTCGCCTCGTCCCAGCCCTCGGCCGTCACGCCGACGTTGACGTACATGGTCTTGGCCTCGGCCTCGGCGCTGTCCGTAGCCTGGCCCGCCTGCTGCGACACGGTCGCGGCTGGCTCCGGTTGGCGGCTCAGCAGCGCGCAGCCGCCGACGCCGGCCAGCAGCACCGCGGCGGCGACGCCCGCCGCTATGAACGTCTTCTTTTTAGGGAACTCGCGGCCGAAAAGGGCCACCTTGGGCTCGCCTCCGCCCTCATCGACGGCGGCCGCCTCCTCGCCGACCTCGCCCTCCGGCCAGACGTCGGGCCAGGCGACGGTCTCGAAGCCGTCGGCCCCCTCGACCTCTTCCTCTTCCTCGGTCGCTACCGTCTCCTCGGCGGCCTCGACGAGCATCTCGTCGGCCCGTCCCAGGCCGTCCCTCTTCTCCTCGTCCATAAGGTCTCCCCTCCTTTTGGGAACTCCCCTTGACTATCGGGAAAGATTATACCTGCTCGGGGACAGTATGCCCGTCTCGCCGCCGTGTTAAACGCCCGCAAAGGCTGCATCGTGCCGATTAGGCAGGCCTAGCGTAGCCACATCGCGATATCGCCACCCCGTCGCAGCGCGAAACATGTGTCGCCAACCGAAGCGTTTTACAACGGCGACGAAGAATGTGGAGACGGCCGGTTTTCAGCCGCGCCAAAGCTGGCTTAGGGGAAGCTTTCGGGCGGGCGCCCCCTCCCCGCGGGCCCCGGCCGACTCCGTTAAGGCGGGGCCGCGCGCCGCCAAGCGACTCGAACGGCGCGGCCGGGCCCTTCGCGGCCGGGGCCACCCACTCTCCCTTCGGTCCCCCGCACGGGGCCCGCGGGGAGGGGGCGCCCGCGCATCTACAGTCCCCTCACGGAAGGGAGAAGCCCATGCGAACATCACATGGCAGCCCGGGCGCACGCGCGCCCGAGCAGAGAAAGAGAGGAAGGGCCGCGGCCGTGAACAGGGCCAAGGCCCTCTTCATGTCCGTCGTCCTGACCCTGTCGCAGGTGCTAGGCATGGTGGGCTCGGGCCTCACGGCCGAGGTCGCCGCGGCGGCGACGGTCGGCGAGCAGCTGTCGCTGTCCGAGGCCACGCAGGCCGTGGGCCGCACGTACACCTTCAGGCTGTCCAACGGGCAGCTCGCCTGGTGCGGCGACCGCCACGCCAACCACCCCGAGGTCGGGCGCCCCGGCACCGTCATCGGCGGCGACGGCGCCCAGTGGCACGTCGTGCGCGGCGACGACTCGACCCTGACCGGCTACTCCGAGACCCAGCAGCGGATGATCGACTACCTGGTCTACGTGGGCAACCGCGACGTGTCGGCGTCCAACACCGCCTGGGGCATGTACGGCGTGTGGACCGACAACAACGCGTCCAAGGCCGCCGTGGTGGTCCAGGCCGCCATATGGATGGTGAGCGCCTACGACACCGACGACGTCACCATCGGCGGCGAGTGCAACTGGGAGTTCTACGCGGGCGACGGCTACGGCCAGACCTCCGACGTCTACTCCCGCGACTGCATCCTGCGCGCCTACAACGAGGCCAAGGCCTACGCGCTGGGCGGCGCGGGCAACCCCGAGATCGACCACTGCGCCACGGCCGTCCGCTTCGGCAACGACGTCCAGGACATCTTCTTCTACACCGCGCCCACCGGCTCGGTGACCCTCAAGAAGACCTCCGCCAACCCGTCGGTCACCGACGGCAACGCCTGCTACAGCCTTTCCGGCGCGAAGTACGGCGTCTTCTCCGACGCCGCCTGCACCGTCAAGGTGGGCGACCTCACGACCGATGCCGCCGGCAACACCGGCACCCTGACCGGCCTCGCCGCGGGCACCTACTACGCCAAGGAGACCCAGGCCTCCAAGGGCTACCGCCTCTGCGGCGATGTCCACCAGGTCACCGTGGCCGCGGGCCGCACCGCGACGTTCACGTGCGAGGAGCAGCCTGGCACCGACCCGATTGGCATGCTGGTCGGCAAGTACGACCCGGAGACCCAGAAGACCTACACCGCGACCAACCTGCCCAACGGCAGCGCGAGCCTGGCGGGCGCCGAGTTCACCGTCGAGTACTACGACACCGTGGACTACGAGGACTACGGGGCCCTCAAGGCCGCCGGCCTCTCCCCGAAGCGCACCTGGGTGTTCTCGACTAACAAAAACGGAGTTGCCACATTCTCCGTCAGCAACAAAGTTTCCGGCGACTCCCTGTATACCGATGTTTTCGGCAATCCGTGCATTCCGCGTGGCACCGTGGTGATCCGCGAGACCAAGGCCTCCGAGGGCTACAAGGTCAACTCGGGCTTCGTGAGCTTCCAGACGATCCAGGAGAATGTAACGAGCAGTTCCGCGACCACCTACAACGCGCCGACGGTGGAGGAGCCCGGGATCCGCGGCGGCGTGGCCGCGACCAAGATCGACCATGACCGCGACGGGTACAATGCGGCTAGGCGAGAGAAATAACGAAAGGCGATGCAATGGGCAGGCAAAAGGTAGACGGAAAAGGGCATCTACACGTGAACGTCCCGGTGGCGCTCTGGGAAAAGTTGCGCGTCATGTCCCAGTTGTCGACCTCGGTCGCGAACTCAAGCGAGCTGGCGCAAGTCGCGATGGATGCCTTCGCGGGCATCTCGCGCGCCCTCGACGCGAACGGCTTCGCCGCCGTGGAGCGGCAGCGAAAGAAGAATGAGGCATGGCAGTCCGTAATGCTGTTCGTGGACGAGGCAACAATTGATGCGGCGAAGAACGAAGCGGATCGTCTCGGCGTAAGCGTCTCGTCATGGATCACCACGGCCGTCTCGGCGATGATGTCCGAGGTGAACCCGATGATCTACGCTGCGCTGCGAAAGGACTTCGCGCAAACAATGCGGAAGTGGAAACAGGGCTTCGGGCCCGAGGCGAAGGTCAAGCGCCTGTGTTCCGGTGAGCCGACGGTGAATTAACGAGGCGGGCGATCTAAAGGCGATGCGTCTACAGTTCGCCGAGCGCAATCTTTACGCTACCTGGCGGCGGCACTTACTTCGATGTGGTTTTTGACGCCGGCGCTGAGAGGAGCTGTTTGGCCATGCTTATGTCGCCTCGATTCTTTACGCAATGCCTTTAACGTTCATTTTTTACGCATCCGTCGAATCCGAGGGGTAACGGAAGACAACGTCGAAACCCTCGGCACGGAGGGCACACGCTGCCGCGCGGGCGTTGGCGTTGCCGACGCCGAAGGGCTCGTCTTCGTCGGCGACCGCGTCGTGCATGCCCTGGTCGCGGTAGTACGCGAGCTCGACGACATCGGGCTTGTGCCCGAGCGAGGCCTCTTCCGCACGCGCGGCGGCCAACGTGGCGGCCACGGCCTCGCGCTGGCGGGACGCGACTTCCTCGAGCGCAGCCCAGGCGCGCGCGGGCGGATCCCAGGAATTGCCCTCCTTCTCCCAGCGCTTGACGCTCTGGATGTTGCACCGGGCCTCTCAGGCCAGGTCGCCTTGGCTCATGCCGAGGTCCTCACGCAGGGCCTTGAAGCCCGCCTTAGTGCGGTTCTTCTCCCCGCCCGGTATCTCCTTCTTTCTCATTGCTCCCCCTTCGTCGCTCTATCGACGGCGTCTGCCAGCTCGGCTGACCTCGGCTCGCCCCGCTCCTCCATAGACAGCCAATCGTACAGCACGTCTGCGCCGGGGAGCAGGCCGCTGCGGTAGTACTCCCAAATGATGCCCTCGCGGACCCCTCCCCAGGCCCAACATTTTGTCCGAGGTTCCGTGCGCCCATGAATCCGCATTCGACGCCGGGCCAAAGGACGCTACTTCGCCCCACTGAACAAACGGCACTATCGAGAAGGACCTTGTCGGTGCTTTTTGGGTCTCATCTTGCCGAGGGTCAAAAATCGTAAGCCGTCTGCCTGCGGGTTTGCAAACAGTAATTCAAAATGGTACCCGAAATCCACTGACGTGCCACCCAATACTAGCGTGGCCCTTGAACGCAAAACGCCCGCGCAGGAATAGACGGAGCCATGCCCCTGCTGCGCTTGAGGTGCGACGGCATCAAGTGTAAAAATTGCCTAACCGGGTCAAATATGACTAGTTGCTTGAGCGAGAGAATGGAGCCACATGCCAGACAAGTGGATTGCCGAGTGCTCCCCGACGGAGTCGAATGACCGCTTTAGCGCCCTCACGGCCCAGGACAATACAACCAGGGTGTCGCTCCGTGTGTCAAAGGGCGGCAAGCCTTGGGTTGTTGAGCGTCCCGCCTCAACCGGCTGCGGGTCCGAAAAAGGCTCGATAGCCACCAAGCCGGTCAAGCACGTCGTCGTGCCGGATCTTGACGTGCAGTTCGCAGGCTACGACGGCGACTATACGCCAGTCGAAGGCGCCTTTACCAACCCCGTTGGAGGCGAAAAGCTGTGACGGAGTTCGATGCGTCGCCGTACCCTGAGGGCACGGCGAAACGGCGCGGTAGGCCCCCGTTCCACAAGGGCGGGCGGTGTGCTAGCGAGAAGGACCTTGTCAGTGGTTTTTGGGTCTCTTCTCGCCGGGGCACGAAATTCACAAGGCGTCTACCTGCGGTTTTGCAAATAGCGGTTCAAAGTGGCACCCGATTTCCACTGACAAGGCACCCAAAACTAACGCGTCCCCAGGACCTGGGCCGCCCCGGGCACATAAAAAAGGCCAGAGGTACGTAACCCCTGGCCTAAAATCCAATGGAGCCGACAATGGGACTCGAACCCATGACCCCCGCTTTACGAGAGCGATGCTCTACCAACTGAGCTATGTCGGCGCACAACCAATTAGATTACAGAAACCCGCGCCCGGTTTCAAGCCCGGATTTTAAAGCAGGCGCAACACTCCGCGCACCAGGCGCTCGAAGTCGTCGGCGTGGGCACCCGCTACCTCCAGCACGCTCTCGTGCGTCACGGCAGGCGCCCCCGCCTCGTTGGCGGCCAGCGTCAAACCCAGCACGTTCATCTCAAGCGCCTTGGCCATGATGACCTCGCACACCGTGCTCATACCCACGTACGACACGCCCAGCGTCCGCAGCGCCGCGACCTCGGCCGGGGTCTCGAAGCTCGGCCCCAGCACGCCCGCATAGACGCCTTCCTCGACGGCGATTCCCAGGTCGTCGGCCACACCGCGCGCAATGGTACGCAGATACGGCGAGAAGGCCTCGTTCATGTCGATAAACGGGGTCTCGACGTCGCGCAGCTCGTCCCACTCGGCCAGCGGGTTTCTCCCCGTCAAGTTGATCTGGTCGGTCAAGATGCCCAGGCCCGTGTGGGCGTTGCCCGCCACGGCGCCCGTCGCGCACGCAAAGATGATGTCGCGGCAACCAAGACGGTGGGCATGGCGCACCAGCGCGCTGACCTCGGCGGCCGAGTAGCCCTGGTACAGGTGGATGCGGCCCGGGTACACAACAACGGGCACGTCGTCGATTGAGCCCACCGTGGCCTGGAAGCTGTGGCCCTCGACGGGGCTGGCCGACACCGGGAAGCCCTCGATGTCGTGGTAGTCAATACGGCGCACGGGCTTGACCAGGCCGGCCAGGTGGCCCAGGCCAGAGCCCAAAACGATCGCGACGGGGTTCTCGACAGACGGTTTGCAGGACTTAACGACATCTTCGCTAACCACGCAAATCCCCTCCTTCTTTAGCCGGGCGGCAAACACGCCGTCGCCGGCAGTCAGTGTGTTGGTATAGGTTCCATCGTAGATGAGATTTACCCCGCACGACGGACTTTTTGCCTTAAGAACGGCCAACGGCGCACCGGCGGCCATAACGGCGGCCGCGCACTTCTGGGCACCGGCAGCAAATTCGCAGGTCACGTCTGTGCCATCGGCCAGAAGAACGCGGCTGCCCGCTCGCTCGGCGGGCGGTCGCGGCACAAAAAGCCCCGCGGCCCTCTCGGGGCACACGGGGCAGGTGTCGCATTTGCTTGCCAGGTCGATCACGGCCGCGCAGGGCTTGGCCGAGCCGTCAAAACGAACGTGCTCGCCCAAAAGGCATGCGCTGACCGCGACGCGCATCCTTAGACCGCCAAAGAGCCGATCTGGATGGTGGCGTTGGCCAGCAAGGTGTTGACGTAGGCCAGCCACTGGGTCGAGATCGACGAGTACGCCGAGCTGTACTTAGAGGACGCCACGTAGTAGGCGGCCTGGGCAGCGGCGTAGGTCGCAGAATCGTTGGTGATGGTGTAGGTGGAAAGCGCGGCGTAGTAATCACCGTCGGTGGAGGCCCAGGTGTTGTTCTCGGAGTCCCACTCGTCGCCGGCAAGGTTGATGATGTAGCTCGCATAATCGGCGGTAGCCACGTCCTCCTGGCCTTCGGCGGGCGAATCGGGGGCCGTAGGGGTGGCGGGCAGCTCGGTGGTCACCACGGAGTTGCGCAGCTTAACCATGATGGCAGAGGCCTTGAGGGTCGACTTGGCGGTGTCCTCGTCGATGCCGTACTGAGAGGCGATGGTGGCGTAATCGTCAGAGCCCATGGTGGAGTTGGCGTACTCGGCGATCTCGTCGTCGGTGACGGTGATGCCCTCCTTCTCGGCCGCGGCAGAGACGATCGCGTTGCGCACGTACGAGATGACCTCGTCGGCGGTGGGCACGGTGTAGTTACTGTCGTCGTCCTTGGCGTTGTCCAGGGTAGAGTTGACGAGAATAACCTCGCGCGCGGTGACGTTGGTGGTCTTTCCGTCATAGGTGTAGGTGGCGATCGTGCTGTCGAGCTGGTCCTCGGCCAGCGCGGTCTTGCCGGACAACGAGATGGTGGAGCCGCCGCCAAGCAGGAAGTGGCCGGCAAGGACGCCCACCACAACAGCGATCACGACGCACACGACAAAGACGGGCACGGCGATGCCCTTGGGGGCGGCAGCGGGAGCTGCGGCCTCGGCGGCCGGGGCAGCCTCGGACTCGGGAGCGACAGCAGCGGCGACCTCGGTCTTCTCGGCCGTGGTCACGTCCTTCTGCTCTTCCTCTGCAGAGACGTTCTTCTCGTCAGACATCAATCAAAACCTTTCATAGAGACAAACAGTCAACTTTTAAATTCTTGCACAGGCCGGCGCTTGGTTTGCTTAACAATACCCAAGCCACAAGGCCGTCACGTATGCGCGCGACGGCGCGGGCGCCCCGGGTGCGCGGGCAACCCGGGCACCGCAGGCGGCAGGCCCGTTGTGCCCTACTCCAGCGCCGAGATGATCTGCGCGGAGAAGGACTTGATGTAGCCCTGGCCGTTATCGGCGTCGAACTTCACGCGCGCTGCGAGCTTCTGGCCGGTCTCTTTAGAGATCTTGCCCTGGGCCAGGCCCAGAAGGCCGCCCAGCATGTCGCGGTACTCGGCGTCGCCGTGGTAGCACTGAATGGCCTCGTCCAGAAGGGGCCATACCTCGTCGGAGCGCTCGGGCGCAGAGGCGCCGTAGCGGCACAAGAAGACGAAGGAGGCCAGGCGCACCATGGACGAGCCGTCGTCAAAGAGGGAGTCCTCGGCGGCTTCGACGGCGCCCGCGGCGGCATCGGGGTCGACGCTGGCCACGGCGGCAAGCGCGCCCAGGACCTCCCAGCGAGTCTGGGCCTCGGGGCGCTCAAGGGCGGCGACAAGGGCGTCGGCGTGGGGAACCATCGACGCCGGGTCCTTCTCGGCAAAGGCGGCCAGCTGGTGGGCGACCTCTTGACGGTGCCTTCTGCTGGGAGAAGAAAGATTCTCTACCAGCAGCGAGATCTGCTCGGAATTATCAGCCATGCAAAAACTTCCTCTCAAAACTACTTGGATGAGCCGCGTTTCTTGGCGGCGTCGTTGGCGTCGGGCATCTGGACGCTTATGAGCTCGGGCTCGGGCGTGCCGTCGCGACGCGCGCGGCGATAGGCCTCGGCGTTCTTGCTGCCAACGCGCCTGACCTGGTCTTTATTGGTTCCGACTTTCTTGTCCACAAAGCCCCAGGGGCCAATGGACTCGCCAAAGCCAAACTTGAGCCCGGCCAAGGCGCCGGCCACCACGCCAAAGATCAAGGCGACCAGCATGGTGAGGCTCAAGGCAAGCACGATGGCGCTGGCGAGAACCGCCACGCCAAAGACAGCCAGGTTCATGCGGATGTACTCGCCGCGGGTGACGACCTTCTTGGCCAGGATGTCCCCCAGGCCCACGCCCGCGAAGATGCCAAACAAGAACAGGACAAGCGCCAGGACCGCGCCGGCAAAGGCAAAGTCCACGGTTTTAAGCCTCCCCGTGGCAGCAGCAGCCGCCCTCGTGGTCGTGGTGGCCGTGGCCGCCGCAGCACTCGTGGGCCTCGCCCTCGTGGTGGTGGCCGCCGCAGCAGCCGCCCTCACCGTGGCCGCCGCAGCCGCACTCGTGCTCGCCTGCGCCCTCGGCGTACTCGTCGACATCCAAAAGCGACCAGTCCAAGCCCGCGGCCGCGGCCTTCTCGCTCTCGGCATAAAGCAAGGTCAGGGCCTGCGTGCCCATCCTCGAGCCGCCGATCTGGCACAACATGTCAAACAGGGTGAAGGCCGTCTCGGCGCCGGGCAGGGTGACCTCAAGCTCCTCGGCGCGCTGCAGCGCAAGACCAATGTCCTTGCGCAGGTGCTCGGCCATAAAGCCGGGCTTGTAGTCGCCGGCAAGCGACTTGGGAGCCAGGGTCGCAGAGGCGCCGGAGCCACCGGTGCCAGAGGCCATGAGGTCCAAGACCTTGGCGGGATCGATACCACCCTGCTCGGCCAAGGCCAGCGCGTCGGCGTAGCCCATCATGCAAGACGCAAGGCTCACCTGGTTGCAGAGCTTGGCCGTCTGACCGGCGCCCGCCGAGTCAAAGAAGAACATCTTGGACGAGAAGGTCTCGAGTATGGGCAGCACCGGCTGCACGTCCTTCTCGGCGGTGCCCAGGATAAGGGTGAGGGTGCCGTCGACCGCGCCCTTCTCGCCACCGGTCACGGGGCAGTCGAAGGCGTGCTTGTCCTCGACCTCGGCCGCCTCGTGGATGTCGCGGGCCAGCTGCGGCGAGCTGGTGGTGAGGTCGATCAGCCAGGCGCCCTTCTTGGCGGCGCGAATCAGGCCGTCGGTGGAGAGGTAGACGTCCTCGACGTCGTTGGGGTAGCCCACCATGGTAAAGACCACGTCGGCGTCCGCGGCGGCCTTAGCAGGGCTTTCTGCCCACACTGCGCCGCGATCGATCAGGCCCTGGGCCTTCTCCTTGGTGCGGTTATAGACGCACAGGGAGTAGCCGGCGTCCATGATGTGCCCGGCGATGGCGGCGCCCATGATGCCGGTGCCAATAAAGGCGACCTTTTGCTTAGCAGAGCTCATTTGCTGCCTTTCTAGTCAAAGAGATAGCCGCGGTCGTGCTGCGGCTATCCAAGTAATGCCTGGTACCTGTTATTGACCGCGGACCTTGCGGGCGATGCGGTCGGTGAAAGAGAGGGCCTCTCGGCGATCCTTGCCCCAAAAGACGCAGGCCACCATGCCAGGCCCCACGTGCGCGCCAATAACCGGCGAGACGGAACTGTAGATGATGGGCACGTCGGCGCAGCCCGGCTCGCGGCGCAGCTGGTCGCCCAGCCAATGGGCGTCCTTGTCGGCGTCGGCCGAGACGATACCGATGGGCAGCGGGGTGCCGCCCAGGTCCTCCTCGCTCAGGTGGTTGGCCTTGAAGTCGGCGATGATCGCGCGCAGGGCCTTCTTGCGGCCGCGGCACATACCGCGCAGCGTCAAGGCACCGTTGGTGTCGTAGGAAAGCTCGGGCTTGATGTCGAGCTTGCCGCCCACCGTGGCTGCCGCCGGCGGGATGCGACCGCCGCGGGCCAGGGCGTCGAAGTTCTCTAGCGTGAAGTAGCCGTGCAGGAAGTAGCGCGCCTCCTCGGCCCACTCAACAAGCTCTTTGGCAGAAAGGCCGTTGCCGGCCTGGTGGACCGCCTCGATGGCCAGAAGCTCGGCCGCGGCCGACGGGCACAGGTTGTCGATCACGTAGAGCTCGAAATCGGGGTACTTCTCCAGCACCATCTCGCGGGCCTGGCGCGCAGCGTCGATCGAAGAAGACAGGCCGCGGGTAAAGGCCAGGTAGATGGTGGGGACGCCCTTCTCGGCTGCTTTCTCGAAGATCTCGAGGTAGTGGCCGGGGGTCACCGCCGAGGTGGTTGCCTGCTCGCCCGCACGCATGCGGTCATAGAACTCGTGCGGCGTCATGGACTTCCAGAAGTCGTCGGGGTACTCGACCCCGTTGACCACGTACGAGAAGCTCACGGTCTCGACGCCCAGGGCGTCGATGACCTCGGGCGCAAAGTCTGCGCAAGAGTCCACGATGATGTTGACGTTGGTGTGCGCGTGATAAGCGCGGCCCAGGCGCGCAGCTTCCTGCGACGCCTGGGCATTAAGGTCTACGTTGTCGTCCAACTGGACGTCATTGTTTGCCAAAAGAGAAAATCCTTACTCTTCGTTCTCTTCAATCTTGGGCTTAATGATACCGTACCCGCCGTTCTTGCGGTGGTAGATGACGTTGATGAGGCCGGTCGTGGCGTTGGTGAACACATAAAAATCGTGGCCAATGAGATCGGTCTGGACCAGGGCCTCTTCCTCGGTCATGGGCACAAGGTCGATGACCTTCTCGCGTACCAGCTGGTCGTCCTCTTCTTCCTCGGGAAGGGGCTCGATAAGCTTGGCCAGATCCTCCTGCGTAACGGGGACGGGGGCGGCTGCGTGGGCGTGCTGGCGGCGGTCGACGACGCGGGTCTTGTACTTGCGCAGCTGGCGAGTAGCCTTCTCGGCGGCCTCGTCGATGGCGGCGTACATATCGTCAGAGGAAGCCTCGACGCGCACGACGTTGTCGCGCACATAGACGGTGACCTCGCAGGTCTTGCGGTCGGGGTTGGAGGGGTTCTTGTCCACGCGCAGGACAACGTCGCAGGTCATGGGTGAGATATCGAAAACCTTAAGGGCATTGCCGACCTTGTTCTGGACATGCTCGCGCAGGGAATCAGAAACGCTTACCTTGCGACCGGAAATCTTGATGTCGACCATAACAACCTCCTTTGAAACGGGTACGCGCAAAAGCGGCGCGTGCGGCGGCGAGAAAATCTTCTCGCCGACTTTCGCTGACTTTCGCGTTACACCCCTCTTACCCAATAGAGCGCGGTTAGTGTCACCAGATTTGGATTAAGACGCCGTCTGAATCTGCTGAGCGGTAGTGAGGGTACCAATACCGTCGACCCAGCGGGACTTGATGACCTCGAGCTGGCCGTTGGTCTGGACCGAGTCGATGGCGCCCGAGACGGCCTGGGTGAGCGTGGCCTTGGTGGTGTCGACGGCCACACCCAGGGCCACGGGGGTGTCCAGAACGCCGGCAACGGTCACGCCGTCGTAGCCCGCGGCCAGGTAGGCTCCGGGGTAGGCGCCGCAGCACACGTACTCGACGGTGCCGGCCTCGAGGGCAGCGAAGGCCTCGTTGAGGTTGACGTAGGTGGAGTAGGTGGCATCTGCGACGGCGGCGCCGATGGCCTTTTGCGAGGCCGAGGCGGCCTGGACGCCAATGGTCTTGCCCGAAAGCTGAGAGGTGCTGGTGACGGTCGCGCCGTCCTTCGAGAAGACGGCGATGCAGTCCTCGGCGTAGTCGCCCAAGACCGAGCAGGTGCCGGCGTCTGCGGCGGCAACACCCATGACAACATCGCAGGTGGTGCCCACGGCCGTGGTGTCGGCAACGTCGACGAACTTGACGGTAAGGCCCATCTGCTCGGCCATGGCGTAGGCAACCTCGACATCGACACCCGAGTGGGAGCCGCTGCTAGACGGGATGGAGAACGGGGCCGACTGAGAGGACTTGATACCCACGGTCAAGACGCCGGCCTCAAGAAGCTCGCTAGAGTCAACGGAGCTCGTGCGCACGGCGGCGCGGTCGGCGGCTGCCTGGGAGTAGGTGGTGTCGGTGCCCAAAAAAGACGGGGTGGGCACGGTGACGGGCCCCACCGAGCAGCCGGCAAGAGCGACGATTCCAAGGCCTGCGGCACAGGCGGCAAGGCACGGGCGAAGACGGTTGGGCATGGCTCACTCCATATCAAATCTTTAAGCGACAAACGCGTGTTATAGGTAGTCTCACCCAGCTGACCTGGTCTTTGCCCCCACACTCGCGCACAGGGGCCTTCGCCAAGATGCGCCGCAGCGCCCCCAACTTGCAACCCTCTCGCCCGCGGAGCCGGATGCTCCTTATGTATGACGGGCGGTGCGACTTACTTCTAGGACGAACCATGATCGCGCGGCCGCGCACGGCCGAGCTTACGTGGATCCCTTTGGCCTCGTCTACCTTGGACTAAGGACGGCGCGCGCCGACCCGCAACCACAGACCTGGAATGAGACTGGGGCGATTATACCCGCAGGTTACGGGGGCGGGGCGTTAAGGTCTGTTAATTTCTCGGTGCGCGGGGGCTGCGGCGGGTGGACGGTGGTAGTGGGGCGCTGGCCGCGGCGCCGGCGAGACGGACGGCCGGGCCGGGCGCTTCTCCCCTACCACACGCGGGCGAGGGCGCAGGCGGTGACGCTGGCGGCGCCCGCGGCGAGCAAGGTGCGGGTAGCCTCGCGAACGCTCGACCCGGTGGTCACCACGTCGTCAACAAGCAGCAGGTCAAGGCCGCTGACGTCCCGAATGGCGCGCATCGTGCCTGCAAGGTTCTCTTCCCGCTGGGTACGGCCAAGCTCGCGCTGGTCCTTTGACGCGGCGCGAACCAGGACATCGTAAAGGGGCAGGCCCAAGGCAGGCGCCAAGTTTTGCGAGACAAGCTCCATGTGGTCAAAGCCACGGCGACGGTAGGCCTCGGCCGTGGCGGGGACAAAGCAGACGGCGTCGAGGGCGGCAAGGTCTGCGCGGGGCCCGCCGTCGGGCGCAGGCCAAGCGGCCGCTTCTTCCAGCGCGGTGAGCAGTGCCTGCGCGATGACCGGGGCAAGGCGCAGCTCGTGGGCGTCCTTGAGGCACGAGACCATCCTGGCCGGCGCGCCGTGAAAGCCCATCGCGGCCACGCAGGCGCGCGTCTCCCAATTCTTCTCGCACTCTGTGCAGGTAAGATGGCCAAAAGGAGCTCCGCACACAGGGCAGGCCAGGCGCTGCTCGATCCAGGGAAGGGTTGCTCGGCAGTCGTCGCACAGCAGGTCGCCGGGCTGGTCACACAGGACGCAGCGCGTGGGCCACATGAGCTCCAAGAACGCATCGGCCGCGCCCGAGGCCAAACGGCCGGCGCGGCTACCCTGGGCAAAAATCGGCATACGACCCCCCCTCTGCACATTGTAGATGGGGGTCGGTTGGTGACGCTTAGCTTACCCGCGCAACGCCGGTCTTAAACGCGCGAGTCTTGAACGCGCGAAAACCAGGGTCCAAAACTAAAAACGCGACAAGTCGGCCATCAAAACTCGATGTTGTGAATAGCGCAACCTATTCGGATTCTAAATGCCCAGGTAAACAATGTGCACTGGTCGTGGCTACTCAGGATGCTCGAATTTGATGGCCGACTTGTCGCGTTTTTGAATTTGAGGGGCGCGTCAGACCCCAAAGAAAGCGCGGGCGTTAGTCCAAAGGGCGTCGTAGGTCCCGGCGGCGTCAGCCACGCCGGCTTCCTCACGAGTCTGGGCGAGAAGGGCGGCGGTGAAACCGCACATCGCAGGCTCACAGGAACGTCCGCGAAGGGGCTCAGGCGCCATGTAGGGAAAATCAGTCTCTAGCAGCAGCTTTTCTGCCGGGCAGGCTACCGCGGCGGCACGGATGTCGTCCGAGCGCTTGAAGGTGGCCGCCCCGCCAAAGGCAATGTGGCAGCCAAGCTCGACAAAAGGCGCCATGACCTCTGGCCCCGAGGTAAAGCAGTGCAGGTCGCAGCCGGCGGCGGGCACGCCCTCTTCTTCCAAGATGCGCACGGCATCGGCATGCGCCTGGGCCGCCGGGTCGTCGCTGGCGTCGCGAATGTGCAGCTCAACAGGCAGGCCAAGCTCGTGGGCCAGGCGCAGCTGCCGGCGAAAAGCAACCTCCTGCACCGCCGGGTCGACCTCGTTATAGGGGCCGTAGTCCAGGCCGATCTCGCCCACGCCAAGACAGCTCGGCGAGGCCAGAAGCTCGCGCGTCACGGTCTCGGCCGCGTCGTCGAAGCCCGCCGCGCCGTAGGGATGCGCCCCCGCAACAAGGTAGACGCTGTCGAGAAGACCTGGCGCGTCGCAACCGTCAAACGCAGGCGGCAGCAGGCCGTGCTTGGCCGCAACGTCAAGAAGCCCAGCCGCCTGGGCCTTCTGAACCTCGAACCAATCCAGAAGCTCGCCCGCGCTCCCCCATTTGCCTGGGATCTCCTCGACGGTATCGACCGGGCACACCATCAAACGAACCCCAGCTAGAGCAGCACGTGCAAGTACCGCCGCAGGGTCTTCGACGCCGCGACTCGTCAGGTGCCCGTGGCTGTCGGCCAAAGGGGCCAGCGGCGCGGGCATCGGCTTCTCGCGCCCGCGCTTATCGGCAAAAAGGCAGCCGCCTGGGGTCACGCCCAGGCGGCCGTAAAGGCTTTCAAGATCCATCAAACGAATGCCCTTCTTGGTATCTAACGCGTGCCTGCCACAGGCTCCCAGCCGCAAGCGACCAAGGCCGCCTCAAGACGAACGAAATCGGCGGGGGCCAGGCGCTCGGCACGGGTCGTGGGCGCAATGTCGCAAGCAGCAAACGCCTGGTCAAGCAACTCTTTTTCAAAGCCCGACCCAGCCATCGAGTTTCGAATAGTCTTCCTGCGCTGCGCAAAGGCCGCGTCGATCACGGCCGAGACAGACGCGATCTTCTCGTCACTTAAAGCCTCGCCGCTAGCGGGATCGACCATAGGTGCGCGGTCAAGCCGCACCACGGCCGAGTCGACGTGCGGTGGCGGCATGAAGTTGCCGGGCCCCACCTCAAAGCGACCGACAGGGCGGGCGCGCAAGGCAAGCTTGACCGTGTATGCCCCGTAGGTCTTAGACCCCGGAGCCGCGCAAATACGGTCGGCAACCTCGGCCTGGACCATCACCGTGGCAGACTCCAAACTGCGGAACTCGTCGAAGTTGCGCAGGATCAGCGTGGCCGCCACCTGGTACGGCAGGTTCGAGACAAACTTGTTGGGCTCGCCCACGCCCTCGCCGCGCACCAGGTTACCCGGCCCCACGCGCAGGGCGTCGGCCATGGTGAGAAAGAACTTCTCGGAATCCTGGGCGCAGGTCTGGCCCAGCACGGGCTCAAGCTCGCGATCGGCCTCGATGGAGCACACGGCCGCCACGCGGGCCAGCATGGCCACCGTCAAGGTGCCGATGCCGGGGCCAACCTCAAGCACCACGTCCTTCTCGCCAAGGTCGGCCAAAGTGACGATGCGCCCAATGACCTCGTCGTTTACCAGGAAGTTCTGACCCAGGCGGTGCTTGGTCGCCAGGCCAAAATCTTCCAGCACGGCACGGGTCTCGCGCGGGTTGGCAAGCCTCGAGTACGTCACGCGCGCCTACTTCTTGTCGGTGGCCAGGCGGGGGAACAAGGCGTCGCCCTTGGTCACGGGCACGCCGCCCGCAAGGCCGCCCCACTGGCAAACGCCGGCCAGGTCGCAGGTGTTGGCCTCATCGGCCAGCGACATGCGGGACAGGGCCTCGGCAGAGGTCGTGGGCATGAAGGGCGACAGCAGGTGCGCGCAGATACGAATGGACTCAAGCAGGTTGACGATGATGTCTGCCAGCTCGCCCGCGCGGGCCTCGTCCTTGGCCACGGCCCAGGGAGCGGTGTCCTCGATGTAGTGGTTGGCAGCGTGGACCAGC
Organism: Paludibacteraceae bacterium; assembly: GCA_963630635.1. Taxonomy (GTDB): domain Bacteria; phylum Actinomycetota; class Coriobacteriia; order Coriobacteriales; family Atopobiaceae; genus Paratractidigestivibacter. The sequence goes on from CAVGOA010000003.1 coordinate 19,002, forward strand.
TCCATGACCACGTCCTTGGCGCCCACGTAGTCCATCTTCTCCATGTGCTCGGCGTAGCGCTCGACGATGCCGGTTGCCACGTCGCGAAGCGGGTTGGGCTTCTCGGCCCAGCCCTCGGCCAGCTCGGGCGTCTTGCCGTCGAAGTACTTGGCGCTCATGTTGAGCGAGCGCGACACCAGGTTGCCCCAGCTGTTAGCAAGGTCTGCGTTGTAGACCTGCTCCATGCGCTCGAAGCTGATGGCCGAGTCCTCGCCGTGGGCGACGTCGGTCATGAAGTAGTAGCGGTAGCCCTCAACGCCCAGCAGGTCAACGACGTCTTGCGGCGCGATCGCGTTGCCGCGCGACTTGGACATCTTCTCGGCCTTGCCCGTCTCGGAGTTGCGCACGGTCAAGAAGCCGTGGGCAAAGACGTGCTGGGGCAAAGGCTCGCCGATGGCCATAAGCATGGCCGGCCAAATGACGCAGTGGAAGCGGATGATGTCCTTGCCCACCACGTGGTACTGGGCGGGCCAGCGGTGCGCATACTCAGCGCGGGAGGCCTCGTCGTCCAGGCTGTAGCCCACGGCGGTCATGTAGTTGAGAAGGGCATCGAACCACACGTAGGTCACGTGGCCGTCGTCGAAGGGCACGGGGATGCCCCAGTCAAAGCTCGTGCGCGAGACAGAAAGGTCGGTAAGGCCGCCCTCGACAAAGCTACGGACCTCGTTCATGCGAAAAGCCGGCTGGACAAAGTCGGGGTGCTCGTCGTAGAGAGCAAGCAGCTTGTCCTGGAAGGCCGAGAGCTTGAAGAAGTAGGACTCCTCCTGCACGCGCTCCAGCGGACGGCCGCAATCGGGGCACAGGTGCTGGCCCTGGGTCTCGTGCTCCTCGTCGGACTTCTTGACCTGGTTCTCGGTGAAGTAGGTCTCTTCGGGCACGCAGTACCAGCCGTCGTAGCTGCCCTTATACAGGTAGCCGGACTCTTTCATGCGCTCCCACAGGTACTGCACGGCGTGGTGCTGGCGCGGCTCGGTGGTACGGATGAAGTCGTCGTTGGAGATCTCGAGCTCTTCCCACAGGTTCTTGAACAGCGGCGCCTGCGAGTCGCACCAGGCCTGCGGGGTGTCGAAGCCGTGGGCGGTCGCGGCCTCGGCGACCTTCTCGCCGTGCTCGTCCATGCCGGTGAGGAACTTGACGTCGTAGCCGGCCGCGCGACGGTAGCGCGCCTGGACGTCGCACATCATGGTGCAGTAAGCGGTGCCCAGGTGAGGGGCGGCGTTGACGTAGTAGATGGGGGTCGTGATGTAGAACGAGGGCTTGGTGACGTTTGCCATGTTTGTACTCCTCATGACGGATGGATGGCAGAGTTTGCAAATAACTGTACGATTGTAGCGCCGATTCAAGATTATGGGAAAGATGGCCGAGAAATGACGCTTACGCAGCTAAGGTACGTGATCGAGGTCGCCGAGGCCGGCTCGATGAGCGCCGCGGCAGCCCGCCTCTTTATTGCGCAGCCCAGCCTTTCGAAGGCCGTCGCTGAGCTTGAGGCCGAGATGGGCGTACGAATCTTCGACCGCAGCTCAAGGGGCGTGCGCACCACAGACGAAGGCACGCGCTTCTTGTCCTACGCCCGCCAGGTCGTGGAGCAGGCCGACCTTCTAGAGAGCCACTACCTGCACACCGAAGCCCCCAAGCGCGTCTTTGCGGTGTCAAGCCAGCACTACGCCTTTGTGGTCAACGCCTTTGTCCAACTAGTGCGCGAACTGGGCCGCGACAAATACGAGTTCTCTTTGCGAGAAGGGACCACGGCAGGCATCATCGAGGACGTGCGCACGCAGAGAAGCGAGGTGGGCGTCATCTACCGCAGCCACTTTAACCAGGAGGTTATTGGCGCCGCGATCGCCCGCGCCGAGCTGCGCTTCGAGCCGCTGTTCACGGCCTCGCCCCATGTTTTTGTGAGCCACACATCGCCTTTGGCCGGGCGCGAGCGCGTGACGCTGGCCGATCTCGCGCCCTTCCCGCGATTGACCTACGACCAGGGAACGCAGAACTCGTTCTACTTCTCGGAAGAGCTGCACGCCGTCGAGGTGGTGGACAAGCAAATCGTGGTGACCGACCGCGCCACCCTGTTCAACCTGCTGATTGGCCTGGACGGCTACACGATTAGCTCGGGCATCTTGTCGGCCGACCTCAACGGCGAGGACATCGTGGCGCTGCCGCTGGAATCCGACGAGCACATGGAAGTGGGGTTCGTGAAGCCGGCGGCGCGCGCCCTCTCGCCCGTTGCCGCGCGCTATATCGAGCATCTGCGCAGCTACGTGGCCGGGTATCTGGAGGCGTAACGGGCGCGGGGCACGGCGGGGTTCTGGACGGCGCGGGGCGTTCTTCTCGCCAGTTTTTCATAGCCTTTGGCTATGGCCACACATAGGAACTCGATAGTTTTTTATGGCAAGAAGACCTGCCACACTCGTTTGCGTCAACAAAAGCGCAAGCGAAAGGAAGTCCCATGCCCTACACCCACAACGCCCCGTTCCGCTACGACGTCGTCGGCAGCTTCCTGCGCCCGGACGTCCTCAAGCAGGCCCGTCACGACTTCGCGGCCGGCGTAATCGACGACGCCGGGCTCAAGGCCGTCGAGGACGAGGCCATCCGCGACCTGGTTGCCAAGCAAAAGGCGGCCGGCCTGCACGTGATCACCGACGGCGAGTTCCGCCGCAGCTACTGGCACCTGGACTTTATGTGGGGCTTGAACGGCATCGAGCGCGCGACCGCACGCCAGGGCTATATGTTCCACGACGAGGAGACCACCGCAGACACCGCCGTGGTCAAGGGTAAGATCAGCGGCGAGAATCACCCCTTTGTCGAGCACTTCAAGTTCGTGAAGGCGCTGGAAAAGAACGGTGTCGTTGCCCGCCAGACCATGCCCGCGCCCGTGCAGACGTACTCGGAGGTCGTGCTTGACCGCTGCGACGGCCAGGTCGAGAGCCTGCGCGCCGTCTACGCCGACGACGAGGCCCTTATCGCCGACATCGCGGTCGCCTACCGCACCGTAATCGCCGAGCTCTACGCCGCCGGCTGCCGCAACATCCAGTTTGACGACTGCACCTGGGGCATCTACTGCGACACCGACTTTGTGGCCAAGACCGGCATGCAGCCTGTCGACATCCAGAAGGTCAGCGAGCTGGGCATTCGCCTTAACAACCTGGCCATCGAGGGCAAGCCCGAAGACCTGGTGATCACCACGCATGTCTGCCGCGGCAACTACCACTCGACCTACGCCTTCGAGGGCGGCTACGACCCCATCGCGCCGTACTTGTTTGCCAACGAGAACGTCGACGCCTTCTACCTGGAGTTCGATACGCCGCGCGCCGGCGGCTTCGAGCCCCTGGCCCACGTGGCCGCAGGCAAGAAGGTCGTGCTTGGCCTGGTTACCTCCAAGCAGCCCGGCCTTGAGGAAGAGGATCTTCTCGTCCAGCGCATCAACGAGGCCGCCAAGTACGTGCCGCTTGAGAACCTGTATCTCTCCCCGCAGTGCGGCTTTGCCTCTTGCGAGTGCGGCAACAAGCTCACCGAGGACGAGCAGTGGGCAAAGATCGCCCTGGTCAAGCGCGTCGCCGAGCGCGTCTGGGGCCAGGACTAGGAAACCAGAACTTGGGCTATTGAAACGCGCCCGGGTGCCGTATTCCAAGGCGCCCGGGCATGTTACTTTGCGGCCTCTGCGGCGAGAATGGCGTCGTAGACCTGGGCCTTGGGCAGCTTGAACTCGCGGGCCAGGCGCTTGGCGAGGGCACTTTTGGGCTCGCCGGCGGCCAGACCGGCCGCGATGGCCTCGTCGACGCTGGCGGGACCGCCCGCGGCGGCGCGGCGGCGCTCGTCAAGCTCGTCTGCCGTGGGCGCGGCGATGACCACCACGCACTCGCCGCGCACCTCGTCGCGGGCCGCGATTTGGGCCGCAAGCTCGCCCGAAAGGCCGCGCACGCACTCCTCATGCAGCTTGGTGAGCTCGCGAACCAGCGCCACGCGGCGGGACGGAAAGACCTCGGCCACGTTGGCCAGTGTCTCGGCCACGCGACGAGGGCTCTCGTAGATAACCAGCGCGCCCGGTACAAAGGCCAGCTCGCCCAGGCGCTCTACCTGCGCGGACTTCTTGCGAGGCAAGAAACCCTCGAAGAAGAAGTGCTCACTCGCAAGGCCGCTGGCCACCAGCGCGCACGTCACCGCCGAGGGACCGGGCACGACCTCAACGCGAATGCCCTCGTCAAGTGCGGAGTCAACCAGTCGCTGGCCAGGATCGGACACGCCCGGCATGCCGGCGTCCGAGACAAACGCCACGTGCTCGCCCGCGGCCAGACGCTCCATAACGCTTACCACGCGCTGCTCAATGATGTTCTCGTCGCAGCGCTCAAGGCGGGTATGCAGGTCAAAGGCGCTCATCAGCTTACCGGTGACGCGCGTGTCCTCGCACAAGACAACGTCGGCGGTGCCCAGCGTCTCGATCACGCGGGGCGAGGCGTCGCCCAAGTTGCCGATGGGCGTGCCCACAACACTCAGAAGACCAGCCATTACGCGATCAACCCGCGCTCGAACGAGGCCAGGGCCACACGGGCGTCCCAGCCGGGGAGAAGCTCGGACGTCTTCCAGGTGTTGAAGAACCACGCCGGGCACTTCTCGTATGAGACAAGCTGCTCGGAGGTATAGACGCGCTCGAGGGCGATGCGGCCCTCGGGGGTCATGGCCGAGTCTGCCATGGGAAGCGATGCGGACCACTTGCCCACCATGACGGGCATGCCGCTGTTCTGCGCGGCCTTGATGTACTTGGCCTCCTCGGCAACCAGCCGGCGCACGCCCGAAGGCGCCGAGACGTCGATCTTGGTACGGCTCTTGTCCAGGTGCACATCGAGCCACACGTTTTGATAGTGGCGCTGAGCCATAAACTTGTTGAGGCCGGCCGGGTAGCCGCCGTCGGGCATGATGACCACGGGCTCAGGCCCTGCGGCGGTGCGGATAAGCTCGTAGGCCTCGCGATAGTAGTTGCGAAGTTGATGCTGCGGCACGCCGTCGGTCAGCGAAAAGCCGCGGCGGCGCTGCACGCCCACCTCGTCGGCGATCTCGATGCCAAAAAAGCCCAGGCGCGAGGCATAGCGCTTGCACAGGGCATAGGTGACGTCCAGGGCGGCTTTTCTTGCCTGGGAAAAATCGGAGAGATCGGACATGCGGGTGGCGTCACCGGTGAAGGTGCCCGGGTTGATGGCCAGGACAAAGACGACCTTGAGGTCGATGTCCTCGGCCCAGTCAAGGGCCTGGTCGAGAACATCGACACAGCCCACGAAAGACGCCGGGTCGGGCCCCGCCGAGCCAAAGGCGTACCAGGGCACCGGCAGGCGCACGGCGTTGAACCCGCGCGAGGCAATGCGGTCAAAGTCCTCTTTGGTGATGAAGGTCTCGCGGTGGCGGCGGACGACGTCGGCGTAGCGACGCTCACCCAAGGCCTCTACCAGCGAGTCCTCGTCCAACGAGCCCGACTCGGCAAAGAGCTCGGGCGTGACCCAGGGCTCCAAGGACAACCAACCGGTAAGGTTCACTCCGTGCAAGACGCTGCCGGCCACCAGGCACCTCCCCTATCAAAAACGGTAATTACTTGCAGTCTACCCTTCTTCCACGACATAAATAGCGCGGTTGTTGGGCGTCTCGTTGCAATCTACGCGGCTCACGGGAAGTCCGCGGGCGGCCAGGCGGTCGGCCAGGTAATGCGCGAGGTTCTCGGCCGTGGTCCTAAAAGGCAGGATAGTAAGCGAGAAGCCCTCGTCTTCCAGGGCAGCGATGGTCGCGGGCTTAAGCGAGCCCTCCTCAACCAGGAAGGTGTGGTCAAGGGCGTCGCACTCCTCGCGCACGATCTTCTTGAAGTGGGTGAAGTCGACCACCATGTCCTTCTCGTTGCCGTCGCCTTGCAGGGCACGCGAGCGCACATAGACCACCACGCGCCACTGGTGGCCGTGGAGGTTCTCGCATTTGCCGTGGTAATCGGTCAAAAAGTGGGCCGAGTCAAACCAGTACTCGGTGGAAAGCTCGTACATTGGGATGCTCCTTAGGTAGCGGGCAGGGTTTAGGCGAGAAGTGCGGGCGACGCGCAGGCAGGCCCTAGAGCGTGCGGCCGTCCAGGAAGAGGAAGCCCATGATGGCCAGGGTCGCCAGGGCGCAGACCGCCAGCGTGGCCACGCGCCCCTTGGTGTCGCGCTGCATCTGCCAGGTCATGAAGAAGATCGACCCAAAGCAGACGGCCACAGTGAGCAGGTGAAACGGCGGGGTCTTGAGCATGACGCCAAAGTAGTGGCAGCCCAAGAGCGACTGGATGGTGCAGCCCAGGCCCAAGATGATCCAGCCCAGCGGGTTTTGGCGTGTGATGAAGTAGGCGATGAAGCCTCCGGGCAAGGTAAGGAGGGTCGCGGGGCCCCAAACGGCCGTGTAGTAGTAAATCGCCATGTTGGCCGAGACAGCGCCCAGCAGGACCTCGGCCACATAGCACAAGGGCTGGCTCACCAGGAAGAACACGAAGATCTTGAGCGCGCTTTCCCAGCTCTTCTTGCAGTTGGACGCGATGATGAAGGCAAAGATGACCCACCACTCATGCGTGACCGAGATGTCGTGAAACGACGTGTTGGCCAGGGCGGGGATCGAGTTCATGACGCCGGCATAGATACCCGCCGCGGCGCCAAAAATCAACACGATGGGCCAGGTCATGGGCAGGTCTCCAAAGAGGCGCTTCTTGGGTGCAACGGCAGTGGTCATTCGACGGTCCTTTACAGGTGCCGGGCGTGCCGGCGCCGGTCGTGTGCCTATAGAAAGACGACGCAGGCGAGAAGCCCACGTCGTTGCAACAACTGTTTAATTGTAGCCGGTGCGGCCGCCGAGAAGAGCAGCGCAGGCCGGGCGCTACCAAATGCCCAGAACGCGCTACTCGCCGCGCCGCGCGAGCCGGGCAGTCGGGGCGTGTCTGGCCTATACTTGTTGACATTCGTTTCTTTTGCGAGCTTCTCGCCAACAGAAAGCAGGAATCATGTCCCAAAACAGGAAATACCTCAAGATCTTGAGCTTGGCCCAGTTTGTCGTGGGTATCGTCGTCGTTGTGCTGGCTTGCATCTCTAAGTTTGGCGCCGGCGTCGTTGCCGGCTCGGATCTGGGCGAGACCCTGCGTCTCTACCTGGATTTCATTGCCTTTGTGGTACTGGCCTTCCTCACTATTGCCAGCTCGGTCACGGGCATCCACGGAGCCAACCGACCCAGCGCCCTGGGCAGCCACCGCTTGCTCTCGCTGCTGGGCGCCATCGCGGGCCTCATCGCCTGCGTGGTCTCGGCGGGCAACGGGCTGCCGTTTGTACCGGCGCTCGCGATGGTCATCGACATCGACGCCGGGTGGCTGGACACCAAGGTGCGCAAAGAGCTGGACGAGAGGCGTTAGGGCTTCTCGGTGCATAAAACGGCACATGAGAACGGGGCCGTCTGAGTCAAAGGGACTCGGGCGGCCCCGATTTTTGTGGCGAGAAGGGCGACGTGGGCAGCGCGGACGGGCCAGGGCCGACCGCCTACCCCTCGGCGATCTGGCGCAGCGCGTCGATGGCCTGGTCGACCTCGCCCGCCGTGGTGAACCAGCCGGTCGAAAAGCGGACGACGCCCTGTTGGACGGTGCCAAGGGCCCGGTGCATGAGGGGCGCGCAGTGGGCGCCGGGGCGCGTCGCGATGCCCCACCCCTGCATGAGCAGGTCCGAGACCTCGGCAGACATAAGGCCATCGATGTTAAGGCCCACAATTCCAGGGCGAGAAGTGCCAGGCACGGCCACGGGCCAGTCGCCGTAGACCGTCACCCCGGGCAGGTCGCAAACGCCCTCGTAAAGGCGGCGGGCCATCGCGGTCTCGTGCGCCGCTATGGCCTCGACACCGCCGTTTTGCTCGATAAACGCCAAGGCAGCGTTAAGGCCTGCAAGCCCATGGGCATTGGTGGTACCCGCTTCTAAGCGCGTGGGCCACTCGGTTGGCTGCAGGCGCTCGAAGCTGTGGACGCCCGTGCCGCCCACGCACCAGGGGCGCACGTCGACGCCGGGCGCCACCGCCAAGCCGCCCGTGCCCTGTGGCCCCATAAGAGCCTTGTGACCGGTAAAGCACACGATGTCCAGGCCCTGAGCCGCCATGTCGATGGGGAGAAGCCCCGCCGACTGCGAGGCGTCCACGACGCACAGCGCCCCGGCCTCGTGCGCGATTTGGGCCACGCGGGCCACGTCCACCACGTTGCCCGTCACGTTAGATGCCCCCGTGACCACAACGGCCCGCGTGCCGGGCGTAACCAGGCGGGCCAGGTCGTCTAGGTCAAGGCGGCCCAGCTCGTCGCAGTCGGCAAAGGCCAGCTCAACGCCGTGCTCGGCCGCCAGGCGGTTGAGCGGCCGCAAGACCGAGTTATGCTCGAGCACCGTGGTGACCACGCGATCGCCCTGGCCTACCACGCCGGTGATCGCGCAGTTGAGAGCTGCCGTCGAGTTGGGGGCAAAGGCCACGTGGTCGGCCTGCGGGCAGCCGAGAAGGGCAGACACGCGCTCGCGGCACTCGTGGACCGTGCGGGCGGCGTCCATCGCCGCGGCACCGGCACCTCGCCCCGCGTTGCCCAGCGACCCCATGGCCGCCACAACGGCATCGATGACCTGCTGCGGCTTACGCATCGTGGTAGCCGCGTTGTCAAGGTAGACCACGGCTATTCCCTCACGAACTCGAGCATCTGGACGGTGTGGAAGCCCTCAACGGGCACCCCGCCCGCGGCAAGGCCCGCCTCAAGCACCATGCGGTCTTCGGGCGCGGCCTTCCACGCAAGCCCGCAGCCCGCCGAGATCTCTCCCGGCACGGGGATCATGCGACCCGGCAGGTTCTTCTCGCCGCATAAGTCTTCGCAGCTCATGGCAGCCGCAGTGGTGGGAAACGTCACCACCAAGGCCGGTTTGCGCACGCGCGGCACGGCCTACGGCCTCACGACGACAGAGGCGCCGGTGAGCTTCTGGGCGATCACGTACATGTTGGTGACCTCGCCCACCGCGAGCTTCTGGGTGATTCCGTAAAAATCGGTACAGGTGCCGCAGGTCAAGATCTCGACGCCGGCCTCGGCCAGGTTCTTGAGGTCCTCAAGGGACTCGGAGCCCTCGCAGGTAAGGTGGGCACCGCCGTTGTAGAAGAGGATCGTCTGGGGCAGCTCGTCCAGCTGGGTGAGCGAGAAGATGAAGGCCTTCATGAGCTTCTTGCCCAGGGTGTCGTCGCCGGTGCCCATAACAGCCGAGCTGATCTGCACGACGACGTTCTTCTTGGCGGGCACGGCGCACTCGGCGGCCTCGGGCTCGCCGGGGGCGACCTCGACAGCGGCAGTGGCAGTCACGACGCAGCGCCATTCCTTCTCGCCGGTCTTCTCGCTGGCAAAAGAGCAGCCTTTAGAGGCCGCCATACGGGTGAGGTTTTGGACGGCGACCTGGTTGTCGACAATGGTCTCGACCTCGCCAGGGCCGGCAAGGGTGCCCAGGGCCTTCAAGGTCTTGACGACGGGCAGGGGGCAGGCGTCGCCACGGGCGTCGATGACGAGCTTGGTGTTGGACATGGTGCTTCCTTTCTTGGGTTCTTATTGGCGAGAAATAAATAAATCGCAGGTTAACGGCTACATAATAACGCGTACAGAGCAGGCGGACTTGGCCGTCACGCGACCGACGACCGCAGCGGGCTGGCCTAGCTCACGCAGCTGATCGACGTATCCCGCGGCCTGATCTGCAGGCAGCGAGACGAGCAAACCGCCCGAGGTCTGCGGGTCAAAGAGGACATCCGCCAGGTCGAGCGGCACGTCGTTGGCCATGTTCACGCGCGGGCCAAAGAAGTCGCGGTTGCGGTAGGCGCCGGCGGGGATGAGGCCCATCTGCGCCATCTCGCGGGCGCGCGCCATAAGGGGAGCTTCGGGCGCGCAGATCTCTAACGTGACGTCGCTGGCCTCGGCCATCTCGCAGGCGTGGCCCATGAGCGAGAAGCCCGTGACGTCGGTGGCAGCGTGCGCATCCAGGCCGTCCAGGGCCTCGGCGGCGTACTTGTTGAGGGTGATCATCGAGTCTGTGGCAACCTTGACCCCGGCCTCGTCCAAAAGCTGGGCCTTGTACGCCGTGGTGAGCACGCCGGTACCCAGGGCCTTTGTGAGCACGAGCGCGTCGCCCCCGCGCGCGCCGCCGTTGGCAAGCATGCGGTCAAGGTCAACGAAGCCCGTGACGGCCAGACCGAACTTAGGCTCGTGGTCGTTGATGGAGTGGCCGCCGGCGACGATGACCCCCGCCTCGCGGCACTTGTCGGCGCCTCCCGCCAGGATCTGTCCCGCGACCTCAAGCCCCAGGCAGTTGGGGAAGCACAGCAGGTTGAGCGCCAGCGCGGGACGGCCGCCCATGGCCCAGACGTCTGAGAGGGCGTTGGCGGCCGCGACCTGGCCAAAGAGGAAGGGGTCGTCCACCATCGGCGGAAAGAAGTCCGTCGTCCCCACAAGGCCGCGGCCGTCTCCCAGGTCGTAGACGTAAGCGTCGTCTGAGGCATCGAAGCCCACAAGAAGGCGCGGATCGTCGACGCGCGGCAGGTTGCAGAGCACCTGCGAGAGGTACCCGGGCGCGAGCTTGGCGGCGCAGCCCGCGGCCTCAACAAGCTCGGTGAGTTTTACTCCGCTCATGTCCATGCGTTAACTCCTTGGTGTGAACCCAGTGGTAGACATCTTAGGCTAGGGCCAGCGCTCGCCGCGCCGGCGGCGTCCCCAATCTCGAGCAGCGTGTAGCTGCAAAGAAAACCAACAAGCCGGTTACCTGCCTGTTTAAAGTCCTTGACGCGGATAAACGCCGCTTTGCGCTGCTCGTTGAACTCCTCGAACGTGCGCGGAAGCTGCTGCTCCATCTCCATCATTGGCTCCTCTCCCGGTCCCCTCAGCCGCAACCGTCACCGTTATACTTTCCAAAGCATAACCCCCACGCCGACCCGTCGCGGATCAAAATCGCCGAAAGACGGGCGCAGTAGCGGATTCAGCTAAGAAGACTCTTAGATTGCCGCTGCCCCAACTGGGGTTTTGTCGACAAAACTAAGGGTCTACTCAACGATCGGCGTTACTGCGCCCGTCTTTCGTAAAAAATGTGAGGAAGGGGCGTGCGGCACCGCGACTATTCGGGCAGACGGCCGACCTGCGGACGGTTGAGGCGGTGGGCGGCGACCAAAATCGCGATGCCCAGGACAACCAGAGGCAAGCTTAAGCACTGACCCATGGTAATGGGGCCAAAGAGGTAGCCCAGCTGCTCGTCGGGCACGCGCACGAACTCGATCAAGAAGCGAAAAACACCGTAAAGCACCAGGAAAAGACCCATGAAGCTGCCCTGCGGGCGCGGCGGGCGCCGACGGCTGAGCAAGAATAGGACCACAAAGATTACCAGGCCCTCGAGAAAGGCCTCGTAGAGCTGGGAGGGGTGGCGGTAGACTCCCCCGCCGGTCTCGAACAAGACGCCCCAGGGCAGGTCGGTCTCTTTGCCCCACAGCTCGCCGTTGACAAAGTTGGCGCAGCGGCCAAAGAAAAGTCCCAGTGGCGCGCCAATAACGCCCAGGTCACACACGGTGGGAATCGAGATCCGGTACTTGCGGCACACCAGCGAGCCGCCCACCACGGCGCCGCACAGGCCGCCATGGAAACTCATGCCGCCCTGGTTTAAGGCCACAATCTCCAACGGGTGCTCAAGGTAGTAGCCCGCGCCGTAAAACACCACGTAGAAGAGGCGCGCGCCCACAATCACGCCAAAGGCGATGCCGATGACGATGCTCATGACGTCGTCAAGGGTAAGGTCGATTTCCCAGCGCTTGGCCACCTTGACCATGACGGCGCCCGCGCAGATAAAGCCGGCCAGGTAGGCCAGGCCGTACCAACGAATGGCCAGCGGGCCTATCTGCAACGCGATGGGAGACAGGCTATGGTAAAGGTCATTAAGCCACATGGGTTTCTCGCCGTTCTATGAGGGGTCGCAAGCTCGCGCGGGCGGGCGGTTAAAGAACCGCGGGCTGGACGCGGGTCACGCCGGGGACGTGCTCCTTCAAGATGCGCTCGATGCCCTCGGACATGTCCATCGAGGACAGCGGGCAGCCGGCACAGGCACCCTGCATCTCAAGGGTCACGACGCCGTCGTCGGTGACGTCGATGAGCTCAACGTCGCCGCCGTCGGCCTGCAGGCTCTGGCGGATGATGTCCAAGGTCTCGTCGAGAAGAGCGCGGTCAATAGCCATGATGTTTCCTTTCTAAAGGGGCGGCCGGGCGCATTGCGGGCGCGCGGCCACGGGACGGGGCGCGACCGGCGCGCCCCGTGGATGCACTAACGAACCATGTTACCCAATGGGAGAAAAAAGATGTCCCGAGGTTGCGCCCTGGGCGCGAGGCGCGGGCTTTCTTCCCTCGCGGGCCGCCGCCACGGCGCGGGCCACGCGGGCCACGGCTGCCGTGGTCTCGTGCGCGTCCAGCAACGTGCAATCGGCCATGAACCAGGACAAGCCGGCGGCGAGAAGCACGTCTGCCTGCGGCGTTGCGTCCAGGACCTTGCCCGACCACAGCTGCGAGCGGCCGTGGACGTTAGTGCGCACGGGCAAGAAGTTGCCGTCGATGTCCTTCAAGGTCAGGCGGCGGGAGCGCTGTGGGCAGCGGGCGCAGTCGTGGACGCACTTGCCAAGGACCTGCAGGATGCAGTGCTCGGTGGTCATCACGCGCTCGCGGCCGTAAACCATAAGGCCGCAGGGGACCTGGGCCTTGGGCGCCAGAGCGCAGATCTCGTCAAGCGAAAGCTCGGGCGAGAACCACACGGCGCTGGCGCCTGCGGCCTCAAGGGCCACAAGGCAGCTCTCGTTGTGGACCGGGATGCACGAGCGCAGCTCGGCGGCGGCGCCCACCTGCGCGGCCAAGGCCAGCTCAGAGATGTTGCCCACCGCCACCGTGGAGACCGGGGTCACATGCGCGTCCAAGCGGGCGTGGTCGGCCTCGCGGCAGACCTCGTCAAGCCAGGGGATGACGCCGGACGGCCAGTCGCCGCAGGCCAGGTCGTCGGGGGTGGCGTAGAGGCGGGTCGCGCCGGCCTCCTGCGCCGCGCGGGCGCACTCGGGGGTTGCGACCAGGGCGCACACGGCGGGGGCGGCGGGGGCAACGCCGGGCACAATGCCCGCGACCTGCGCCGCGTTTGAAATCCCGCTCGCCTCGCGAACCTCGGCCAGACGCTTTGCGACCACGGCCGCAGAAGGCGCGGTCCGCGTGTCCTTCTCGCGTGCCGCATACGGGGCCAGAAGCGCGTCGCGCAGCTCGCGCACGGCCTGGGCACGAACCTTGTGAACCGCCGAGAAGCCCATGCCGCAGCCCTCGTCCAGCTCGATGTCCCAGCTCACGGGCTCAAAGGGGCCGCCGCCCATGCGACCCACGTGAGCCATGAGGTCCTCGGCCGTGACGGCACGGGTCTGGGCGGGCTCGACGGTGAAGCCCTGCGCAGTGGCCGCGGCCTCGCCGTCGGCCGTCGAGAGCTCAACCGTGAAGGGCTGGCCCAGGCGGGCCACAACGCGCACGGCCACCGCGCGCTTGCGGGGCGTGTCGGCGCCGGCCACGCGCGACGCGGCGTCCATCGCGGCCTGCGAGCGAATGACGCGCACCACGGCGCCCGCCTCGATGGGGCGCGGGGCCGTGCAGGTGATCGTCTCGCCGCCAGCGGCGTCTGCTACAACGTTGGACGTGAGGAATTGCGTGGGGTCGCTCACGGGGCGAAGCTCAAGCAGGTCGCCCGCGCCCACCGGGGCACACAGGCGCACCGTGACCTCGGCGCGGGTAAAGCGGCGCATGCGGGCGCGGCCGCCGTTGGCACCGCCGCGGCGCTCGACGGCATCCTCAAGCACGCGCGAACCCAGGACCTCGCCCACGACCTCGCCGCGGTTGTTGGACCTCTCGTAGCTCATCATCTCGTTGCCCGAGGTGCCCATGAGATAGGCGTCGGTGAAGTCGCGGTTAAAGGCGCGCTTAAGGCGGCGGTGGACGTCGGCCTCCTCGGCCTTGTCCATCTGGCGCCCGGCGATTTGCGCGTCGATGGCCTGGCGATACGCGCCCACGACCTGGTAAACATAGTCGGGCGCCTTCATGCGACCCTCGACCTTGAGCGAGCCCACTCCCGCGGCGATCATCTCGTCCACCTTGTCCACCAGGCAGTAATCCTTGGGGCAAAGCACGCGCGTGCCGCCCACGCCGCGGCTCGTCTCGGCAAGGCCCGCCGTGGGGACATTGGGGATGTCCTGCATGACGCCCTTCTCGTCATAGACCTCGTAGGGCAGGCGGCAGGGCTGGGCGCACATGCCGCGGTTGGCCGAGCGCCCGCCCGACATCGAGCTGAGCATGCACACGCCCGAGTAGCAGAAGCACAGGGCGCCGTGGCCAAAGCACTCAAGCTCAACGCCGGTGCGGGCGATCTTTTGGATCTCGGGCAGGGAAAGCTCGCGCGACAGGGTCACGCGGTCGGCGCCGCGGTCGCGGCACCACAGGACGCCGCGCTCGTCGTGGATGTTGGCCTGGGTCGAGACGTGCGTCTCTATCTGGGGCCAGGTGCGGCGGATTTCCTCGAAAAGGCCCCAGTCCTGGATGATGAAGGCGTCGGCGCCCAGAAGCCAGGCCTCGCGGACCAGGGCCAGGACGCGCGGAATCTCCTTGGTGCTCACCACGACGTTGACCGTCACGTAGACGCGCACGCCGGCCAGGTGGGCCTTCTCGCAGGCATCGGCAAAGGTCTGGGGCGTGAAGTTGGTGGCGCTACGACGGGCGTTGAAGTCGTTGCCAAAGCCGCAATAGATGGCATCGGCGCCCGCGGCAAGGGCGGCGGCAAACGGCTCTGGGCCGCCGGCCGGCGCCAGAAGCTCGATGACGTTCTTGTGAGCCAAGGATTCCCCCTAAAAGCTGTGTTCGCAACCTTTAAACGATACCGCGAGAGATGCGGGCCGCGCACGTCAAGATGTCCACGCCGAGAAGAACACACTTCTAGCGAGGACACGGGGTTTGAGATGCCGTGTCGGCCCGGGCGCGCCCCGGCTAAAGCGCGCCGCCGATCAAACCTAGGATGATGACGACGGCGAGAGACCCCACGATAGCCGCGGCGCAGGCCAGGCGCTGCACACCCAAAGGTACGGCGGCCAAGGCCGGAACCTGGCGCATGAGGCGGCGCTTGTCGACAAGAAGATACGCCAGGGCCGCAAAGCTCACGGGCAGCCAAAAGAGGAACTCGAGGGCCAGGTACCACGTGGGGTAGCGCAGGCTCGACTGCGTGGGCACGATGAAGTTGCCCACGCACGCGGCTACCAGCACAAGAAACGCGGCCGCGACCAGCGTGTTCCACACGCGGCCCCACAGCTCGGGGACACCGGTGAGCAACGCGCGCGGGCCGCGGGCGCCACGGGCTTGTGCGGCCGCCGGGGCGGCCGCCACGCCCTTCTCCCCTGCAACAGCAGCCGCCAGCTGGGGCGCGCCCGCGTAACGCCCCTGCGGGTCGAAGCTCATCGCGCGCTCTACAACCAAGGCCAGGTCAGAAGGTATGCTAGCCTCAGACACCAGCTGCCGAGCGGTCTTTCCCGGCGCCGGGTCCTGGCCAGTCAAACAAAAGTACAGGATGGCGCCCAAGGCATAGACATCGCTGCGCACGCTGGTCTGGCCAAAGCCAAACTGCTCGGGCGGGGCATAGGCGCGCGTGCCCAGGCGAGCGGTGTCTGCCTCGGCGCCCTCGCGCCAGGTGCGGGCGATGCCCAGGTCGATCAGCACAAAGGTGCGCGGTATGCCGACCGCGCCGCCCACCACCATGATGTTTGCGGGTTTGAGGTCGCGATGGATCACCGGGGCGCCTTGCCCCAGGCCGCCGTGCAGCACCTCGACCGCGCGAGCCACCTGGCCCACGGCCTCACAGGCCAGGTCAATGCCGGGGCCCGCCTGGGCCACAAGCTCCTCGAGCGTCTGCCCGTCCAGCCACTCCATAACCACATTGACCTGCTGGCCGTCATTCCAAACGTCGATAATGCGCGGCAGGTTGGGGCATCTTAGCCCGCGCTGCTGCGCAACCAGCAGCTGCTCATAGGCCCCGCCCAAACCGCTGGCCGCACCGATACGCTTGCGCACAAAGGGCCCCAGGTCGCCGCCCTCCTCGCCGGCAAAGACAACCTTCTCGGTAACCTCAAAGTCCGAGCGCTTCATCACCTCAAGCACACGATAGCCACCCGACCTCCCACAGGAAGCCAGGTGGCTCATGAGCTGCGCGTCAAAGGCGTCATTGCCCGCCGCGTCATATGTCTCGTTGCTGTTCATGCCCGAAATGATAGCTCAGCCGCCGGACACTCCCCTAGCAGACGGTCTTCTCGCCAAAGCGGTAAAGCTCCTCGTTGACCTTTTGCAGAGAGCAGCCGCGGTCGATGCAAAAGATGATGATCGCGTCGCGGCGGTCCTTGCAGTCCAGGCGGCTCACGCCGGCCGCGGTAAGGGCGCGGTTGGTCTCGCGCAGGGTGAGGGCCATGGCAAAGGCGATTTGCAGCACCTTGTCGCGCGAGGGGTGGCGCGCACCCGTGAAGATCTGGTAGCCAAAGGTCTCGTTGAGGTCGGCCATTCTTACCACGCGGGCCCGCTCAAGGCCTTTCTCGGCAAGAAGAGACTGCAGGTAGGAGGCCAGGTCGGTGGCCGGAAAGTCGTGGCTTTCGACATAGCCGTCGATGCTTGGGGCACCCAAAAGCTCGCCCAGGAGCTCCTCGGTCAGTTTCTTTGCCATCGCCTGCGCCTCCTTAGCTAAACCGCGCGCCCACGCGGCGCCGCACCCATCTTACGCGAGCGACCAGCTGGCCGATGCCGTCTTGTCGATGATGCTGCCAAAGTAGAGGGCACGCGCGATGTCTCCCTTGAAGTAGATGTTGCCCGAGACGGTGCCGCCCTGGGCCAGCGTGCCCGAGCTCAGCTCATCGGCGCCGTTGCTGTAATAAGTGGTGGACTGCTGGGCGCCGTTGGCGTCCTCGCCCTTCCAGTCGTAGGCGTTGTAGCTCGCGCCCTCTTTGCCGTTGTTGACATAGGTCACGTGGATGCCGGTGACAGCCGAGCCGTCATAGTTGGCAAGGCCCGTCTCGACGGAGTCGACGGTCACCGAAAGGCCGTCAGAGAGGTTGACGGTGGTGCCAACGACCAGGTTGTCGGTAGAGTCCTCTTTCTTGTCTTCGCTGGCGGCAGTCGCCGAATCGCTGGCCGTCGCGCCTGCCTCGCTGGTTTGCGAAGAAGAATCGGCGGGCGGTGTAGTTGTGGTCTTGTTGCCGCCCATGGCGCCAACGATACCCACAACCACCAGCACCGCAATGACGATGAGCACAATCTTGCCAACGGGCTTCTTTCCTTCTTTGGACATGGTCTCTCCCTAGGTCGCATTGCCGGCGGTACAGCCGGTGGCCCCCATGATGGCCTTCGACTCAGGGGATTTCATTAGCCCAGAGCTAAGCCTTGGGCGGCAAATCGCGCGAGGTTTTTCGATATCTGCATGTTTTGGTCTTTGTGCAGCAACGTCTTTCAAACATGCAGATATCGAAAAAGCTCGAAGGGCCGGCAAGCAAAAGGCGCCCGGCGGGGAATCCCGCCGGGCGCCAAGGTCACACATAGGAAACCGTGCTGCTTAGACCAGCTTGGCCCAGCGCTTCTTGCCGGACTGGATGATGGTCCCGGCCGAGAAGAGCGCGGGGTCGACGTTGTAGCACTTGGGCTCGACGGGCTGGCCGTCGACCTTCACGCCGCCGCCGTCGATCAGGCGACGAGCCTCACCGGCACTCGCGGCAATCTTGACGTCAACCAGCAGCTTGCCCAGGTAAACCTTGCCGTCCTCGTTGGGCGCCACCACAGACACGGGGAACTCGGCGATGTTGTCGGGCACCTTATTCTCTTTGAACTGCGCGTCGAAGGCGGCCATGGCCTTTTCACCCGCGCCCTCGCCGTGATAGAGGTCGACGATGTTGACGCCCAGCTCGCGCTTGAGCTTGTAAGGATCGGCCGAGCCGTCGGCAAAGGCTGCGTCGATCGCGTCGATCTCGGCGATCGACTTGGTCGAGCACAGGCGGTAGTACATGGGCACGATCTCGTCGGCAATAGACATGACCTTGCCAAACATGTCGGCCGGCTCGTCGGTCAGGCCAATGTAGTTCTTGTAGCTCTTGGACATCTTCTTGACGCCGTCGGTGCCCACCAAAAGCGGCATGGTAAGAGCGACCTGCGGCTCCATGCCCTCGGCACGCATAAGGTCGCGTCCGGCCAGAAGGTTAAAGATCTGATCGTTGCCGCCCATCTCGAGGTCAGCCTCGATGACCACCGAGTCGTACGCCTGAAGCACCGGGTAGATGAACTCGTGCAACGCGATGGAGCGCCCCTCGGTGTAGCGGTTGTGGAAATCCTCGCGCTCAAGGATGCGCGCCACGTTGAACTTGCTCATGAGGCCCAGCATCTTGCCCAGGTTAAGGGGCTTGATCCAGTCGCCGTTGTGGACGATGGTGGTCTTCTCGGGGTCCAGGACCTTCATGGCCTGCTCGACGTAGGTCTGGGCGTTGGCCTCGACCTGCTCCTCGGTCAGCGGCGGGCGGGTCGAGTCGCGGCCCGAGGGGTCACCGATCAAAGCTGTGCCGTTGCCAATGATCAAGGTCACCTTGTGGCCCAGATCCTGGAACTGGCGCATCTTGCGCAGCGGAACGGCGTGGCCCAGGTGCAGGTCGGGACTGGTGGGATCGACGCCCAGCTTGATGTTTAGGGGTGTGCCCTTCTCAAGCTTCTTCTTAAGCTCGTCGAGCGGCACGATCTGCATGGCGCCCGAGGTGATTACCTTGAGTTGCTCGTCGACTGGCAACAAATCTCTGTCCTCCATAGGTTGATTCCACACGATCTACCCGGGCTTCGAAAGCCCACCGGGCAGTCGCACATCTGTATAGAATAACCAAACCTTGCCCATTTTGCCCGGCGCATATCCCCAGGCGGCGAGAAGACCTTCTTGACGGCGCAAAACCCACCCGCACGGGCCGCGGCGCCCATCCCCCAAGGCCGTACATTTTGTGGCCACAAGCTGGAGCGACACAGCACCTACCCATTCCCAAAGGGCCGCGTCGCGCCCGCACACTATAATGTTGAGCGATTGTCTCACTCGGTCTCCCGCAAGGAGGGGCACATGGGTATCAGAACCCGCAGGGCTCACATGCACTCCCGCACCCACGTCGTTGGGTTTGGTATAGCCGGCGTCTTTGGCTTCATCGCGCTTTTAATCACGGCCTTGACCCTGTCTTTGGGCACGGTCGTCTCGTCTTGGCTCGAGGACCTGCCCGACTACACCTCGACCGACTCGTACCTGGTTGCCGAGCCCACGCGCGTCTTTGACGCCGACGGCAACGAGCTGGCCTCGTACTACCTGCAGCAGCGCCGCTCGGTCGATCTGTCCCAAATCTCGGACTACGTGGTCAAGGGCACTGTCGACACCGAGGACAGGCGCTTCTACCAGCACAACGGCATCGACCCCCAGGGCATTCTGCGCGCCATTGGCTCGCAGCTCATAGGCCGTTCCGAGGGCGCCTCGACCATCACGCAGCAGCTGGTGAGAAACACGATTCTTTCTGACGAGCAGTTCGAGTACTCCTTGAAGCGCAAGGTGCGCGAGGCCTACATCGCCATCCAGATGGAGAAGATGTACACCAAGGACCAGATCCTCAACATGTACCTCAACACCATCTATTACGGCAACGGCGCCTACGGCATCGAGGCCGCGAGCATCATCTACTTCAACAAAAGCGCCAGTGATCTTACCCTGGCCGAGGCCGCGACCTTGATCGGCCTGCCCAACTCCCCCACTTACTACGACCCCACCAGCTACCCCGACCGCTGCGTCAGCCGTCGCAACGTCGTTCTTGAGCGCATGTGCACGGCAGGCACCATCACCCGTGAGGAATGCGACGCGGCCAAGGCCGAGGAGCTGGTCTTGAACCAAGGCGAGCTGTCCGAGACCGTGGGCACCTACCCTTACTTCACCGACTACGTCAAGAGCCTGCTGCTCAAGGACTTCTCGTCCGAGACCGTGCTGCAGGGCGGCCTTAAGGTCTACACCACCATCAGCGCCAAGTATCAAGACGCCGCCGAGCAGGCCGTGAGCCGACGCCTGGAAGAGCTGGGCAACGAGAAGCTCGCCGCGACGCTGGTCTCCATCGACCCCTCCACCGGCTACATCAAGGCCATGGTGGGCGGCCAGGACTACTCGGAATCCCAGTACAACCTGGCACTTACCACCAACCGTCAGATGGGCTCGAGCTTCAAGGCCATCGTCTTGGCCGCGGCCATCGACTCGGGCATGAACCCCGAGATCATGCTGGATTGCTCTTCTCCCATGCAGATCACGCCCACCTGGAAGGTTAAGAATTACGGCAACTACCAGTACGGCGTGAGGTCTTTGGCCAGCGCCACGGCCATCTCGTCCAACACCGGCTATGCGCAGGTTGCCGAGGCAATTGGTCTTGAGAAGATCATCTCGACGGCGCACGCGCTGGGCGTCACCTCGGACATCCCGCAGTACTACTCCATCGCGCTTGGCTCGGTGGGTGTCTCGGCCCTGGACATGTGTGACGTCTTTGCCACGTTTGCCGCCGGCGGCGTGCACCGCGACGCCGTGGCCATCACCAAGATCGAGGACCGCAACGGCAACACCATCTACGAGCACAAGGACAATCCCACCCAGGCCATCAGCACTGCTGTTGCCCAGGCCACGACCGAGGTGCTCGAGACCGTCTTCACCAGCGGTACCGCTAGGACCGCCAATTCTCTTCTCACCATCAACCAGCCTGTGGCCGGCAAGACCGGCACCTCCGACGACGACAAGGACCTGTGGCTTTGCGGCTACACCCCGCAGCTGGCCACCGTCGTGTGGTGCGGCTACCGCGACAGCCAAGAGACCGTCATAGTCAACGGCAGCGTGGCCTCGACCAACATCGCGCCGCAGTACATCTGGGCCTATTACATGAACCAGGTCCTGGAAGGCGTCGACCGCGGCGAGTTCATCACCACCAAGGACACCGTGAACTACAAGTCCAACAGCTCCTGGACCTTTGTGGGCACCTCCAGCTCGCTTAACTCGGGCTACTCGTACTCTTACACGTACGACACCTCGGATGACGACGAGACGACCGAGACCACCACGACCACTACAACGACCACCACGACGACCCGTCAGGACACCACGACGCCCACCACCCCGACTTCCAACTCGACGACGGGCGGAAACGGCAACGGCGGCGGTGACGACGGCACCGGCTCGAGCGATGCGGCCACCGGCGGCGGCACAGCTGGAAGAAACGAGAGCACCAACAACACCGGCGGCACAACAACCACCCCATCCACCAACTAGTCTCTTAGGCCTCCTGACAACAGGAGGCCTTTTTCTTATGCGAGTAACGATGCCCTTCGCAAAGACACAAGCCATCTACCTGCGGCTTATTTGAAAAACCGAACAAACGATGCCATCTGTGTGTCGAACGGCTGTTCTCAGCAATTATTGTCCGCTCGATGCCCCATCATAGGTTCACGCGCAAGAACATTCGTTTGGAAGGAGCCTCGCAGGTGGAGCCGGGCCGCTACATAGCCATCGACCTCAAGACGTTCTACGCCTCGGTCGAGTGCGCCGACCGGGGGCTCGATCCGTTTACCACCAATCTCATTGTGGCGGACCCTTCGCGCGGAGAAGGAACCATCTGCCTGGCCATCACGCCCGCCATGAAGGCCTTAGGGATCCGCAACCGCTGTCGCGTGCACGAGATTCCTAAGGGCATCAAGTACCTTGAGGTCCGGCCGCGCATGAGGCGCTATATGGAGGTCTCGGCACAGATCGTGGCCATCTACCTCAAGCGTTTCTCGGCACAAGACGTCTATGTGTACTCGGTTGACGAGTGTTTGATAGATGCCGGACCCTACCTCAAGCTCTACGGCAAGACGGCACGTCAGCTGGCGCAAGAGCTAATGGACGACGTCTGGCAACAAAAGCGCATCAAGGCCACGGCGGGTGTGGGCACCAATTTGTTTCTCGCCAAGGTAGGCATGGATATCCTGGCCAAGCACTCGCCCGATTGCATCGCCGAGCTTGACCAAGAGGAGTTCTTTCGCCGCATCTGGCACCATCGCCCCATCACCGACGTCTGGGGCATTGGCCCCGGCACGGCCCGCTCGCTTGAGCGCATGGGCGCGCTGGACCTGGTGGGCGTGACCCGCCTTGACCCGCAGCGGCTGCGCAACAAGTTTGGCGTCAACGCCGAGAGGCTCATCGACCATGCCTACGGGCGCGACCCGCTGACCATGGCTGACCTCAAGTCGTACACGCCCAAGTCGCACTCGCTAAGCCAAGGTCAGGTCCTTATGCGAGACTACCGCCCGCACGAGGCCCTGGTCGTCCTTAAAGAGATGATCGAGGCGATCTGCCTATCGCTTGTCGAGAATGGCCATGCGTGCTCGGGCATGTCGCTCTACTGCCGCTACTCGTGGGACGACCTGGCGAGGCCGGGCGGCTTCTCGGCTTCGCAGAAGCTGGCGATGCCCACAGACTCCAGGGCAACGCTGCAAGAGGCGATTCTGCGCCTATGGGAGCAAAACATCGAGAATGAGCGGCTGGTACGCGGGCTCAACATCGGACTGTTTGGATTGACGCGGGCCGAATGCACGCAGCTGTCGCTCTTCGACGACGTTGAGGCCAAGGAAGCCGAGCGAAAGCTCTCGCAAGCCGAGGTCAACATCAAAAGCAAGTACGGCGCCGCCGCTATCATGCGCGGCTGCAGCCTTATGCCGTGCGCCACAGGGCAGGCGCGCGCCAACCAGGTAGGAGGACACCACTCATGAGAGGAACCATCGCAAACCGAGCGGCTCAGTGGGCGCCGTTCGCCGCGCTCGACGGCTACCAGGAGCTTGTCGACAAAGCAGTTGAGACGCCAGAGCCCCGTCGGGTCTTTACCGAGGAAGAAGCCGAGCGGCTCTCGGCCGAGCTTGCGGTGCTCGAGCGCGGCGACAAGGTATTGATAGAGCGCTACGACGCCGGGCGCTACGTGACAGAGCCGGGCGTGGTGCGCGAGGTCGACGCCGTGTCGCGCTGCTTGAGGCTCGAGGGACGCCAGATTGCCTTTGGCAACCTCTGGCACGTTGAGCTGGACCTGCAGTGAGCCCGGCGACCCTGGCCGGTACAAACGGCATTCCCCTAACAGATCAACGCACCTACCTGCGCGTTATTGCCGAGACAGACGAAGAGGGCTACATGCGGCCCACGCAAATCGTGTGGCCGGACGGTCGACGCTTCGACGTGGCGTCGACCACACTGGTGCGCACCCTGGGCCGCTGGGAGCGCGGCACCTTGACCTTAGCCTACGAGCTTACCTTCAAGAGAAAGAACGGTCAGGAGGCCAGAAGAAACGTCTGGTGGGAACGCGGGAGGTGGTTCTGCAAGCGCGGGTAATCCGCCGCGGCCTACCCCGTGGCACTCAGCTTGGCGATGTAGCCTTGCAGCACCTCGGCGTTGCTGGCGTTGTCGACAATGACAAGAACAGTATCGTTGCCCGCAACCGAGCCCAAAGTATGCGCCAAGCTCGCGTCGTCGATGGCAGCGGCCACGCCCGACGCCGTCCCGGGCTGGCTGCGCACGACCACGAGGTTCTCGGCGCGGGCAACGCCCACCACAAACTCAGAGAGCATGCGCTGCAGGTGCAGGTCCTCGGCCAAAACATAGATACCCTCGGGGAGCTTGCGCAGGCCCATATCGGCGATGTCGCGCGAGACCGTGGCCTGCGTACAGTTGAAGCCCATCTCTTTAAGCTCAAGCACAAGGTCGCGCTGGGTCTTGATCGACTTGGCGCGCACGCAGTCGCGTATGGCCTCTTGCCTGGTGTTTCTACGCTTCATAGGTCTCTCCCCTCTCGCGTCACGTTGCTTCGAGCACAAAGCCGGCGCCCGTTTTGGGCCGCACCTCTATGCGCATCTCGCATTATACAGTGAGAAGCCCATAATATGCAGTTTTGCCGTGATGTCACGTTCACGGAATAGTGGCGTTTGAGCACAAGGGGCAGGAGGTTTGTGCCGTATCATTTGAGCATCTGAATGTATCGACTCCATACGGAGGCTGACATGCCCTACAAGACGCCAGACGCAAACTCCCGCCACCGCTCCGTGGTCGAGGGCGGGTCTCCCAACAGCCGCAACATGGGTGGCCGCCAGCGCATCTCGACCAACCGCGGCGCCTATCACGGCCCCCAGGGCCTGCAGCAGCGCTCTGTTGGCCGCGCGCGCGGCCGCGGCGGGCGCAAGGTCATGAACTCCCTGGGCAGCTCGGGCCAGGGCTACCCCCTGCGCTCGCGCAGCATCAACTTCCAGGGCAGGCGCGGCGGCTTTAGCCCCAACCGCCAGGTCATCATCTTGGGCGCCGTTGCCGTCCTTCTCATCATCATCTTGGTCGTGGGCATCTCGAGCTGCGTTCGTGGCTGCTCGAGCGACCAGGCGTCCACCAACGGCGCCGAGGTCAACTCGGTTGACTCCCGCGTGGCCGCAGGCGTCTCGGAAGACCTCACCAACCAGCTCTCGACCGCCCTTAACCGTGGCGAGAAGATCCAGCAGATCGCGGCCAACGCCAACAAGTACAGCGACACCCAGCTTGTCGAGCTGGCCCTTTCCCAAGACGCCGCCGTCGACTTTGTGGCCTCTTATCCCGACGCCTCGCACGAGGCCTCTTCTTACACCGACACCGTGACCAAGGGCAAGGTGCCCGAGCTCTACTGCTGGGATTCCCGTTGGGGTGCCGTCGACTACGCCGGCCACGCGCTGGCCGTCAGCGGCTCTGGCCCCACCTCGCTGGCCATGGCGTACATGAGCCTTGCCGGCAACGCCGAGCAAACCCCCGCCACAATCGCGACCTTGGTCCAAAACGCCAACCTGGACAGCGGCGACTCTGGCATGGACGCCTCTTTTGTCGAGAAGAACCTCGCCGACCTGGGGCTTTCTGCCAAGTCCTACACCACCTCGGCCGATAACATCAATGTGGCCGTCGACGCCAACAGCTATGCCTTGATCGAGGTCATGGCCAACACCTTGACCGACAAGGCCCACTGGGTCCTGGCTGTCTCCGAGAACCAGGACGGCACCGTCTATATCCAGGACCCCACCTCGCCCGAGGCAAGCTCACACGCCTGGTCCACCAGCACCCTGGCCTCCAGCGCCACACACGTCTTTGCCATCACCGCGGCTTCTGCCGAGTCCGCCTCTTAGCGCCACACAACAAGCACCGCGCCTCTCGCCGCCGGGACCCCAGGGTCTCGGCGGTTTTTCTCTGCACCCGGCCCCAGCCTGCGCGCAGCGGCAAAAAAGGGCCACCGGGACAACCGGCGGCCCTTTTCAGTTAAAACAAGTTAGCAAGCGCGGAGACCCGCGCAGCCAACCCAGCTCCTTAGGACAAGATCTCCTTGCTGGCGGCCTCGAGCTTGTCGCGCACGGCCTCGGACTCCTCGCGGGTGGCGCCCACAGAGAAGAGATAGGCCTTGACCTTGGGCTCGGTGCCGGAGGGACGGAAGATGACCTTGTTGTTGCCCTCAAGACGGTACTCAATGACGTTTGCGGGCGGCAGGACCTGTGCGGCCTCCTTCTGCAGGCCAGAGACGCGCGGCATCTCGGGGCCGGTAGCATAGTCGGTCATGCCTTCGACCTTGTAGCCGGCAATCTCGGTCAGAGGCTCCTTGCGCAGCCCCTCCATGATCTGGGCCATCTTCTCGGCGCCGGAAGCACCGGGGAAGGAAGCGTTGACGGTGCCGTTGAGGTAGTAGCCGTACTTCTTGTACAGGGCGTCCATGGCCTCGTAGAGGTCCATGCCCTTAGAGGCGTAGTAAGAGGCCATCTCGACGCACAGCATCGTGGCAACAATGGCGTCCTTGTCGCGGGCGTGGGTGCCCACCAGGTAGCCGTAGGACTCCTCGAAGCCCATGAGGAAGCGCTCCTCCTCGCCCTCGGCCTTAAGCTGGTCGATCTGGTCGCCAATGTACTTGAAGCCGGTCAGGACGCGGCGCATCTCGAAGCCCTTGTCCTTAGCAATGGCGTCGGGCATGGAAGAAGAGACGATCGTGGAGACAGCAACCTTAGAGGCCACGTCCTCGCCGTTCTCGGCGGCCATGTTGGCCAGCCAATCCATGAGAAGGACGCCCATCTCGTTGCCAGACAACAGCACGTAGTCGCCGTCGTGAGGGATGGCGGTGCCCATGCGGTCGGCGTCGGGGTCGGTGGCCACGACCAGGTTGGGCTTGACCTCCTCGGCGAGCTTAAGCGCCAGGTCAAGGGCAGCGCGGAACTCGGGGTTGGGATAGTTGCACGTGGGGAAGTTGCCGTCGGGCTCGGCCTGCTCGGGCACGACAGAGACGTCGGTCACGCCGATCTCTTTGAGGATGCGGGTCACGCACTCCATGCCGGTGCCGTTAAGCGGCGTGTAGACCACCGAGTAGCCGTCGGAAGCCTTAAAGCCGGGGACCGAGACCTTCTTGATGTTGTCGATGAAGGAGTCCAGGACCTCCTCGGGCGTCCACTCGACCAGGCCCTTCTCAAGCGCCTCCTCGAAGTCCATGGCGCCGGCGTAAGCCTCGAAGGGGTCGACCTTGGCGATGTTGGCAGAGATCTCGGCCGCGGCCTCATCGGTGATCTGGCCGCCGTTGTCGTTGTAGACCTTGTAGCCGTTGTAGGCCGCCGGGTTGTGCGAGGCGGTCAGCACGATGCCGGCAGAAGTGCCCAGGTGACGCACGGCAAAGGACAGCGTGGGGACGGGCTCGATGCGCGGGTACAGGTAGACGTGGACGCCGTTGGCGGCAAGGATGCCGGCGGCGACCTTCTGGAAGTCCTCGCCCTTCAAGCGCGAGTCGCGGGCAAGCGCCAGCGTGGGCTTCTCGTAGTGGGCGCACAGGTAGTCGGCCACGCCCTGGGTGGCCTGGGCCACGACATAGACGTTCATGCGGTTGGTGCCAACGCCCAGGGTGCCGCGAAGGCCGGCGGTGCCAAAGGCAAGGCTGCGGTAGAAGGCGTCGTAGAGCTTGTCGCCGTCCTCGGCAACAAGGTCGTTAAGCTCGGCGGCAAGGTCGGCCTCGGCGACCTTCTCCTGCCAGGTCTTGACGGTAGACTCGATGGACTGGTCCATGGTTCCCCCACTTCCTAAAGGCCCGCGCGCCTTAGCGCAGACCGATTTACTCACGTGGGCTACATTCTAGTAGCCTTGGGCGCAAGTTAGCCCAAGGAAACGACGAGCGGCAGTATCTGTCGAAAAACGTTTATGCGCAACTGCGAAAACCCCGCGAAAACAAGGAAGGCAGGCGGCAAACGGTCGATGTCGCCTGCCGCCCGCCCTCAGATAAGGCCGGTGATATGTTACCGAGAAGAACGGCGAGAAGCCCCGTCCCCGCCGCGCCTCACGCGTCGTAGCGCTTGACCAACCCCAAGACGTTGTCGTGGCAAACCG
Organism: Paludibacteraceae bacterium; assembly: GCA_963630635.1. Classification (GTDB taxonomy): domain Bacteria; phylum Actinomycetota; class Coriobacteriia; order Coriobacteriales; family Atopobiaceae; genus Paratractidigestivibacter. The sequence continues at coordinate 46,544 of CAVGOA010000003.1, forward strand.
CCCGGGCGCACTCGGGCGACAGGCGGTCCAGCAGCTTGTAGTACTTCTCGACGCAGGCCGGGTAGCCGTCCCAGTGGCCCACGATGTCGGTGCCCAGAAGAAAACGGTCGGGCCAGCGCTCAAGAAGCTCGACCCAGTCGTCCAACGTGGTGTCGGCACGAATCCCCTCGGGGCACTCCTCAAGGAAGTAGTAGTCGTAGACCACCCATGAGATGTCGATCCACAGGTTGGGGTTTTGGGCCAACAGCCGCTCAGCGATGGCGGGAAGCCCCGGCACCATCACGTAGCGCGAGATGCCAATGTGGGCCCAGATGATCTTGCAGTCGCGGTTGTGGGCCAGCGCACGCTCAAGTTCGTGCAGGTGCAGGACCTCGCGCATGTGCGGCTTGGTGATGTTGTGGTGCACCAAGACCGGCAGGCCCTTCTCGGCAGCATAGTCGTAGATGGCGAGAAACGCGGGATGGTCCACATGCGGCGCCGGGCCAAAGGTCAAGGACGTGAGGTCATCGTGCCTGCCCATAAGCTCTCCGATGCCGCGGATAGTGTTGGGATAGAGCTCCATCAAGCGGTCGATCTGGTCGACGGCAAAGCGGTCGTTGGGGTTAAAACCGCAAACAAAGGGCAAGACGCGGTCGCGCACCTCCTTGGGCTGGCGCGACAGGTCCTCAAGCAGCAAGAAATCGGTACCCGAGTAGTAGTAGCAAGGCGAGGGGTCGCTTAGGTAGTAGGTGGGCTCTTCTCGCACGCCCTCGCTCCACTGCTTGGACATGGCGGTGCCAAAAAGCACGCACTGGCTCACCCCCGCCTTGTCCATAGCTTGCATAAGCGCAGGAAAACCGTCTGTTTTTTGGCGGAAATCGGTGTAGTGAAGATGGCTGTCAACAATGTCGTAGGTCACGGGGTTCTCCAAATCGGGTTTTATCCGCGACGCACAATATAGCAGTGGTGAATCTTCGCGTTGCGCGAGAAATCCTCGGGGATGGTTTCTTTTGTTATGTCCTCTAGAACAACGCCGGCTCGGCTGAGCGCCTCGGTGTCGGGCTTGAAGCCGCGCAGGTTGCACGAGAAGATCGCGCTACCGTTGCGCGTGAGCAGGCGCGAGACATCGATGATCAGCTCGGCGTGGTCGCGCTGGACGTCCCAGCTGGACTTGCTCATGCGCGACGAGTTAGAGAACGTGGGCACGTCGCAGAAGATCAGGTCCCAGCGGTTGGCGCTGTGGCGCTGCTCGCTAACCCAAGACAAGACGTCTGCCTGCACAAACTCGTGGTTGGGGCCGGTAAAGCCATTGCGGGCCATGTTGCGGCGCGCCCACTCGAGGCTTGGGTTGGAGAGGTCCACCGTGGTGGTGTACTTGGCGCCGCCGTCTGCCGCGTAGCAGGTGGCGGTACCCGTGTAGGCAAACAGGTTGAGGAAGCGGCGCGATCCAAAGGTGTCCTTCATCATCTCGCGGACCTGCGCGCGCGTGTCACGGTGGTCCAGGAAGATGCCGCAGTCAAGGCGGGCCGAGAAGTTCACCTCGAAGGTGAGGCCGCCCTCATCCACCAGGTGGGCGCCGCGGGGAAGGTCGGTGAGGCTTGGCTTGTGGCGGTTGCGCATGTCGGCGCGTTGGCCGCGAACGGCCTGGTAGGTGGTCTGCGGAGCGGCGGCACTGCCCTCGTCTGCGTACTGCGAGCCGCCGCGGGCGCGGGTGCGCACGCGCAGGTTCACGCAGGACGGGGCCACGTCCAACACGCGCGGGGCCACAGTAAGCACGTCCATCAGGCGGCGGTGCGCAAGGTCTTGGTCCACGCCCTTGGGAGGCGCGTACTCGCTGATCTGCAGCCAACGACCGGGGGTCTTCGAACCCTCGTAAAGCTCGATCGAGACGGCGTAATCGGGCAGGTCGGCATCGTAGACGCGGTAGCAGGTGACGTCGTTTTTGCGGGCCCACTTGGCGCGCAGCTTTGCCACCTTGGCCAGGCGCGCGGCAAACTGATCGGTCTGCGGAACCAAGACCGCGATCTTCTCGCCCTTGACCGTAACGGTCGCGGTGGGCAGAAGTCCCTGGTCTCCGGGCTCAAAGAGGGCCAGGCGACCCTGGTCGCGGCCGAGAAAGACCTCGGCCTGGTCCACGGGCTCTTTGCCTAAGGCGCCCTCGAGCGGCGTCTGCTTGGAAAGGGTGGCCAGCTCAAAGGGGGCAAAGGCCGACAGATCGGCCAGGCACTGGGCCTCGGCGGCCAGGGACTCGTCATCCAACCACGAGAGATCCGCGCAGACCAAGGGGTCGCTCGTCTCGCCGGCTGCCTTTGCGGCGGCGGCAAAGTCGCAGGTCTCGACCTCGACAGAAAGGCCCGCGCCGCGAAGGGACTGGCTCCAGGCGGCTGCGGCATCTGCGCGGGAGTCTGCGGCGATCAAGCGCAGCGAGCGGCCCGATGCGGCCTCGGCGCGGTCGTCTGCCTCGGCGAGAAGGTCGTCCCAGGCCTGGGCGTCGTGTCCGGCCCAGCCGGCAAAGCCCCAGTACGAACGAAGCAGGCCCGGCGCGCGGTCAAGGCAGATGTTGGCGGCCTCGACAAGGACGCTGCCCTGCCCCGCCCAAAGCGAGACCAGGCACGGGGCCTCGGCGCCCTCTTTGATGCCGTCCTTCACGCGGGCCGCCCAGCCGCCGCCGGCGAGAAGAGCTGCGGCGTAGTCGGGGCGAAGCTGAGCCACCTTGGCGGCACGCGCGTCGTAGCCTCGGCGGAAGAGCGGCGTGCCCGCCAGGTCGATGGCCACGGTGGCACGGGTGCGCGACAGGCGCACGGCGATGACCACATTGGGGTGCTTGGTGTCGACCTCGGGGCGGGCGCCGGTGCGCTCCATGAACTGGTCACAGATGGCGTCCTTGGCGCGCAGGGCCACAAACTGAGAGTTTCTCAGCTGGTCGTTGGTACCATGCGCGTCGATCGCAAAGGTCTTGCCAGCCGCGATGTGCTGCGACCAGTCGATGCCAATGACGCCCTGGTAGAGGGCATCGGCGTCGGCGGCGTCAATACGCTCGACCACAGCCAGGACCCTGGAGGCCAAGCGGCTCCACAAACACACGCGGTAGGCATCTTTCAAGGTGCCCAAAAAGGCCACCTGGCCGCGCAGGGGGCGCGTCTTTCTCACGTGCAGCTGCTCAAGCTCGTCTGCCAAGAGCCCCTCGAAACCGCGGGGGCACGTTGCTATGAATTCCATCGGGACACCTTTCGCCCGTCGTCGCAGGCGCGCACGGCGCCCGCGTGTCCGTTATTCTTCGCGGCCCGGGGCGGGTGCCCCAGGGCCGCGATGCTCTTACTGGTTGTTGCCGCCGGCGGCAGGTCCGCCCTGCTGAGGGGTGCCGCCCTCGCCGCCGCTCTTGCGGTGACGGCGACGACGCGGCTTGGGCGCCGCCCCCGGGTTGCCGCCCTCGCCAGCACCGGCGGCCTTGTCCTTTGGCGCCGAGAAGTGCTGCGGCTGCTTCTTGCCGCCCTGGTCCTTGGATGCACCGGCCTGACTCGAGCCCTGCTGGCCCTGGCCGCCCTTGTCGCCCGGACGGCGGCGGCGCGGCTTCATGCCGCCCCCGCGCTGCTGGCGGCCCGGCTCTTTGCCGGCGGCGTCACCGGACTCGCTGCCCTCGCGCCTGGGCGTGGCCTGGGCCTGCTCGCCTGCGCCCTCGCCGGCCGCGCGGTGGTGCCTGCGGCGGCGAGAAGAGCCCTGCTCGGCAGATGTATCGTTGCCCGCACCGGCACCCTGCGCCGCGGCGTCTGCCGGGCGCTGCTTGCGACGGCGACGCGTGTCTTCGGCCGAGCCGCTTGTCTCGCCGCCACGCGACGCGCCGCGCTGGCCAGAGCTGCCCTGGGCACCCGTGCCCGCGCCCTCGTTCGACGGACGTTGACGACGTTTGCGCTTGGGCTCGACAAAGATGTCGGAGGTGTCGAAGGTCTCTTCTTTAAGCACGCCGTTCTTGCGGTCCAGCTCGGCCAGGGCCATCTGCACGTCGGGCGACTGCAGGCGCTCAAGGACGTCACGGGTCACGGTGTCGGGGCGGCAGGCGCAGCCAAGCTCCTCACTCTTCTTGCAGGCGGCCTCGCTGGCGGTCATGTCGGCCAGGGCCACACGGATCTGCTTGCCGTTCTCAAGGCGCAGGCAGATCTGCTCCTTGGGCGTGTCGTACTCGATGATCTTGCCCTTGCCCAGCGGCGTGTCGATCACGGCGTTTCGCTTGGGTGCGCGGCTCTTGAAGTCGCGGTAGGCCTCGAACTCGTAGCGCAGGCAGCACATCAGGCGGCCGCACGCGCCCGAGATCTTGGTGGAGTTCAAGGGCAGGTCCTGCTCCTTGGCCATACGGATCGACACCGGGTCAAACGAGGTGTTGAAGCGCCGACAGCACAGCTCTTGGCCGCAGTGGCCGTAGCCGCCCACAATGGCGGCCTCTTCGCGCACGCCGATCTGGCGCATGTCGATGCGCACATGGAACTCGCGGGACAGGTCGCGCACCAGCTGGCGAAAGTCCACGCGGTCCTCGGCGGCGAAGTAGCACACGGCCTTCTCGCCGTCGAAGATGAACTCGACGCCCACCGGCTTCATCTCGAGCCCCGAGGCGGCTACCAGGCGGCGGAAGGCCGGCATGGCGTCCTCGGAGCGCTTGGCGAGCTTCTCGGCGCGCTCAAGGTCGTAATCGGTGGCGATCCTCTCGACGCGGCGCAGCTCGGCGTCGCCGATGGTCTTTCTCAGCTCGGCCTCGTCAACCTCAAAGGCGTCCGAGGTCGCAAGGCCGATCTCAAGGCCGCGCTCGGTGTGGCAGATGACGTGGTCGGCCTCTTGGGCCTGGGTGTCCGCGGCGTCGAACCACAGCTCGCGCGTGACATAGGTGAACTTCACCGGGATGACGGTGGGCATTACAGCGCCTCCTTTATGGAAAGCAGCATGACCTCCAAGGTCAGCTGGGGTGATACGTTGCGCGCCAGGTTGGCGGCGGCGATAGAGCAGGCCTTGAGGGCGGCAAGCGCCCCGCGTGCCGTGGTCTGGGCGGCCACGCGGTCGATGACGGCGGCCGCGTCTTGGTTGACGGGGGTCGACGTGACGTTCTCGCAGCGCATGAGCACGTCTCGCAGCAAAGACTCCGTCGCGGCAATAGCCTCCATCATACCCGAACGCTCGCGGGCAGAAAGCTCGCGGCGGTTGGCTGCCTCGACCTCTTTCAAGGCCGAGGAGCTCAAGTAGTCCTCGGTCTCTTTAAGGGCGTCTTCCTGGGCCTGCTTGACGTCCTTCAGTGGGATCTTGACGGCCTCGACGATCTGCAGGGCCGCCTTAAGGACATCCGCCGAGTCGTCCTGGGCCAGGCACGAGAAAGTGTCCACCACCAGGCGGCGCACCTCCTGACGCGATGTGGAGGCGAGAAACTCCACGGCACGCGAGGGCGTCTGGGTGACGCTTAGGGCGACGCGGGCCGTTTGCTCGCTCGCGCCACAGCCGCGCACCACGGCCGCGACCGCGGCCTTCTCGCCGATTCCCGCAAACGGAACCACCTGGCAGCGCGAGACGATGGTGGGCAAAACCGAGGCCACCGTGCGTGCGCACAGGATGAAAACGACGTTTTGCGGCGGCTCTTCGATGGTCTTGAGCAGGGCGTTTGCCGATTGGGCATAGAGCATCTCGGCGCGCTCGACGATATAGACCTTGCACGCGGCACGCATGGGCGCCAGGTAGACGTCGGCAATGAGGGCGCGGATCTGGTCGACGAGGTAGCCCTGGTTGCTGCCGGGAGCGTACCAGTGCACGTCGGGGTGGGTGTGGTGGCTCACACGGCGGCAGTCGTCGCAGGTGCCGTCGGCGTCGTTGGGGCACACGATGCACTTGGCCAGGGCCTCGGCGGCCTCGTGTTTGCCGCTGCCCGGCGCGCCCACAAACAGGTAGGCGTGCGAAAGGCGGTCCTCGTTGTAGGCGCGGGCAAGAAAGTCGCGGACGCGCGGCTGGTCCTGGACGGCCGACAGGGCCGCCGGAACGGCTACCGGGGCCATCTAGGCAACCTCGTCTTTGGCGAGAAGGTCCTCTACCTGGGAAAATACGCGGTCGGCAACCTCATCTGGTGTACCTGCGGCGTCGACCGTGCGCACACGGGCGGGGTCGGCCGCGGCCAGGCACAGGTAACCCTCGCGCACGCGGGACTGGAAGGCGACGCCTTCTGCCTCCATACGGTCGGTGCCCTCGCGCGTGGCGCGGGCAAGAGCCGCCGAGGTCTCCATGTCAAGCACGATGGTGCGATCAGGATCAAACCCGCAGCTGCCCAACGCGTTGGCGCGGTGGATGACGTCGTCGCTTAGCGAGCGGCCGGCAGCCTGGTAGGCGTAGGTGGAGTCGTAGTAGCGGTCGCAAACCACCACAGCGCCGCGGGCGAGCGCAGGCTCGATGACCTCGCGGACCAGCTGGGCGCGGGAGGCCTCGAAGAGCAAAAGCTCGCACTCGGGCGTCATCTGGGAGTTGGCAGGGTCAAGCACCAGCGAGCGGATCTTCTCGCTAATGGAGGTGCCGCCCGGCTCGCGCAGGCGCACGACCTCGCGGCCCAGGCCCTCTATCGACGCAGCTAGACGCGCCGCCTGCGTTGATTTTCCGCAGCCGTCCGCCCCCTCGAGCGTGATAAAGACCCCTCGCATGGCACCCGCTTTCTTCTTGCATCGATTTAACCTTGCTAGTATAGCGCGATTGCTCTTCTCGGCATAAACAGAGGTAGACGCACCATGCGCTTTACAGAGCTACGAGTACAGGCGCTTGAGCCAACCCAGGCGAGGGTGCAGCGACAACCGATAAATCCCATACGACAGAGCGATGCTTGCGCACACCGTAAGGACAAACAGCAGGCACGTCTCGCCGATCGCAAAGCCTAACAGGTTAAAAGCCTTATCCAGAAGGACCATGACCCACCAGTGGATGAAGAAAACGAGCGAGCTTACAACCCGCAAGGTTTTGAACGTCTGGGCTCGGCCCGACATACGACAGTTCACTACCAGGCCAAACGCACACCAGGTGAGCGGCACCAGAAAAACGTACATGTCCTCTTCAAGGACAAAGTCAAGGCGTTTGAGGGTCAGGGCTTCGATAAACATCAAGACGTATGAGGCGAGAAACCCTACCAAGGCGGCTTTTCTCGGTAACTTGAAACCGCGGTACGCAAAAGTGGCACCCATCGCAACAAAGAGAAGGCCTTCGAACAAACCGTTGCGCGTGGTGAAGATGACCTGTTGGACAGCCTTGAGCGCGGCCCATAGGTCGGGCGCGGCAAGGCGGAGCGGCTTGATGAGGCCAAACCAGCTTTGCCCCAGAAGGCCCACGGCGTAAAGACACAGCGCCGCGATCAGGATATTCTTGAGGCTCACGCGCCTGGACAACAGCCACGAGATGACGATAACGGCAAAGATCAACGCCGGGAAATACCAAAGGTGCCAATAGGAACCAACAAACACAACATCGCGCAGGTAGAAGAGCACGCCATGAGCAAGCCCCTGCGGATCCGTCAGGATGCCCTTGAGCTTGAGCGGAAGGTACACCAGCGTCCACAAGGCATAGAGCCTGATGAGCTTGACCACATAGCGCTTTGTGCGCTCGGGCGAGAAGTTTTCCAGCGGCGTTTTTCTATAGAGCAAGAAGCCCGACGAGACAAAGAAGAACGGGACGGCAATTCTCGCGAACCAATTTTGGATGCCGTAGTTAAAGAGACGAAGGAGCGCGTTATTGGTGTCTCCAAATGGCAAAACGTGCATGGATACAACGAGTATCGCGCATAAAAACTTTGCTAAATCGATAGCGTTATAGTCTGTCTGTCTGTCTGCCTGTGGAAATCATAGGCATCATGCTAGCTTGTCAACACCTTTAGGGCGCAAGGGCGATTAGTGTACACAGATCAAATAATGCCACTGACATGCGGTGTTTATCTAGCAACTACCGGATTCGTGTGCACTAATTGGGACAGGCGGGCCGCGGGCGAGCCCCTTCGTCGTTTGGGTTCAAACGTAAAACACGAAATTAGGAAGCCGAATTGCGATTTGAGCGGCAGACCACAATTTCAAGCAACCGCCAACTGGGGTTTTGTTGCTCACGATTAGCGCCTGGCCGCTCAAAACAAATCCGGCTTCCCAATATCGTATTTTTTACTAGGACCAGGGCGCGGGCGAAGCCCCATCGCCAAAAAACGCCCCCGCCGGGAAGGGCGGGGGCGGGTCGAACCGGGGCGTGACGCCGGGCTACTTCTTGCTAGCGGCCTTCTTCGTGGTCGTCTTCTTGGCCGCGGGCTTCTTAGCTGCGGGTTTCTTGGCGCCGCGAGCGGACTTTGCGGCCTCCTTCTTCTCGCGGCCGGGGCAGTCCATGTTGGGGCAAAGCTTCCAAGGACCGCGGGCCGTGGTGACCACGACCATGGGGGCGCCGCAATCGGGGCACTCCTCCCCCGTTGCCTCGAGCTTGCCGCGGGCGGGCAAGGGATAGCTCACGCCACAGTCGTCGTAGTTGGTGCAGCGAATAAAGCGCTTGCCGGTCTTCTCGGACTTGTGCGCGACCAGGTGCCCCTCGCGACCGTCGGCGGCGCACGTCTTGCACAGGCCCACCTCGACGTCGGGTTCTTGGTTGGTGGGGCACGCCGGGTTGACGCACTGCTCGAAGGCACGGCTGCGGAAGGGGTGCACCTTCACGCGTGGAGCTCCGCAATCGGGGCACACGGCGGCCTCGCCCTCCAAGGCCTCGATACGGCCCTGGGGCAAGGGGTAGGTGACGTCGCAGTCGGGCCAACCCATGCAGCCGGCAAAGCTGCCGCGGGTCTTGGCGCTGGTCTTGACCACCAGGTCGCGGCCGCACTTGGGGCACACGCCGATCTTGGCGTCGGCCGTGACGGCGTCGGCGATGGCCTCGGAAAGGTCCTCGGTGTGCTCGATCAAGCCGTCCATCATGCCGGCGAGAAGGGCGCGCGAGTGCGTGACCACGGCAGCCTGGGTATCCTTGCCCTCGGCCACCTTGGTCATGTCGTCCTCGAGCTCGCTGGTCATCTCGGGCGTGGTGATGCGCGGCGCGTAGGTGTGCAGCGCGTCGATGATCGCCATGCCAAGCTGACTGGGCTCGCACGGATCGTTCTTAAGATATTTGCGCTGGTAAAGCGTATCGATGATGGACGCACGCGTGGACTTGGTGCCAAGGCCGCGTTTCTCCATCTCTTGGATGAGCTTACCTTGGCTGTAGCGCGCGGGCGGCTCGGTCTGCTTGGCAGCGAAGTCCATGGACTCGATGTCCACGGTGTCGCCCTCGTGCATCTCGGGCAGCTGGTCGTCCTTCTTAAGACCGTAGGGATAGATCGCGCGGAAGCCGGGATAGGCCAGCACGTTGCCCGAGGCCACAAAGGGCTCGCCGGCAACGTCGATGCTCACCTTGGTGCCCTCGATGGTGGCCGCGTCCATCAATGTGGCCAAGAAGCGGCGTGCGATGAGGTTGTAGAGCTTCCAGGCAGCGGGCTGGAGGTTCTCGGGGTCGGCCGCCGCCGTGGGATAGATGGGCGGGTGGTCGGTGGTCTCTTGCTTACCGCGAGTAGCCACGATCTTGCCCTGGCCCAGAATCTTCTGGCATACGGGCGCGTACTGCGGCACCTTAGAGAGAGTGCGCACGCAGTCGCGCAGGTCGAGCGAGGCCGGGTAGACCGTGTTGTCGACACGCGGATAAGAAATCAGGCCGTCCATGTAGAGGCTCTCGGCCAGGCGCATGGTGCGAGCAGGGCTAATGCCCTCGGCGGCAGCAGCGGCCTGCAGGCTGGTGGTGTTGAAGGGCGCGGGCGGGCGCTGGGTGCGGCTCTTGCTCTCGACGGCCGTGACCTGGCCGGTCGTGGCACCGTCGACCTTGGCAAACGCAGCGTCGGCCGCGGCCTTGTCCCAAAAACGGGTGGTCGCGTGGCCGATCTTGAAGGCCTCGGAGCTCTCGCGCGTGGCCTCGCCCGAGATTACCCAGTAATCCTCGGGGACAAAAGCCAGGCGCTCGCGCTCGCGCTCGACCACCAGGGCCAGCGTCGGCGTCTGCACGCGACCGGCCGAGCGGGTGTTGCCCAGGCCCGAGAAGCGCGCGGTGGTGAGATAGCGCGTAAGCACCGCGCCCCAGATAAGGTCGATGTACTGACGGCTCTCGCCGGCGTCGGCCAGGTCTTGGTCAAGCTCGACCAGGTTATCGAAGGCGTGGTCGATCTCGGCCTTGGTAAAGGCAGAGTAGCGAGCACGCGAGACGGGCACGTTGGGGTTGACCTCAAGGATCTGGCGCAGGGCATCCGAGCCAATGAGCTCGCCCTCGCGGTCGAAGTCGGTGCCGATGATCACCGAGTCGGCCTTCTTGGCCAGGTTCTTAAGGGCACGAATGATGCCCTTCTCGGCGGGAAGCTTTTGAATGGGGGCCCACACCAGATACGGCAGGCTGGCGATCTTCCAGCCCTTGATGTCGATGCCGTCTTTGAGATAGGGCTTGCGCTTGGACTTGTAAGGCGGGCGCTCGAGGCCGTCGGGCAGGTCGGCGGGCATGATCTCGCCCTCGGCGCTCACGGCGTACCAGCCCTCGTTCTTGTCGAACTTAAGCTCGGTGGGGAAATCCGGCTGCAGGATATGGCCGCGAAGACCGATGGTCACGCACTCCTCCCCGCCCATCTCAAAGCGAAAGACGGGCGTGTCGTAGACCTTGTCGGCCTTAGGCTTGCCAGACTGCGACAAAAGGCGCGCAATCTGGCCGGCGGCGTCGTTTTTCTCGGTAACGATTAGCTTCAACGGATCCCCCGTCCGGTCTAGAGCTTATCGAGCTCGTGCTGCTCGTAATCCTCGCGCGTCCACTTGAGGGCAGCCTTGCCGTCGCGCGCGATGATGACGTAGCGGGCGACAAACAGGGCGACCTCGTACAGGGCGATCAGCGCGGCGAACATCAAGATCATGGTCACAGGAGAGGCGTCCGGCGTGACCACGGCGCTCAAGATCATGAGGCCAACGTAGACGTAGCGCCACTGCGAGCGGAAGGTCTTGTACGGCACCAGGTGCAGGATCGACAGGTAGAAGATGACCAGCGGCAACTGGAAGGCGATGCCAAAGCCGATCTCGAGCATCATGTAGATGTTGAGGTAGTCCTCGGCGTCGGCCATGGTCTGGGCGAACTCGAAGGACTGGTCAAGCAGCCAGCCAAAGGCGGCGGACTGGATCACAAAGAAGCAGAAGATCATGCCCAGGAAGAACAAGACGACCATGGCAGCCACGGTGGGAACGACCCACTTGCGCTCGTTGGGCTTCAGGGCCGGCAGGAAGAAGGCCATGATCTCCCAGATGATGATGGGCGCGCAGATGATGACCGAGAAGAAGCAGGCCACCTTAAAGCGAATCGTGAAGCCGCCCAGCGCGGTGAAGACGTAGAGGCTGCCGCCGTGCATGGCTTCGGCGATCTGGTCCATCATGAGGCCGATGAGCGCGGGCGTGGCAAAGTAGATAATGATGGCGCAGACAAAGACCGAGACCACGATGATGGTCAGTCGGCGGCGAAGCTCCCCGATGTGGTCGAAGAGCGGCATGCGTGCGGGACCGATAGGCATGTTCCTAGGCCTCCTTCGTGGCGTTGGCGTCAGTGGGGGCCTCGGTGGCCTGGGCAGCGGGCTCGGCGGGCGCGGAGACGGGCTCGGCCCCTGCGGCCGGGGCCTCCTCGACCTTGGCGGGGCGCTTCATGGAGTAGAGATCGGCGGCCGTGGGCTTCTTGGGAGCCTCGGGCTCGGCGGGTGCAGAGACGGGCTCGGCGGCCTCGGCGGCGGTCACGGCGGCCTGCTCGCCCTCGGCGGCCGCGGCGTCGGCGTCGCCGGCCTCCTCGGTCGCGGCGGCCTCTGCGGCGGCAGCGGCCTCGGCGGCTTTGCGCTCGGCCTCAAGACGGCGCTTGCGCTCGGCGAAGGACTCGCTCTTCTTGGGTGCGGTCTTCTCGCCGTCGGTCGTCTCGATGTCAGCATCCTCGTCCAGGTTGGCCTGGCGCTGACGGTTGGGCTTCTTGGGCGTGTCGCTCATGGCCTCGGTCGCGGGATCCACGATCTCGGTCTGGACAACCTGGCTAAAGCCCTCCTGGGCGTTTCTAAACTGGCGAAGCGCACGGCCCAGGGTCTTTCCCATGCCGGGGAGCTTGTCCGGGCCAAAGATCATGAACGCAAAGACCAGGATGAGGACGAGCTCTGTCTCTCCTATGCCAAACACAGACGGTTCCCTTTCATTCATCGCGCGGGCAAGTGCGGCCGCGCGAAACCTATCGCTTGAGCTTAGCGGATGTTGAGGTCCGCGCTTACGCCGAGAAGACCCAGGACCCTCTCGACGTTTTTCTGCGGGTTGGCGACGGCCAGGGAGGCGCCGGCCTCCTGCGCGCGGTGCGCCGCGCCCACAAGGACACCTATACCCGTTGAGTCGATGTAAGGAACCTGGGAAAGGTCAACAACAAGCTCGTCGGTAAAGCCGTCGGCCAAAACGGCGTCGGCCTGGGCGCGAAGCTCAGAGGCGTTGGAGACGTCGACCTCGCCGGTGACGGCCAGGGTGACGGTGTTGCCTTGGGTGCTCTTCTCGATTGAGATGCTCATATTAGATGCACTCCTATCTGCTAGAAGCTGGTGCCAGACATGCTGGACAAGGTCTGGGAGAGGCCCGACAGGCCGCTCGAGCTGGTGGAGCTGGTGGTGGTGCCGTCGCTCGACGCGTCGGCCAGGTCGGTCGAGGTCGAGGTGGTGGAGCTGGACTCGCTGGACTCGATGGACGACAGGCGGCTCTCGCCGTAGGACTTGGCGCCGTACTCGTCGCTGGCGTCGGTCTCGATAGCCTTGTTGTAGGCGGTCTTGGCGTCGTCGGTGCGGCTGGCGGCCTCGTAGACCACGCCGAGGTTGGCCCATGCGGGGCCATAGTCGGGGGCCTCCTGGGTCAGGGTCTCGAGCTCCGTCGTAGCGGCCGTGGTGTCCTCCTCGTAGTACTTGCAAAGGGCCATGTCGACCTTGACGGCGTTGGAATCCTTGATGGCCAGGTACTCGCTGTAGTAGGTGCGGGCCTTCTCGAGCAGCTGGTTGGCGTGGCTGGTCGAGGCGTCGGTCGTGGCCACATAGGTGACCGAGACGCCCCAGGTCATGTACTTCTGGCCCAGGTTGAGCAGGGTGGCCAGGTTGGTCTTGTCAGCGGCGTACTTCTCCTCGAGGGAGGCAACGGCAGACTGGTACTTCTCGTCCACCGACGCATACTCGGCGTCGGAGGTGTCTTCGGCAGAGTCGGTCGTGGAGTCATCGGCGGTGGAGTCGCTGGACTCGTCGGCAGAGTCGCTGGACTCAGACGAGCTGTCGCTCGAATCACTGGAAGAGTCACTCGACGTGTCAGAGCTCGAGGACGAAGAAGACGCTGCGTCGGCAGTCAGAACACTATAGATGGCCGAGAGGGACGGCAGCATCATCGAGGCCGCCATGAGCACGGCAAAGACCGCGACCAGGACCTTTACCGGCCCCGACATCTCGCCGGGCTTCTTCTTGGCCTTGGGCTTGTCGGCCGCCTGGCCCTTCTCGGCTGCTGTCTTTACCTTGTCCTGGGGCTTGTCCGCCATGTGATGGAGCCTTTCCCAAAGGCCGCTCGCGCGACCGGATTTTTAAACGCAATTTTTTAGAGTAAAGCAAGACGCCCTGTTCGAAAAGAACAAGGCGTCCATTTGGTCGCAAAACTACAGAACCGCCGCGAGGGGTGCGCGGGCCTGCGCTTTTGGCGAGAAGCCCTTACGCGCGCGCTGCCTTGGCAAGACGCGCCGAGACGAGCTTGACCGCCACGACAAAGACGTCGAGGGCCTGCCCCAGCTCTTCGAGCGTGGGGAAAGTGGGCGCGATGCGGATGTTGGTGTCGGCCGGATCGCTGCCGTAAGGCCAGGTAGCGCCCGCGGGGGTGAGCTTTACGCCCAGCTCGGCCGCCAGGGCCACGATTGCCTTGGCCGAGCCGGTCGGTCCGTCGAAGGATACAAAGTAGCCGCCCTTGGGCTTAGTCCAGGTGGCAACGCCCAGGTCGGCCAGGCCGGCCTCGAGCTTGTCCTGCACCAGCTTGAAGCGCGGGGCCACGATGGCAGCGTGCTTGGACATGTGGGCGCGGACGCCGTCGGTGTCCTTCAAGAACTTGACGTGCGCGAGCTGCGAGATCTTCTCGGGAGAAACGCGGGCAGTGGCAAAATCGGCGTGGATCTCGGCGATGTCTGCGGGGCTGGCGGTCATGAAGGCCATGCCCGAGCTGGGGAAGGTCACCTTGGCGGTCGAGGCAAACTCGTAGACCAGGTCCTGGGCGCCCGCCTCGGCCAGCGCGTCGAAGATGTTAAGGAGCTTGTCGCCCTCGCCCTCGAAGGTGTGGACACAGTAGGCGTTGTCCCAGAAGATGCGGAAGTCGGAGGCGGCGGGCTTCAATGCGGCAAAGGCGCGCACGGTCTCGTCGCTGTAGGTGATGCCGGTGGGGTTGGCGTACATGGGGACGCACCAGATGCCCTTGACGGCGGGGTCGTTCTCGACAAGGTCGCGCACGACGTCCATGTCGGGGCCGTTGGGAGTCATGGGAACGGGGATGTTCTCGATGCCGTAGTGGGCGGTCACGGTGAAGTGGCGGTCGTAGCCGGGCGCCGGGCACAGGAACTTGACCTTGTCGAGCTTGCACCAGGGGGTGTTGCCGGCGATGCCGTGGGTATAGGCGTGGGCCACGGTGTCGTGCATGAGGTTAAGACTGGACGAACCAATGACCAGCACGTTTGCCGCGTCGACGCCCAGAAGCTCGGCCGCAAAGGCACGGGCAGAGGGCAGGCCGTCGGGCGCGCCGTAGTTGTCGGCCGCAACGCCGGCGTCGGAAAGGTCGCTAGAGGAATTGAGCTCGTCGAGCATGGGCTTAGAGAGGTCGACCTGCTCTTGGCTGGGCTTGCCGCGGGCCATATCCAGGGCCAGGCCCTGGGCCTTGAGGTCGGCCGCCTGGGCCTCGAGCTGGGCGATCGCGGCGTCAAGCTGGGCGTCGTTCATTGCCTCATACGCGTTTGGCATAAGATATCCTCCTTAGTTGGATGCTGGCTCAAAAGTATAGTGAAGTTGCGCCCGCTTCTTTTACAATCCTCGGATACGTTTGACGCGCAGGAAACGAAAGGTGCCCCATGGACTTTGTCTCAGAAGATTACGGCGAGCTGCAAAACCTCGTGGACATGCTCTTTGCCCCGGGGGTTTCTCGCTATGCCACGGTCTCGCGCCTGGACGTGGTGCTAAAGTCGCAGGTCTTCGACTTCAACGACGACCTGCGCGAGGTCATCGAGCTTATCCCTTCGGGCAACTTCACGCGCACGCAGCTGTGCGACCAGATCAACTCGATCCTCTCGGGCCACGGCTGGACCAGCTTCTACGCCACCGTGGAGTAAGGGCGCCAAACAAAAAGTACGAAAGACGGGCGCACTCAAACGATTTGCTTGCC
Organism: Paludibacteraceae bacterium; assembly: GCA_963630635.1. Taxonomy (GTDB): domain Bacteria; phylum Actinomycetota; class Coriobacteriia; order Coriobacteriales; family Atopobiaceae; genus Paratractidigestivibacter. The sequence continues at coordinate 61,987 of CAVGOA010000003.1, forward strand.
GCACTTTGATTTTGGCTTCGCGCCAACTGGGGTTTTGTAAGCAAAACTGCTCGGCAGCTCAACAAATCGCTCGAGTGCGCCCGTCTTTCGTAAAAAATGTTCACGCAAGGGCCTCTGGGCATGAAAAAGGGCAGTCGGTCGCGAGTGGACCGGCTGCCCTTTGCGTTGCATGTGGTGCGGTAAGACTTACTCGTCCTCGGCCAGGGCCTCGGCGATCTCGTCGGTCATGTTCATGGTGTGGTAGACGTTCTGGACGTCCTCAAGCTCCTCGAGCTTGTCGACAAGGCGCTGGACCTTCTTGGCGTCGTTGACCGAGACGTCGGTGGGGGTGGTGGGAACGCGGGAGGGCTCGCTACCCTTGACCTCGATGCCCTGGGCCTCAAGACCCTTCTGGACCTCCTGGAGCTTCTCGAAAGCAGTCCAGACGATCCACTCCTCGCCGGCGTCCTCGTAGTCCTCGCCACCGGCCTCGGCCACGGCCATCATGAACTCGTCCTCGTCCACGGCGTTGGGACGATCGGCGACCTTCTTCTCCTCGGACTTGATCACCTTGTCAACGGCGATGGAGCCCTTGCGCTCGAACTGGAACGCAACGGAGCCGGAAGTACCAAGGTTGCCGCCCGCGTGGGTAAAGGCAGAGCGCACGTCCGCAGCGGTGCGGTTGAGGTTATCGGTCAGGCACTCGACGTAAAGAGCGACGCCGGCGGGACCGTAGCCCTCGTAGTCGACCTCTTTGTAGTCGGCGGCAGAGGCGCCGGCGCCAAAGGCCTTGTCAATGGCGGCCTTGATCTTGGCGTTGGGCATGGAGACCATGCGCGCGCGGGCAACGGCGGCCGCGAGGGTGGCGTTGTTATCGGGGTTGGGGTCGCCGCCGAGCTTGGCAGCAACGGTGATGTTGCGGGAAAGCTTAGAGAACAGAGAAGAGCGCTTGGCGTCGATAGCGGCCTTCTTGTGCTTAGTGGTAGCCCACTTAGAGTGTCCGGACATGCACATCTCCTTTAGTATGCGGCGCTGACGCCGCGCACGGCATGAAACGTTCACATGCTATAGGAAAACGCCCTTCTCTGTAAAGGGGCGGGCTTAGAAGTGACAATTCCTGCAAATTGGCAGCGCCGGGCATCGTGCCCCGCGGTATTGGGTACGAGAAGAGCGTTTGTGCTTCGAAGCTTGGAGGATTTGTGGTCGCCAACCTTTGCATGCTCGCGGTGATGATGGTCGCCGTGGTTATCTGCTCGTTTGTCGCGAGCCTTATCCCGGGCCGCCCGGTGCCAGAGGTCGTCTTCTTTGTGGCAGCCGGCGTGATCGCGGGGCCTGCGTGCCTGGGGCTGGTCTCGTCGACGCCGGGTCTTGACCTGGTGAGCCGCCTGGGCATGGGCTTTTTGTTTCTTATGGCCGGCTATGAGCTTGACCTGCGCGAGCTCACGGGCAAGATGGGCCAGCACGCCAGCGTCTGTTGGGCCGTGAGCTTTGGCATCGGGCTTCTCATCACTCCCCTTCTGGGCCTGGGCCTAGACCAGACGGGCACCGCTGCCTTCGCGATCGCGCTGACCACCACGGCCTACGGCACGCTGGTCCCCATCATGCGCGACCGCGGCCTGGGCCACACGAGCGTGGGCGAGGTCATCGAGTCCTACGGCGCCATGGGAGAGATCTGGCCCGTCGTGGCGATGTCCTTGCTTCTCTCGCCCAGTCGCTCGATGGCGGCAAACGTGGCCGTTTTACTGGGCTTCGTTGCGTTTTGCGTTCTTGTGGCCGTGCAGGGCAAGCGGGCGCGCGAGCTGGGTTCCCGCCTTTCTGGGTTCCTGCGAGACAACGCCGAGAGCAGCTCGCAGCCCACGCTTCGCGCGACGGTGGCGCTGTTGTGCGTCCTTCTCGCCTTGGCCGCCGTCCTTAACCTGGACGCCGTGCTGGCCGCCTTTGCCGCCGGCTTCATCCTGCGCCACATCATGCCCGCCGACCACGGCCACCGCCTGATGGACAAGGTCGAGGCCATGGGCAACGGTCTCTTTGTCCCGGTCTTCTTTGTGTACTCGGGCATTGGAATCGACTTCGCGGCGGTGGGCAGCCACGCGAGGCTGCTTGTGGGCTTCGTGGCGCTGCTGCTGGTGGTCCGCGCGATTCCCCTGTTGGTGAGCTTGCAGGTCTTCCCCGAGACGCGACGCATGCCTCTTGGCGAGAAGATCTCGGCGTCGCTGTACTGCACGATGGCCCTGCCGTTGATCGTTGCCTTGACCGAGGCCGCCGTGAGCGCTGGGGCGATGGGCGAAGAGATGGCGAGCGTGCTGGTGTGCGCGGGCGCCCTGACGGTGCTGGTCATCCCCGTGATCACGAGCCTGAGCGTGCGCGCGGTGGCGGCGCACCCCGTCGAGGCCGCGCACGAGATTGCCGAGCACCCGCATGACCTGCGCGAGATTGTCCACGAGCACCACGAGCACGCCCACGAGATCGCGATGGAGCTTCGCGAGGAGCGCCGCCACCTGCGCGAAGAAGGAAAGCATCTAAGCTCGGCCGACTTCCTGGCCCGCCGCGACGAGCTGCGCCGCCGCCACGAGGCACGGCGCCACTAGGTCTTCTCGCCGCGGGCCGCGCCGGGGAAATCGACGGTTATGGGAAGTTCGGAGGGCTCCTCGCCGGCGGATTTAACGGTTGTGGGAATATACACGGGAAAATCGCCGCTTATGGGAGTTGAGGAATTCCCATAAGCGGCGATTTTACTTGCCGTCGGGTGGCGGCGAGAAGGGCCTAGCGGGCGGCGAGGGCGTACTTGGTCTTGATGCGGTTCAGTTTGCGCAGCCAGGGAGCGTAGAGGGCCTGGAGAAAGACGACAGTGGCCACTCCGTGGACGCAATCCAGCGGGAAGCCGGCGGCGTAGGCGGCCAAAACCGCAGGCCAGGTAAGCGGGTGGACATAGCCGATCACATACCAGCCGTTGAGCAGCAGGCCATAGAGCATCGCGGAGAGAAACCCAAAGGTGAGAAGAACCCAGCGACGGCGCAAAAGACCCGCGCTGCCCAGCACCCCCGCAAGGTAGCCGATAAGTCCCCAGGCGTACATCTGCCACGGGGTCCATGCCCCCTGGCCAAAGAAGAAGTTGCTGGTCAAGGCCGCAAGGGCTCCGGTCATAAAGCCGCTTCTGCGCCCAAAGCAGATACCCGCGATGATGCAGATGGCGCTCACGGGCTTGAAATCGGGGATGGGCGCAAAGATGGCGCGGCCCGCGGCGGCAAGGGCGGCCAGCACGACCGTTGGCATGATCTGCCGCAGGGCCGGGCGCGAGGTCTCGAAGCCCGCGAAGAAAACCGCGATGGCCGCAAGCGCCGCGCCCACGGTGAGAAGGGCGCCCTGCTCAAGACCGGTGGCGGCGCACACGCCAAGGGTCGCGGGCACCAGCACCAGGGCCGCGACCTCGACGGCGTTTCTCACAAAGCGGCTCATGCGCCCTCCTGTGCAAGCCAGCGGCGCGCGAAGCCGGTCTTGACCGGGCGATAGAAAATGTTGCCGTCAAAGAACTCGGCCGCAGACTCATCGCAGGCCGACTCGCCGTCAAAAACCAACGTCACGGTATCTGCCAGAAGGGCAACCAAGGCCAGGTCATGGGACGAGACGACCAGGGTCACCCCGTCTTGCGCAAGCCGGCGCATCGTGCGGGCCAAGATGACCTCGGCCGCAGGGTCCAGACCCTTGGTGGGCTCGTCCAGCAAGAGCAGGCGCGGCCGCGTGAGTGCCAGCTTGGCAAAGGCCAGAAGCTGCTGCTGGCCGCCAGACAGGTCGTAAGGGTGGCGCTCGTCCATGCCCACCAGGCCAAACTCGTCCATCGCCCGCGCGATATCGGCGTCGGTGTAGCCGCAGCTCTTCTGCCACTCGCGCAGCTCGTCTGCCACCGAGTCGCAGACGAGAAGAGCCTTGGGGTTCTGGGGCAAAAGAGCCTGGCTGGCGCGCAGGTTGTTCTGCACCCGGCCGCGCTCGGGCTTCAAGACGCCCGCGATGACCTTGAGCAGCGTCGACTTGCCGCAGCCGTTGCCGCCCACCAGCGCGTGGATGCCGCCGGGGCCGCACGACAGGTCAAAACCGCGCAGCACCCAATCGCCCGCACGGGAGTAGCG
>CAVGOA010000003.1:66228-80088 GCA_963630635.1 Paludibacteraceae bacterium
GCGGGTACCAGGCCGTCTGCCCCCAGGCGCACGGCCGAGGTCGCGTACTCCGCCATGGCCTCAGGCGCGTGCGTGCACACAACCACGGTGATGCCCAGCTCGCGGTTAACGCGAAACAGGGCATGCGCGAAGTTCTTCTCGGCTACTGGATCTAGCTGGGACGTTGGCTCGTCAAGCAGCAGCACACTGGGGCGCAGGGCAAGGGCGGCCGCCAAGACCACGATCTGCTGCTGGCCTCCCGAAAGCTCGTCGGTACGGCGGCGAAACCAGGGGGCGATGCCAAAGAAGTGCGCGACCTCAGCCACGCGCCGGCGCATCTGTGCCTGCGGCACGCCCTGGTTCTCTAGCCCAAAAGCCAGCTCGTGCCACACGGTGTCGCAAACCACCTGGTTAGCGGGGTTTTGATCCACGTAGCCCACAAACCCGGGGCACTCAAGGCTGCCGCCCCTATCCCCCGCGGGTGCCAGTGACGGCACCGCGCAGCGCATGAGGGTCGTCTTGCCACAGCCCGTCGAGCCCACCAACAACTGGAACTCGCCCGGCTCGACGCGCCAGTCGATGCCCCTTAACACGGGCGCCTTTGCGCCGGGATAGGCAAACGAGAAATCGCGGGCCTCGATGGCCGCACCTGTCACTGCTTGCACGACAACTCCTCATACAGCGCGGCCGCCAGCGGGACCGCAAAGAACACAACGTAGGGGGCATAGCTAAACCACGGCGCGATGCCCGTGATGCGCGGGTAAAAGTGCATCTGGCCAGATGCCGCCACCGCGCACACAAAGGCGAGAAGACCCACACCGCCAACCCCCAGCGCGGCAACCAGGTCCAGCCACCCAAAGCGCCGGCGCGAGTACGTCGTCCGCCGTGCGCCCGACTGCCAGCCGCGCGCCGCCATCGAGTCAACCGTCTGAAGCGAGTCCTCCATGCCCCAGCCCAAAAGCACCGTCGACAGGCGCATGGCCTCGCGCAGCCGCCCGCGCCGCCCGCCGGCCGCGCCCGAAGACGTGCACGCCGCGCTAACGTCCATGACCTCGGCGCCGCGACGGGTATAGCGCGGGATCAGCCGCATGGTCATCGAGATCATCAGCGCCACGGTGGGAAGCCTGCGCGCCATGACCTCCATTACTTTGTCGGACGTCAAGATCTCGGACACATTAGAGAAGGCCATGAGGCTGTTGCATAGCATAATGCCCTGGCAGATTCCGTAGATCAGGCTCTCTAGATAGAGGCTCCACGTGCCCACACGCAACAGAACGGTCGATCCAGACGGCGAGAAGATCGGGTTGGCAACGGCCAAGATAAGCACCAGCGGCGCCTGCCATACAAGTTTTGAGAGCGCCGAGCCTCGCCCCAGGCAGGCCGACCACGCGAGCTGGCCCAAGAAGGTGAGCACCAAGTAGACGGGCTGCATAGAAGACATCGCCAAAACAAGAGCCACCCCGCAGTAGAGCATGGCTACCGCGGGGTGGAAAAGTTCGGCTAAGGTTTGGGCGGCTGGCATGGTTACATCGGCATGGTGGGCTCGTCATTGGTCGTGTAGACCCAATTGACCGTCTCGCCACCAGAAAGAATGTACTTACCGGCTGCCTTGTTGGCATAAACGCCGTTCACGTTGTAGGTCCAGCCAGACATAGAGCCGCAGGCCATCTGGGAAAGACCGTTGATTGAGCTCACGTAGCTCGAGCTGCCACCCACACTCACGCCCAGGGCGCACAGGGCGTCGTAGACGCTCGAGCCTTCCGAGAGGGTGACGGTGCCGCCGCCCATGCTGGTGGGCCAGCTGGAGTCGTAGTGGTTGGCGCGCGAGCTGTCGATGCTCACGTAGACCGTGATGGTCGCCGGCTGCGGGGCGGGCGTGGGCTCGGGCTCAGGCGCGGGCGCGGGAGCCGGGGTGGGCTCGGGCTGTGGGGCAGGCTCTTCTTCGACTACCTCGCCGGTACCGGAGTACGACGAGGTATCCCCCGAGGAAGAACCTCCTGCGTTGCTTGAAGAGGTGCCGTTATCGACCGAGGCGGACGCGTCGGTCTGGGCGGTCTGGTCCTGCTGCTCGGCAGGCTGCTCGGCAGGCTGCTCCGCAGTCGCCGCGGCATCGGCAGAGACAGCCTCGTCGGCCTTTCCCTCATCGGCCTGCTGCGACTGCGCCGACTTGTCCTCAGACGAGTCATCTGCCTTCTGAGCCGCGGTCGTCTGCGAGGTCTGGTCCGCGCCGCCAAAGGCGCCCGAGACGTACCCTACCCCGCCAATCAAAGCCGCGAGGGCGACCAGGCAGCACGCCACGACGGCAACCATGCGGTTGCGCTTGGTCGCGGCGTCCTTCTGGCCGTCCTCGCTTTGGGTGTTAGCCGTTGCGGGCGAGACGCGCGTCTCGCCCGCCGTGACGACAGGCTCGGCAGGAGGCTCGGCCTCTTTGGCGGCCTCGGGTTTCTCGGCGACCTTGGTGGCCTCGACCTCTTGATCGACCTCGGTCTCGAGGTCCTTATCGAGCTTCTCGTCACTCATTGAAATAACTCCTTACGCGGCGTTGCGACGGCGCTTGGCCTCGAGGACCACGGCACCGCCGGCGACGGCGATGGCGAGAACAGCCACGCCGGCCACGGACTCGTCACCGGTAGAAGGAACGTTCTTCTTAGTGGTCGTCTTGGTAGTGGTGGTGTTGTTGGTCGTGGTGTCCTCGGCCGGCTTCACCTGCTCGCCGTTGCGATCGACGGTCTTGAAACTATAAGCAGCAAAGGAACCGTTGGCGTTGAACTGTGCGTCTGCGGTAAGGGCCAGAACAGCAGTCGCGGCAGACATCGTCTCGTCCCAGTCCGTTGTGTCCTCGAAGTTGTCAAGGCTCTCCTGGTCGGCCTGGGCAACAAGCCAGCCCAGAGGGGTGGAGCCGTTGGAAGTGGTGAGGTCCTCGCCCTCGGCGCAGTCATAACCAAGGGAGGTCAGCGCAACGATAACGGCGGCGGTGGCGTCAAGGTTGCTGGTGTGGCCGCCATAATTGTTAGCAAAGCCACCGTCCTCGACCTGCTGGGCATAGAGGGCGTCAACAGCCTTCTCGATGGCATCCTTGACGTCAGAGCGGGAGTTGCGGTACGGGAGAAGGGCAACGATGGCCTGGGCCGTGGTCTGGCTATCCTCGTAGCCGGTGTAGCCAAACAAGCCCGTTTCTTCGTTCTGAGAGGCAAGGATGGCCTCGATAAGCTTGGCCTCACGACCAGTGTTGTCGGCATAGGTCTGGTAAACCGGCAGAATGCACACGGCTTCGTAAACACCAGGGATTTGGTCTCTGAACATATCGTTCATCTCGGCCACGAAGTTACGAACGGTTCCGTCGGAGAAGGTCACCTTGGTGCAGTCGACACCGGCAGCGGTACGGGCAAGGATGTACTTGGCGCAGGTGCCGGCACTAAAGGTATTCTCGGTCGACTGGCTCATGACATTGGCGAGAATGGCGTCGGCATCAATCTGGGCACCCATGCCCAGCTGGTTGAGGGCAATAGCAGCCTCAAAGGTAGTGTTGGAGATGGAAGCGTCGGCACCACCCTTCTTGAAGCGAGCAGCGAGGTTCTCAAGGAGAAGGGCAGCCTTGTCGGCGTCGTACTTGTTGACCGAAGGAGCCTCGGGATCGACAGGGATGACGTCATCGCCGGAGTTGACCACGGTGGTGGAAGTCGTGGGCTGATCGGCCTTGGACCAGTCGGCAGCCTTGACGGAGCCGTCGGCCACCGTGTAGTCAAACTGGTACTTCGTGCCGTCCTTGAGGGCATCGGTCTGCTTGGGGGCGTTGTTGTAATCGCCGTTTGCGTAGCTTGCCCAGTAGCTAGAGAAGGACGGGCCGTTGTTAATCTCGGTGCCATCCTCGAGGGTAACGCTCACCAGGTAGGGACCGTAGCCGGAATCCTCAAAGACATAGTCCTTGATGTCGCCGGCGGCCTTGGCGGCAGCAAAGAGGTCGCCGACGGTCGCGCCGTCCTTGAAGCCGTAAACCTTGTTGAGGACAATCTCGCTCTTGCCATCGCCATCAGCATCGCGAGCAAGCTGCAGGGTGGCACCGGTGGTCTGCTCGCCAAGGACATATTCGGCAAGGGTGGCCTTCTCGGCAGACTTCCAGTCGTAGGCGAGAGGGGCAACCGGGGCATAGGTCTTAGCGTCGTAGGCCTCGATGTCAAACGAGAAAGTCACGCCATCGGTCAGCGCATCGTCCTTCTGGCAAGCAGTGCAGGCGTATTCACCGTTCTTGTAGTTGGCCCAGTAGTAGGCGACCGTCTCGTCTTCGTCCTGGCCGTTGGCGTGCTCTTTAAGATCGGTGCCAGTGACACTGTTGAGGTACACACCGTACTTAGATTCCGCAAACTCGTAGTTGTGGATGTAGCCGCCCTGCTTTGCGGCCTCAAAGAGGTCACCCAGGGTCTTGTCGCCGGTGTAATAGAAGGTCTTGTTGACCACCATGTCGTTGACCTTATCGCCGTCAACGTCATAGGCAATCTGGAGCGTCGCCGACTTAAAGGTCGAGGCAAACGCTGTGGAAGGTACAAGCCCCCCCGCGAGAACCAGTGCCATGACCAGCGCAAATGCGCGCTGGATCAGGCTCTTCTTTCTGTTCACTGTCTTTCTCCTTTCATGAACCCACAAAACAAAGCAAGTCAGGCAGCAAACAAAAAGCCGCGCGGCCCCTCGCTGGACCGCGCGACCCGTATTCGCCACGCAACCTAACCCCATATTATGGCACGCGCGCGGACGCTCGCCGCTTGCGTGCGCTTCTCTCGGCAGACGCTCTGACTTTCCGGCTTGACCGGTTCACAGTGGCGGGTCCGTGCGGGAATCTCACCCGGCTTCCCCTGCGTGAGAAAATCGATATTAAATTCGCAGTTTATCGCACAAATTAGCCTTTGCCCTGCACAAAATGGTCACAAGTACGTAACTATTTTTCCTCGCTGTATTTCGTCTTGCCAAAAGCGCAGGTTGAGGGGCTTTTGTACGCGGGTCAAAAAACATTCCAAATGGCTATACTGGTTTAGCCCTATTCAGCACGTTTTCATTTGGATTTGGAGTCTCATGGCTGCATCCGCAAAGGACACGGCGGCTACCGTCCGCGCGCGTCGCGCCAAGAACGCGGGGATCCCGCTTTCGGCGAGCATGATTCTAGTTACCCTCGGCGTGGTCTACGGCGACATTGGCACCAGCCCGATGTACACCTTGAAGTCCATCGTGGCAAACAACGGCGGCATCGCCACCGTAAGCCAGGACTTGATCGTAGGCGCGCTTTCCCTGGTCATTTGGACCCTGACCCTGGTCACCACCATCAAGTACGTGGTCATTGCCATGAAGGCAGACAACCACCACGAGGGCGGCATCTTTGCCCTCTACAGCCTGGTGCGCCGCTGCGGCAAGTGGCTGATCCTTCCCGCCATGGTAGGCGGCGCGGCGCTTTTGGCCGACGGCATCCTGACGCCTGCCGTCACCGTCACCACCGCCATCGAGGGCCTGCGCACCATCCCGGCAGGCTATGCGCTTCTGGGCGCCGGGCAGTCGCGCGTTGTGATCATCACGATTCTTATCGTGTGCGTGCTGTTTGCCGTGCAGCGCGCAGGCACCTCGTCGATCGGCAAGGCCTTTGGCCCCATCATGACGCTGTGGTTCTTGTTCCTGGGCGGCGCGGGTCTTCTCAACATGTTCAGCAACCCCGTGGTGCTCAAGGCCTTGAACCCCATCTATGGAATCCAGTTCTTAGTGAGCCCCGTCAACAAGAGCGGGCTGCAGGTCATGGGCTATGTCTTCTTGGCCACCACCGGCGCCGAGGCCCTGTACTCCGACATGGGCCACGTGGGCAAGTCCAACATCTACGTGTCTTGGCCCTTCGTCAAGGCTTGCCTGATCTTGAACTACCTGGGCCAGGGTGCCTGGCTGCTTAGCTGCAACCCGGCCGACCCCGCGCTTTCTGGCGTGGTCAACCCCTTCTACCAGATGCTGCCCGAGATGCTGCGCCCGTTTGCCATCGTGCTTTCTGCCGTGGCGGCCATCATCGCCTCGCAGGCGCTGATCACGGGTTCGTATACCCTGGTCTCCGAGGCCGTGCGCCTGGACCTCATGCCCCACATGCGCATCAACTACCCGTCCGAGACCAAGGGTCAGCTCTACATCCCGCTGGTAAACAACATCATGTGGGTAGGCACGATCTTCATCATTTTGCTGTTCCAGACCTCGGAGCGCATGGAGGCCGCCTACGGCCTGGCAATCACCGTCACCATGCTGATGACTACCACGCTTCTTACCAGCTACCTGGCCTTTGTTCGCAAGAAGCCGGCTGGCGCGGCCCTGTTTGCCGTCATCTTTGGCGCGATCGAGATTATGTTCTTTGCCTCGTGCCTCACCATGTTCTTTGATGGCGGCTACGTCATGATCATCTTGGCTGCGGCCCTCTTCATCGTAATGTACGTCTGGCGCCGCGGCACCGCCATCGAGCGCACCCAGACGGTCTTCCTGCCCGTGGACAAGTACCTGGACCAGCTCTTTGACCTCTCGCACGACGAGGACTATCCCCTGCTGGCCGACAACCTGGTGTTTCTCACCAACGACTCGTCCTTTGACAAGCTGGACCGCGACGTTTTGTACTCGATCCTGGACAAGCGCCCCAAGCGCGCCAAGGCCTACTACTTCCTTAACGTCCAGGTGACCGACGAGCCCTTCACGCACGAGTACATCGTCAACAACTTTGACACCGATTTCCTCTTTAAGATCCAGCTGCGCCTGGGCTTCAAGGTCAACCAGCGCGTGAACACCTACCTGTACCAGATCGTGGCCGACCTGGTGGAGAACAACCAGATCGCCTCGCAAAACCACAAGTACTCGATCTACCGCGAGCACTCCAACGTGGGCGACTTCCGTTTTTGCCTGATTCGCAAGGTTGTTTCTCCCGAGACGGACATGCGCGGCTTTGACCAGCGCGTCATGGAGTTCAAGTACCTCATTCGCCGTATGTGCGGCAGCCCCGCCAAGTGGTACGGCCTTGAGAGCTCGAGCATCATCTTTGAGTACGTGCCGCTGTTCTCTAAGACCAAGCGCCAGCACAAGCTTACCCGCGTCCAGATGGCCGACGCAGCGCCGTCTTCGCCCAAGCGCCTGGTAGCCACCACCGTCGAGGCCGCACAGGCCGCAGCCGCCGCCGAGCCCGTTGTCGAGGACGAGGACGACAACAACGACCTCTTCTCTTCTGCGATGCGCCACAAGCGCATGGAGTACGTCCGCGAGGCCGGCAAGACCCTCCTAGGCGGCGACACCGCCAGCTTCAAGCCCCTGGTCCTGAACGACGACGATGAGGACGACGCCGATGAGGCTGATGAGCCCCTGGCCTCCGACGCCGACAACACCACCGCCCCCGCGCCGCAAGCGCCCAACGACTCTCAATAATCCCTTTTTCACTACAGACCCGTCCCACCCTTGGACCAACAAAGCCCCGGTTGCAGAACGACCTGCAACCGGGGCTTCTTAGTTTGCGGGGCAACGCCCCGCCAAACGCAGGGGTGGCCTGGATTTTGTCGATGGCGCAGTTCCGCATGAGCCGGACGTGACTTAATGTCACGTCCGTGCGAATCAGGACTGTTTGAGCACAGCGACAAAATCCAGGCCACCCCGGACAAGCACGACGAGCCCTTCTCGCCGCCTACCTCAAGCTCATGGGAACGTACTCCCCGTCCCCCATCACCGAGTTGTACGCCGGCCGAATGATGCGCCCCGCTCCGTACAGCTCTTCCATGCGGTGGGCGGTCCACCCCGCTAGGCGCGCCATGGCGAATATCGCCGTGTACATGTCCTGCGGGATGCCCAGCATCGAGTAGATGAAGCCCGTGTAGAGGTCGATGTTGGCGCAGACCGGCTTGGTCGTGCCCTTGACGTCGCGCATGACCTGGGGGCCGAGCTTCTCGATGTTCTCAAGAAGCTGCAGCTTGCGCTGGCGGCCCTTGGCCTCGGCGAGCTTGCGGGCGTACTTCTTGATGATGACGGCGCGCGGGTCGCTTAGGGTGTAGACCGCGTGACCCAGGCCGTAGATAAGGCCGCTGCCGTCGAACTCGTAACCCTGGACAACGCGGGTGAGGTAGCTGGCCACCTGGTCCTCGCTGGTCCAATCGTCGATCTTCTCGGACGCGTCTTCGATCATTGCGCCAACCTTGGCGTTTGCGCCGCCGTGCTTGGGGCCCTTGAGCGAGCCGATGGCAGCCGCGTAGGCCGAGTAGGCGTCGGTGCCAGACGAGGAGAGGACGCGCGTGGTGAAGGTGGAGTTGTTGCCGCCGCCGTGTTCGGCGTGGAGCATGAGCATGACGTCCAAGAGCATGGCCTCGTCGTGGGTGAAGCCCTGGTCGCCGCGAAGGACGTCGAGCAGGGTCTCGGCCATCGAGAAGCCCTCGCAGGGAGGCGGGACCAGCAGCTTGGTGCCGGTGGCCGAGGCCACGGCAGCCTCGTGCGCCACCGCGGCGGTGCGGGGCCAGCGGCCAAGGAGCGAGAGGGCCACGTCGATCTCGTGCGTAGGCGTGGTGTCGTCGGGCGTGGGATCGAAGGAGTACAGCAGCAGGGTCGCGCGTTGCAGGACGTTCATGATGTTTTGGCTGTACGTCGTGCGCGGGAAGATGTGCAGGAAGCCCTCGGGGAGCTGGCGGCGAGAATCAATGCGGGCCTTGAAGTCGCTAAGCTCGTCTGCCGTGGGAAGCGAGCCGGTCATGAGGAGATAGGCTACTTCTTCGTAGCCAAAGCGGTCCTCTGCCTGGGCGTTGTCGATAAGGTCGGCGATGTGGTAGCCGCGATAGATCAGGTCGCCTTCGTCTGGCACGACGCCGTTGTTGGTCTTGTTGTAGCCGTGAACGTTAGAGATGGTCGTGAGGCCCACCAGCACGCCCGAGCCGTCGGCGTTGCGCAGACCGCGCTTGACGTCGTACTTCTCGTAAAGCTCCTGCGGGACAACGTCGACCTCTTTGAAGCCCTGATAGAGCTTCTCGGCAACCGGCGGAATTCCCATGCCCACAGAAGGCATGGGATAGGCGTCCGCCACATGGGTCATGGCCGAGGTATCGAGCGAGCTTAAGCTGGGGCCAATACCTTTGATACCGAAGTTAGACAACACAGCCTCCTTAAAAGGGACGCCAGCGCGGCAGGCGCGGCGCGGGGCGGGGCTTGCGGGTTACAGGCGGTACATGAACTTAAAGACCTCTTCGCGCTGAAGGGTGATCTGGACGCCCAGGGTGCCGGACAGCTGGTCAAGGGCGGCCTTGAGGGAGGCGAACTCGGTGCCCTCGCCCAGCTCGACCAGCATGGTCATGGTGAAGATGCCCTGCAGAATGGTCTGGGAGATGTCCAGGATGTTGGCCTCGCGGCCGGCCAGCTCGCCGGTCACGGCGGCGACGATGCCCGGGCGGTCGCTACCCAAGACGGTGATGATCGCGCGGTTGGTGGACTCGTTTTGCTCGGCAGCCATGCTTTCTCCTTAGGTGTCTAAAGCATAAGGGTAGAAATTGAATCATACCCAATAGGGGCTGGCGGGCGGCGCGAGTGGCGCAACTTGATACACAACGGTTATTTGTTGGTTTCCTCAAACAGGGCGATAACGTCTTCCTGCGAGCAGTCCAGAGCGCACGATAGCTCTTCGAGCGAGCGGGCGCGGGCCTGCTTGAGGATGCGCTCGTAGGCCACGGGGGCCTTCTTGTTCTTCTCCTGCGCGGCGGCAATCTTGGCCGTTATGGTCTTGACCACGCGAACCGAGTCCTGGCACGAGCCGTTGCGGATCTCTTTCTTGTAGTGCTCTTCTTCAAGCGCGACGGAGCGATCGCTGTAGCCGTCGAGATCCATCTGGGGGTAGTTCTCGATGACGCTGCGGGCTTCTGCGCGGGTAAGGATCGGGCGCAGGCGCGACTCGGAGGCCACAGGGTAACTGATGTGCATGGGGCGCGGTTGGCCCATGGGAAGCAGCTGGTAGGTGGCGGTTGCTCCCTGGGTCACATCCTCTACCCTGCAGACTCCCTGACCCGGATGCACAACGTACTCGCCAACCTGATACATGCTGTTTTCTCCCTTCTCGTGACACAAGTATACACCTGTGGGTAAGCGGGCTTTACAAAATCCACAGGTAGAAGGTAGTGGAGCATGCATAACGCAACACGCGTTAGTTCGAGGTTTTATACCGCTATGACCGCGGTGCCCCGGCGGACAAAATTCAAACTTGTCGGTGGGTTTCTCGCCAAAAGCGGGCAATTCGAGAGCTTATCGGCGCCGACAACCTCTTAAATTGTCCGGATTTGACGCCTGCCCCACCGACAACCTCCAAAATTGTCCGGGCGCTAGTCGACGACGGTGATCTTAGTGATGACAGGCTGGTTTGCGGCGGCTACAGTGCCGTTCGAGTCCTCTACCTGGACCTTCTCGCAAATCGCGTCGACGACCTCGATGCCCGAGGTCACGCTGCCAAAGGCGGCGTACTGGCCGTCCAGGCTTGTGGTGGTCTTGTGCATGATGAAGAACTGCGAGCTGCCCGAGTCGTAGGCCGACGAGCGCGCCATCGAGATGGTGCCGCGCACGTGGCTGATGGGGTTCTCGACGCCGTTCTTAGAGAACTCGCCCTTGATGTTTTGGCTGGAGCCGCCCGTGCCGTCTCCGTTGGGGTCCCCGCCTTGGATCATGAAGCCGCTGATGATGCGGTGGAAGGTAAGGCCGTCATAAAAGCCCTGGTTGGCCAGGTTGCAGAAGTTCGAGACGGTGATAGGGGCCACGTTGGCGTTGAGGGCCAGCTCGATGGTGCCGTAGTCGGCAACCTCGATGGTCGCGTGGTGGATGCCGCTGGCGTAGGCGTCGTCGGAGGACACAGAATCGATGACCGATGAGTTAGAAGCCGAAGTCGTGGTCGTGGACTCGCTGGACGTGGTCTTCTCGCTGGATGAAGACGACCCGGATGTCGACGAACCCGAGCAGGCAGAAAGCCCGGCGGCTGCGAAGGCGGCGAGAGGGGCGGCAAGGCAGAAAGAGCGACGCGAGAGCTGCGGCATGGGTGAATCCCTTCTGTGACGGTTTTCTCCCCACCTTACCACCTCTTGCCTTTAAGGTTGTGTTTAGCCTGCTTAACTGCCTGTTCAACGATTTGCTGTGTGTTTGCACAGGCCGCGCGCCGTGCATACGCCGTCGGCGGCGGGGCGATACTTGCAGCAACGGGACGGTCGCGAAGGGTATTTCTCCTCTTCCCTTCTAAGGTCGCACTCCCCTGTTGGCCCTTAGCCCCTCGCGACCGCCCCGACGTCAAAAAGGAGAAGACCATGAGCAGCTTTGATTCACGATCCGACACGTTGATGCGCAAGGTGGGTATTGCGGTGGTAACCGGGGCCCTGGTCTTCTCGACGCTTCCTACGGCGGCTATCGCGGCCGAGACCACGGCTACGGGGGCGACGGGCACGACCACGACGTCGACCACGGGCCCGGGCGCTGGCTCTTCCTCCGACAAGCCCGGCGAGCCTCCTTCGGGCGGCATGGGCGGCGGCGAGCAGAACGGCCAGCCCGGTGAGCCTCCCGACGGCGGCGGTGCGGGCGGCGGCTTTGGCGGCGGCGCCAACACGATGACGTTTGACTACTCGGGCACCTTTAGCGGCGCCGTCACGGCGGATGGTGCCGCAAACAGCGTCTCTGACCAGGCGATTGATGCCAGCACCACAGACCAAAACGCCGCGCTTGCCCAAAACGGCGGCACCCTTAGCTTAAACGGCGTCACGCTTACCAAGTCGGGCGACGACACCAACGGCGACAACTGCAACTTCTACGGGTTGAACTCCATCCTGCTGGCTGTGGGCTCGGACTCGACGGCTAAGATTCAAAACAGCAGCCTGTCTGCCACCAGCGAGGGCTCCAACGGCATCTTTGCCACCAACGACGCCGTGGTTTGGGCCAAGAACGTGAGCATCTCGACCACCGCGGGCAACTCGCGCGGCCTTGACGCCACCTACGGCGGTACCATCGTGGCCGACGAGGTCACCGTCAACACCCAAGGAGGTCACTGCGCCGCCGTTGCCACCGACCGCGGCGGCGGAAACGTGAGCGTCACCAACTCGACCTTGAATACCCAGGGGTCTGGCTCGCCCATCCTCTACTCCACCGGCGACATCGAGGTCTCTGGCGTCACGGGCACCTCGCAGGACAGCCAGCTGGTGGGCATGGAGGGCTTGAACACCGTCCTTATCAACAACTCGACGCTGACCAGTACAAACACGCAGGCCAGCGGCTCTGACCCGGTGGCCGACGGCATCATCATCTACCAGTCGACCTCGGGCGACGCCGAGTCGACCACCGGCGAGACGGCCACCTTCCAAGCCGCGGACTCCACGCTGTCGAGCGCCATCCAGTCGGGCGCGATGTTCTATCTCACCAACACCTCGGCCGACGTCGTGCTTAAGAACACGGTGCTGGATTTTGACTCCACGGCCGCTGACCTGCTGTTGGTTGCCGGAAACGACTCTAACAACTGGGGCAGCGCGGGCTCCAACGGCGCCACAGTGCGCTTCACGGGCATCTCGCAGGAGCTTGCCGGTAACATCGACGTCGACACGATCTCTTCGGCCGACGTCCACCTTACGCAGGGCACGGTTTGGTCGGGTGCGGCAACCGTGAGCCAAAACGCCTACGGCTCGACGTCCGAGACGCCTCTCACCGTGAACATCGACGCCACGTCCACGTGGGTCGTCACGGGCGACTCGACCGTCTCGGCGTTGAACGTCTCCGAGGGCGGCCAGGTGGTCGACGCGCAGGGCAACACCGTGTCCATCGTGAACGGCGGAAAGACCGTGGTCGAGGGCACTTCTCAGTACACGGTAACCGTGACGGGCAGCTACACGACGAGCTACGACATCTCAAACGCCGGCGAGCTGAGCCAGAGCCTGATCGACCGCAGCGCCTTTGACGCCGAATACGGCTGCGAGACCAGCTTTACGATGGGCGACTCGGCCAAGGCGGCAAGCGTGACGACAACGTCGAACAGCACGTCTACCAGCGGTGACACGAGCAATACGTCCAACTCGGGCGGCTCTTTCTGGGACGCCCTAGTGAGCTGGTTCAAGGGCCTCTTTGGCTTGTCCTAGGCCATCGCGGGCGGCTGGCAGGCCGCCAGCTCTCTCACAACCGCCAAAGCATAAGGCGCCGGGGTGGCAAGAAAACCACCCCGGCGCCTTTGCGTTGCGTGTTAAAGCGGCCGCTCCCCTACCCGCAGCAGGAGATGACCCACTCCAACAGGTTGGCCGTCGCGGTGCCGGTGCGCTCGGCAAGCACGTGGCCCTGGCCCCAAACCGGCGTATAGGCCACGCTGGCCACGCCGTCGTACTTGGACAGAGCCCACGCAATGTTGGGAGCCGTGCAAGCAGAGACATCGGTGTCGAGAAGGCCCTCGTTGATGCGCCAGTGCGGTGCCACCGTGGCCTGGCCGTAGCCGCCGTAGTGGCCAGAAAGCCAGTACAGCGGGTTCATCATAGCCACGCGGGTCGCCATGCTGTTATCCAGCGAGTCGGTCTTCTCGAGGTCGTCGTCCCAGTCGGTGATGTAGCTGCTCACCCAATCGGGGCAGGCCATGTAGACCGTGGCGTTCTTCTCGATAAGGCCGGCGATAGTCGCGTCGTGGTGCAGCGTGGACTCCTCGCCAATGCCAAAGAGCTGGTTGGTCTTGGAGCTGCGGTCGGGCTGGTCAAACGGGGCGACCTTGCCCTTGGCGCCGCGCAGGTGCAGCGCGTAGTCGCGCAGGCTCTGGACCGAGACGCTCTGCTTGCGCAGGTTGTAGTTGATCCACCAGTAATCGGCGTTAAGCTCTGAGAAGTACGTCTGGGCCGAGTCGTAGATCGTGGACTGCACCTGGGTGGCGCCCGA
>CAVGOA010000003.1:80353-83265 GCA_963630635.1 Paludibacteraceae bacterium
ACAAACCACGTGGCAGCGTCGTCCAAGTTGGCGAGAAGGGCCGTCGCGTAGCTGCCCATCGTGTAGGCGCTGCCCTCGGTCTCGTCCAGCGTGAGCTGCTCGTCGTCGGCGTTGCGGAAGTCCATCTGGTTGACGTACTCGCCGTAGGCGGCGGCCAAGTCGTTGGACAAAGCGCCGGTCCAGGTGCCGTCTGCGCGGGTATCCTCGCTGGCATACTGGCCGCAGGACCACTCGTAGGCCGCGTTGGCCGTGTCGTAGGACGTGATCGGGCACCAAGAGGCGCTGCCCGCGATGTTGTCAGAAATGGCGTTGCCCGCCGCGTCGTGGGTCACCGCACCGATGGAGGTGAGGTAGGGCTCGTACAAGGCCGCGCCGCCCGAGGAGCCCAGCACGGCCGAGACGCCGCCGCCCGCGCCAAAGCCAAACACAAAGACGCGCGAGGTATCGCAGGGAAGCGACTCGGCGTTGTAGCGCAGGTAGCGCACAGCGGCCTTGAGGTCCACGACCGGCCAGGGGGCGCCGCCGGGGAACAGCTCGTTCTTACCGCTGGCGGTGTCGTAACCCGCGCTGCGACCGCGGAAGCCCGCGTAAACGTAGATGCAGCCGGCGGAAAGATACGGCGCCAGGCCCTCGTACGAATAGGCCGTGGGGCTGGTCTGCGCGCTCAGCGTGGCGGTGTTGATCGGCATCAGGACAGGTGCTGTGGCCGCGGTGAAGTTGCCCACGACGGCCTTCTCGTTAACGGTGCAGGTATACGAGTTGCCGTTCTTCTCGCCGGTAAAGTACTTGCCGGGGACAAAGATGGCCAGGGACTCGTAGGTCGTGGTGGCCGGCTCTTTGCAGTAGGCAAGGCCCAGCTGGTAGTAGACGTCGTTGTCCTCGTCGTACTTCCAGGCGCCCATGTTGATGGCCAGGTCCTTGAACTCCTCGAGGTTGACCTGGTGGGACTGCGTGTCCTGGCCGGTATCGGTGCTGGTCTGGCTCTGGTTGTTGTCCGGCTTTGAGCAGCCGGCCACGGTCGAGGCCGCGCCCACCGAGGCCAAGGCAAGGAACTGTCTTCTGGTAAAGCCCATGATGTCTTCTTTCTACTTGGTCTCGCGGACGCCCTTGACCTTGGTGACCTGCTTGTCGTTACGGCGATCGCCGCCCCAGAAGCAAACCGACACCATGCCGGGGCCAACATGGGCGCCGATGGTCGGGCCAATGGTGGGGCGCAGAACCTCAAGGCTGTCGTCCAGGCGGCGCAGTTCAGCGGCCACGTTGAAGCCGTCGTCGGCCACGTCGGCGTCGCCCACGGCGCAGGTGTTCTTCTGGCCGTCCAGGGCGTGGTTCTTGTCGTAGTAGTCCACCAGCTTGCGCAGGCCTTTCTTGCGGCCGCGCGCCACCGAGCGGATGCCCAGCGTGCCGTCCAGGTTGAAGTGGAGAAGGGCCTTGACGTCCAGCGCATCGCCGATCACGGCCACGCCCTTGGGCAGGCGACCGCCGCGGTGCAGGGCGTCCAGGTTGTCGACCATAAAGAGGGTGTGAACGTGATAGCGCGCCTCCTCGGCCCACATGACCAGCTGCTCGGCGTTAAGACCGGCATCACGCTGGTTGCAGGCCTCGTTGATCAGCAGGGTCAGCGCGGTCGAGGCGATCTTAGTGTCGATCACGTAGATGCGCACCTCCTCGTTGGGGTGCGCCTCTTTAAGGCGGTCGAGGCTCATGACGGCGCCGTTGTAGCCGCCCGAGATGCCGCTCGAGATGCAGAACATGACGGTGGGGACACCGCTTTCATAGGCCGCCTGGAAAGCCTCGTCGTACTCAAGCTGAGAGGGCTGCGAGGTCATGGGCGTGGCTCCGTGGCGAATGGCGTCATAGAACTCGTGAGCGGTCCTGGATTGGAAGAGATCGTCGTCGCCCGCCAGGCCACCGTCGGGCTTTCCGGCCTCGACGTAGTGGAACGGCAGGATGGTGACGCCGCGAGCCTGCGCCTGCTGGGCAGTAAAATCGCAGGTAGAGTCACACATGATGTTGCATTTAACGGACATTGGGCTTCCAATCAATACCTTAGGCGACAATGCAAGCTATATTGTAAGCATCTGGCCGCAGGCTGTGTCCCGCGACCTCTTATGCCCACCATAATCGCGAAGGCCCAGGCAAAGGAGACGCCATGTTCTTTGGTTTTGGAAAGAAGGACGGCGAGAAGAACGCGCACGAGGCCTGCATCGAGGCCGCGCCCAAGGTCGACCCGGCCCTGCTCATCCGCCGTCGCTACCGCTATGTGGGCCAGGTCCAGGGCGTGGGCTTTCGCTGGAACGCCAAGCGCATCGCCGACGGCATGGGCATGACCGGCTGGGTGCGAAACGAGAGCGACGGCTCGGTGACCTGCGTTTTGCAGGGTACGCAAGACCAGCTGGCGACCTTTGCCACGCGGCTGCGCGAGTCTTTGTCAAACTGGGCGCACTACACGATCGACGACATGGAAGACGAGCCGGTCCAGGCAGCAGAGAAGGATTTTAGGGTCCGGTACTAGGTCGGGCTTGGAAAAACTTCCCCCAACCGTAAACCAAAACGGCGTTTTCCCAGGAAAGGCCGTTTGGACATTACGGTTGGGGGAAGATTTTTTCCTACTCGTCGACTATCTGTGCCAGGAAGACGTTAAGCGTGTCGACTTCTGGGCAGCAAAACTTGGCTGTGCCGGGCTCGTTGCCAGGGACGGTGCCGCCGTAGCGTAGGATGTCGATGTAGGGAAAACCCACGTGGCAGGCCATGGGGCACAAACGGCCGCGGTCGCGGTCGAAGTCAAAGGTGTCGCCCGGCTTGTGTCCGTGGTGGCAGGCGCACTCCCCCAGCTGGTCGACGCAGGTGATCTTGATGCGCGGTCGCTTGCCGCGCGGGGCGCCGGCGTGCTTGGGGGCCGGGCTGGCCGC
>CAVGOA010000003.1:83308-100155 GCA_963630635.1 Paludibacteraceae bacterium
CCCAACTCTGCGCTACTCACCGTCGATCACATCCAGGCACGCCTCGATGGGAAGGCCCGCGGCCTTATCTACCTGGTCTGCATTGCGCGCAATCAACTCGCGCACCACGCGGGCCGAGTCACGCACCGCGTCGGTCAAGGTCCAGCCGTCCATCACTCGACCAAGAAGCACGCTGCTAAACGTGTCGCCCGTGCCGGGGAAGTAGCAGTCGATCATGTCGAAGCCAATAGTGAAATACTCAGCCGCCACGTGGTCGTACCCCACGATGACGTCGGCACCGTCCACCTTAGAGCTGGTGATCACCACAGACTTCGCACCCAGGTCGCGCACGGCGTCCACAAGCCGGCGAGCCGCCGCAGCGTCCATCTGGTCCTCCATCGCAGTCCCGGTAAGCAGGCAGGCCTCGGTGTAGTTGGGCACCGTGTAATCGGCACAAGCCACCAGGTTGCGCATAAGGCCAATCGTGGACTCGGGCACGCCGGCATACAGCGACCCGTTGTCGCCCATGATCGGATCGACAAACACGCGCACGCCCTTGGCTGCCTGGCGGTGGCAGAAGTCCGAGATGATGCGCGTCTCTTCTTCGGTCACGATGAAGCCGGTCGAGATCGCGTCGAACTCAAAGCCTAACTCTTCCCAGATGGCCAGGCTCTGGCGCACGTACTCGGTGGTGTCGTGGATATAGAACTTGGGGTAGTTGAGGGTATCCGAGACAAGGGCCGTGGGCAGGTTGTGAATACGATAGCCCATGTGCGAAAGCACCGGCAGCATGGCCGAGAGGGCCACCTTGCCGTAGCCGCACATGTCGTTGATCAACAAAAGCTGGGTCTCTTTCATGCCCTCTTCTTTCTTTCATGCGAGAAGGGCGCGCCGCGCGGGTGTGCGGGCGCGCCCCAGGTAGTTGCGTTGGTTGGGACCGCGACGACGGGCTTTACTTCTCGACGTCGGCCTCGTTTGCCTCGGCCTCGGCAGCGGGCTTGGGCTCGGGAGCCTTGGGCGCGCGGGCCTCGTACTCCTCGGGGGTAAGCACATCCTCGATGCGCAGGTTGACGCCCGCGACCTCAAGGCCAGTCATGCCGGTGACTTGCTTGACCACGGCCTTCTTGACGTCCTCGAAGACCTGCGGAGCATAGGCGCCGTACTCGATGAAGACCGAGATGTTGACGCGCACGGCAGACTCGGGAGTCACCTCGACGGTAACGCCCTTGGTGGTGTCGCTCGCGCCAAAGGCATCCTGCACGCGGTTGAACCAGCTGCCCTTCATGCCCACGACGCCGGGGACCTCGCGCATAGCAAGGGCCACGATCTTCTCGATGACGCCGTTAGAGAAGGTGAGGGAATCCTCGGAGTCCTCGTCCTCGTCGTCGACCGTGGAGACGTCGATGTCGGTGCCGGTCTCGGCCTCTACCAGGGCCTCGTTGGCGGTGGGGTCTGCCGTGGTCTGGGCCTCGTCGGCGGGCTGGACGGTCTTGCTCATTTCTTTCTCACTCATGTCAATCAACTCCCGAGAAGAACTTTCTTACTATCTTGACGAGTTTTGGGTCGCCGTCGGCCATCTGGCCCAAGGCGATGCCCAGGCCAACCAGGACCACGACGATGATCGTGCGCAAAAGGCCGATTGCAAACAAGATCAGCGCAACGAGAAGACCGCACACGCCGCCCCAGAAGGCCTTCTCGTGGCCAGGGAAGGTGCGGCTCACCCACGACGAGACGCGCTTGGTGTAGGCCGCGGCGTCTGCGGGGCCCTTCTCGCCGCCTGGGGTGCCCGCGTCCGTGCCAGTGCCCGCCTGCGAGCCCTGCGCGGGCTTGGTCGCCGGCGCCAGGGAATCACCTTTGAGCTCGACTTTTGCCTTGGGGGTCTTAGAGTCCTCCGACATGCCTTATGCCTCCTTACCGGCAGAAACAGTGCCGTTCATGGGCACAGTGATCTCGCTTGTGCTGTCCGGGCCGGCGGCGCCCAAAGAGACCTCGACAGAAATCGGGGCCTCATCCGCCGCGCCGCCCTGGGCCTCTTCGGCCTCGCCCACGGGGGCCGGCGCCGCCATGCGCACCGACTCGGGCGTCACGAACTCCAGGCTCACGTCCTCGACCTTGTCGCCGCAGACGGCGGCCAAGCCGGCCAAAAGCTCGGTGTGGAGCTCGGCGCCCTTCTCCACAACGTCCACGCTCTCGCGCGGGGTCACGCGAACATGCACGCGCACGTGGCCGCGGGGCTTGGCCGAGACGCTCACCTTAGAGGCCACGCAGGTTCCGTCGGCCTCGACCACGTGGGCGGCCTGCGAGGCGATGGCCTCCTTGGCCACGCTGATCACGCCGCCGTCGACCGTCACGACCTCGACGGTGCGCACACGGCGAGAAAAGAGGGCGCGAAGCAGCGTAACCACGATGCCCAGCATCGCCACCACAAAGCAGATCTCGACGGCATAGAACCAGGCGTCGACGCACATGAGGGTACTCATCACGTCTCGCCAGGGACCGACCCACGTGAGGCCCAGCGCAACCAGGACAAAGGCACTGGCCAACGACCACAAAGCCAGACACAGCCTCTTGAAGCCACCCATGGAGACTTCCTCTCTTCTCGCTAAAGACAACTAGGCTAAAGTCTACCCCTCGCGCCCCTGTTTGCGCGTGGCGAGCTTCACAAACACGATGCCGAGAATGGCCGAGGTAAAAGACCCCAGCAAAATCGCGCACTTTGCGGCCATGACCTCGGACGCAGCGTCAAAGGCCAGGCCCGAGATAAGGATCGACATGGTAAAGCCCAGGCCGCCCATGATGCCCACGGCCGCCACCTGCACCCAGTCCATGCCTTGGGGCAACTTGCCAAAGCCCACCTTGACCAGGATAAACGTCACCAAGAAGATGCCAATGGGCTTGCCCAGGACGGCGCCAAAGTAGACGCCCTGGGTCACCGGGTCTGCCAGGATCGCCCCAAAATCGGCCCCCACCAGGTGCACCTGCGCGTTGACAAAGGCAAAAATCGGCAGGATAAGGAAGTTCACCGGCACCGAGATGTAGTTCTCCATGCGCTCGAGCGGCGGGGTAACGTGGTGGATCACGCGCTCGACGCGAAGGGCCGTGTGGGTAAAGTCGTGCTGGCCCAAGACGTGGTGCTCGTCATCGTAGGTGTCGTCCAGGGCCTGGGCGCGCTGGCCCAGCCAGGTGCCGAACTCGCCAAGATTGACATCGGACTTAGAAGGCAGCGCAAAGGCCAAGATCACGCCCGCAAGCGTGGCGTGGATACCCGAGTTGAACATGCAAAACCACAGCACAAGGCCCACAATCGCGTAAGGACAGAGGCTATAGACGCGCGCGCGGTTAAGGCCCCACAAGATTAGGATCACGATGCCCGCCGCGGCGCACCAGCCAACATTGGGGGTCTGGCCGTAGCACAAGGCGATGACCACGATGGCCAAGATGTCGTCTGCGATGGCCAGGGTCTGGAAGAAGACCTTGGTCTCGGGAGAGATCTTGTTGCCAAGAAGCGAGACGACGCCCAGCGCAAAGGCGATGTCGGTGGCGATGGGAACTGCCCAGCCGTGCGCCAGGCCGCCCGCATTAAAGGCCAGGTAGATGAGGGCAGGAGCACAGACGCCGCCCACGGCCGCCAGCATGGGCAGGGCCGCCTGACGAGGACGGCGCAGCTGGCCCACGGTCATCTCGTACTTAAGCTCGATGCCCACCAGCAAAAAGAAGATGGCCATCAAGAAGTCGTTGACAAAAGCCTCGACGCTGATCGAGGCAGAAAGACTGCCCAGGCCCAGGTGCAGCGGCTGGACGAGAAACTCCTCCACCGCCTCGTAGGCCGGGCTGTTTGCCACGACCAAGGCGAGAAGGGCCGCCCCCACCATGACGGCGGCTGCTATCGTGCCGTTGGACGTTATTTTTTGCAGGGAGCTTTTGAGCTCTATGCGCTTGATGACCGCGGGTTCCTCATAGATGTTGGTTGCCATCTTGCCCTTTCTTGCCAGGGCAAGGACCCCAGCTTAGTTTTGCTGCCCGGCGTGCGCGGCCAGCATCTTATCGACGTAGATCTTTGCCGCAAGCGAGACCACTGCCGCCTCCAAAACACGGGCCAGCTCAAAGACGCCCTGGGCGTCCTGGGGGGCTTGAAGGGTGATTCTCGGCTCTACCGCGGGCGCCACGAAATCTGCGCCCACAGAGAACTGCTCTTGCAACGCGCACTCCAAAGCCGCCACGACCTCGTCATAGAGAACGGCGACGTCGGCTTGCGTGCTAGTTATCATACCCATGATTTGCTCGATCTGAGCAATTGAGTACACACGTTTTAGGGCGCTTACAAAGAGCAGCGAGGCAACCTGCCGGCGGGTATAGCGCTTGCGCTGCGGCGCCGGGACAAGCTTGCGCTTGACGTAGTTGTTGACCATCGAGCCGGTCAAGATCTCCTCGCCGGGAAGGGCCATGAAAGACAGCTCGTCGTCCACGATGCTCAGGACCTGGTCCAGGTAGAGCTCGATGCGCGGCAGCTCGGCCACGCGCGAGATGTGGACACGGGCCATCTGCTCGGCCAGGTCTTTCGCGGTTGCTTGGGGCGCGGGCGCGCTCTTCTCGTCTGACATGGGCTATCCTTGGTCTTGTTGGTGAGCAATTATTGTGGTTTAGTGCATCTAGTTTTGGGAACTAGATTTAGTGGTTATAGTATCCCATCGTAAACGCGAATTTCCCGCAGAGCCTTTTGCAACGGAGAAAAACATGAACGACCAGCGCATCGCAGTGATCACCGACACGGGTACCGACACGCCCGAGGACTTTGTCGCCAAGCACGACGTGCGCGTCGTTCCCTTGCGCATCAACTACTCGGACGGCACCGGCTATGAGTGCGGCGTCGACATCACTACCGACGAGGTGGTCGCCCGCTTTGAGCAGGAGATTCCCAAGACGTCGCTGCCCTCGCCCGAGAAAATCACCGACGCCTTCAACGCTGCCAAGCGCGACGGCTACACCTCGGCCGTCTTTGTGAGCATCTCTTCTGGCTTGTCGGCCACCTGCGACACGGTGCGCATGGTCGCGCGCACGATGGAGGACTTCCCGGTGCTGGTAGTGGACACCAAGGGAATCGGTATCTCGGCCGGCATGGTGGTCATGGAGGCCGTGCGTCAGATCGAGGCGGGCGTGCCCTTCTCATCGCTTGCCACCACGCTGGAAATCGTGTCCAAGCAGACCAACGTGTTCTTTGCCGTGCGCGACCTCAAGTTCCTGCGCGCGGGCGGGCGCATCTCCGAGGCCGTCTATCGCGTGGGCTCGGTTTTGAACATTAAACCGGTACTGACCTGCGACGAAGAGGGGCGCTATGCCATCTCGAAGAAGGCCCGCGGCTGGCAGCGTGCGTTGGACACCGAGGTCAAGCTTGTGGAAGAGCTGGCGCGCAAGTACCCCAAGGTTCGTATTGCTTTGAGCTGCACCTCGGCCACGCGCGATGAGTACGCCCGCCTTGAAGAGGCGATTCGTCGCCAGGTGGTCAACGTGGTGGACATCGTTCGCAACGACATCACAGCCGATCTGCTGGTTCACACCGGCCCCGAGCTGGTTGGCGTGGCGATTCAGGGCCTCTAGGCGCGGTTAGTTTCATCTTTGATAAAAACGCGCTAGTTTTAAGGGCCTTGTCAGTGGATTTTGGGGCTGATTGCTCCAAGGGTCGAAAAACATAAGCCGTCTACCTGCGAATCTTTAGGTAGACGGCTTTTATTGGTGAGAAAATACACTGACGTGGGAGTCATTGCTAGCACGCAACCCCGCCCCAGGGCCTTACGCGCCGCAGACCATCCGCTTGACGATGCGGGCGCAGTCCTGGGCGGCCTTGGCCTCGAAGGTGTTGTAATCGACGACCTGCTCGGTGGTGCCGGGTTTGTCCGAAATCGCTCGCACCACCACAAAGGGAAGGCCGTTAAGCCACGCTGCCTGAGCAATGGCCGTGCCCTCCATCTCGCAGCATAGACCGCCAAAGGTGCCCAGGATACGGTCCTTCTGCTCCTGCGTCGAGATGAACTGGTCGCCCGAGACCACGCGGCCCGGCAAGACCTTGATATCGGGCGCAGCCGCAGCCGCGGCGTCGACGACGGCCTTAATCATGTCCTCGTTTGCCGGGAAGGCCAGGGTATCCAGGCCCGGGACCTGCCCCGGCTCGTAACCCAGGGGCGTCACGTCAAAGTCGTGCATCACGCAGTCGGTCGACACCACCAGGTCACCCACGTCAAGCCGGGCATCCAACGAACCGGCAACACCGGTGTTGATCACGCGGTCGACGCCAAAGCGATCGGCCAGAATCTGCACGCACATGCCGGCGTTGACCTTGCCAATGCCACACTGCACGACAACGACCTTCTCGCCGCCTAACGTGCCGTCGCAAAACTCCATGCCGGCCACCTTGGTGACCTGGGCGTTTTCCATCTGCTCTTTAAGCGAGGCGACCTCTACTGCCATGGCGCCTATGATGCCGGTCTTCATTGCCGCTCCTTTGCCGCGATGCCTTACCCTTTTGGATATACCAAGCTTACTCCGGGTAGTTCATGTGGGCAGCGTCGATATTGTCCAACGTGTTCTTTAAATAGCGAGAAGCCCACCAGTGCGCCTGGTTAAGGTCGGCGTCATGCCAGTTGCCGCACTCGGCAGGCTTAGCACCGGGAATCTCTCCCTGGAAGTCGCGGGCAAACTCAAAGAGGCGACGCACCAGGTCGATGACGTCTTTGGACTCATACTCGCCAAAGAGCACCAGGTAAAAACCGGTACGGCAACCCATGGGCCCAAAGTAAACCACGCGACTGCCCCAGTCCGAGACGTTGCGCAGGAAGGTGGCGCCCAAGTGCTCCAGGGCATGAACCGCCGCCGTGTCCATCACAGGCTCGCGATTGGGCGCGGTAAGGCGCAGGTCAAAGGTGGTGATGACGGCACCGGTATTGGGGTCCTTGTCCACGCGCGAGACGTAGACGCCCGGCTCGAGCGTCAGGTGGTTCACGGTAAAACTTGCGATCAGGTCCATAAGGTTCTCCTTACTGCATCAAAGGTTTAACTGCCCGCAGGCGGTCGCGGTGCCGCGCCGCAGGGCTTCTCGGCAACGCTTAAGCGCGCGGCAGGGCGCTGGCAATCCACGGCTTGCCCTGGATGGCACGCAGCACCTTGTCGACGGCCAGCTCGGGCACGACGCCAGAAGCGGCCCGCAGAACAATGGCCGCGCGGGTACCGTACTCGTCCATGCCCAGGATAAGAACCGTAGGCGGAAAGTCGGGGTTGAGAAGATCGCCGGCGGCGTCTTGCGCGGCCTCGACGATCTGGCGCGTGACCTCGGTAAGGTCGACCTTGGGCACAACCGCGATGGTCACGGTGATCTTGCCAACCTCGCTGGGCGCCAAGCGCGTGAGGGAGGTCTTGTTAAGGACCGAGTTGGGAATGACCTCGACCGAGCCGTTGCGGTCCTGCACCGTGGTGCTTCTCCACGTCACATCGGTCACGCGGCCCGAGGCCGATCCCACCACAATGTCGTCGCCTGGTTTGACCACGTGGCCCACCATAAGCAGCAGGCCCGAGAAGATATTGGAAATCGTGTCCTGCAGGCCCAGCGAGATCGCCACCGAGACCACGCCCAGGGTCGCCACAAAGTACGTGGGCGTGATACCAAAGACGGGCTCAAGGACGCTCATAAGCGCGCAGAACCAGATAAGGGCACGCACGATGTTGAGCAAGATCGACGCCTTAGGCACGCCGGCGGCGTTCAAGACCTTCTTGGTTGCCTTGACCACCAGCCGCTGGACCACAAGCGCAACACCCACGGCCACGGCCAGGTAGATGCCCTTGGTGACCAGCGCCTCGAACGTTAACGTGACCTGCTGCGCGTCCATCTTATCTACCCCTCGATCTTGACGATGGGAGCAAAGCCCTTAAGGAGCTTCTTGGTCTTGCCGGTGCGCGAGAAGCTCACCTCAAGCGTGTCTCCCGAGACGCCCACGATGATACCGGGACCAAAGGTCTTGTGCGATACGCGGTCGCCCTTGGCAAAGGTGTCCGCCCCGGACGAGGCGGGCGCAGCCGCGGCATCGCCCGCCCTCTTGGCGTGCGGGGCGATGGGCGCGCTGTAGCTATAGGAGCTTCGCTGCTGGCGAGAAGAGCCGCCGGCCGCCTGCTGGCCAAAGCCCGCGCTCGCGCGGCGCGAGCCAAAGGTGCCCGAGGTCGCACCGGCGCTCACGCCGCCCGATGGCCTACTCTGCGGGGAACCGCCGGTAGAGCGCGTGCGCGAGCCAAAGACGTGGCCGCCGTAGACGTCCGAGCCACGGCCCGAGCCAAAGGTCCCGTGGCGGTCGCCGCGCTTCTCCCAACCCACGCCGGTAAAGCCAGAAGAACCCACGCCCACGCGCTCATAGTCCTCGGCCGGAATCTCGCCCAAGAAGCGACTGGGCGGGTTGGCCTGGGTAGAGCCGTAGGTGCGACGCGTGGCTGCAAAGGTAAGGTACAGGCGCTTGCGAGCACGTGTGATGGCGACATAGGCCAGGCGGCGTTCCTCTTCAAGGTTGGACGGGTCGGACTCATACATGGAGTGCGGGAAGATGCCTTCTTCCATGCCGCTCACAAAGACCGTGGGGAACTCCAGGCCCTTAGCCGAGTGGATGGTCATCATCGTGACGGCGTGGGTCTGACCGGCCAGGGAGTCAAGGTCGCTTCGAAGGGCGAGCCACTCCATGAAAGCCGGGAGCTTCTCGGCCGCCACGTCGGGACGCAGGGACGCGGCCGGCGCAGGGGCCGGGGCCGGGGCAGCAACGCCCTGGTCCTCCCCGCCCTCCAAGGCACCGGCGGCCTTTAACTGCTCCAGGGACTCCAGCGTTTCGGCCACATCGTCGTGCGTCTCGTCGAACTCGGCGGCGACGCCCAAGAATTCCTTGATGTTCTCGATGCGTCCATCGGCCTCGACGGAGTGCTCGGCGGCCAGGGCCTGCATGAGGCCCGCCTTGTCCACGATGGCCTCGACCACCTGAGCCAGCTCGCCCGAGATGTGCCGGCCGCTCTCGATCACGCCGCAGAAGTCGCCCAGGGCCTGGCGCACCTTGGCCGAGAGCAGGCCCGTCTCGCAAATAGCCATCTGACAGGCGGAGAAGAACGAGATGCCTTCCTCGGCCGCCAGACCCGCGATCTTTTGGATCGACGTGGTGCCGATACCGCGGCGCGGAGTGTTGATCACGCGCTGGACGGCCACGTCATCGTCGGGGTTGCAGACGGCCTTGAGGTAGGCCATGACGTCGCGCACCTCGGCACGGTCGAAGAATCGCGTGCCGCCCACGATCTTGTAGGGCACGCCCGCGCGCAGGAACATATCTTCCAAGATACGCGACTGCGCGTTGGTGCGGTAAAACACGGCCATATCGTCGTAGGACTCGCCGCCGTCGTGGAGCTTCTCGATCTCGGAGCCGATCCAGCGACCCTCGTCGCGCTCGTCCGATGCCTGAAAGAGCTTGATCTTCTCGCCGTCACCCTCGGTCGTGAACAGACGCTTTGCTTTGCGACGAGAGTTGTGGGCCACCACAGCGTTGGCGGCGGCCAGGATGTGGCCGGTCGAGCGGTAGTTTTGTTCCAACCTCACCACGCGAGCGTCGGGGTAGTCCTTCTCGAAGTCCAGGATGTTTTGGATGTCGGCGCCACGCCACGAGTAAATGGACTGGTCGTCGTCGCCCACGACCATGAGATTGCGGTACTTGCCGGCAAGCAGGTTGGTGATGGCGTACTGGACATGGTTGGTGTCCTGGTACTCGTCGACGCTGATCTGCTGGAAGCGATCCTGGTAGCTTTCGAGCACCTGGGGGTTCTTGGAGAGAAGCTCCAGCGTCTTGAGCAGCAGGTCGTCGAAGTCCATGGCGTTGGCGCGGGCCAGGCGACGGTCAAGCTCGCGATAGACGCGGGCGCAGGCGCGGTCGGCCGGGTTGGTGGAGCTGGCCATCTCGTCGGGGCCCACCATGGCGTTTTTGGCCGCCGAGATCTTGGAGCGGATCGAGTTGATGGGAAACTGCTTGGTGTCGATGGAAAGGTCACTCATGATGGCCTTGACCAGGCGTTTTGAGTCATCGTCGTCGTAGATGGCAAAGTTGGGCTGGTAGCCAATGAGCTCGGGGTCCTCGCGAAGCATGCGCACGCACATGGCGTGGAAGGTGCACACCCACATACCGCGGGTGCTGCCGGGCAAAAGCGCGCCCAGACGCTCGCGCATCTCGGCCGCGGCCTTATTGGTAAAGGTGATGGCCAAGACCTGCCAAGGGCGCACGCCCTCGTCGGCGATCATGTGCGCAATGCGGAAGGTCAGGACGCGGGTCTTGCCCGAGCCCGCGCCCGCCAGCACCAGCAGCGGGCCGCGCGTGCAGGTAGCGGCCTCGTACTGGGCCGGGTTCAAGCCAGAAAGGTCAAAAGTCTGAGTCATGGCGCCATCCAAAAGATCGAGGCGGGTTATTAGGTCAAGAGTCTATCCGGGGCACCGGACAATAATTGCGAACAATCGTTTGTGTGCCTACAAGCTGGCGAGAAGAGCTTGGCAACCCGCCAACACGTCGCGGTAAGTGGCGTCGAAATTGCCCGTATACCAAGGGTCGGCCACATCGGCGGGTCGATCGGTCCAGTCAAGAAGGCGGCTCACCTTGCCCTGGGGGTCGTCTCCCAAGATGCGGCGCAGGCCGCGGGCGTTCTCGGCGTCCATATAGATGATGTGGTCCCACTGGTCATAGTCGGCCCGGCGGATCTGGCGGGCACGGTGGCTAAGCACTGGCACGCCCACCTGGCGAAGCTTGGCCACCGTGCCGTGGTGCGGCGGGTTGCCGATCTCCTCGGTGCTGGTGGCTGCCGAGTCGATCACAAAGTCACCGCCTCGCCCGGCCTTCTCGACCAGGTCCTGCATGACAAACTGGGCCATCGTGGAGCGGCAGATGTTGCCGTGGCAGATAAAGAGAATGCGCACCGGGAGCAGGGCCTCGTTGCCGCCCTCGCCCGCCGCGGTGCCCGCGGCCCTACCCATTGAAGTGTGCCCCGCCGGAGTGGCGCCCGCCCTTGTGGGAGCCGCCGCCCTTAAGCTGCGAGTGACCGGTGTAGTTGGCACGGCGGGGCTGCTCGAGCTTGACGCCCGCGTAGCCGTGCGTGTAGCTGGTGCCGCGCCGCAAGGCCATCTGCCTGTCTCGGCGGCGCTTGGCACTGCTGGAACAAGCAAGGCCAATGAGGCACACAAGGACCACGGCGCACACGATGACGATCATGAGATGCAGCGGGTCGCTCAGCCAATCCATGATAAAGAGCGGAATCGAGAGGGCCAGGCCCTGGGCCGCAACGGCGCCCACGGCGCCCAAAGAGCGGCTGCCATAGCTTACAGAGACGGTTCCAAGCTCGTCGCCCTGCTCAACGGGGGCGTCGACGGCATCGGTCCACGAGGCGGCAAGGCCCAGGTCGCTAAGCTGCGTGCCCGCAGGAACCGTGGCGTAGAGGGCATCCGAAGACAGTGCAGCGACCGAGGTCCCCTCGTCAGAGAGACGCACATCGGCCGAGCCCACCGTGTCGCCAGCGACGACCACGTTGGTCGTGGTCCAAGCGCTATAGGCCCACTCAAGCAGGTCGTGCATCTCGCTGACGGCGGCATAGGTGCCCTTGAGGTCGTTGCTGGCCCCCATCACAACGGCCACCAGGTCAAGACCGTTGCAGCTGGCGCCCACGGCCAGGCAGCGGCCGGCTTTGGGCGTATAACCGGTCTTGCCGGCGGTGACGGTGCCATCCAGGTACCAGTCGCTCTGGGGGTTAAGGAGAAGGTCGGTGTTGGTAAGGGTGCGCGCCGCGTTTCCCGAGGTCGCGGGCAGGTCCCAAGTGGCGCTGCCCGTGATGTGCACAAAGTCGTCGTACTCCATGGCGGCGGCCAAGATCTTGGCCATATCGGCCGCGCAGGTGTAGTGATCGTCGTCGTGCAGGCCGCAGGGGTTCACGAAGTGCGAGTCGACGCAGCCCAGCTCGGCGGCCTTCTCGTTCATCATGTTGGCAAAGGTCTCGTAATCGCCGGCCACGTGGCGAGCCAGGACATAGGCGGCCTCGTTGCCCGAGGGCAGCAACAAGCAGGCGAGAAGGTCCTCGATAGTCAGGGTCTCCCCCGCCACCAGGCCCGCGGTCGAGCTGTCAGAGGTGATCTGGTCGAGGTCGGCCTGCGTGACCGTCTCGGTCTCGTCGAGGCTCGCGCGGTCAAGGACCACCAGGGCACACATGACCTTGGTCATCGAGGCCGGGTAGCGGCGCTCGGTGGCGTTCTTGTCGTAGATGACGGTGTTGGTGGTACGGTCGATGACCACGGCGGCGCCGGCGGTAAGCTCGGGGCCCTCGGCCTCGGCGCTGGCCTTGGCGGCAGTGGTGTAGTCGACGGTGGCCAGCGCCTGCACAGGCACGCCACCCAGAGCGGCAGCAAATGCCACGGCAACCGCGATACCGCCGGTTACCAGGCGTTTATTGAGCGACAAGAACGACAAGGTCTTCTCCCCTCTTGCTTTACTTAGTGGACCAGGGCGAAGTAGGCAATGACGGCCACGCCCAGGACAATGCGGTACCAGCCAAAGGGCTTGAAGTCGTGCTTGCGCACAAAGCTCATGAGGAAGCGGATAACCAGCAGCGAGACGACAAAGGCCACGGCACAGCCAACCAAAAGAATCGTCAACTCGCCGGCGGCAAAGGCGTTGCCCTTAAGGAAGAACTTAACCAGGCGAAGCCCCGAGGCGCCCGCCATGACGGGGATGGCCAGGTAGAAGGTGAACTCGGCCACTGCGGTGCGCGAGCAGCCCAAAAGCAGGCCGCCGATAATCGTGGAGCCAGAGCGCGAGGTGCCGGGCACGATGGAGAGAACCTGGAAGAGGCCGATGCCGATGGCGGTCTTCCAATCGATGTCGTGGACGGTCTGGATACGGGCGTCGGCGTCTGCCAGCTGGGACTTGGTGGCCGGCTCGGCAAAGGCAACGGGGGCCATGTGCTTGGGCGCGCCCATCGCAGCGCCGCGGGCGGCGGGAAGGGCCGCGGAGGCCTTCTTCTCGCGCGCAGACTCGATCACGATGAAGGCAATACCGTAGACAATCAGGGCGGCGGCGATCACAAAGGGGCTGCCCAGGTGCTCTTCCATCCAGTCGTCGATGGGGATGCCAATGACGGCGGCCGGCACGCAGGCCACGATGGTCTTGGCCCACAGGGTCCAGGTGTTGCGCTTCTCGACGGCCGATTTAGACGGCGAGAAGGGATTGAGCTGGTGGAAGAAGATGACGCAGACGGCCAGAATCGCGCCCAGCTGGATGACGACCAGGAACATGTCCCAGAAGTCGGTCGAGACGTTCATCGTCAAGAACTGGTTAAGAAGCAGCATGTGGCCGGTGGACGAGATGGGCAGCCACTCGGTGATGCCCTCCACAATGCCAAAGACAGCGGCTTTCAATAGCTCAATGAGATCCACGGTACCTCCCGGTTTAGAGACAGATAGATAAAGTTTCCTATCCCCGGGGTACTTCTCGGCGCTCAAATTGCCATGCGCAGCGAAAAACCATCTGGGAAGAGCTGGCCGCCATCCACGTCGCCGCCCACCGAAAAAGACCGGGATGTAACTAAATTGAACACGATGTCGCGTCTACCAGCCGCTCGTTGGGGTATGACCAAAGCATGGCAACCAGGTATTGCGGCCGTGCGCGGCCGTTTGTTTGAAAGGGGAACACCATGGGCGCTAACAACTATCAAGATCTTGGCTACGAGAAGATCTTCGTCGCGCTGGACGGCTCCGACGAGCAGGGCAAGGTTCTCGAGCGCGCCATCGCGCTGGCAGCCAACGACGAGGCCGAGCTCTACATTGGCCACGCCATCGACACCACCGCGCTCGAGAGCGCAGGGGCTTTCCCCGTGAGCATCATCAAGGACCTAGAAAACGAGTTCCGCGAGAAGATCGCGCCGGCCGTCGAGGCCGCCCAGGCCAACCCGCAGATCAAGAAGGTCGAGGTCATGATAGGCAACGGTCGCATTCGCGAGACCTTGAAGGACGACATGCTCGACGTCATCCACCCCGACCTCGTGATCTGCGGTGCGCGCGGGCTTTCCTCCATCAAGTATGCCATCCTGGGGTCCATCTCGACGTTCCTCACACGCAACTGCGAGTGTGACGTGCTTATTGTGAAGTAACCATTCATTATTTTATGTAAGAAACCGACGGCGGCGCGTGAATAAACGGTGAGAAACCCTCAAGTAGGTTAAAGTAGGAGGTCTAGAACGTCCGAAAGCCCGGCGCTTTTCCGGGGCCCCGACGCGAAGGTCCAGTTGCCTTGACTTCTAAATTGACCAAATGGGTCGCAAGGCCCGCTCTCACCGCTACCACGGCCGCCGTCATCTGTGCCGGCCTTTTGGGCTTGGCCGCGGCGCCTGCAACCGCCGGCGCCGCCACCCTTGACGAGCTCACGCAGCAGATCGAGCAGACCAACGAGAGCTACGAGAGCGCTTCTCAGCTAGTCGAGGAAGTCGAGGCCAAGATCGCCGCCAACGAGGAGCGCATCGCCCAGATCGAGGCCGAGCTGCCCGAGAAGCGCGAGGCGGCCGCAAACTGCATGAAGGTCCAGTACAAGCTGCAACAGGGCAGCGCCGGGCTTATCGAGCTGCTCTTGTCGGCCGAGAACTTCAACGAGCTTGTCTCCACCATCCAGTACCTGGACATCATCAACAGCCACAACAACAACGCCATCGACGAGCTTGTGGCTTTGGACGAGGAGCTGGGCCAGACCCGCTTGGCGCTTGAGACCGAGAAGCAGCAGGCAGAGGCCTCCAAGCAAGAGGCGCAGGAGTCCTTGTCGGCGGCCGTGTCTGCCCGCCAGGCTCTTGAGCAGCAGATGGCCGAGCAGGCCGCCGCCGAGGAGGCCCAGCGTCAGGCGGCCGTCGCCGCCGCGGCAGCAGCGGCCGCAAGCAACGCCGCCAACGCCCAAGACGATTCTGGTAGCACCGCGACCGACACCGGCAGCACCGACTCTGGCAGCCAGACCACCTTCAATACCGAAACCGGCAATACCTCGACCGTCACGGTGCCCGAGCAAACCGACCCCGGCACCGTGGACTGGAGCAGCGACAAGTCCACGTTTGTCTCTAGCTGGGGCTCGCGTATCGACGCGTATCTCTCGGGCAGCCCC
Organism: Paludibacteraceae bacterium; assembly: GCA_963630635.1. Lineage (GTDB taxonomy): Bacteria > Actinomycetota > Coriobacteriia > Coriobacteriales > Atopobiaceae > Paratractidigestivibacter. The sequence continues at coordinate 98,458 of CAVGOA010000003.1, forward strand.
TTGGCCGGTTACGGCCGCACCTTTGCCGAGGCCGCATGGGACTACGGCTGCGACCCGCGCTTCTCCCCCGCCATCGCGTGCATCGAGAGCGGCAAGGGCACCTATTGCTTCAAGTCCCACAACGCCTGGGGCTGGGGCAGCGTGAGCTGGAGCGACTGGGAGACCGCGATCCGCGCCCACACCAAGGGCTTGGCTTCGATCTACGGCGGCCACCTCACCTACTCGGGCGCCCAGATGTACTGCCCGCCCAACGCCGACTTCTGGTATTCCTCCGTCGCCGCCCAGATGGAGCTCATCTAAGACGTTGCGTCACAACCGCATCCTCAAGGGACCGCCCACCCAGGCGGTCCCTTTACTTTTAAGTCGGCCTCACTCTCAAAGGCTTTACTATTTAGATCTAAACAGACATAGTTAGTAAAGCTAATTTGGAGGTGGCCATGATTTCCTACGACGGTCTTACCAATAAACTCAAGGAGCGGGAACTCACGAAGACCGCCCTCGCTAAAGAGCTCGGCATCTCTTCTCGCACTATTGCCAAGATAGGCCGCGGCGAGAAAATCTCAAACAAGGTTCTGGCAAAGATGGCCGCCTACCTTGACTGTGAGCCGGATGAACTTTGGCAAAGTATCTCGGACAACGCATTACTACAAACCCTGCGCGACGAGAAGAGCATCCAGCTGCCCGGCGGCTTATACCACGAGCTGCAGGTGCGCATGACGTACAACTCGAACCACATCGAGGGTAGCAAGCTCAGCGAAGATCAAACAAGAATGATTTTTGAAACCAGCACCATAGATGCTGGCGACGGGATTCCAGTTGACGACATCATCGAGACGGTCAATCACTTTCGCGCCATTGACTACGTCATCGACCACGCAGAGGACCCTCTTACCGAGGATGCCATCATGGAGCTGCACCGCATTCTTAAACAGGGGACAAAAGACTCCACGCTCCCATGGTTTGCCGTTGGCGAGTACAAGACGCGGGCCAACGTGATCGGCGGGCACGAGACGGTGAAACCCAAAGACGTAGCCGCAAGGATGAGAGAACTTTTCACCGCTTACGAGGGACTTGGCAATATTTGCATCGAAGACATCGTAGAGTTTCATCACGACTTCGAGCGCATCCACCCCTTTCAAGACGGCAACGGCCGTGTGGGGCGCCTGATCGCCCTCAAGGAATGCCTGCGACACAACATTGTGCCGTTCATCATCGAGGATTCGAAGAAGGCCTTCTACTACCGCGGTTTAGCCGAGTGGGAAAACGAACGGGACTATCTTCTGGACACTTGTCTGGACGGCCAAGACACTTTCAAGACCCTGATGGCCATGTTCGAATCGTAGGCGCAAGGCCTCGCGAAAACAAACAGTACGAAAGTGGGGACCAGTATTGCGACTTGGCGAGTAGCGCGGCGATTCAAGGGGCAAAACCGCAGGTCGCAATGAGCTAAATCTCTCGGCTACTCGACGAATGGCAAGACTGGTCCCCAATATCGTAAAAAATGAAAATCAACGGGGCCAAGGGGCCGCGACGGACGGGTCCAGAGCCGCAAAAAACCTACGCGGTGAGGTAGACCATGAAGAGAATCATGGCAAAACCCACGAGGTCGGTGGGGGCAAAGGTCGCACCCAGGAGCAAAACCGAGGACAGGGTGGCTGCAATAGGCTCGGAAGTCCCCAGAAGCGCCGCGCGCATCGA
>CAVGOA010000003.1:100465-127478 GCA_963630635.1 Paludibacteraceae bacterium
AAGGTGCCCACAAGCGCCAGGACCAGACCCGCGACCTCGCGGCGGCGCGGGCCGCGGCGCATCTTCACGCAGGTATAGACCAGCACCAACACCATGCCCAGGCTCTGCATGACCGTCGCCATGGCCGAGCTGGTCCAGTTGATGGCCTCAAGATAGGCCACCTGCGAGAACAAGATGACAAACAGCGACACCGCCAAGATCTCAAGGCGCCCGCGCCGACTGGTCACCACGCCGCGCAGGCTGTCGCGGCCCGCAGGTGTCATCGCCGCCGCAGCCAAAAAGAACCAGCAGGCAGAAAGCTCGCGCACGCACACAAGCCACAACGGCTCGATGCCGTAAGTGTCCATCAAGAACTTGGCCGCCGTGCCGTTAAGGCCCCAAAACGTGCCTCCCACAAGCGTGGCCACCACGCCGCGGCGAATCCGCGCCCGGCGCTGAGCGTCCGTGAGGGTAGCAGCTGCGTCTTGGGCCATGCGTGTATCTCCTTACAGGTTGGTTGCCAAGACAGAGTAACACCCTAAAGGTGCGCTATGCTGCACAGGTACAAAAGCAACCTAAGGAGCACTATGACCACCACCGATTACTCCGCTGCCGAGAAGAGCCTGGCGCTGGGCACCGTCCACGCCGGCTTTGAAGTCGTGGCAGCCGAGCCCGTAAGCGAGATCTCGGGCTACGCATATGTCATGAAACACCAGGCCACGGGCGCGCGCCTGCTGTGGCTTGCCTGCGATGACAACAACAAGTCCTTTGCCATCTCGTTCAAGACCCCGCCCCAAGACGACACCGGCGTCTTCCACATCCTTGAGCACTCGGTGCTATGCGGCAGCGACGCCTACCCGGTCAAGGAGCCCTTTGTGAACCTCCTTAAGACCAGCATGCAGACCTTCTTGAACGCCCTTACCTTCCCCGACAAGACCATGTACCCCGTGGCCTCGACCAACACGGCCGACCTAGAGAACCTGATGGGCGTCTACCTGGACGCGGTTCTTCACCCGGCCATCTATCGCCGCCCGCGCATCTTTGAGCAGGAGGGCTGGCACCTTGAGGTCGAGGGCGAAGGTGCAGACGCCAAGCTGTCCTACAACGGTGTGGTCTTCAACGAGATGAAGGGTGCCCTCTCCGACCCAGACGACGTCCTTTACCAGGCGCTTTCTAATAGTCTCTTTCCCAACACGGCCTACGGCTTTGAATCGGGCGGAAACCCGCGCGCCATCCCGACCTTGACCTACGAGAAGTTCATCGAGACCCACGCGCGCCACTACAACCTCAAGAACAGCTACACCGTGCTCTACGGCGACATGGACATCGACCGCGAGCTGGCCTTCATCGACGCCCGCTTTACCGCCGCCACCCCGCGCAATGCAGGCGACCCCAACCCGCTTGCCTTGCAGGCCCCGGTTTGTGCCGAGAAGCGCACGGTCAAGATGGCCACTGCTCCCGGAAACGCCGAGGTAGGCGTCTCGTACGTCATTGGCACCGCCGCCGACCGCGCGCGCGTGATGGCCGTCGACGTTCTTCTGGACGCCTTGTGCGGATCCAACGAGGCCCCGCTCAAGCGCGCGATTTTGGACGCCAACCTGGGCGACGACTTTGACGCGAGCCTCATCGACGGCGTCTTGCAGCCGCAGGTCATGTTCACCTTGAAGGGTGCGAAGGAAGGCGCCGGCGAGAAGTTCCGCGCGCTTCTCGAGTCCACCTGTGCCCAGATCGTGGCCACCGGCGTGCCGCGCGACAAGCTGGCCGCGTCTTTGGCGCAGTCTGAGTTCAACCTGCGCGAAGGCGACTGGGGCGGCTACCCCGACGGCGTGGGCCTGTCCATGACCGTCATGGCGTCTTGGCTCTACGACGACGAGCGTCCGCTTGACTACGTCCACTACGAAGAGGCCCTGGCCGCAGCCAAGGCAGGCCTGGACACCGGCTTTTACGAGGAGCTTCTTGACAGCCTAGTGTGCCACAGCGCCCACTGTGCCGAGGTCGAGCTGGTACCCGTGGAAGACGGCGACGCCGCCGAGGAAGAGGCCGAGTTGGCCGCCCTTCGCGCCAAGATGACCGACGAAGACCTGGCCGCCGTTGCCGCCGAGGTCGCCGCCCTTCGCGCCGAGCAGGAGGCCCCCGACTCGCCCGAGGCTCTGGCCACCTTACCCCAGCTAGGCGTGGCCGACATCGAGGCGCCCCGCCCCGAGCCGCAGGGCTTCGACGCTCCGGCGCCCCTGCCCTGCATAGCCCACGAGCTGGACACCCACGGCATCGACTACCTGTATCTCTACTTCGACCTGCGCCGCCTGCGCACCGACGAGCTGGTCTACGCAGGCGTCTTGTCGGACCTTCTGGGCAAGCTGGGCACGCAGGCCCACAGCGCCTCTGACCTGGACACCTTGGCCGAGACCCACCTGGGCAACCTGTCCTTCTCGGTTGAGTCGTACGCGCCCAAGGACGACCTGACCCGCGCCGTTCCCGTCTTTCGCGTCTTTGCCAGCGCACTGTCTTCCAAGGTGGCGCACCTGGCCAGCATCCCGCAGGAGGTCTGGGCTACCACGGTCTTCACCGACACCGACGCCATCCGCGACATCTTGACCCAGCGCAAGGTGGCCCTGGAGCAGTACTTTGTGGGGGCAGGCCACTCCGCCGCGGTGGCGCGCGCCAGCACCTACCTGTCTGCCTCGGCGCGTGCAACCGAGCTCATGGGCGGCATGGACTACTATCTCTACCTGCGCGATCTTCTCCAAAACTGGGACGACGAGAAGGACGCCCTTGTCGCTAAACTTTCCCAGGTAAGCGAGAAGATCTTCACGGCCGACGAGGTCGTTGCCAGCTTTGTGGGCGCCGCGGCCGACCGCGAGGCCTTCTGGTCCGCCGGCGGCACCCTGGGCCTTGCGACCAGTGACCAGAAGCCCGCCCATGTCCTGGACGTGGCGCCGCGCGGCCCGCAGGTCGAGGGCTTCGCCATTCCCTCTAACGTGAGCTACGTCGTGCGCATGGGCGCGAAATCGGCCCACGACACCGCGACCCTGGGCAGCTGGGCCGTGGCCAACCGCGCGATTTCCTACGACTACCTGTGGAACGAGGTGCGCGTGAAGGGCGGCGCCTACGGCTGCGGCTTTAGGCACGGCGGCGGTACCGGCACCCGCGCGTTTTGGTCCTACCGCGACCCGTCGATCGACGCCACGCTTGAGCGCTACGACGCCTGCGCCGCGTGGCTCGCTGGCTGGGACGGCACCCAGGACGAGCTTGACGGCTACATCGTGAGCAGCGTCGCCACCTTGGACGCCCCGGTCAAGCCCCGCGTCCTTGCCCGCCGCCAGGACATCGCCCGCTTTAACGAGAAGCCCGCGAACCACCGCGAGACCCTGCGCCGCGAGATCTTGGGTACAACGTTGGACCAGGTGCGCTCGCTGGCCGCTGCCCTGGGTGACACCGAGCCCCAGACCGGCATCTGCGTCTTTGGCGGCAAGGACGCGCTTGAGGCCAGCAAGCTTGACCTCACGATCACCGAGGTGTGCTAACGGCCGGCGGACCCCCGCGCCCCCGACGGCGCCGATGTTTGTACGAAACTTCCTGATTAGCGCCGATGTTTGTACCCACAACCCCCATTTTCTTGAAAAGAGCCGGCCTTTGTACAAAGGTCGGCTCTTCTTAGGAACGCGTATGAAACCCGCGGCACTCGCGCTTTAAACGAGAAGGTCCTCCAGCTCCAGCTTGGGAACGTGGTGCGAGCCGTCGGCCTCGCGCCAGTACGTGAGGCCGTGCGCCTCGGCGGCGCCCACGCCGGCACGCTCGAGCACGACCTTCTCGCCGCGCCCGCCAACCGAGATGACCAAGGCCGCTACCAGGCCCTTCTCGGTTAATCCAAGCTCGTCGCCAAGGACGGCGTCGTAGCTCTTGTGCATGCAGCAGCCCAGGCCCCGCGACGCCGCGGCCAGCGCCACGGTCTGCGCCGCAATCCCCACGTCAATCATACGGATGGGGTTCGTAGCTACCGCGGCCGGCAAGCTGATGACCACGTAGCCGCCGGGGCGCTGGTAGACCTCGGGGCCGTCCCAGTCCTTCAGCGCGCCCGCCCAATGAAGATGTGAGAAGACCAACTGGCACGTGGCCGGGCTCTCCTCCCCCACCACGCGAAAGCGTAGCAGCTGCATGTTATTGCCGGTAGGAGCCATGCGCGCGGCGTCCACCAGGTCGCGCAAGACGTCCTCGCCCACGGGCTTGCCGTCGTAGCGGCGATACGTGCGCGACGACTTAACCAGCTCAAAGAACTCGTCCTTCTCCATGACACGTCCCCCTTACAGGCCGGCGGCCGCGATGGCGTCAACGGCCTCGCGGATCTTACTTGGCGGCAGGACAAGCGCCATGCGGCAAAAGCCCTCGCCCAGAGGCCCAAAACTCGCGCCCGGCGTCACGATGACACCCGCCTTCTCCATAAGCTCAAGCGCGAAGTCCATCGAGTCCATGCGCCCGTGCGGCAAACGGGCCCAAACAAACATCGAGCCGTGCGCGTTGGGGCGCTCCCAGCCAATGGCCTCAAGGCCGTCGCACAAGGCGTCGCGACGCTCCTGGTAAAGAAGGCGCTGCTCCTCAACCTGCTCGCGCGGGCCGGTCAAAGCGGCGATGGCGGCGTCTTGCTCGGGATAGAACATGCCAAAGTCCACCTGGCTGCGCAGCTTTCGCGCCGCGGCCACAATATCGGCGCGGCCCACCAGGAAGGACAGACGGCAACCGGTGACGTTAAAGCTCTTGGACAGGCTCAAGAACTCGACGCCCACCTCAAGCGCGCCGGGATAGGCCAAGAAGGACCCGCCGGCCGGGCCGTCATAGATGATGTCGGAGTAAGCATTGTCGTGGATGATCACGATGTCGTGGGCCTTGGCAAAGGCGATGATTTCTTGGTAGACCTCGGGCGTGCCCACAGACCCCACCGGGTTTGCCGGCAGCGAGACGATCATGTACTTGGCAGCATCTGCCACAGCCGGGTCGATGCCAGCCACGTAGGGCAAGAAGTCGTGCTCGGCGTCTAACGGGTAAAAGGCGCACTTACCGCCCGCGAGCAGCGTCGCGTTGCGAAAAACCGGGTAGCAGGGATCGGGCACCAGCACGGTGTCGCCCTCGTCGATCAGGGCCGCGCAGACAGACAGCATGCCCTCCTGCGTGCCGCGACAGCTCATGATCATGTTGGGCTTTACGCAATCAACCCCGTAACGGTCGCGGTAGTAGTCGCACACGGCGGCAAGAAGCTCGTCCTTGTCGTGCAGCGAGTACTTCCAGTTATTGGGGTCCTGCGCGCTTTTGACCAGGGCGTCCACCACGTGCGCGGGCGGGCGAAAGTCGGGCGTGCCCACCGAGAGGTCATAGACCGTGCGGCCCTGGGCCTCAAGCTCGCGGCGCTTCACGTTAAGGGCTGCAAAGACCTCGTCTCCCAAAAGGTCAAGACGTTTAGAGAACTGCATGGGACGCTCCAATCGGCCATTTTCACTAGCTTGTCTACTTTAGCCCAACAAAGCGCCCACGCCCCGCATTTGCCCAAAGGGTAACGTGAGCGGCATACCGCAACAAAACAACAGATGTCGAGAAGTTCTATAATCCCCCTGCAAGCATTGCCTTTACGGCACCACCACCAATCCCAGAAGGGAACCTCATGTCAAAAGATAAATCCGCCGAGAAGCGCACCTGGGCACCCAACGAGGCGCCCACAGGCCGCTGGATCGGCTTCTTTGTCGCCGGCCTCGTGGCGATGTCCATCGCCCAGGGCATCTTCCAGGCCATCCAAGAAGTTTGGAAGATGGACGGCGTCTGGGCCTGGGTACCCGGCATTCTCTGCCCGCTCCTTGGCTTTGCCTTGACCTATGTCCTGCTCGCCCTTCTTTGCAAGGCTATCTGCAAGACCTCGGTGCGCGACCTTCTGTTGAACAGCACGGGCACCTTTGATAAGAAGCTCTGCCTCAAGATGTGCGCGGCCATTATCGCGGGCACCGTGCTGGAGGCGGTAGTTCTCAATGTCTTCTTCCCCGACCCAACCGCAACGATGGAGATCAACAGCATCGGCGCTGTGCCCATCATCGTTAACCTTGCGCTGTGCGGCGGCCTTCTGTGGATGCAGACCACCTCGGAAGAGATCTTGTTCCGCTGCCCCTTCCTTCGCGCCGGCGGCGGAGACAAGCTTGAGCCGGGCAAGAAGGCTCTTTTGTGGGCGTTTATCAGCTGCGCCGTCTTCATGCTGATGCACGCCAGCAACCCCGAGGTCAAGGCACAGGGCAGCGCTCTGGCCGTCGTGGTCACCCTTGCCGGTTATCTGGTTGCGGCCGTGGGCATGTACGCGGCAGACGTCGTCTACCGCACTCCCTTGGCGGGTTGTGCCATCCACTGGATGAACAACTTCATCAACATCGCCCTCTTCTGCCAGGCGGGCACGGCCGTAGAGAGCGGCTCTCTCTTCTGGGTCACGGGCGCTATCAACGGTACCGCGAGCCTCGTGGGCACCATCTGCCTGTTCATTCCCGTTGTTGTCCTGATGGTCGTCGACACGCGCAAGAAGAAGCTCGCGGCATAGGTCTTCTCGCCGCAAAATCTGGCATCGCATAACACAACTTCAGACGTTTTCGTGCAGGCGGCGTGAGGCTCAACCAAGTCTTCACGCCGCCTTCTTGTGAGGTTTGTGGCACCCAAAAAAGTTCCTATAAGAATTTATCCAAGACCCCCTCGCCCCACCTGCCCATATGGTGCGTAACTACAAACAAAGACGCATGTCAAGACCTTATTTCACAATATATGGGGCCAATTTTGGGCCAAATACACAATAGGTTGTGCCATAGTATCTACGTCAAACAGATTGCTCTAGAGGGACTCGCGGCGCGCCACAAGACGCGTCGCTTTTTAAGGGACAGGGACGGCGCATATGAAGATCATCAAGCGTAATGGCTCGGAAGTCACATTCGATAGCATCAAAATTGAAAATGCTATTCGCGCCGCCAACCTGGAAGTCGCCCCCGACCAGCGTATGAGCGAGCGCGGCATCAAGTTCGCCTGCGCCAACGTTGTGGATGCCTGCGAGACGGCCGGTCACACCGTGACAGTCGAGGAAGTCCAGGACATGGTCGAGGACCAGCTGATGGCTCTTGACCACTTTGAGGTGGCCCGCCACTACATCATCTATCGCTATGTCCAGGCGCAGAAGCGCCACAAAAACACGACCGACGACAAGATCTTGTCGCTCATCGAGTGCAACAACGAAGAGGTCAAGCAAGAAAACTCCAACAAGAACCCCACCGTGGTGAGCGTCCAGCGCGACTACATGGCGGGCGAGGTCTCTAAGGACCTGGCCATGCGCGAGCTTCTTGACCAAGACATCGTGCGCGCCCACGAAGAGGGCATCATCCACTTCCACGACGCCGACTACTTTGCCCAGCACATGCACAACTGCGACCTGGTGAACCTCGAGGACATGCTGCAAAACGGCACCGTCATCTCGGGCACCTTGATCGAGAAGCCCCACAGCTTCTCGACCGCGTGCAACATCGCCACGCAGATCATCGCCCAGGTGGCGTCGTCACAGTACGGCGGCCAGTCCATCTCGCTCACACACCTGGCGCCCTTTGTGGACGTCTCGCGCAAGAAGATCCGCCGCCAGGTCTACGCCGAGATGGAGGCCATCGACGCCCACCCCGGCGCCGAGAAGATCGACCAGATCGTCGAGAAGCGCCTGCGCGAGGAGGTGGCCCGCGGCATCCAGACCATCCAGTACCAGGTCGTGACCCTTATGACCACCAACGGCCAGGCACCCTTCATCACCGTCTTCCTCTATCTCAACGAGGCCCGCAACGAGCAGGAGAAGGCCGACCTTGCCCTGTGCATCGAAGAGATGCTGCGCCAGCGCTACCAAGGCGTCAAGAACGAGGCCGGTGTCTGGATCACGCCCGCCTTCCCCAAGCTCATCTACGTGCTGGAAGACGACAACGTCGACGAGGACAGCCCCTACTACTACCTCACCAAGCTGGCCGCCAAGTGCACCGCCAAGCGCATGGTGCCCGACTACATCTCCGAGAAGAAGATGCGCGAGTACAAGCTGTCCTTGGGCGAGACCGAGGGCAACGGCGATGTCTACACCTGCATGGGCTGCCGCTCTTTCTTGACGCCCGACCGCTCGGGCAACGGCTACGACAACGTGGCACGTGCCAAGAACTACGAGCCGGGCAAGCCCAAGTACTACGGCCGCTTTAACCAGGGCGTCGTTACCATTAACCTGCCCGACGTGGCCCTGTCATCTGGCCGCGACATGGACAAGTTCTGGGAGATCTTTGAGGAGCGCCTGGAGCTTTGCCACCGCGCCCTGCGCGCCCGCCACGACCGCCTGTGCGGCACCTTGTCTGACGCCGCCCCCATTCTTTGGCAGTACGGCGCCTTGGCCCGTCTTAACAAGGGCGAGAAGATCGACGCGCTTCTCTACGGCGGCTACTCCACCATCAGCCTGGGTTACGCTGGCCTCTACGAGTGCGTGAAGGCCATGACCGGCCACAGCCACACCGACCGCGAGGCCACGCCCTTTGCCCTGGCCGTCATGCAGAAGATGAACGACAAGTGCTCTGAGTGGAAGGCCGCCGAGAACATCGACTACTCCCTCTACGGCACCCCGCTTGAGTCCACCACCTACAAGTTTGCCAAGTGCCTGCAAAAGCGCTTTGGCAACGTGCCCGGCATCACCGATCACGGCTATATCACCAACAGCTACCACGTGAATGTTCGCGAGAAGATCGACGCTTTCACCAAGCTCAAGTTCGAGAGCGAGTTCCAGCGCCTCTCCCCCGGCGGGGCCATCTCGTACATCGAGGTCCCCAACATGCAGGACAACCTCGAGGCCGTTCTCGCCGTCCTGCACTACATCTACGACAACATCATGTACGCCGAGCTCAACACCAAGAGCGACTACTGCCAGGTGTGCGGCTTTGACGGAGAGATCCAGATCGTCGAGGACGACGGCAAGCTGGTGTGGGAGTGCCCGCACTGCGGGAACCGCGATCAGTCCAAGCTCAACGTCGCACGTCGTACCTGCGGGTATATTGGCACTCAGTTTTGGAATCAGGGGCGCACGGAAGAGATCAAGGATCGCGTGCTGCATCTGTAAGGGATAGCTAATCCCGCGGCCCTAAGCCCCGGTCCCCCTCAGTTTCTCGCTCGACAGTCCTGCGCTCGCACGGAGGCCACATTAAGTGGCCTCCGGCTCATGCGGAACTCGCGATAAACTGAGGGGGACCGGGGCTTAGGGCCTAGTGGTATCGTGGGTTCGCTTGGGCTGTTCACTAACAGAGAAAAAGAAAAGATGAAGTACGCGGAGATTAAGTATTGCGATATTGCTAATGGGGTGGGGGTAAGGACCACCTTGTTTGTGTCGGGGTGCAGGCTGCATTGTCCGGGGTGTTTTAACGAGGTGGCCTGGGACTTCTCGGCGGGTGAGGAGTTTACGCAAGAGACCGAGAAGGCCATCCTTGAGTCTCTAGAGGCGCCTTGGGTGAGCGGCTTGACGATCCTTGGCGGCGAGCCCATGGAGCCCGAGAACCAAGAGGGGCTCGTTGGGTTTCTTGAGCGCGTGCGCGACCGCTATCCCTTTGGCGAGAAAAGCATCTGGATGTACTCGGGGCACACGTTTGACCAGCTGGCGCCGGGCGGTGCATGGAACCTGGGCGAGGTGACCGATCGCATCCTCGACACGCTTGATGTGCTGGTGGACGGGCCGTTTAACCAGGCGCAATACGATATTACGCTGCGGTTTAAGGGCTCTGCCAACCAGAGGATCATCGACGTGCAAAAGACGCTCGTCTCGCCAACCTTTCCAAATGAGGTGGTTTTGTGGGAAGACGACCCGGTCTTCTCGACGCACACCATGGATTAGCCCCGATTTGTTAGTATCGCCTGCGGTTTTGTTTGCCCCACCCGGGGTACAATTGCCATAAGTCCAGTTGTTTGGGCCATGCCCGCAACAAAAAGGAGGTGTCTTTCGTGTCTGACGGATGCAGTCATAGTCACAGTTTTTGCTTGCACAACACATTCGTTTTGCCCATGGAAGAGACGCCTGTCATCGGGACGGTAGGCGTCTAGAGCGCTAGGGTTTCTTGGCCGCTGCGCTTCTCGCCACAACGTGCGCTTCTTTGGGCCTCCGGTATGCCGGGGGCCTTTTTATGTCCCGGGAGAGCGAGGTCTGCCATGACCCTTCGCAACCTCTTTGGCAAGATGGGCGCCGTAAAGGCCGCCGCACCTAAGGCGCGCGCCAACCAGGCGGCCGCCCAAAAGGACTGGCTGCGCCACGTGGCCAGCGCAAATATCGACGAGCTCATGGCCGAGCTCAACACCTGTGAGGAGGGCCTTAACGCCAACCAGGTGGACTCCGCCCGCGAGTTCTTTGGTCCCAACTCGGTGGGCCAGACGGCCAAGAAGCCCCTGCCCCTTCGCGTTGCCGCGGCCTTTGCCGATCCCTTCACCTACATCCTGGTCTTCATCGCCTTTATCTCGGTTCTCACCGACTGGATCTTTGTCTCGGCATCCGAGCGCGATCTTTCCACCCCCATCATCATCGGCATCATGGTGCTGATCTCGGGCATCCTGCGCTTTGTCCAAGACGAGAAGAGCACGAACGCGGCCGAGTCCCTGGCCCAGATGGTCGAGTCGACGGCCGAGGTCGAGCGCGACGGCGACGGCGGCAACGAGACCCCCATCGACCAGATAGTGGTAGGCGACGTCATCCACCTGTCCTCGGGCGACGTCGTGCCCGCCGACTTGCGCATCTTTGCCGCACGCGACCTCTTTGTGAGCCAGGCGTCCTTGACCGGCGAGTCCGAGCCCGTCGAGAAGCGCCCCGCGCTAGACGCCGGGTGCGACCTGGCCGGCGTTGCCTTGACCGACCTACCCAACCTGGCCCTCATGGGATCGACCGTCATCTCGGGCAACGCCCGCGGCGTGGTTGTGGCAACGGGTGAGCGCACCATGTTTGGCGAGGCGGCGGGAACGCTGGCCGGTCGCAAACGCAACACATCGTTTGACCAGGGGATCGGCTCGACCAGCCGCCTGCTTATGAGGCTGATGCTCATCGTGCTTCCCATCGTGTTTGTCATCTCGGGCTTCACCAAGCACGACTGGCTGTCCGCCCTGCTCTTCTCGCTGTCTGTGGCCGTGGGCCTCACGCCCGAGATGCTGCCTATGCTGGTCACCACCTGCCTGGGCAAGGGCGCCGTAGACCTGTCGCGCGACCACGTGATCGTGAAGCGCCTGGACGCCATCCAGGACCTGGGCGCCATTGACGTTTTGTGCACCGATAAGACCGGGACCTTGACCGAGGACCGCATCGTCCTTGAGCGCCACTTGGACGTCAACGGCCGCGAGGACGCCCGCGTACTGCGCTACGCGTTTCTCAACAGCTATTTCTCGACGGGCGTGAAGAACCTCATCGACAACGCCATCATCGAGCGCGCGCTGGCAGAAGGCACCGACGAGGTGGCCGTGGCCTCCGGTCTTACCGCCGAGGAGCTTGGCGAGCGCTACCACGGCATCGACGAGCTGCCTTTTGACTTTGAGCGCCGCCGCCTTTCGGTGGTCGTGGGCGACGCACAGGGCCGCACCCGCATGGTGTGCAAGGGCGCCCTGGAAGAGATCTTGGGCATCTGCACCCAGGTGGAGGTCGACGGGCAGGTGCTGCCGCTTGATGAAGCGCTGGCGGACGCTGTGATCGAGCGCGCGACCAAGCTGGCCGACGAGGGCATGCGCGTGCTGGGCGTGGCCCGCAGGGACGATCCCGCAGGCGCCGGTGCGCTGACCGTCGACGACGAGCGCGACATGATCTTAATCGGCTACCTGGCGTTTCTCGATCCGCCCAAAGAGAGCTCCAAGAACGCCATCGCGGCTCTTGCCGCCCACGGCGTCTCGACCAAGGTCCTAACGGGCGACTCGGCCCGCGTGGCCGCCCACGTCTGCCGTGCCATCGGCATCGACGCCACCCACGTCCTGACCGGCCTTGAGGTCGAGCAGATGGACGATGCCGAGCTGAGCAAGGCCGTCGAGAAGACCGGCATCTTCGCCAAGCTCTCCCCTGCCCAGAAGGCCCGCGTGGTGCGCGTCCTGCGCGAGCGCGGACACGCTGTGGGCTACATGGGCGACGGCGTGAACGACGCGTCCGCCATGCGCGAGAGCGACTGCGGCATCTCGGTCGACTCGGCCGTCGACGTGGCGCGCGAGGCCGCCGACATCATCCTTTTGGAGAAGGACCTCATGGTGCTTGAGCACGGCATCGAGGCCGGTCGCGCGACTTTTGCCAACATGATCAAGTACGTCAAGATGACCGTGAGCTCCAACTTCTCGAACATCATATCGGTACTGGTCGCGGCCACGTTCCTGCCATTTTTGCCCATGAGTGCGGTGCAGCTTTTGCTGCTTAACCTCATCTACGACCTGTCCTGCACGGCGATCCCTTGGGACAACGTGGACGAAGAGAGCATCGGCGGGCCGCAGCGCTGGGATACGGGCTCGCTTCGCCGCTTCATGCTGAGCTTTGGGCCCGTGACGTCGCTTTTTGACCTGGCGACCTTTGCGGCGCTGTTCTTCTGGATCTGCCCGTCCGTCTGCGGCGGCGCCTGGGGCGCGCTGGACGCGGGCGGCCAGGCGCTCTTTGTCGCCGTCTTTCAGGCCGGTTGGTTCGTCGAGAGCATGTGGACCCAGACCCTCTTTGTGCACCTAATCCGCACGCAGAAGACGCCTTTCGTGGGCAGCCGTGCCAGCTGGCCCCTGCTTGTGCTGGGGGCTGCCGCAATCGCGCTGGCGAGCATTTTGCCGGCGACCCCGGTAGGCGCGATGCTGGACTTCGCGGCGCTGCCCGCGGACTACGCAGGTCTTCTCGCCGGCGTGGTGGCCTGCTTTGTGGCGGCCGTTGCCGTGACCAAGAAGGTTTACGTGGGCAGGTGCGGGAAGCTGCTGTAGGGCGCGGGGCGGCGCGACAGGCCGGGTTAGTACAACGTTGTACTAGATAAGATCGAAGTGCCGCAGGGCCTTGGCGATGCCGTCGTTCTCGCAGTTGTCTGTGATGTAGTCGGCGGCCGCCTTGGCCTCTGCGGTACCGTTGCCCATCGCCACGCCAATCTGGCAAAAGTCCAGCATCGTGGCGTCGTTACCGCCGTCGCCAAACGCGATGGTCTCTTCTCGCTTAAGGCCGTAGTGCGCAAGCGCGGCCTTGATGCCCTCGGGCTTGCTGCTGGTACCGGGCACCACGTCGCAAAAGATGTCGCACCAGCGCGTGACGATGCAGCCGTCCATGGCCTGGGCAATCTCGGCGTCCTTCTCGGGGCCTACGAAGGCACAGAACTGGTAGAGGGGCTTCTCCAGTGCCGCCACAGGGTCGGCCACCGGGTAGTCGTAGGCCACCATCTCTTCTAGCTCGCGCACGCGGGGCGACTTGCGGTTGCAAAAGACGCCCTCGCGGTTAAGGAAGAGGATGTCCATGTCGCGCTGGCGCGCCAGGTTGATAAAGCGCTCGGCAAACTCCTGGTCAAGCGGGGTATCGGCATAGACGCCATCGCTGTCGTAGCCCAGCGAGCCGGTCAGGGTGATGTAGCTGTCAAAGCCGCCCTCGAATCCCTCGAAGCCGTCCTTGATGCACCAGGGCAGCTGCGCGGTAGGCCGGCCCGAGCAAATGAAGCACATGACGCCGCGTCGGCGCAGCTCGACCAGGGCGTCCTTGGTCGATTGCGGAATGAGGTTGTTGGTCTTGCTGCTTAGCAACGTGCCGTCGATGTCAAAAAACGCAGCCTTAATCATGTGCTCCCCTTCACGTGATTGGATTACCTTGGGCATTTTCTCACGGATGCGCGGGCGCGGTCGAGCAAGAACAAAGAGTGCACAAGAGCCGTGACCCAGGACGGGGCAAGAACAGCTCTTTTAGCGAGGGTTACGCTGGCGGCGAGAAGGGCGCCGTCTGGGGGATTAAAGATTGAACCACTGGTCAGGCCCGGGCCTTCTACCTGCATTGATAGATTCCTGCAAGCCACGTGGCAGATTCGTGTAAGTTGGCGCCGCTAGCATTTGATGCCCTATACGCCGAGCGACTTGTTGGGGAGAAGATCATGGGCAACAGGGGCATCATCACCACGGCCGAACGCGACCTTGGCCTGTACCTGCACTGGAACGGGGGCCTTTCCTCGGTCGAGGGGTTTCTCGCCTACTGCAAGCTCAAGCGCTACCGTACGCCGCGTGAGTGCCCCGATTACGCCTTCGCGAGGCTGGCCCAAGTTGTGGGCAACTTCTTTGGCGGCACGTGCTCGATGGGCATCACGCCTTACCGGTCTGACGAGGATGCGCTTTCCCTGGCTTGGGACAACGGGGTCTATATCGTGGGCGACTGGGCGGTGGAGCGCCGCCTTCTCCCCTACCCCGATTACGTTGAGGAAAAGAGCCACGGCCTACTTGAGATGCTCCATGCCATCGATGCCGCGCAACCCGCCGACGAGCAGCTGGGCGCCTTTCTCGACGCGCAGACCGCGGCGGCCGAGTCGCTTAAGACGGGCGATCGGGTATGGGTCTACGACGACCTACGGCGTACCGGGGGCCGCTACATCAGCGGCTACACGGCGGCCAACGTGCAAGGCATTGGCAAAGGAACCCTTGCGGGAACCGACGTGGACGGTGTTCCTTACGTCGACCTCTACTGCAACGCCTTTGGCGACGCCTCAAAGAACATCAACAACTATCTCCTAGACCCCACCTACCGCCTGGTGGAGTGAGGAAGCTATTGCAACGCGAACAACATTAGGCAATCCTTTAGGGAGTTCTTCGCATAACCGCTCGAAGGGAGGCGACCACATCATGGAGACAACCAGACTTACCGACAGCAACGACGAGCTGGATTTCGCCCGCCAGACAGTTCTATCTAGCCAGGCTTTTGACCAGCTGTTTGACGAGCTCGATAAGCCCATGGACCCGAACCTGGCGGCCTTCGTCGCCAAGAAGTCCATCTGGGAAAATTAAGGTTCCTAGCAAAACGGTCCAAACCCCAACAAAAGCCGGCCCGCGAGAATGGGGTCTCGCGGGCCGGATGCGCTTTGCTGGGCTGTATTGGCGCCTAGAGGGCCTCGACGACCTTGTCGCCCATCTCGGCGGTGCCAAGGATGTGGTCGGCCGGCGTGGAGGCATCGGCGATGTCACGGGTGCGCCAACCCTCGTTGAGCACCTTCTCGACGGCCTTCTCGATCCAGGCGGCTTCCTCGGTCATGTCAAGGGCATAAGTCAAGAGCATGCCCGCCGAGAGAATCTGTGCCAGCGGGTTGGCGATGCCCTGGCCAGCAATATCGGGGGCAGAACCGGCGGAGGGCTCGAAGAGGCTCACACCGTCACCCAGGCTGGCAGAGGCAAGCATTCCCAGAGAACCGGTGATTTGCGCCGCCTCGTCAGACAAGATGTCGCCAAACATATTCTCGGTCACCACGACGTCAAAGTCGGCCGGGCGGTTGATCAGCTGCATGGCGGTGTTGTCTACCAGCAAGTCCTCAAGCTCCACGTCGGGGTACTCCTCGTCGTGAACGCGGTGCACCACCTCGCGCCACATGCGGGAGGTCTCCAAGACGTTTCGCTTGTCGACGCTCGTCACCTTGTTGCGGCGCTTACGGGCGGCCTCAAAGGCCTGGCGAGCGATGCGCTCGACCTCGTACTCGCGGTACTCCAGGGTGTCGTAGGCGCGCTGACCGCGGCCGCCGTTGGCGCCGGCGCCCTCCTCGTCATAAAAACGCTCGCGACGACCAAAGTACAGGCCGCCGGTAAGCTCGCGCACCAGTACCATGTCGACGCCCTTGATGACCTCGGGGCGCAGGGTAGACGCACCAGCCAAGGCGTCGTAGATCTTGACGGGACGCAGGTTGGTGTAGAGGCCCAGCGCCTTGCGGATACCCAAAAGGCCCTGCTCGGGGCGCGGGGCGTTGGGGTCGGTGGAGTCCCACTTGGGCCCACCGACGCTGGCGAGAAGAACGGCGTCGCTCGCCAAAGCAGCGTCCAACGTGGCCTGGGGCAGCGGGTTGCCGGTCGCGTCGATAGCCGCGCCGCCAATCAGTTGGTCGTCGAAGACAAACTCGACATCGGCCTTGGCGCCAACGGCGGTCAGGACCTTCTTGCCCTCGGCGATGATCTCGGGGCCAATGCCATCACCGGGAAGACTGCAGATACGATAGGTCTTGGATGCCATGGCTACTCGCCTTTCTTCTCGGCAAGGACGCGCTTGGTACGCTCGACCAGGCCGCCCTCGTTGATGATCTCTTGGATAAAGGGCGGGAACGGCTGCGCGTGGAAGACGGCGCCGGTGGTCTGGTTGGTGATGGTGCCCGTATCGGCATCAACGTCGACGATGTCGCCCTCAGAGATGGCGTCGACGGCCTCGGGGCACTCGAGGATGGGCAGGCCCATGTTGATCGAGTTGCGGTAGAAGATGCGCGCGAAGCTCTTGGCAATGACGCAAGAGACACCCGCCGCCTTGATGGCCACCGGGGCGTGCTCGCGCGAGGAGCCGCAGCCAAAGTTCTCGTCGGCCACGATGATGTCGCCAGGCTTCACGCGGGTGGTGAAGGTAGTGTCCAGATCCTCCAG
Organism: Paludibacteraceae bacterium; assembly: GCA_963630635.1. GTDB lineage: Bacteria > Actinomycetota > Coriobacteriia > Coriobacteriales > Atopobiaceae > Paratractidigestivibacter. The sequence goes on from CAVGOA010000003.1 coordinate 117,056, forward strand.
GCAGTGCTTGGCAAGCTCTGCCGGGTCGGAGGTGTTGAGGTAGCGGGCCGGAATGATGACATCGGTGTCGATGTCGCGCCCATAACGAAAAACGGTCCCCTTGAACTGCATATCATTTCCTTTCATCAGCGCGCCTGCAAACAACTTGAATGCGAGCGCCCCTTAATCTCACGTTCTGCAGCAATCAAATTTCATCACTGCCCAACAAAAAACAAACCGCCTTGATATAAACCCGCCTACTCTAATTCAAACTCCTTGAAGTCAAGGGCAAGGTGGCCTTCGGCGCGAAAGAACAGGGCGCACTTGGCGCTGTCTTGCCCCGCGGCGAGACGAGCCTCAAAGCAGCGCCACTCGCGAGACAGGCCGTCGACAAAGATCGTGGCAACCACGTGCTTAAAATCCTCGTCGCTCGCCACGCGGATCACGCCGCGACCACGGCCGCGCGCCCAAACCTTGACGCGGCGCGCGGCCGCAAGGTCAAAGAACTTGAAGCCCGCGACGGCCCCGTCGCGCATGTTGGCGATGTACTGGCGCCCCTCGCGACCCCTCCCCTCTTGGGTGAAGTACGGGTGCGCCGCCAACCTGCGTCGGGCGCCGTGGCCGTCCACGCGGCCAACGCCGCGACGCGACCACAGGTTGCAGGCAATGCGGGCCGGGTAGACGCCGGTGCCGGCCAGCGGGCCGCCGTTCAAGCCGCAACTCGTGACCTCTGCCTGCAAAAAGTGTCCATCGGCCGTGCGCTCGAGCTTCTCGGCGCAGGCTTGTCTCGCATAAGAAGACCGGTTGGTCTGCCGATGATAAAAAATGTAATAGTCATCGCCAATGCGGAGCAGGCCGCCGTGGGTGTTGCCCAAATAATTTATGGCATGAGCCTCGTCGGCGTGCCCTGGCAGGCCCACGTCGCCAATAGACACCAGCACGCCGCCGTACTCAAAGCCGCCGTCGGGCCGGTCGCTCACGGCATAGCACAACTCGTGGTTGTGCTCGGAGCTGTAGACAAAGACGTACTTCTCGCCAAACTTACGGATCGAGCTGGCCTCAAAGAAGCCGTGACCCGCAAACGCGCCCGGCCCCTCGCACGGCAACAGTAAGCGTTGCTGCCCGCGAATGGTCAGCATGTCCGGCTCAAGCTCAAGCACATAGGCGCCGTCGTGGGCCGTGGTCACCCCGCCCGTGACCGGGCGCGGCACAGGCGTCTTGAAGCCGGAGTACAGCCACACGCGCCCGTCGTCGTCAACAAGCACGGCGGGATCAAAACCAAAGCCATCCCCGGGACGGCGCCCATACAACACGCCATCCGGCCAACTCACGTGCCCATAGAACTCGTAGGCTCCCGCCGGCTCATCGCACACGGCGACGCCGATGGTCCCCATGAAGTCAAAGGCATAGAACAAGTAGAAGCGCCCGTCAGGCCCCTGCGTCACGTCGGGCGCAAACAGCAGGCGCGTCCCTCGCGGGTTGCAGGGGTCCTGGTTCTTGCGGTAGATGACCCCTTCCTCGCGCCAAGCAGACAGGTCGTCCACCGGCGCCGACCAGCACACGTAGTCGTCCACGCAAAACATGGGCGCGCCAAAGCGGTCGTGCGACCCATAGACGTAAACGCGCCCGTCAAAGACGTGCGGCTCGCCATCGGGGACGTACTCCCACTCGGGCAAATACGGGTTGTATACCTGCGACTTCATTGAGCCTTCCAAAGCTTAGCCAGCGAGAAAACCGCGGCTAGTCCAGGTCGCTCGGCAGCGCGATGTGGCCCGCAACGGCAGATGCCGCGCAAACGGCCGGGCTTGCCAGATAGACCTCAGAAGTGGGGTCACCCATGCGGCCAACGAAGTTGCGGTTAGTGGACGAGACGCACTTCTCGCCCGCCGCCAAGATTCCCATGTAGCCGCCCAGGCAGGGGCCGCAGGTCGGCGTCGAGACCACGCAGTGGGCGTTGATGAAGATGTCCATAAGGCCCTCGTGGACGCACTGCAGCCAGACGCCCTGAGTGGCCGGGATCACGATGCAGCGCACGTTGGGGTTGACCACGCGGCCGCGCAGGACCTCGGCGGCGGCGCGCATGTCCTCGATGCGGCCGTTGGTGCAAGAGCCAATGACGGCCTGGTCAACCACGATGTCGCGGCTCTCGGACACCGGGTGGGTGTTGCTCGGCAGGTGTGGCCAAGAGACGCACGGCACGATCTCGGCCGCGTCGATGTGGATGACCTGCTTGTACTGAGCGTCGGCGTCGGGGTGGAACTCGCGGATGGGGCGCTTAGCGCGGCGCTCGACGTACTCGCGGCACTTCTCGTCCACCTCAAAGAGGCCCGCCTTGCCGCCCGCCTCGATGGCCATGTTGGCGATGGTAAGACGACCCTCAACAGAAAGCTCCTCGATGGTCGAGCCGCCAAACTCCATGGCGCAGTACAGCGCGCCGTCGACGCCGATCATGCCAATGATATGCAGGATGATGTCCTTGGCGCTGGCGCCCTCGGGCAGTTTGCCGTCGATGACAAAGCGAATGGTCTCGGGCACCTTGAACCAGGCGCGACCGGTCGCCATACCCACGCCCGCATCGGTCGAGCCAACGCCGGTCGAGAAGGCGCCGATGCCGCCGTAGGTGCAGGTGTGGGAGTCGGCGCCGATCATCAGGTCGCCGGGCACCACGACGCCCTGCTCGGGCAAAAGGGCATGCTCGATGCCCATGCAGCCCTGCTCGAAGTAGTTGGTGATGTTGTGCTCGTGCGCAAAGTCGCGCGTCACCTTGGTCTGCTCGGCGCTCTTGATGTCCTTGTTGGGGCTGTAGTGGTCGGGCACCAGGCAGATGCGGTCCTTATCAAAGACGCCGGCGCCGATCTCACGCACGGTCTTGATGGCGATGGGGGCCGTGATGTCGTTGGCCAGAACCAGGTCAAGGTCGCACTCGACCAGCTGACCAGGGACAACCTCGTCCAAGCCGGCGTGGGCCGCCAGGATTTTCTCGGCCATAGTCATGGGACGTGTCATGTGATGTGTTTCCTCTCCTCGATAAAAACTTCCCCCAACCGTCATCGGAATTCTCGCCAACTGGGCGTTTGCGGTCCGTATGTCACGGTTGGGGGAAACTCATTACTTGCCCTGCTTGGAACGGGCGGTCTGGATCATGCGGTTGATGGCATTGACGTAGGCCTTCGCGCTGGACACGATGATGTCGGTGTCGGCGCCGCGGCCCGAGTAGACGCTGCCGTCCTCGGCCGTCACGCGCACCGTGACCTCGCCGATCGCGTCGATGCCGCGGGTGATGGCCTTGACGCTAAACTCGGCCAGGTCACCGTGGACGGCAACCGCCTGGTCAACAGCCTTGTAAGCCGCGTCGACCGGCCCGGTGCCGGTGGCGCAGACCACGTGGGTGACGCCCAGCTCGTCGGTGATGGTTGCCGTGGCCGTGGGGACCAGCGGGTCGCCACAGGAAACCTGCAGGGCATCCAGGGTATAGATGGCCTTCACCTCGCGGTCGCGCTCCTGGACCATGGACTCCAGGTCCTCGTCGTAGACCTCCTTCTTTTGGTCGGCGATCTCGAGGAAGCGCGTGTAGATGTCGTCGAACTCCTCGTCCTTGAAGCTGTAACCCAGCTCGGCCAGGCGGTGGCGCAACGCGGCGTGGCCCGAGCGGGCCGAGAGGATAATCTCCGAGCCGGCGGCGCCCACGTCGGCGGGGTCGATGATCTCGTAGGTGTTGCGGGCCTTCAAAACGCCGTCCTGGTGAATGCCCGAGCTGTGCGCGAAGGCGTTGGCGCCCACGATGGCCTTGTTAGCCTGCACGTTCATGCCCGTGATGCGGCTTACCAGGTGAGAAGCGCGCGTGAGCTCGGGCGTCACGACGTCGGTGTGGGCGTCCAGCGCGTCGCCGTGCATCTTGATAGCCATGACGACCTCTTCAAGGGCGGTGTTGCCCGCGCGCTCGCCCAGGCCGTTGATGGTGCACTCGATCTGACGGGCGCCGTTCTTCACGCCCTGCAGGGCCAGCGCGGTAGCCATGCCCAGGTCGTTGTGGGTGTGGACCGAGATAATGACGTTCTCGATGCCAATGACGTTATCGGACAGGCTCTTGATGCGGGCGCCAAAGTCCTCGGGCAGGCTGTAACCGGTGGTGTCGGGGATGTTGACCACGGTGGCGCCGGCGTTGACGGCGGCCTGGATCACGCGGATAAGGAAGTCCTGGTCAGAGCGGCCGGCGTCCTCGGCATAGAACTCGACGTCCTCGACGTACTTCTTGGCGTAGGCCACGCAGTGGGCCGCGCGCTCGATGCACTGCTCCTCGGTGATGTGCAGCTTGTCGCGCAGGTGCGAAGGTGAGACGCCCAGGCCGGTGTGGATGCGGGGACGCTTGGCGCACTTCAAGGCCTCGGCCGCGCGGTCGATGTCCTTGTCAACGGCGCGGGTCAGGCCGCAGACGGTGCAGGAGTCGCCGGCCAAGCGGCCGATCTCCTGGACCGAGCGAAAGTCGCCGGGGCTCGAGATGGGGAAGCCCGCCTCGATGACGTCGACGCCCAGGCGAATGAGCTGCTGGGCAACAACGAGCTTCTCCTCGGTGTTCATAGAGGCGCCGGGCGACTGCTCGCCGTCGCGCAGGGTGGTATCAAAGATGTGGATCTTCCTGGTCATGACTGTCCCAATCTGTCTTGGCGCCGGGTGGGCACCGCTTATGTAAGAGGAAAGGCAGGCGCGGGCAATGCCGCAAACAAAGAAAAAAGTAGCCGTCGCCCAGCTAAGCGGGCATACGGCTCACAAACGCGCGCAGGTGTACAGAAGACCTAGCGCGCAGCAGTTAGTAGTAGGAAGTTGTCCTTGGCAAGAAGGCAAGCGCCGCCGAGAAGAGCGTGCGAGAACTCGCACATGCCAACTCGATCGTTTGCGACTGCGTGCCGTACCATGCCAGACCTCCCTGGAATCGCGCGCCTCGTCTGGGCGCGGTTTATTCACTATGCCACAGATGTGGGCCTGGCATCGCAACAATTTTGTCAACGGTGAAGATCGGGCGGCAGCGGTCGGCCGGCGGGAGCGGTTACTCCCCAGCCGCCGCATCAACAAACGCCGAGAAGATCTGGCGGGCCGCCTTGTCCACGCGATGCGCGAACTCTGGATGCCACTGCACGGCCCACAAAAACCGCGACTCCGGGCGCCACAAGGCCTCTACCAGTCCGTCCGGCGAGACAGCCATGGCCTGCAGGCCCGGCGCCAGTTCGCGCACCGCCTGGTGGTGATAGCTGTTCACGGCGTGCTCGCCCGCGCTGATCGCCGCGGCCAAAGGCGTCTTGGGCAGGACCTCAACGGTATGGACCGGCGCGTCGTAGGGCGGCTTCCCGTGGTGCTCGACCGCAGAGGGATGCTGTGCCGGCAGGTCTTGCCACAACGTGCCGCCAAGCAGGGCGTTTATCACCTGGATGCCACGACAGATGCCCAGCACCGGCAGGTCGTTCTCGATAGCCCGCGGCAACAGCGCGGCCTCCATGACGTCGCGCTCGGGGCAGGTCTCCCCCACCAGGGACACGGCCGCCGGGTCCTTCTCGCCATAGACTGCGGGCGATACGTCCTGGCCGCCCGTGATAAGCAAGCCGTCGCAGGCAGATAAGGCCTGATCAAGGGTTGTCTCGTCGTCGCTCAAGGGCAACATAACGGGAACACCGCCCGCCTCGATGACGCCCTCGAAGTAGCCCGGCAGCATCCAATAGCTGTCACGTTGCTTGTCCACAAGCGGCACCACGCCGATGATAGGTTTTCTAGCCTTAGGCATGCGGCCCTCCTTTGCGAAGTCGACAGCCACAGCGTAACCCACGCCGCGTTTCGTGCGGGTAACCGTATGGACGCCGTCCGCGCCAAGCACACCTGCCGCGCCGGCTGCGCGCCCCGTCAACCCTCGTAAGGATAAATATCAATTTGTACGAACATTAGGTACATTTTCTCTTTGTGAGAAACTCAAATGTGCGCACACCCGCGCCCCGTACACTCTTCTCAGCAGCCGCCCACAGGCAAAGGAGAATCGCATGTACAAGCTCATCGCAAGCGACCTGGACGAGACCCTGCTCGACGACGACCACCAGATTCCCCGGCGTGTCATCGACGCCGTGGCCGCAGCCGAGAAGCTCGGCGCGCGCTTTGTGCCCTCTACCGGCCGGCCCTTTGGCTCGGTGGCGGGCGTCCTGCAGACCCTGGGCCTGGACGGCAGCGCAAACGACTACGTCTTGTCCTTCAACGGCGGCTGCCTAACCCAAAACAACAGCGACAAGCCCCTAACCACCAGTTTCTTGGGCAAAGAGACGGCCGAGGCGATCTACCAGGCGGGGCGCGAGTACGGCGTCTGCATGCACATCAACACGCTCGACCCGGTCTATCTCTACAACTACGTGCCCGAGGAGCGTGCCTACATCGAGGGCCGCATGAACATCATCGAGACCTTCATGCCCACCCTCGATTTCTTGGGTGATACTGGCGTCGTCAAGATCATCTATATGTCGCTTGATATGGACTACCTGCACCGCATTGAGAAAGAGATGTCCGAGAAGGGCATCTCGACCGGGCTGGACGTTTACTACTCGGGCAACCGCTACCTGGAATTCAATGCGGCGGGCACCAATAAGGGCGCAGGCCTTGCTCGCCTGGCGGATCGCCTGGGCATCGACATGAGCCAGACGATCGCCATCGGCGACAACTCCAACGACATCAGCATGATCCGCGCGGCCGGCCTGGGATGTGCCGTGGCCAACGCCACCGACGAGTGCAAAGCCGCCGCAGACTACATCTGCGAGGCCGACAACAACGCCGGCGCCGTCGCCGAGGTCATCGAGAAGTTCGTCCTGGGGGCATAAAGACATACGCCGACCTTAGGCAAACAATTAACCCTTTCGTTTAAACTGTATCCAACGCAATGTACGGAAGGGAGCTGCCATGCCCATCGTTATGAGGCTCGACAGAGTCATGGCCGACAAGAAAATAACCTCGACGCAGCTCGCGAAGCTCATCGGCACCTCGACCGTCAACTTGTCAAACATCAAGAACGGTAAGGTCAAAGGAATGCGCTTCTCGACGCTTGAAGCCATGTGCCAAGTCTTGAAGTGCAAGCCCGGCGACATCATCGACTACGTGACGCCCGAGGAGGCCGCCGCCGAGCATGAGCTAGGCGAGATCACCGAGCGCAACTACGACTAAAGATACAAGCCGGCGCCCGCACAATCTTCCCCAAACAGGGAAGCCGCGCGGGCGCCAACTGGCCTTTTGTTGATTTGCGTTACGGTTGGAGGAAACCCGCCGTTCCGTGCAGCCTAAAGTGCTCGATCATCTCGCCGGTAAGGCTCACGCGGTCGTCGGTGCGCTCTAGGGGAATCTCGTCGCGGGTGAACCAGCGGGCCTCTTTAAGTTCCTCGTGGTCGACCGTTATGGTCGTATCGCCGTCGACCTCGCACCAAAAACCTACCAGCAGGGTATCGGTGAAGCTCCACGGCTGACTCTTGTAGAAGCGAAGGTTCTTAACCTTAAGGCCAATCTCCTCGGCCACTTCGCGGCGCACGGTGTCCTCAAGCGGCTCGCCGATCTCGGCAAAGCCGGCCACCAAGGCCCAAAACGCCGTGGTACGGCCGTTATAGCGGGTAAGCGCGATCTTCTCGCCGTCGGCACCTTTCCTGGTCACGGCGCAGATGATGCCCGGGCAAATCTTGGGATAGACAATCTTGGCGCACTCGGGGCACACGATCTCGCGGCTTCTTGGACCAAGCTCTGTGGGGTGGCCGCAGCGCGAGCAGTAGCGGTTGTCGCGGTACCACCGGTCAAGCTGGCTTGCGGTCACGGCAGCAAACAGCAGGTCACGCGGCTCGGCATAACGAATCCAGCTCACAGGTTCATAGGTAAAGCCGGCAGGCACCGCGACCTTCTCGTCCAGCGCTAAGAAAAAGCGCTGCGAGCCAATGGCAAACAGGTAGGTGACGTTGTCCGGCGCCTTTTGGTAATCAGCCAGGCGCGGCAGGTCAAAAGCGTTGCCGTTGGCCCACGGATCCTGCCCGGCGCGCGACTTTACCTGCGACAGACACCGGCCGTTCTCAAAATGAAGGACAAAGTCGTTTGCAGCAAGCGCACAGGCCTCAAACTGATTGTTAAAGGTTTTATCGCCGATCTCTTGAATCATTTATGCCTTCTTACTCGAGAAACGCTCTTTGATGGACGGAGCAAGCTCGCTTACCAGCACCGCAATGAAGATGCTTGCAAAACCGGCGGCCAGACGAGGCGTCACGACCTCGCCATAGAAAAGTACGCTGGCGATTACGGCAAAGACGCTCTCTAACGACAAGAGTAGCGACGCCTGCGCTGGCGGGACATGGGCCTGGCCCAAGTTTTGCAAGACCATGCACACGCACGACGACAGCAAAATGAGATAGGCCAAAGCGCCCCACATGCCGGGCTGCACAAAAACCGCCACGTCAAGCGGCTGTCCAATGGCCAGGGCCGCCGCCAGCGACACCAACGCAGATACCGCCAGCTGCACGATGGTCATGGTCATAACGTCGTGCCCAACCGAGAAGCGCGAAACGGCCACGATGTGCAGGGCATACAGCACGGCCGAGGCCAGCGTGAGCCACTCGCCAAACGACAGCGAGAAGGACAGGTCGTCTCCCAAGGAAAGCAGGCCGATGCCGCCAATGGCCAAGACCGCGGCCGCAACGTTGGCCACGCCCGGCTTGCGGCGAGAGATACCCCAATTAATGAAGGGGACCATAACGCAGTACGTGGCGGTGAGAAACGCGTTTCTTCCCGGCGAGATGGTGGAGAGGCCCACGTTTTGGATGACGAAGGCCGAACCCGAGAAGAGGCCCAGGACGGCTCCGCACAACAGGTGGCTGCGGTCCAGGTGCTGGCGCAGCTCTTTGTTGAAGATGAGGCCAACGATGAGACTCGCGCCAAGAAAGCGCACGAACATGAGCCAAGCTGCAGGCACGACGTCCAACGCGCCCTTGATGACCACAAACGAGCCGCCCCAGATGGCGGCCGCCACGGCCAGAAGGATTTTCCAGACGCCCTGCGAGTGATTTGTCTTAGCAGTTTTCATGAGCCAGATTCTATAGAAGCGCGCGAAATAAATCCCGCGGACGGCAAGTTTTTGCTTGTGAACGTAACATTTTTCCTCTTTCTGCCGTAAACTATGGACTAAATGGTCGTTTGTACGCGCCATTTAAACAGTGAGTCTGACCGGCCTGAGGGGGCCGGGAGGATATGCGGGTGCGCATGGGCGTTCCCGCGAGATTTCACGGAGAGGAGCATTACATGCAGTATTCCGCAGAAGTCGAGAATATGTGCCCCGTTGCCAAGGGCGCATATCACGGCCCCGCGCCCATCCCCGAGGAGGGAAAATGGGTCCAGGCTAAGGAGGTCTCTGACATCTCTGGCCTTACCCACGGTGTGGGTTGGTGCGCTCCCCAGCAGGGCGCCTGCAAGCTTACCCTTAACGTCAAGGAGGGTGTCATCGAGGAGGCCCTGGTCGAGACCATCGGCTGCTCGGGCATGACCCACTCCGCCGCCATGGCTGCCGAGATCCTTCCCGGCAAGACCATTCTCGAGGCCCTGAACACCGACCTCGTCTGCGACGCCATCAACGTGGCTATGCGCGAGATCTTCCTGCAGATCGTCTACGGCCGCACCCAGACCGCTTTCTCCGAGGGCGGCCTTCCCGTTGGCGCTTCTCTCGACGACCTGGGCAAGGGCCTTCGTTCCCAGGTGGGCACTATGTTTGGTACCAAGGCCAAGGGCGCTCGTTACCTCGAGCTCGCCCAGGGTTACGTCACCCGCATGGCTCTGAACGACAAGGACGAGATCATCGCCTTTGAGTTCTTCAACCTGGGCAAGTTCACCGATGCTCTCAAGGCTGGCAAGACCCCCGAGGAGGCCATCGCCGGTTCCATGGGCCACTACGGCCAGTGGGAGAACGCCGCCAAGTACATCGACCCGCGCACCGACGAGGAGACCCACTCCGTCGCCAACGCGTTCCCCGTTCACGAGTAGAAAGGGAGGGATATAACCATGGCTGTTACTTTCGAAGGCTACGAGCGTCGCGCTGACAAGATCAACAAGTGCCTCGCCGACAACGGCATCGCCTCCCTCGAGGAGGCCCTGCAGCTTTGCACCGATAAGGGCTTCAACCCCCGCGAGATCGTGCACGGCACCCAGTCCATCGCTTTCCAGAACGCCGAGTGGGCCTACACCCTCGGCTGCGCCCTGGCCGTCAAGCGTGGCGTGAAGTCCGCTTCTGAGGCCGCCACCGTCATCGGCGAGGGTATCCAGGCCTTCACTGTCCCCGGCTCCGTCGCCGAGGACCGCAAGGTCGGCCTGGGCCACGGCAACCTTGGCGCCATGCTGCTGTCCGACGACACCGAGTGCTTCGCGTTCCTCGCCGGCCACGAGTCCTTCGCCGCCGCTGAGGGCG
>CAVGOA010000004.1:0-2932 GCA_963630635.1 Paludibacteraceae bacterium
TGGCTGCCGGTCGCGTGCACGTGCGCGACAACGGCACGGTTGAGGTCGACCCGGCGTAAGCCTGGTTTCATATTGCATTGAATGGGGCCCGCCTGGCGCATTAGATTGCGCCCGGCGGGTTCTTTTTGTGTTTGGTTACTTGATGCCAAATGTGTTGAATTGATGATGTGTCCGTCAACTTGTACACTGATTGTACATTCCCTACCTGTGAGTTGTCTTGAATTTAAGATACAAGTAAGAGGGTAAGCATGACGGTCGAGATCGATAAACATGAATTGAATCCCGCGAGCGGCACCCCCTTGCACGTGCAGCTTGCCGATTTTATACGCGAGAAGATCTACTCGCGCGAGTGGGCCCAGGATTCCAAGATCCCTTCCGAGCATGAGCTGATGGATGCCTTTGGTGTTTCACGTGGCACGGTTCGCCGCGCGATCAAAGCTCTGGCAGACGAGCATCTGCTGGTTCAGCGTCACGGCGCCGGTACCTTTGTTGCAAAAGCGGGCCTCACGCACCCCGCGGGTATGCGGCCGCTATCCTTTGCTGAGTCCCTGCACCAGCAGGGCATGGACTTCAAGACTCAGGTACTGGAGCGCCGCGTGACCATGGCGCCGCAAGACGTGGCTCACGAGCTGGGCTACGACGAGCCGGATTACGCCTTGCTCCTTCGTCGCGTGCGCACGGTCGAGGGCCAGCCGGTACTGTGCCAGGAAAGCTGGTCCAACCTGCGCGCCTGCCCTGGCCTTGACCTTATCGATTTCACGCAGGTCTCGCTGTTCGACGCCGTGCAGGAGTGCTCGGGCCGCAAGATTCGCTACTCGTCCATGCGCTACCACGCACGCGTGGTGGGCAAAGAGCACGGCATGATTCTGGGCTGCGACGAGTCGGCCGCGGTCTTGGTACTTGAACAGACGATTCACCTGGACAACGGCGTGCCCATCGAGTGGAGCACCACGTGGTTGACGCCGGGCCAGGCTGTGGTGAGCACCGCGTTTCAGCCTGAGTAGGGGAGAAACCCGCCGCGGTCTTCTCGCTAATTTGTCTAGCTTCTAAGGTACAAGTGCTTGTCCACTCATGGGGAAACAAGTAGGCACGTGTCGTTTATCGCCCCCGGCCTGCACCGGCCGCGACTGGCATAATCGGGCCATAAGGCTTTTTGAATCCAAGTCTGTTTGAGACTTGGATTCTTTTTTCGGCTAAACGCGCGCTTGCGCACTTGGAAGGAGAAAGACATGAAGAAGATCGTCGTCGCCTGCGGCTCTGGTGTGGCCACCTCCACCGCCGTCAACGCAAAGATCAAGGACCTGCTGGATTCCAACGGCATGGCCAACACCTATCGCATCGTGCAGTGCGCCATCGCCGAGGCCTCTTCTCAGTGTGCTGACGCCGACCTTCTGGTTGCCACCACCGTCGCGCCCGCGAACCTGCCCTGCGCCTTTGTGAGCGGCCTGCCCTTCCTGACCGGCATGGGTCGTGCCGATGCCGAGAAGAAAATTCTCGAGGCGCTGTCTAAGTAGGCCAGCTGCCTGCGGTTTGTTTGAACGACGGCGGGTACTTCTCGCCGTCGCGGTTTAGAGAGAGTGATTATGGACGCAATTGTTTCTTTCTTCTCGGGCGTGTCGAGCCTGGGCGTCTCGGTCGTGATGCCCATTGTCTTGACCATCCTGGGCGTTTTGTTTGGCGCCGGCTTTGGTAAGAGCCTTAAGGCCGGTCTGACCGTTGGCATTGGCTTCATTGGCCTTAACCTGGTCATCAACCAGCTCATGGGCACCGACCTGGCCGCCGGCGTGACCGCAATGGTCGAGCGCTTTGGCCTGTCGCTGAGCGTCATGGACGTGGGCTGGCCCGCCGCCAGTGCCATTGCCATGGGCTCCATCGTGGGCACGATCATCATTCCGCTGGGCCTGTTGGTCAACATCGTGATGCTGGTCACCAACACCACCCAGACCGCCGACGTCGACATTTGGAACTACTGGCACTTCGCGTTCACGGGTGCCCTGGTGGCCATCGTCACCAACAATGTGATGTTTGGCATCGCGGCGGCAATCATCAACGAGGTCATCGTCTTGATCATCGGCGACGTCACCGCTCCCTTGGTCGAGGAGTCCCTGGGCCTGCCCGGTGTCTCGATCCCCCACGGCTTTGCCGGCGCCTACGCGCCCATCGCCTACGCCGTCAACTGGGTCATCGACCGCATTCCCGGCCTCAACAAGATCGACATCAATGTTCGTACCATGCAGGACAGGTTTGGCGTCTTTGGCGAGCCGGTTCTTCTGGGCTCCATCATTGGCCTGCTCATTGGCATCCTGGCCGGCTACGGCATTCTTCCCGGCGAGAACGGCGAGCCGAGCATTCTGGCAATGGCCGTCTTCATGGGCGCCGTCATGGTGCTGATCCCCAAGATGGCTGCGCTGCTGATGGAGGGCCTGATGCCCGTCCAGGAGGCCGCTGCCAACTTCATCCAGTCCCGCTTCCAGAACCGCGGCAAGATCTACATTGGCCTTGACTCCGCCGTGGGCACCGGCCACCCCGTGACCCTTACCATGGCTTTGATCCTGGTTCCCGTCTCGATCTTCTTGGCCTTCGTCCTGCCCGGCAACAAGGTGGTCCCCCTGGCCGACCTGGCCTGCATTCCCTACATGCTGGTCCTGGTCACCCCGATTGTGCACGAGAACGGTTTCCGCGGGCTGATCACCGGCATCATCGTCTTGGCCGTGGGCTTCTACATTGCCTCTGACCTCTCACCGCTGATCACGTCTGCCGCTGCCAACGTGGACTTTGACATGGGCGGCGCGGCTGCGATCTCGTCCATCTGCGACGGCGCCAACCCGCTGACCTGGGTTATCACCCGCGCCTCCAGCACCCTGGGCGTTGTCGGCCTGGTCGTGTGTGCCGTGGTTGCCCTGGCCCTGGCCCTGTGGAACCGCAAGCGCAT
>CAVGOA010000004.1:3178-34224 GCA_963630635.1 Paludibacteraceae bacterium
GACAGGGTGGACCTCTTCACGCGCCTTGGTGCGATTCTTGTCGAGAAGGGCTACGTCAAGGACACCTGGCTTGCTGCCATCCTCGAGCGCGAGGACAACTATCCCACCGGTCTTGCCTGTGAGGCCGTCCAGGTGGCGCTGCCACACGTCGACCCCGAGCACCTGCTTAAGCCCTACATCGCCATCGTGAAGCCCGCGGCCCCCGTGCGCTTTGACGGCATGGCGGACAGCGGCCCTGTGGACGCCCAGCTGGTCGTTAACCTGGGGCTTCTCGCCCATGCAGAAGATCAAGTGGGCGTGCTGCAGGCCTTCTTGGGCATCTTCATTGACGCCGATGCCACAAAAGAGATCATGGCCCAGACGGATGCCCAGGCCATGATCGATGCGGTGGTTAAGTACTGCGGGTAGGGGTGGACGCGTCGCGGCCGGTGTCCGGCGCGGTTGACGCTTGGCCCGGCCGACGCGGCGAGACGCCCGCGCCCTTCTCGCCGCTTACTCCATTCCCTTAACGGCCAGCTCGACGCACTTGTACGCGCCGTCGTAGATGCCAATGCGGTTGGCGTCCTCGATGCGGTCGCACATGGTGGCGATAAGGCTGCGGTCGGCCTGGAACGAGTCGAGCATGCCCAGGACCTCGGCGGTGTCGTCGATCTCGTAGGTGCCGTCGCCCACCTCGGCAGCGCGGATGGCGCCCCAGGCCTCGTGGCCACCTACGCGGTGGATCATGAGCTTAGGCACGGGGTAGAAGCTGAACTCAGAAGGCTTGGTCACCAGCACGTCGCTGCAGCGCATGAGCAGGTTAGAGCTGTAGACGGCGGCAAAGATGTCGTCGTCGCAGAAGGCGTGGACGCCGCTCGCCTCGCCGGTAAGGGTCGCGGCCGCAAACTCGCGAATCTCGGAAAAGTCGTTGAAGTGGGTCTGTGCGGCAGCCTCCAGGCCTGCGACCTTCTTGGATAGCTCTTTCCACACCTTGCGGTGGTCGCCCACATTGATGAACAGGGTCGCCTCGCCGCGCCGCACATACGGCAAGAGCTTCTCGCAAATGGCACAGAACAGCTCGGATTGGGCACCGGCCCCGCCAACCGACAGCAGGTAGCGTACCGCGCCACCGCCCAGAACGCGGTCACGGCGCGCCGCACAATCTGCTTCAATGTTTGATACCAGCTCGTGGTCGATGTAGTGGCCCGTGTAGGCAATCGCGTTGTTTGGCATGGGCTTTAAGGCGTGGCCCGGCCACATGCCGCGCAGCTCTTTGTAGCCCAGATAGGCACCGGGGGTCTGGACGGTGTGGATAGAGCCTTCGGCCAGGTGAAGGGCCATGGGCCAGTTGTCGGGGATGGCGTTGACCACGTGCGTCATGCCCGCGTGGACAGCGGCCTGGCTGGGCCACGCGTGGGTGCCAATGTAGGGGACGTCTGCGGGCAGGTCGCGAAAGAGCGGCACGCACAGCTCGGCGTTCTTTTGGTCGCCCGCGTTGTAGGACAGCTTCTTGAAGCCCTCGGAGTTAAGCGGCTCCCAGACCAGCGCGTTGAACGGCGGCACGGCCTGTGACATGCGCGAACCCATGGAGTAGAGCTTGTTCTGGTACGCGATGACCTTCGAGCCGGTGGACGCCTTGAAACTGGCCAGGTCAAACCAGTACGGCGTGTAGCCCATCGCGCGGGCGGCGCTTGCCATGGCCATGCTAATGCGATAGTGGCCAAATCCCATGCGAATATTGCCAACTACCAGCGGTTTTCCTGCTGCGTTGGGCACGGTGCGCGAGGTGGCCGGAGCGGCGGGGGAGGCCGCGGCGTCTGCGTAGAGGTCCAGGCCGGCCGAGCCCGTCTCGTCCAAAACCAGGTTCTTCACACCCAGGATGTTGCCGATAGCGGGGGTCTCCTGGGCGCGAAGGTGGTAGACGGTGGCGGAATCGTCGCCGAACTTCTTGATGAAGCCCTCTTTGCCACGGCAGGCCTTCTCGTAGACCTTGGGGTCCTGTTCGTTGCCAAAGACGCTTGCCGCCCGATCCTTACCGTCTGCCATTGTGGCCTCCTTGACCGCTTGTATCGTGGGTGATAGTCTAACTATCATTATGATAGACAGGCTATCACGCCCAAGGAGGACGTTCAAGTGGCAGCCAAAAAACAGGTACAGGCGACAGGCGGCGAGAAGACCGGCGGGCAGGCGGCCGGTGGCCAGGTCAGCGCGGAGAAGATCTGCGACCTCGACGCGCTCACCCCGCGCGACGAGGCGCTGGTTGCCGCTGCGGCCGACGTGTTTCTCGCCCGCGGCATTGCCGATGTCAAGATGACCGACATCGCCCACGCGGCCGAGGTGGGCGTAGCCACGCTGTACCGGCGCTTCTCGACCAAGACCGACCTGGCTGTTTTGGCGGCCAGTCTGCTGTGGCGGCGCTTTAACCAGCAGATTCACACGCTGGTCGAGTCTAACGAATTCCTGGCTCTGGGCGGATTTGACCGCCTTGATGCGCTCCTAGGCGCCTACCGCGACGCGTACCTCTTGCACGCGGAGTTCATGCGCTTCCTGGACGAGCTGGATCACCTGGTGCTCTCCGAACACACGCCGGCCGCTCGCTTGGCCTGCTACGGCGCCGAGGTCGACTCGTTCTACCTGGTGTTTGACGACGCGTACCTGCTGGGCCGCATGGACGGCTCGATCACGCGCGAGGTCGACTTCCCGGTCTTCTATCACGCGCTGGCCCACGCCTTAACCAGCGTGGCGCAAAAGCTGGCCCGTGGCGAGGTCATTCCCTCCGACGACTTTGCGGCCCAGGCCAACGCGGCCGAGCTGGATAACCTGATTTTTATGGCCAAGTGCACGCTGTCGAGCAAGGTCTAACGCACAACAACCGTCATTGACCTGCGGTTTATTTGAGTGTTGCGCGCAATAAGGCGCGACTGGAATAGAGCGCGCGGCCCCGGCCCCAACAGCCGCCCGCGCCAAGGCGAAAGGGGTTTCGATGGGTAAGAAGGGCGGCGCCAAGGTGCGCTCAGGCAACGAGCGTAACCTGCGTCTCTTTGCCGTGGGCCAGCTGGGCTGGGCAATTCTTTCGGGCGTCATCAGCAACTGGCTGGTCTACTACTACATGCCAAGCGAGACGATGCTCTCGCAGGGCATGAAGATCTTCATCACCCAGGGCGTCGTCTTTGCGGGTCTCACCGTGATCGGCGTCATCACTGCGTGCGGTCGTCTGCTCGACGGCTTCATCGACCCCTTCATTGCGTCTAAATCAGACTCGTGCCGCCACCCGCTGGGCCGTCGCATCCCGTTTATGCGCTACGCAGCAGTACCGTTTGGCCTCATGACCGTTTTGGTGTTCATCTCGCCGGTTAACGGGGAGTCGCCCGTCAACAACGTGGCCCTCTTCGTGAGCCTCATGCTGTTCTACATCACGCTGTCGCTTTACTGTACGCCGTTTAACGCACTCATCCCCGAGCTGGGCAAAAGCCAAGAAGACCGCATCAATCTTTCAACCTATATCTCGGTTACCTACTTTATTGGCACCGCCATGGCCTACCTGGTGACCGCCATCGACGGCGTGCTTGAGCCGGCCCTGGGCGCCGTGTGGTCCTTCCGCGCCACGGTGGGAATTCTCGCTGCTGTCGCAATCGTCTGCATGCTGGTCCCCGCCTTTGGCATCAACGAGAAGGAAGCCTGCGGAGAGCCCGTTCCCTCCACGACCCCCATGGGCCAGTCGGTTGTGCGCACCTTCAAGAACCGCGACTTCCAGGTCTTCGAGCTTTCTGACGTTTTGTACTGGGTCTCGATCACCATGTTCCAGACCGGCCTGCCGTACTACATCACCGAGCTTATGGGCTTCGACGACTCGATGACCTTTGTGTTCTTTGCCTTGATGACTGTTGTCTCGCTGGTCTTTTACGGCCCGGTCAACGTCATGGCCAAGCGTATGGGCAAGAAGAAGCTCGTGGTCTTCGCGTTTTTCTTCTTCTGCGTGGCCTTTGCCGTGACGTCTGCCTGCGGCCAGTTTGGCATCCCGGCAATGGTCTGGGGCGTTGCGGTGGCTGTTTTGGCGGCGATTCCCATGGCGGTCCTGGGCATCTTGCCGCAGGCCGTCTTGGCCGACATCGCCGAAGCCGATGCCATCGAGGCCGGCGAGCACCGCGAGGGCATGTTCTACGCTGCGCGCACCTTTAGCATGACGCTTGGCCAGACCCTGGCGATGATTCTCTTTACTTCCATATCAACCGCAGGTCAGATGGGGTATCGTGCGACCGCGCTTGTCGCCACCGCCTTCTGCCTGGTTGCCGCCGTGGTCTTTTCTCGGTATCACGAGGACCGCGTGCTGGGCGCAATTAAGGCATCTGCCGAGAAGGACGGCGAGTAAACCATGAAATCGCAGATTCGCTTTCTTGTTGAGTACGAGGTCGAGGGCCAGCCGTGCTTTGTCGAGGTGGACACGGCAGGAGACGCCCGCCCGGCTGCATATGCCCGTGAACTGGGGATTTGCACCGTGCGTCGCGGCGATACCTGGCACGTGAGGGTAACGCCTGCTGTACCGGTGGTGGTGACCGGCGTATTTGCCACGCTTGAGTGCGACGTGCGCGGCGCGCAGGCTATCTACCTCAACGGATATCAGTCCTGGACCGACAGCATTGAGCGCCCGGTTTGGGCCTCGATGCCGGGTCTCAAGTTTGTGCCGCGCTCGGTTGTGACAAAGTACGGCCTGGACTGGAGCGGCGACTACCGTTTTACGCGAGAAGACCCTTTACCCGGCCACCAGCACGGTTTTGGCTATGGCTACCTGCGCTTTGTTGACCGTGTTCTTCTCGCCGGGTCTCTGGACGAGAGCAACGGCTTCACCGTGATTCGCGAGGACGCGCCAAAAAACCAGCTGGTATTTGAGAAGGAGGCGCCGCTGGGCGAGTTGCCTGCGGGCCAGACCTATGAGCTCATGGGCCTGTTTGTGGGGGAGGGCAACCTGCCGCGGATGCTCGACGCCTGGTTTGACGCCGCCGACGTGGCCGCGTTGCCTGCCCGCAAGGTCTTTGGCTACACCAGCTGGTATCGCCACTATGGCGACATCGACCAGGATAAGCTGCTGGTCGATCTTGAGGGCCTGGATAAGGTGTGTGCTGGTATGCCTCACCCGGGCGCCGACGTGCTGTTCCAGGTGGACGACGGTTACGCCAAGGTGGGCGACTGGCTAAACGCCGATGCCGAGAAGTTCCCGCAAGGCATGGCCGCCTTGGCAGCTGCGGCGCACGAGAAGGGCATGCTGGCGGGCCTGTGGATGGCGCCGTTTATCTGCGAGCGCAAGTCTCGACTGGCCGCCGAGCACCCCGAGTGGATCTTGCACCTTCTGGGTGCCGAGGGAGCCAACTTCAACTGGTCGGGGGCCTTGGTGCTGGATGTGCGTAACCCCGAGGTGCGTGCCTACATTGCCGAGTGCCTGCGCGTGGCCACGGCCGAGTGGGGCTTTGATCTGCTTAAACTCGACTTCTTGTTTGCGGCTTGCATGGTGGTTCACGACGGCCTTAACCGCGGTCAGTTGATGGCCGACGCCATTGGGCTTATCCGCGAGTCCGTGGCCCCGGGCACGCGTTTGCTGTTCTGTGGCGTGCCGCTGATGAGCGCCTTTGGGACGTGCGAATACTGCCGCGTGGGTTGCGACGTAGGCTTGGATTGGGACGACAAGCCCCATATGCGTCTGCTGCACCGCGAGCGCGTTAGCACCAAGAACAGCCTGGCCAATGCGTTTGCCCGGGCTCACCTGGACGGCCGTGCTTTTGGCTGCGACCCCGACGTTTTCTTCCTGCGCGACGACGTTGAGCTTACCGAAGGCCAGCGCGCCCGCATGCTGGGCGTCGATGCGCGCAGCGGCAGTGTGCTTTTGACCTCGGATGATATGGGGTCTTGGAAAGACGAGCAACTCACGCAGTTCCGCAACATGCTGGAGGTGTTTTTGCGGTAGCGGCCGGGCGGCGCGGCGGGTCGGGGTGCCCGCCCGGCCGCGCTGACCTGGCGCCTATCGGGCCAGCGTTACCACCGATTCGATGTGCTTGGTGTGGGGGAACATGTCGACCGGGGTCGCGGTCTCGATCTTGTAGCCGCGGCCTCGCAGAATCCCCAGGTCACGGGCCTGCGTGGCGATGTTGCAGCTTACGTAGACCACACGCTTGGGCGCAAGATCGGCCACGCCCTCAAGGAACTCGGGCGTGCTGCCGGCGCGGGGCGGGTCCATAAGCACAACGTCAAAGCCCTGCTCGCGCCCTTCTCGGCGCATCCATGCCGTGGCGTCTGCAGCAACAAACTCACAGCGGTCGGCAACATTGTTGGCGGCCGCGTTTTTCTTTGCAGATTTGATGGCACTGGTGACCTTCTCGACACCCGTGACCTGGACTTGGTTTGAAGTTGCGGCTGCACATATACCGATGGTTCCGCATCCGCAGTAGGCGTCCAGCACGCGGCCGCCTTGCTCAAGCTGCGCGCCATCGATGGCCAGCTGGTAGAGGACCTCGGTCTGAGCGGGATTGGTCTGGTAGAAGGTCGTGGGGCCAATCTCAAAGGTGCAGCCCAGCAGGCGGTCGTGGATGACGCCGGGGCCAAAGAGGTTGTTGGATTGCTTGCCCAAAATGGCGTTGGTGCGCCGGTCGTTGACGTTTTGAACGATGCTTGTGAGCTGCGGGTTCTTCTCGCGTAAAGCATTAACAAGCTCACTTGCCCCGCGGAGCTTCTGTGTGTTGGTCACGATGGTGAGAAGAACGTCGTTGGTGGCCCAGCCGCAGCGTACCACGGCGTGGCGCAGGACACCGGTGCCCTTGTCCTCGTTGTAGGCGGGGATGTGCAGGCGCTCGGCCGCGCGAGCCACGTTGTTGAGGATTTCGCGGGCCTGCGGGTCTTCTACCAGGCAGTTCTTGCACGGGATGATGCGGTGCGTGCCCGCTGCGTAGAAACCGCAGCGAATGTGGCCTCCCACGTAGGCGTAGGGCGTGGCCGCCTTGTGGCGATAAGCCAGCGGGTCGCCTTCCATGCCGCGGATGGGCAAAATCTGGCCACCGTCTTCCTTGACCATAGCGCCCAGCTGCTTCTCGAACTCCTCTTGCTTACGGCGAAGCTGTATGGGGTACGGGACGCTCAGCCATTCGCAGCCGCCGCACTGTCGCGCAATGTCGCAGGTAAACGTCTTGTAACCCATTGTGTCCCTCTCGTCACGATTAACCTTACCAGCATACACGAGGACTATGCTGGCGTATGTCTCGTCCAACATTTACAAGGAGGACAACATGGGAAGCTTGGGCAAGGTCGGCATCATTGGAGCTAGTCACGTAGGTGCGCACGTCGCGGACGCGCTGCTGGCGCACGGCACGGTCGAGGAGATTCGTATTTGCGACAAGGACGTGCTGCTTAGCCGCGCCCAGGCCAACGACATGAACGACGCCATGGCCTACTATCCGCACCGCGCTCGCGTGCTGGATTGCGCTTGCGACTACGAAGAGCTGGCCGGGTGTGACGTCATTGTCAATGCCGCAGGTCACGTGGCTGCCTCCAAGGAAAACCGCGATGCCGAGAACCTGCTGACCCCGGCCGAGGTGGCCACTTTCGCGCCGCGCATCATGGCCGCGGGCTTTGACGGCGTTTGGGTCACCATTGCAAACCCCTGCGACGTTGTGGCTCGTGAGCTGTGGAAACAGACGGGCATGGAGCCGGGCCGCATCATTGGCTCGGGTACCGCGCTGGATTCTTCTCGCCTGCGCCACGCGATTTCTGACGCCACGGGCTACGACCCGGCCTCGATCAACGCCTGGATGCTGGGTGAGCACGGGTTTTCTGAGTTCGCGTGCTTTAGCCACGCGATGGTTGGGTGCTTGACCCTGGACGAGGTCGAGGCCCAGGCGGGCATCACGCTTGACCGCGCCGCGATTGAAGAGGCCGCGACCCACGGCGGCTACATCACCATGCAGGGCAAATTCTGCACCGAGTACTCGGTGGCCAATGCCTCGGTCAAGATCGTCGAGGCCGTTTTGGGCGACACCAAGCTGGTCACGCCGGTGTCTACGCTGGTAGATGACGTGTACGGGGAGTCCGGGATCTTCTCGTCGCTGCCGTGCGTCGTGGGCGCTGGCGGCGTCGAGCAGGTGTTTGTGCCCAAGCTGAGCGAGTCCGAGATCGAGTCTTGGCACGCGACCTGCAAGCACATCGCCGATAACGTGGCCGCTTTTGAGGCTTCCAAGGCCTAGCTGGAGGCCACGCGCGACTTTTCGCGGTTTAAAACCGGATCTGCCGAGTAGCCGAGGCTCGGTTTCCTGGGAAAACGCCAGGAAACCGAGCCTCTCTACTCACGGAGTTGCAATTTAAACCACGAAAACTCGCGCATGGGAATTTCACAGGCCTGTTTGCGAAAGAATTACAGAACAGCTGTTCTAATCAAAGAGATGATGCGGTAGAATTGGGCAGGGATGGACGTGATGGAAGGGGAGAGATGCAGGAATCTGAGAAGAACGGCTGCTTGGCGACGTTTTTTGACGGGGTGGATACCCGCAAAATGAGCGTCGAGTTGGGCAGCGATAAGACCGTGAGCGTGACGCAAGTGGTTAGTGGCCCCGGTGTCGAGGAGGTCTACGACTTGGCCCAAAAGCTGACGCGCGTCAGGCTCGAGGCGGCAGACGTCGTGCGCCTTGAAGCGCTGCTTGATGCCGATCGGCCCGATGGGGCGTTGGAACGCTTTGTCCAGAACGGGGACCATGACATCCTCGACCTCATGGATTTCTGCGACGACAATGACATCGCATACACCAAGATGGCACTAGGCTCGCAGTAAACCACCTGGTAAGTGGGGTAAATCTGCCAGATACGCAATCGGGGCCGCGGCATAAAGCGCCGCGGCCCTGTTCGTTTTAGGCAACAAAAAAGGGCTTCCAATTGGAAGCCCCTTGCTTTAAGTGGTGCGGCGTATAGGATTCGAACCTATGACGCCCTGATTCGTAGTCAGGTCCTCTATCCAGCTGAGGTAACGCCGCGTGCGGTTATCTATAATGCCAACCCATCCGCCTTGCGTCAAGAGAGAATTTGAAAAATGACGAAACTGTGAAGACGGACGGCGAATCAAGGCAAAAGAAAACCCCGCCGGGTGGGCGGGGTTGAACATTCTGGCGGAGAGCTGGGGATTCGAACCCCAGATGCCCTTAGGGGGCATACTCGCTTAGCAGGCGAGCACCTTCGGCCTCTCGGTCAGCTCTCCAAAATTAGTGCTTGAGCATCATAACGCAAAAATGCCCTAATCACCAACAAGAGAAGAAAGAAAATCGCCGTCAACAACAATATTCCCGCGATGAGCGGCTAGCTTATCCCAAGAAAAGGCCCCGATAAGGTCACGCGGCATGACATTTTGACCCGCTTCGATGAGTCCTGCAGCTCCGGCAAGCAGCCCGCATATCTGCTGCGGAGAAACCCCGGCGGCTCGCAAGGCGCCCAGGTCAAGGTCCTTCTCGCGTTTGGCAAGGCGGCGACCGTCGGGGGCAACCAGCAGCGGAACATGTGCGTAGGCTGGCGCCTCGAAGCCAAGAAGGTGCGCGAGGTAGGTCTGTCGAGCGCACGAGCCAAGAAGATCCATTCCGCGAACAACCTGGTTGACGCCCATAAGGCCGTCGTCGACCACAACAGCCAGCTGGTAGGCAAAGACGCCGTCGCTGCGACGGATGATGAAGTCGCCGCATTCGTGCGCCAGGACCTCGCGCTGCGGTCCAAAGACCTGGTCGACAAAGGTAACGGTACCAGCGGGGTCTGTGGCGGCGGGCACGATTAAGCGGGTCGCCGGCTGCCGCACCGCGCTTTTCTCGGCAACTTGGCAAGGTGTGAGATTGCGGCAAGTTCCCTGGTAGATATAGGTGCCGTCGCTGGCGTGCGGCGCTTGGGCGGCGTGCAGGTCTGCGCGCGAGCAAAAGCAGGGGTAGGTGAGGCTGCGCGCGGCCAGGTCCTCGACGGCCTGACGGTACAGGTCTTTGCGCTGGCTTTGATAGAAAGGCCCCTGGTCCCAGTCAAGGCCCAGCCACTCCAGGTCGCGCATGAGGTCGTCGGCGACCTGCGGGTTTTGCGCGCGGGTGTCCAGATCCTCGACGCGCAGGACCATCTGCCCGCCCACCGACCGCGCGCCGAGCCACGCCATTAACGCCGAGAAGACGTTGCCCAGGTGCATCCGACCCGAGGGCGTCGGCGCAAAACGGCCAACTACCTGGGCGTTATTGGCCGCAATCATCGAGCGGCCCCTTCTGCGTAGACATAAAGGTTGAACTTCGCGGCGTCCTGTGGGCAGGCAAGTTGGTCTACCTGCGTGCGGCGGGTGACCTTGCGCGCGAGGCCCTTGTGTTCATAGAAGCTAAAGTCACAGCTGTCGTCGGTGAGAAGAAACATGCCGCCGGCAGCTTTGTGGGCTTCTTCGCGTGCCGCGGAGAAAAGCCTCCCGCCGACGCCCAAGCCCTGCGCGGCCGGGCTCACGATCAAGAGCTTGAGCTCGGCTGCGGAGCCTACCTGGCCGGATGCCGCGTACTCGTCGCCTAGCTGGGCCTCCTCCTCCAACATGTCGACGTCAGAGCGTACCTCGGCCAGAAGCGCGGAGTCGGCCGCGGCCTTAGCCAGAAGGTCTTCTCGGCGGGAAAGCCAGGTTGCTGCGTTGGGGCACGCCTGCTCTTTGAGGCTTAGGAGGGTTACGCCCAAGAGCTGCGGCGCACCACCGTTTACCTGGGGTTTCTCTGCGATAAGGGACCAGTTGGCCTGCGCAAGGTACGCGCACAGATCGACCTGGCTGGCGATTTGCCCGGCCGCGTCGCTTATCTCGCTGCACCATTGGGCCTGGTAGAGGCGCGCGGCCGCAGTAAAGTCGGCTTTGGTAAAAGGTCGGTAAACGAGAGGGGTCTTCTTGCCGTTAAAATCGGTAAAACTACTGGTCAAAGCCTTATCTCCTTCACGGGCGGCGTTCGTGGGCGCGAGTCTTCACGCGCCCCAGTATCCCACTTCACGCTATAGTTGCACCTACCAAAGACGAACGGAGAACCATGGTCGACTACATCGCCCTGCTCAAGAAGGAAATCGTGCCCGCCGAAGGCTGCACCGAGCCGGTTGCCGTGGCCTTTGCCGCAAGCCTTGCCACCGAGCAGCTTTCCGGCGCTCCTACCGCCGTCGACCTGCATCTTTCTGCCAACATCATCAAGAACGCCCTGGGTGTGGGCATCCCCGGAACCGGCATGGTGGGTATCGAGATCGCGGCGGCACTGGGCTGTGTGGTTCGCCAGTCGGCCAAGAAGCTCGAGGTCCTGCAGGGCTTCTCGCCGGCTCAGCTGGACGAGGCCAAGGCCATGGTCGATGCCCGTGTCATCCACGTTGAGCAAAAGCAGACCGACGAGGCCCTCTACATCGAGGCCCAGGTGAGCGATGGCACCGACACCGCCCGCGTTGTTGTTTGCCGTGACCACACCAATGTCGTGCGCGTCGAGAAGAACAACGAGGTCCTGGTAGATAAGCCGCTTTCCATCGCCGGTGCCGCCGACGACTCGGGCACAGGCCTTACCATCGACGGCATCTACGACTTTGCAACTACCGTCGCCTTTGACGACATCGCTTTCCTATTGGACTGCGTTGAGATGAACACGCGCGTGAGCCAAGAGGGCCTTACCGGAAATTACGGCCTTGAAGTGGGCAAACGCATGGGCGCCGGCGCCAACACCCGCGGCGTTCTTCTCAACAACTTGGCCCTGCGGCTGATATCGGCCACGGCGGCCGGCTCGGATGCGCGCATGGGCGGCTGCCCGCTCTCGGTCATGACCTGCGCAGGTAGCGGCAACCAGGGCATCGCAAGCTCGGTGCCCATCATCGAGCTGGCCCGCGTCCTGGGCTCGACCGACGAGGACCTGGCTCGCGCACTGGCCATATCGTTTTTGGTTGTCATCCACATCAAGGAGTACATGGGCCGCCTGTCCCCGCTGTGCGGTAGCGGCATTGCGGGCGGCGCCGGCTCGTGCTGTGGCATGACCTACCTGCAAGGCGGCAACCTGCGCGAGGTCAAGTGCGCCGTCAACAACATGCTGGCCACGCTGCAGGGCATGATCTGCGACGGCGCCAAGGCCACGTGCGCCTTGAAGATTGCGGCAGGAACAAATGCGGCAATTATGTCATCTACCTTGGCATTGGCCGACATCCAGCCCTCAAGCATGGACGGAATCGTCTTTGACGACGCCGAGCAGACCATCCAGCACACCGGCAAGCTGGTGCGCGAGGGTTTTGCGACCACCGACGAGGCGATCCTCTCGATCATGCTGGCCAAGCAGCTAGAGAAGTAGCGCGACCCGATCCGCCCGACGCAAAGGACGGGAGACTTTCTGCTCTTTGGTTTTGTGCGGCCAACTCGGGGTAACCTAAGTCGTGAAAACGACGAAAGGTTTCGCATGGACATTCAACCTGGCTCGGCCGAGATGGCCGATTTTAAGCTGGGCACGCCGGCACTGGTGTGTCGCTGGCGCCTGGCGTACAGCAAGCTTCCCCTGGAAAACCGCCATCTACGTGCTCTTTCTCAGCGTGTTGTCAACGGGGCGCACGTCTCGGCGCAGCTGATCGCATGGGCCAAGCAACACATCGAGTGGACCTTGACCGACGGTTCTTTTGACTGCCCAAACGGCGTCTTGATGCTGGTTGTGGACGACCAGGGCCAAGCAGCGATGTCGGTGGGCCCTTACGAGGAACTTGGCGAGAAGACCGTGGCGGCCCTTGCCACCCGCGCTAAACAATCCGCAGGTGAGGGGCTTGAGACGGGTGTCGCACCCGAGCTTTTGGCCGCCGTTCGCGGCAACACGGTTGTTCTTGGTGCGGCCAAGGGCGCTAAGGTTTGCGGCGCGGCCACGCTGATGCTCGATCTCGCGCGCGCCTTTGGCTTTGAGGGCGAGCGCGACGAGTCCCTGGCCGAGGGTCTTCTCGCCGCTGATACCCCCGCCTTTGATGAGGTCTTCCTTATCTCTGACGAGCACGGCGTCGTTGCAGCCACCGATTGCTCGGGCCCCGTGGCCGAGCGCCTTCGCGCCGGCTACAACAAGCTGTTAGACTCGATGGACCAACGCCAGTAGGGCAATTTGTGCCGCTAGGGGGTACCGCCCTCGTCTTGCACCGCTAACTGGCGTATAGTTGGCGCGTCGCAAACACGAAAGGACTCGATATGAAGTCAATCATCCCTGCAGCAGGTCTTGGCACCCGCTTCCTTCCGGGCACGAAGGTCACTCCCAAGGAGATGCTCCCCGTCCTGGACAAGCCCGTCATCCAGTACGTCGTCGAGGAGGCCTTGGCGCCGTCCGAGGTTGACGAGTGCATCATTGTCTCTTCGCAGGCTAAGCCCCAGATCATGAGCTACTTCACGCGCGACCTGGCGCTTGAGGACGAGCTGCGCGTGCGCGGCAAGGCCGGCTATGCCGAGGCTATCGCCGAGGCCGGCTCGCTGCCCGTCGACTTCTGCTTCCAGAGCGAGCCGCGTGGCCTGGGCCACGCCATTCGTTGCGCCTCGTACGCCACCGGCGACGAGCCGTTCTTTGTTCTTTTGGGCGACTACATGGTGCCCGATAAGAAGATTTTGCCCCGCATGCTTGAGGTTTCCAAGGCCCACGGCGGCTGCTCGGTCATCGCGGTTGCGCCCTGCGCCGAGGAAGAGGTCTCGCGCTATGGCATCATCGCAGGTAAGCAGACCGGCGCCATTGCCGAGTTCCCCGAGGCCGGCCCCAACGACGAGGGTGCCGTTTGGAAGCTTAGCGGCATGGTCGAGAAGCCCAAGGCGGCGCTGGCTCCCAGCCGTCTGTTCATTGTGGGCCGCTACCTGCTGAGTCCGCGCGTCATGGAGCTGCTCAAGGACCAGAAGCCCGGCGCCGGCAACGAGATCCAACTGACCGACGCGATGGAGCGCTGCCTGGCCGAGGAGGAGTTCTACGCCCTGGTCATCGACCCCAAGGAGGGTTACGACACCGGCACCGTTGCCGGCTGGATCGCGACCAACGCGCGCATGGCCAAGGCCGACGACCGCTTTGCGGCCGCCTTCGAGGAGGCCATGACCGACTAGCGCCCCGCGTGCCTTTGATCACTAGGCCCAACGGGCCCCTCACCGCGAAAATAGCGGCGAGGGGCCCGTTTTTTGTGCCGCAAAGCAGTCTGTTGCACACGAGCGCGACTTCTTCCACTTTAAATCCGACTTTGCCGAGTAGCCAGGGCATCGGCCGCGACGTTTGCCCAGCTAGCAAAGGTGGCGTCCAGATTGTCTACTTGAAGTCCCCGGATTTAAAGTGGAAGAGCTCGCGCTCGCGATTTTTAGGGGGGCCCGATGCGACCCTGCGCAGCCCCGTGCGCCCGCCCAACCCCCGCGGAACCCGTTTTTCGCTCACATTTCCTGAACTCGGGTCAAAAACACTGACTAGGATTTGAAAAGAGGGGTAAAATAGCTCAGGTATTTGAAGCGGGTTCAAAAATCGTCGAGGGGGCGATGACCCGCAGTCAAAGGAGAGTTAGATGCAGTCCAAAATTGCCCACGCAGCAGAGCGCAAGGCCTTTAGCCTCGCTCTTGACCAGATCATAAAGACCGCCAGCGGCCCCGACCGCGAGAAGAACCTCGAGAAACTGCTCGACATGGCCGGCAAGCTGCTCAAGGACACCTCGCCTGGCGCCATCCGCGGTATCCGCAACGGCCTGTACCCGGGCTCTAAGTGGGAGCAGTTCCTCTGGGATGTCATCGACAACACCGACCCTCACGTCCTTAAGACCTCCATCCTGAACGGCGGCTACGAGGCTGCCTTCCGCGGCCTGCGCAACACCACTGCCAACGCCGAGAAGGAGCAGTGCAACGTTCCCTGGATCATCCTCTTTGACCCCACGAGTGCCTGCAACAAGAAGTGCGTCGGCTGCTGGGCTGCCGATTACGGCAACAGCCTCAACCTCTCTTACGAGGACATGGATCGCCTGGTGACCGAGGGCTCCGACCTGGGTTGCCACCTCTACATGCTTACCGGCGGCGAGCCCTTGGTGCGCAAGCGCGACATCATCAAGCTTGCCGAGGCCCACAACGACTGCCTCTTCAACATCTTTACCAACGCTTCCCTCATCGACCAGGCCTTCTGCGAAGAGGTCAAGCGCGTTGGCAACATCATCTTCTCGGTCTCGCTCGAGGGCACCGAGGACACCAACGACGGCCGCCGCGGTGACGGCTCGTACCAGGAGGTCATGCGCGCGTTTGACCTGATGCGCGAGAACGGCCTGCTCTTTGGTACCTCCACCGCCTACACCCGCGCTAACACCGAGATGGTCTCTTCTGATGAGTACTTTGACAAGATCATCGAGAAGGGCTGCCGTTGGGCCTGGTACTTCCACTACATGCCCGTTGGCGAGGGCGCCACGGTCGACCTGTGCCCCACCGTCGAGCAGCGCGAGTACATGCTGCACCGCATCCGCGAGGTCCGCGGCGTGACCGGCGGCAAGCCCATCTTTGCCATGGACTTCCAAAACGACGGCGAGTACGTTGGCGGCTGCATCGCCGGCGGCCGCGTCTACTGCCACATCAACGCCCGCGGCGACGTGGAGCCCTGCGTCTTTATCCACTACTCCAACGCCAACATCAAGGAGCAGTCGCTTCTCGATTGCCTGAAGCAGCCCATCTTCCAGGCCTATCGTCGCCACTACCCCTTTAACGACAACATGCTCAAGCCCTGCCCCATGCTCGAGAACCCCCAGATCCTGCCCGAGATTGTCCACGAGGCCGACGCCAAGTGCACCGAGTACGTCACGCCCGAGGACGTCGATCACCTCTGCGCCCGCACCTCGGTCTACGCCAAGAGCTGGGAGCAGCGCGCCGAGGAGCTGTGGCTCGAGCAGCACCCCACCGGCAAGAAGGTCTACGAGGACGAGGTCTCTAACTACGACGTAGCCGCCAAGGCCAAGCTCATCGCCGAGGCCGATGCTGCCGAAGCCGACGAGACCAAAGAGTAGAACTTCTCGACACCGAGAAACCCGTAACGGGCGGTAGAAGGAGACGAACCTCCTTTTACCGCCTGTTTCTTATGTCTGCCCGATGCGTGTGTGTGGAAGTGCCCGCGGGTGGGTATGGTTGCTTCATCGTTAGCGCATAGAGGCTCCAATAGAGGAGGCATCATGGCAGCAAAAAGCACCGAGAAAGTTAAGAATGTGGTCCTTGTGGGCCAAGGCGGCGTGGGCAAAACCATGCTGGCCGAGGCTATGCTCCACCTTACGGGTCGCACGACTCGCTTAGGCGGCCACGCCGGCACAAAGCCCACGCTTGATTACGACGGCGAGGAGGGCGAGCGCGGGTTCTCGATCTCGACCGCCATCGCGCCCGTCGAGTGGGAGGGCACCCGCATAAACGTGCTGGACGCTCCGTGCTACCCCGACTTTGTGGGCGACGCCTACGCGGCAATGAGTGCCTGCGAGACGGCCCTGTTTGTGGTCGACGCGGCGTCTGGCCCCGGCACCATTACGACCCGCCTGTGGTTTGCCGCCGAGGAGCAGAGCCTCGCACGCGCCATCTTTATCAACCGCGTTGACCGCGCCGATGCCGATTACGAGGTGGCCTTTGCCACCCTGCAAGAGCGCTTTGGCTCCAAGCTGGCCGCTGTCACCATCCCCATGGGCTCGGGTGACGCTTTCTCGGGCGTCATCGACGTCGTGCACATGACGGCCCGCCACCTCGAGGACGGCAAGCCCGTGGTGACCGATATCCCGGCCGAGTTCGTCGGTGCTGCCGAGTCTGCCCGCGCCCAGCTCACCGAGCTTGTGGTTGAGGCCGACGATGAGATCATGATGAAGTACCTGGAAGGCGGCGAGGTCACCCAAGACGAGCTTGAGGGTCTTCTCGCCAAGGCAATCGCCGAGCGCGTGTTTGTTCCTGTTTTCGCAGGTAGCTGCGTGCGCGAGGAGGGCGTCATCTCGTTTATGGACGCCGTTGTGTCCTGGTTCCCCACGATGGCCGACTTTGGCCGCATCCCGCTGGTCAACGGAGAGCAGCTGGACATCTCGGCAGACGACGACCGCCCGGTTGTCTTTGCTTTCAAGTCTTTGAACGACCCGCAAAACGGCCGCCTTTCCTTCCTCAAGGTCCTGGCGGGCACCATCACCCCTGGTCTGGAGCTTACCAACGCCCGCACCCGCAAGGCCGAGCGCCTGGGCCACCTCTACCTCATGTGCGGCAAAGAGACCAAGGACGTTCCCCAGGCCGCCGCGGGCGATATCGTGGTCGTGCCCAAGCTTGAGGCCCAGACCGGCGATACCTTGAGCGTCACCGGTAAGGTCGAGGCCGCGGCCTTCCGCTTCCCCAACTCGCTGTACCGCACCGCCATCGAGCCCGACACTCGCGGCTCCGAGGGCAAGCTCTATGCCTTCCTTGAGAAGGCCGCCGATGCCGACCCAACCCTCAAGGTCTCCCGCGACGAGGATACCGGCCAGACGGTTATTTCTGCCATCGGAGAAGCGCAGGTCAGCGTGCTGCTTGACCGTCTTGAGGACCGCGTGGGCATCACGGCCCACACCGTGGCGCTGCGTATTCCGTATCGCGAGACGATCCGGCGCGTGGCAAGTGCCCAGGGCCGTCACAAGAAGCAGACGGGCGGCGCCGGCCAGTACGGCGACTGCTGGCTGCGCATCGAGCCCAACCCGGGCGCCGGCTACGAGTTTGTTGACGAGGTCGTGGGCGGCCACATCCCGCGCGGTTTTATCCCCGCCATCGACAAGGGCGTCCAGGAGACCATGAAGGACGGCGTGCTTGCCGGCTTCCCCATGATCGACGTCAAGGTCGCGGTCTACGAGGGTTCTTATCACCCCGTCGACTCCAACGAGATGGCCTTTAAGACTGCCGCGCGCATTGGCTTCCAAAAGGCCGTTGAGCAGGCCGAGGCCGTGCTGCTTGAGCCCATGGCCCACCTTAAGATCACCGTTCCCGACAGCTACGCCGGCTCGGTGATGGGCGATGTCTCGGCCAGCCGCGGCCGCGTTGAGGGCATGGAGGCCGGCTCTGGCGCCACTGCCGGCCAGACCACCGTCGAGGCCACGATTCCGTACGCCGAGGTCACCGACTACGCCACCCGTCTGCGCTCGCTTTCGCGCGGCACCGGTGAGTTTGAGCTTGAGCTGTCTGGCTACGAGCAGGTCCCGCATGACATCCAGCAAAAGCTCGCGGCCGATTACGCCGCGCGCCGTGCAGCCGGCGAGAAGTAAGGGCCGCTGCATAACCGCCGCATAGCCGCTACGTACAACGTTGTACTCACGAAGCCCGGGCCGAGAAGTTCTTCTCGCCTGGGCTTTATCTTTAGCTCGCATGCGCAGTGCTGACGCGGCCGCAATGGCTAGGAAACAAGGCGATGGGTATAACCTGGTAGAATCTTTCTTTTAAGCCGCGGACCCCAACGTCTAGCCCGCGGCCGCATCTGACCATCGACCCAAGGAGGTCGCGCAAAAGCGCATGGACGTAGCTATTAGTATCGTCGTCACGTTTGTTCTCACCCTGGTAAACGGCTTCTTCTCGGCATCAGAGATGGCGGTGACAACCGCAAAGAGGGCCATTTTGGAGCCAGAGGCCGAGGAGGGCGACAAGCGAGCGAAGAACGCCCTTGACCTCTCGTCTGATTCCGACCAGTTCCTCGCAACCATCCAGGTCGCAATTACCCTTGTGGGCTTCGCGTCTTCGGCCTTTGCGGCCACCAGCCTTTCTGACCCGCTGGCCACTTGGCTTGTGGGCCTTGGCATGGCCGAAGGCATAGCCGGCACCGTGGCCGTCGTGGCCATCACCTTGATCGTCGCGTACGTCTCGACCGTCATTGGCGAGCTTGTTCCTAAGCGCTTGGCCTTGGCAAACGCCGAG
The DNA here is from genome assembly GCA_963630635.1 of Paludibacteraceae bacterium. GTDB lineage: Bacteria > Actinomycetota > Coriobacteriia > Coriobacteriales > Atopobiaceae > Paratractidigestivibacter. The sequence goes on from CAVGOA010000004.1 coordinate 22,020, forward strand.
TCTGTAGCCAAGACCGTGGCCGGGCCCATCCGCGGCTTCATGAAGATCGCGACCCCGCTTGTTTGGCTCACCTCTAAGTCTGCCGCAGGCCTCTCGACCCTGCTGGGTATCAAATCGGCCGACGACCGCCAGGACGTTTCGGAAGAGGAGCTCAAGTACATGGTCACCGATTCGGACGAATTGTCCGAAGAGGAGAAGTCCATGATTCACGAGGTCATCGACCTGGGCGACACCATCGCCCGCGAGGTCATGATTCCGCGCGTCGACATGACGTCGATGGAAGACACCTCGACCTTGCGCGAGGTTTTGAACACCATGCGCAAGACGGGTTATTCTCGCATCCCCATCTACCACGAGTCGGTTGACCGTATTGTGGGTATCGCGCACATCAAAGACATAATCAAGCCAATCTTGGACGAGGGTAAAGAGAACGCCGCTGTTGCCGCTTACGTGCGCAACGCCGACTTTGTGCCCGACACCAAAGACATCATCCCGCTGCTGTCCGAGATGCAGACCAGCCACGACCAGATGGTCATCGTCGTGGATGAGTACGGCGGCACGGCCGGCGTCATCACGATCGAGGACATTGTCGAAGAGGTTGTGGGCGAGATCGAGGACGAGTTTGACCCCGACAATAAGTACCTGACCAAGCTCTCTGCCAAGGAATGGCTGGTCGACGGCCGTTTTCCCATCGATGACGCCATTGATTTGGGTTGGCCGCTGGAAGATAACGAGGAATACGAGACCATCGCCGGTTTTGTCTTTGAGTTGGCCGATAAGGTCCCGCATCCCGGTGATGTGGTGACCAAAGATGGGTACCAGTTTAGGGTGCAGTCGATGCGCGGCCGCCGGATCTCGATGATTCGCGTCTTGGCGCCCGAGGATACGGACGAGAATTCCGTTGCCGAGGACGCCGCTGGCGACGAGAACAGCGACACTCCTAAGAAGGAGTAGAGAACTTCTGGGCGTATTAACTACAATGGACTGATGCTTGGTTCGTTGACCACAAAGAGTTAGAGGAGTCGCCACATGGCGCAGTTGTTTGATATCAAGAAGGTTGTCGTAGGCCCCCGCAAGCTGACCGCGACCGTGGTCGTGGCCGCAAACGCGCCACTGCGCACGGTCGAGGATCTTGAGGCAACCACGCGCATTTGGCAGCTTATGCCGCAGCTTCGCGACCACGTTTGCCTGGGCGACAGCTCAGAGAGCTTTGGCGACGTCATGGGCGATACCGAGATCGCGCACCTGCTTGAGCACGTGACCGTCGAGCTTTTGGCTCGCACCAACATCGCGGGCGACATCACCAGCGGCCAGACGGCCGAGGTGGGCGAGCGCACCTACGAGATTTCCCTGACCTGCACCGACGATGTCCTGGTGACCGGCGCGCTTTCGAGCGCGGCTTGGATCATGCAGTGGGCCTTCGCGGGCGGCGGCGAGCCTTCGCCCGACGTGGATGCCATCGCAGGTGGCCTGGTCGAGCTGGTGGCGAGCCTGCCCGAGGTCGAGGGCTCTGCGGACGCTGCGGGCGACGCGGCTGTCCAGGACGGCGAGGTGGCCGAGCAGGTCGAGGCCCCGGTTGACGGCGAGACGAACGCGGTGGCCCTGGCCGACGACGCGCAGGTCGAGGTTGCCGCCGAGGAGCCGCAGGGCGAGGAACTTCTCGCCGCCGAGGAAGCAGCGGCTGCCGAGAACGCCGTTGAGGCCGAGGCTGCTCCCGTCTATGAGTTCAACCCGCAGCAGGTAGAGGAGGGCGTTGCTCAGCCGGAGGCCTTTGAGGCTGCGTCCTCCGAGCCCATCGAGCTCGCCGAGCCCGCTCCGGCGCCCGTGGGCGCTGTCGAAGCCGCACCCGCCTATGTCGCCCCGTGCGACTACGCGCCCGACCCGGCCGCTAACTTTGTGAACGAGCCCGCGCCCGCACCTGCGGCCGAGCCGCAAACCAGCACGTTCGGCGACTGGGGCATGGAGAACATCCCGCGCCCCCGTCCCGTCCGATAAGCAAGTAAGTAGCACGTCAAACGCAAATATTTGGAGGATCTTATGAGCAAGAAAACCCTTTCCTTCGTTCTGGGCAGCTTTGTTGGCGCCGCAGCCGGCGTCGTCGCTGGCGTGATGCTTGCACCCCGCTCTGGCGCCGAGAGCCGCGCCATGGCCGCCGATGCCATGAACGACGCGTGGGATTCTGCCGTCGACACCTATGAGCACGGTGCCGAGGTCGTCAACGACAAGTTCAACGGCGTGCGCCCCACCGTCGATGCCAAGACCGATGAGCTTCGCGCCAAGGTTGACCTGGCCCGCGAGCGCATGGACCAGCTGCGCGACTCCCTTTCTGACGTTGTCGAGAACACCTCAGTGCAGGTCCAGGACGCCGTGAACGGTGTTGCCGATAAGGTCACCTCGGCCGTTGCCGCCGCCGACGAGGCCGGCTGCGCCCCCGCTGAGGCCGTCCACGTCGAGGTCGTCGAGGAAGAGGCCGCCGACGAGGCCGATGAGCCCGCCGAAGACGCCGAGGCCTAAAGACCCGTGTTTAAGGTAAGCCAGCTCATCGGCGTCAAAATCTACGTAGAGAAGCAGGCGCGGCGCTCTAAGAAGGACGCCGTGCCTGCCCCTAAGCTGTCTAAACTGGGCAAGGTCCACATGGCGGTCTTCTCGCCGGATGGAAAAGACCTGGTAGGACTGCTTGTTCACCGCCCCGACGTGGTAGGCATGGTCAAGCGAGAGGACGCCTTTGTGGCGTGGGACTCGTTTGCGCCGTACGAGAAGGGCCTTAAGGTCACCCGCGACGGCGACGGCCTGGACGATGCGGCTCGCAAGCGCCTGGGCGTCGACTGGGACGCGTGCATCATGTGGACCGGCATGGACGCCAAGACCGTCAGCGGCAAGAAACTGGGCTACGTCAACGACGTCGAGTTTGACGAGAAGACCGGCAAGGTCTCGCGCTTCTTTATTGGCGACGGCGGAGTGTCGCGCGCCATCGTGGGCTCGTTTGAGGTCACGCCCGCGCTGGTAAGGGGCTACTCCAACGGGTTCATGATCTTGTCCGACGAGGCCGCAAAGCTGGAGCTTGACGGCGGCATTGCCGCAAAGGCGGGCGAGGGGTATGCTGCCGCCAAGGTCAAGGGTGCCGAGCTTAACAAGAAGACCACGGCGGCTACGGTCCAGGTCATCGACAAGGGCTCGTTTGCGCTGGGCAAGGCCATTGGCAAGGCCAAGCGCGCCATTGAAGAGGCCACGGCCCCCGAGGAAGAGCTTCCCAATCCGCCGCAGGTAGAAGCCGCAAACGTCACGGTGTCCGAGCCGGTGGCGACGCTGGCCGACCCAACGGCAGACGACGGCCCGCAGCAGACCTTCTCGGCTAAAGACCCGGCCAAGGCCACGGCGGATATGCCGGTTAAGAAGCCTGCCGCGGCCGCCAAGAAGCCCGCCGCGGCGAAGACCGGCGCGGCCAAGCCTAAGCCCAAGTCTTCGGGCGACGCGAGCGCTAAGGCCGCCAAGGCCGTGGGCAAGCAGATCGGAGCCATGGGCAAGATGTTCTCTTCGTTTAAGGAAGAGTTCGACAAGGCGAGCAAATAACGTGCGCTTGAGTGACTTCATAAAACCCAACAGCAAGAAAGAGCGCGATGGGGGACCAAATAAGGGCTCCCGTCGCGTTCTTAGAATTGCAGGCCGCGTTGTGCTTGGCCTGCTTGTTATTGCATTGGTGGCGGTCAACGTGGCTCTTCTCGTCATGGGCGATACGGTTGAATCTTTTATTAGCAGCGAGAAGGTCGACATCACAGAAGAGGCCAAGACCGCTCTTATGGACGAAGGCATGGACCTGTGCCAAGAGATCGAGTCCGAGGGCCTGGTGCTGGCGCAGAACAACAACAATGTTTTGCCACTGCCCAGCGATACCACCAAGGTCAACGTCTTTGGCTGGTCGTCGACCCAGTGGGTGGTGAGCGGCTCTGGTTCTGCTCAGATCAGCGGCACCTACACGGATTTTCTCGACTCCCTTTACCTGAGCGGCTATGAATACAACGACCAGCTTGCCGACATGTACCGCAGCTTCTACGGTGAGCGTCCGTACTGCAAGAAGTCGGGCAATGTCTTGGGCAGCCAGGCCGCCGGCGCGCTTAACACGCACTCGTATGAGTTCAGCCGCCTGTACGAGCCCAGCATCTACGACCGCAACTACTACACGGCCGAACTTCTCGACAACGCCAAGAAGTTCTCGGACACGGCAATCGTTGTTATTTCTCGCATCACCGGCGAGAGTAACGACTGCCCGCAGGTTCAGTACAAGGTGACGCAGAGCAACGGTGCGGTTCAGACCGATACCACCCGCACCTACCTGGAGCTTTCCAGCGAAGAAGAGGCCTTGTTGCGCTACGTGGGCGCCAACTACGACAAGGTTGTGGTGCTGGTCAACTCGACCAACACGATGGAGCTGGGCGAGGTCGAGACCATCCCAGGCATTGACGCTTGCATGATCGTGGGCACTACCGGCGAGTACGGCGCGCAGGGCGTGGTCGATGCGCTGTGGGGCAAGGTCAACCCCTCTGGACGCTTGACCGATACGTACGCCTATGACTTGCGCACGGCTGCAAGCTGGGCAAACTCCGGCGAGATGGGCGAGGGCGTCTACACCAACAGCTCCGGTTTGTACCCTGCAGACGGCACCAACAACCCTAACGTAGGAGTTACCGAGAAGTACGGTGCGGCCCGCTTTATCGACTATGTCGAGGGTATCTACGTGGGCTACCGCTGGTACGAGACGGCCGACGCCGAGGGTTTTTGGGATAGCGTGAGCAACGCGCACGGTACCGGCTACCAGGGCGTTGTTCAATACCCGTTTGGGTATGGGCTTTCTTACACCACCTTCTCTTGGGAGGTCGTGGACCAAAACCTCGAAGAGAACGAGCGCGTCTATCGCGATTCGACTTTCACGCAGGTGGTGCGTGTGACCAACACCGGCAGTGTGGCCGGCAAGGAGGTCGTGCAGATGTACTGCACGACTCCGTACACGCCCGGCGGCATCGAGAAGGCCTCGACGGTGCTGGTGGCCTATGCTAAGACCGGCCTGCTTGCGCCGGGGGAGAGCGAGGATGTGGTCCTGAGCTTCACCCTGGATGACGTGGCTTCTTACGACTACTCGGATGCCAACGGCAACGGGTTTATTGGCTACGAGCTTGAGCAGGGCACCTATACCGTGGAACTCAAGCACGACGCGCATACCGTTGCCGCGATCGACGGAGCCCAGACCAACCTTCGCGTGATGTACCGCGACATCCTGTGCGACACCGATCTTACGACGGGTGCCGTGGTGCGCAACCGCTTTACCGGCGAGCAAACGAGCGACGGCGTGTCCATCGACGGAAGCGACTCGGGCGCCAACATCCAGTACATGACGCGCGCCGACTTTGCCGGGACCTTCCCGCGCAAGAGCGACGCCGATCGCGAGATGAGCGAGAGCATCGCGGCCTTAAACCTTTATGGCCAAGACCAGGTTGACGAGGATGCCCGTCTTTATCAGGACCTTTATGAGGATGACGAGCTGGAGGTGCCTGCCCGCACCCAGTCCGTGGCGTCCAGGCTGAGTGAGTACGGTCAGATTACCGATTTTGGCCGTCAGCTGGGCCTGGACTACACCGATACCGCTTGGGACCAGGTCATCAACAGCCTTTCTCTAAGCGACATGGAGAATCTGGTGCTGCACGGCTACCTGGCCACGAGCTCTATCGATGCGATTGGCAAGCCGCGCACCAAGGAGGTTGACGGACCTGCGCAGGTTGGCTCGTTCAACCAGCTGAGCTACGGTGTTGGCTACCCCAATCCCACGGTGTTGGCCCAGACGTTCAATGACAACCTGGCCTTGGAGTACGGCAAGCAGGTGGGCCAGGAGTGCGCCGCGATCGGCGTTGACGGCTGGTACGCTCCCTCGGTCAATATCCACCGCACGGCTCTGGGCGGCAGGAACTACGAGTACTTCTCGGAAGATGGCCTGCTCTCGGGCAATATGGGGGCCAATGTTGTGATGGGCTCCAACGTTACGGGAACGTACTGCTACATGAAGCACCTGGCCTGCAACAACCAGGACACCTACCGAGACTCTCTGTACACCTGGCTTACCGAGCAGACCTTGCGCGAGATTTACCTGCGCCCCTTTGCCATTGCGGTCAAGAAGGGCGAGGCCACGGGCATGATGACGGCTTACAACCGCCTGGGCGCGACGTGGGCCGGCGGAAGCAAGGCCCTGCTCTTGGGTGTGCTGCGCGATGAGTGGGGCTTTGAGGGCTCGGTTATCACCGACTACTGCGACCACCAGAAGTATATGAATGCCGATCAGCAGCTGCGTGCGGGCGGTAGCCTGTACATGGACGGCATCTTTAGAAACGGCAGCTTTGAGTACTCGTTTACTAAGTCCGAGCTTGAGAAGGCCATCGCGGCTGGTGGCGAGCAGCGCGGAGCCGCGGTGAGCTACCTTACCAATCTGCGCCGTGCCTCTAAGGATGTGCTGTATACCTGGCTGCACGCGCGTGCAAGCAACATCGTTTACAACGAGGTGGCCGACCAGATGGGCTTCGAGCCTATCAACCGCCCGATCAAGTCCTCGGGCAGGAGTGTGTCGACCATCGTCCATGTTGTGGACGCCGTTGCGGCCCTCGTCCTGGTGGTTTGGGTGGCCCATCGCGTGCGACGCACGCGTCGTGGCGGGCCCCCGACCAAGGCCGAAGGCTGATTTGCCCTGCTTTGACTGCGCTCAAAGTACCATGCGCGACTTTTCGCGGTTTAAATCGGGAGGGGTTAAGTAGCAAAGGGGGATTGCACTCACGTTTTCCCAGTTGAGGCATGACCGCAATCGACTCTCTACTTGACCGATGCGGATTTAAACCACGAAAAGTCGCGCATGCGTATTTGAGGCCCCGCGCGGGCCACAAAAAATCGGCGCCAGCCCGCGGGTTGGCGCCGATTTCCTTGCGCGTTACCTGCGCTAAAAGCCGCAGCCCTTAGAACTTGACCTTGGGAGCCTCGCGAACGGCCGCGTCGTCGACGGTGAAGCCGGTGCGGGGAGCGCGGCCGCCGGCAATAAGGCTGCCGGGGAAGGTCTGAATCGCGTTGTTGTAGTCCATGACCACGTCGTTGTAGCTCATGCGGGCATAAGAGATGCGGTCCTCGGTGTCCTTAAGCTGCTGCTGCAGGTCAAGGTAGTTGGTGTTGGCCTTGAGGTCGGGGTAAGCCTCGGCCACGGCAAACAGGCCGCGAAGCGCAGAGGTCAGCTGGTTGGAGGCCTCCATCTTTGCCTCGGGCGTAGAGGCGCTGGCAACAGCGGTGCGCGCGGCGGTCACGGCCTCCAGAGTCTGGGACTCGTGGGCGGCGTAGCCCTTGACGGTCTCGACCACGTTGGGGATAAGGTCGTTCCTGCGCTGGAGCTGCGCGTCGATGGTCTGCCACGCGGCGTCGCACTTGTTGTCTGCGCGAATAATGCCGTTGTTGATGTTCATCCACACAAGGAACAGCAGGACAAGAATAACGATGACGACGATGAGAGCGATAAGCATGGCATGACCTTTCAACGGGATTTTTAAGCCATGAACAAAAGCGCACATGGCGGAGGAGGAGGGATTCGAACCCTCGGTACGGGATTACCGCACGACGGTTTTCAAGACCGCTGCATTCAACCACTCTGCCACTCCTCCGAGTGTGCAAGCTATACTATCCTACCCCATAAGCCCAAAAAGTTAAGCGAGGAGCCCGCCTTGGAGCAAGATGAAATCTATATGCGCTTGGCCCTTGACCAAGCAGATCTTGCCGCCCAAGAGGGAGAAGTGCCCATTGGCGCAGTTGTTGTCCACGACGGCCAGGTAATCTCCGCGGCCCACAACCGCCGTGAGATCGACCGCGACCCCTCGGCCCACGCAGAGTTCTCGGCCATGTTAGAGGCCGCTCGCAAGCTGGACCGCTGGCGTCTTACGGGCTGCACGGTCTATGTGACCTTGGAACCGTGTCTTATGTGCGCGGGCCTCATGGTCAATGCTCGCGTGGACCGCTGCGTGTACGGCGCGCCCGACCCAAAGGGCGGCGCCCTGGGCACCCTCTTTGACCTGAGCCACGACGAGCGCCTTAACCACGAGTTCCAGGTAACCCCGGGGGTCCTCCAAGAAGAGGCCGCTGCCCAGCTGCGCACTTTCTTTCGCCGCCGCCGAGAAGAAAACAAGCGCGCCAAGTCAGCGAATTGTGCCGAGAAGGGCACTGTTTGTGACGCAGTGCAGCCCGTTAGAGACGAAAATTAGTACAACAACTGTTGGGAAATCTCCCAATAAGTGTTGCATAATGGAATGGATATATCCAATCCAGTTGTTTTCTTCCCTTGGAGGCATGGTGGCTAACGGCGGTCGCGCAAGCGTTGCAGACATGCGGCGTGTTGAGCAGGCAATTCTGCTCAGGGTCCTTAGGGACCAGCAAAGCACCGGCAAGCCATCGGTCTTGTCTCGCCACGAGCTGTCGCTTGCCGTGGGAGTCAGCGAGTTTCGCATTCGCACAGCGCTGGGCCGCCTAAAGCTTGCCGGCCAGATCGAGATGACCTCGCGCTTTGGCGAGAAGGGCGCGCAGCTCTCAAACGCCATGAGTGTGACCGAGAAGGGCAAGAAGCGCCTGGCAGACGAGCTGTAAGTCGTCGCCAGCCGCCCCGCCGAAACACCGCGTTCTTCTCGGTAAATAAGCCAAGAAAAAGCCCGCGACCTGGATAAAGGTCGCGGGCTTCGTTTGTTCTATGCGAGAAGTGCGGGCGGCGAGAGGCGCGTCTCGCCGCAGCGGCTTACCTCAAGACGAGAGAGCCGACGTAGATCAGCGCGGCCATGGCAATCGCAAAGCCAAAGGCGTACTTGGCGATCTTGCCCATGATCTCGCCGTCTTTGCCAACCAGGCCGCAGGCGGCGCAGCCGATGGCGATGTTTTGCGGCGAGAGCATCTTGCCGGCCGAGGTGCCCAGCGAGTTGGCGGCAACAAGCCAGGTGGGGTTGGCTCCGATGGAGCTGGCGGCCTGCAGCTGGACGTTGCCAAAGAGGACCTCGCTGGAGGTGCCGGAGCCGGTGACAAAGGTGCCCAGCGCGCCCAGCAGCGGGGCCACGATGGGGTAGGCGCCGCCCAAGGTGCCCACGAAGAAGGCCGCGATGCTGGCGATCATGCCCGAGTAGCCCATGATCTTTGCGCAGGCCAGGACGCCCAGCATGGTGACAATGGTCTTGGACATCTGCTTGCAGGTGTCGGCCAGGACGCGGCCCATCTCGGCGAAGGAGCAGCCCTGGATAAGGCCGCCCACGATACCGCAGACAAAGATCAAGACGCCAGGGGTGTTGATCCAGGTGAAGGTCAGGGTCGCCGTGGGGTCGCCGGCGTAGATGTTGGCCGTGGTGGCGATCGAGGACAGAGGGGTGTTGATAAACGGGAAGAGCTTGCTGGTAAGCAGCAGCACGACAAAAATCAAGATGAAGGGCGACCAGGCGCGGACCTGCTCGGCGACGGTCTCGGTGGCGCCGTCGGTGGATTGGCCGGCCAGGCAGTACTCCTGGGGTACGTCCTTGCCCTTCTGCGACAAGGCAAAGGCAAAGGTGATGACCAGCGAGGCGACGGCGGCCACGACATCGGTCAGGGCCGGGCCAATGAAGGTGGCGGCCACGACCTCGGGGATGGCAAAGGAAAGGCCGGCGACCAAGGTCACGGGCAGGGCGCCCTTCAAGGCCTTAGTCCCGCCGCCCACGAGCATAACCATCAGGATCGGGCAGGCCACGACAAAGGGGAAGACCTGCAGGGCCTGGGTGCTGGCCAGCTGGATGGCGTCGATGCCGGTGATGGAGGCCAAGGTGGTGGTGGGGATGCCAATGGAGCCAAACATCGTGGGCACGCCGTTGGCGATCAGGCAGGCGAGAATGGCGGTAACGGGGTTGAGGCCCAGCGCAACCAGCATAGAAGCCGGGATGGCGACGGCGGTGCCAAAGCCCGCCATGCCCTCAAGGAAGCCGCCAAAGCACCAACCAATGAGCAGCACCAGGACACGCATGTCACTAGAGACGCCGCACAGCATGTGCTTGATCGTCTCCATGGCACCGGTGTGGACCGTGAGGTTGTAGGTGAAGACGGCGGCGATGATGACGATGACGATGGGCCAGATTGCCATCGCAAAGCCCTCGAGCGCGGCCGTGGCGATGTTGACCACGGACATCTGCCAGCCAAGGAAGGCGGCAACGATGGCGACGAGAAGGGCGCCAAGGCTGGCCTTGTAAGCCTCCATGTGCAGGCCGCACAAGGCAACTACCAGCCAAATGATTGGCGTGAGGGCGAGCAGGAACATTCCGAACAGCTCTAACATGACATCTCCCGGTGTTGGTTGATCTTTCGATCGATTCTGTTTCAACTACCGTTCACCGATGATATCACGCCGTTCACCCGGCGATTGCCTAAACGACCTGGTAAATGAAAAAGTCGAGGTAGTGGCTCTCGGGCACGCCCCACAAGATGGGGTGGTCGGGGGCCTGCTGGCGCTCTTCCACCTGCTTGAGCTGCACGTTTGCCTGGTGCGCCGCGTCGGCTATGGCCTGGGCGAGAAGGTCGCGAGTCATAAAGTGGCTGCAGCTGCAGGTGGCCAGGTAGCCGCCGCGAGGCAGCAGGCGCATGGCCTGGTAGTTGATGTCACGATAGCCCTTGGAGGCGTGGTTGACGGTGCTGCGACTCTTGGTAAAGGCCGGCGGGTCAAGCACGATGAGGTCGAAGGGGCCGCCCTCCTCGCGCAAGCGGGCGCGGTCGCGGGCAAGCTCGGGCAGGTACTCCAGGACGTTTGCGCAGGTAAAGCCCATGCCGTTGTCAAGGCCGTTAAGACGAGCGTTGGCGGCTGCCAGGTCGATGGCGGTCTGGCTCACGTCAACGCAGCGCACGAACTCGGCGCCGCCCGCCGCGGCGTTAAGGCCAAAGGGCCCCACGTGGCAGAAGCAGTCCAGCACGCGCCTGCCGGCCGCAATCTGGCGAACGGCGCGACGGTTGTACTTTTGATCCAGGAAGAAACCGGTCTTCTGGCTGTTCTCGATGTCCAGGTCAAAGGCCAGGCCATTCTCGACAACTTTGATGCGGGCGGTGCTAGGCACCTGCGCGCCCTCGCCGTCCCACCAGCCTTTGTACTGGGCCAGGCCCTCCTTGATGCGGCTGGGGGAGTCGTTGCGCTCGTAGATGGCGGTGACGTCTTGGCCGTCTGCCTGCAGGGTCTTGAGCAGCAAGGGGTAGATGACGGGGCGCAGAAGCTCCATGCCCACGGTGCCCACCTGCGTGACCAGCACGTTCTCGTAGCGGTCGACGATCAGGCCGGGCAGGCCGTCTGCCTCCGAGAAGACCACGCGGCAACAGTTGGTGTCGGGCTCACAGCCGGGAAGGGCGCGGCTGCCCATGGTCACGCGGCGGTGGTCCCACGACCAGGCGATCTTGCGAGCCCAAAAGGCCTCGTTAACGCGGTCGTTGGCGTTTCTCGTCACAATGCGCACGCGAATCTTGGACTCCTGCGAGATCAGGCCCGCGCCCTGCCAGGTGCCGTTCTCTTCAAAGACGTCCACCACGCAGCCGTTGGTCACGGGCGTGCCGTCTGCGGCTGGCTCGACGCGCAGGACCTCGCCCTCAAAGACCCAGGGGTGCCCAGCCTTGAGCGAGCGCGCAGCCTTGCGCGTGACGATGACCTGCGGATAAGGGCGTGCCTGCTTCATGAGGGCGACTCCTTGGCGAGAAGAGCGGGCGACGCGCGGCGCTGGGGTGGCCGTGCGGCCCGCGATGGCAACTAAGGACTGTCTCAGACTAACATCTTGTTGGTGCGCCGGGCCTAAAATGTGTGTCTGCACGCCGTAATCCACATTCGCCGCCGGGAGGCCAGCCGCATGCATCGCCTGTTTGTCATGACCGTCGACTCGCTCTTTACCCAAGAGCTGGCCGATGCTCGCCACCTACCGGGGTTTAGCGAGATTCTGCCCCGGGCGGCTATCTTCGAGCACGTGGACTGTGTGTACCCTACGCTGACGTTTGTGTGCCATGCGAGCATTGTGACGGGTTGCTGGCCCAATCGCCACGGCGTGTACCACAACCAGGTGTTGGATGCCTCGCGTACCGATGACGCGGCCTGGCATTGGGGCTACGACAGCATAAAAGTTCCAACCGTCTTCGATTACGCGAAAGCGGCGGGCTTCTCGACCGCGGC
>CAVGOA010000004.1:34549-35801 GCA_963630635.1 Paludibacteraceae bacterium
GCTCGCGAGGCGCTGCGTCGCCACGGCGAGTGGGTACAACGTTGTATCAACGCGATGAAGGACGCCGGGACCTACGATGACACGATTTTCGTCATACTGGGCGACCACGGCCATGTGCCCATCGAGGCGCGTCTTGCTCCCAACGTTTTATTGCGCGACGCGGGGCTTCTGGATGTCGATGAGGCCGGTCGCGTCACGGGCTGGCGAGCCTATGTTCTTGCCGGCGGGGCCTCTGGCCAGTTATTTGTTGGCAAGAAGGACGACTTGGCCGCAGCGACGGATGCGCTATCGCCGCTGGTCGAAGACGGCTTGATCTCTGATGTCTTTACCCGTGAAGAGGTCGAGGCGCGCTTTCACGAGGGTGGCGACTTTGAGGCCATGCTCGAGGCGGCGCCCGGCTACGGCATCGTGAGTAGCGCAACAGGCAAGGTGGTCACGCCGTCCACCGATCCTGATTACTACTACGCCGTCTCTACCCACGGTCACCTGCCGTTTCGCGGGCCCAAGCCCCCGTTTATCGTTGCGGGGCCGGGTGTCGCGCCCGGCCGCTACGTCGGCGCGCGCCTGGTGGACGAGGCTCCAACGCTCATGCGCCTGGCGGGCATTCCGTATGACGCGGCAACCCTAGACGGTGAGGACCTTCTTGCCCCCGGCTCGCGCACCACGCGACTGTCAGAATAAGATGCGGGCTGCGAGCTATGCGTCGCCCGGCCTAATAGTGGCGTCCGTAGCGTCCGGCGGACATGCCACGACCGCGCCCGCGAGACCCGGCAAACATCGTGCGCGTGGGCTTCTTGGTGCTGCGGCCCTCTTGCGGGATAATGCGGCCGGTGTCGTACTTGAAGCCCTCAAGATCCCAGGTAGGAATGAGCTTCTTGGTAAAGTACTCGATCTCGCGCAGGGGAGAGATTTCGTCGGGCGCCACAAAGGTGAAGGCCTGGCCAGCGGCGCCGGCGCGGCCCGTGCGACCAATGCGGTGCACGTAGTCCTCGGGGTCCATGGGCACGTCGAAGTTGATGACGGCGTCGATGCCGCTCACGTCGATGCCGCGGCTCATGACGTCGGTGGCCACCAGGACCTGGATCTTGCCGTCGCGGAACTTCTCAAGCGCGCGCTCGCGAGCCTTCTGTGGGCGGTCGGCGTGCATGACGTCCACCTTGACCTGCACGTTCTTGAGCATCGTGCACAGGGTGTCGACGCGCTGCTTGGTGCGGCAGAAGACCAGGACGCGGTTGAGGCCGGCTTCCTCGGA
>CAVGOA010000004.1:35829-38799 GCA_963630635.1 Paludibacteraceae bacterium
GCCTCGTCGCTCTTGAACCCGGCGAGAAGCGCACGCAGCAGCTCGGGCTTCTGCGCCTGCGTGACGGGGCACAGGTGCTCCTCCACCGTCTCGGCCGTCTGGCCAGAGCGGGAAATTTCGACCGTAACGGGGTCGTGCAGCAGCGCATCGACCGTGCTCTTGATCGAAGGAGGAAGCGTCGCCGAGAAGAGCAGCGTCTGGTGCTCTTTGGGCAGCTGGTGCATGATGCGCCTCACGCTGGGCCAAAAGCCCATGTCAAGCATGCGGTCGGCCTCGTCCAGCACCAGGACCTTGACGGCATCCAGGCTCACGTGGCCGTGCTCGATAAGGTCAAGCAGGCGGCCCGGTGTGGCAACCAGCAGGTCACAGCCACGCTCGAGCTGCTTGATCTGCTTGTCAAAACGCGCGCCGCCCATGACGATCACGGCCCGCTGGCCGGTCTTCTCGCATACAACCTTGACCACCTTGTCGATCTGCGCTGCCAGCTCGCGGGTTGGCGTGACAATCAAGGCATGCGGCCCCGCGCCCTCGGCTCCGGCAATGCGCTGCAGGCAGGGCAGGGCAAATGCCGCCGTCTTGCCCGTGCCGGTCTGGGCGCAGGCAACGACGTCTTTGCCCTCAAGCACGTGGGGGATGGCACCCGCCTGCACAGGAGTGGCTTGGGTAAAACCAAGAGAATTGATACCTTCAAGGATCTGCTCGTTTAGCCCGAGCTCGGCAAATGTAGTAGTCATAGCTGCAAGTATCCAACATATGGGCCCGTCATGCACGCGAGAAGTGCGCGCGTTCACCCGTTTTGTGGCTTCGCGGTGAAGCGCGGTCGTTATACTGAGAAGGCTAAACGACTCGCCGACGGCAGACCGCTCGGCACAAAGGGCAAGGCGCGGTCCCATTAGCTGCGCTTTATTGCCCCAAGAAAGGTTCCACGTTCCATGCCCATCAACATCCCCGACGGCCTGCCCGCCAAAGACATCCTGCATCAGGAGCGCATCTTTGCCCTAGAAGAGGAAGTGGCCAACAACCAGCAGATTCGCCCCTTACGCGTGGTGATCTTGAACCTCATGCCCACCAAGGTCGAGACCGAGACCCAGATTCTGCGCCTCATCTCTAAGTCACCCCTGCAGGTGAGTCTGGACTTCATGCGCGTTGACAGCCACGAGTCCACGCACGTCTCGGCGGACCACCTGGTCAAGTTTTACGACACCTTCGACGCCTTGAAGGACAACTACTACGACGGCTTCATTGTCACGGGCGCCCCGGTCGAGCACCTTGAGTTCGAGGACGTGGACTACTGGGACGAGTTCTGCCGCATTGTCGACTGGTCGCAGACCCACGTGCTGTCCACGATGTACCTGTGCTGGGGCGCGTTGGGCGCGCTGTGGCACCTGTACCAGATTCCCAAGAAGGCCCTGGGCGCCAAGCTGTTTGGCGTTTTTCCGCAGAAGCTCTGCGACGAGTACAACTTCTTGACCAACGGCTTCGACGAGGTCCACTACATGCCGCACTCGCGCCACGCCGCGATCGACACCTCTGCCCTGGCCGAGCACCCCGAGCTGCAGGTTCTTTCCGAAGGCTTTGACTCAGGCCCCGCCCTTCTCGCCACCCGCGACTTCCACGAGGTTTACGTCACGGGCCACTTTGAGTACGGCCGCGACACGCTGGCCGGCGAGTTTTGGCGCGACTTCAACAAGGGCCTGCCCATCCGCGTGCCCGTGAACTACTTCCCCGACGACGACCCCGAGAAGCAGCCCATCTTTACCTGGCGCGCCCACGCTAACCTGCTGTACCGCAACTGGCTCAACTGGGTCTACCAGATGACGCCGTACGAGCTCGAACGCATCCCCGAGGTCATCGAGCAGCTGCGCGGTGGCGGCGACATCATGACGGACAAGTTCTAAGGACTCGCGTTGTCTGGCGAACGCATCACATCCGAGCTGCTAGAGCAGCTGCTGGCCTCGGCCACGCCCGAGGCCTACCTCATGGCCGAGAACACCACGGTGGACCGCACCCTGCCCGACTACCTGTTTAGCCTGTTGGACGAGAAGGGCTTGAAGCGCTCGGACGTCATTCGCGCGAGCGGCATCAACGCCACGGTGGTCTACGACATCTTCCAGGGCAAGAGTCGGCCGGGCCGCGACCACGCCGTTATGCTGGCGTTTGGCATGGGCTGCGACCTGCGCGAGGCTCAGCGCCTGCTGCGTCTTGCGGGTGTTGCCGAGCTGTGGTGCAAGGTGCCGCGCGACGCGATCCTTATCTGGTGCTTTGAGCACGGCTTTTCTCGTGAGCAAGCAGACGACGAGCTGTACAGACTTGGCGAGAAGACCTTGCTGGGCACGGGACCGCTGGCGTAGGGGGCCGGGCGCGGCGCGGGTTTTACCGGCCGGGCTGCGAGCGGGCCGCGAGCCCCGTCTTGCCCGCCGGGCGATTCAGCTGGCAACTGAGGAACCGCCTATTACGCGGGGCTAAACTGGGGTTTTGGCGTTGCGTGCTCCCGTGGGTGGGGTTTCCTGGATCGCGCCGAGGAGGACGGTAGTTTTTGAACGACGAGCAGGTCATGCATGCCATTAGTCTTGACGACGCGTATCGCGTGGAGCGTGTGCTCGCGCAGGGCGCCGGCGGGCTGACCGAGCTTGTCACCATTGGCGGCGCCGGCCCGTTTGTGCGCAAGAAGATTCCCATTAAGCTGGCCAACCGCGGCGTTTGGTCGTCGATTGGCTCGCTGGACTGCGCGCGGCTGCCCAAGGTCGAGGCTACGTATTCATTGCCGGACCTCTTTGTGGTGGTCTATGACTATGTGCCGGGCCAGACCCTGGAAGAGCTGGTGGCCGGCCGCGGGCGTCTTGACGCTGCGACGGCGGCGGGGCTGGCCCTCGACATTTGCGAGGCTGCGGCGGCGCTGCACTCGTGCGGGATCATCCACCGCGACTTGAGCCCTCGCAACGTTATTGTCGCCGCAGATGGCGCGCACCT
>CAVGOA010000004.1:39202-48248 GCA_963630635.1 Paludibacteraceae bacterium
CAGGTCAAGGTGGTAGTAGCCGTTATTGTCGTCCTTCTCGCCATCGCCGCCATTGTGGCGGCTGCGGTGTTGGGCTTAGGGACTCTGGATAAGGCCGACGATGCGGCCGGGGGCACCTCTGCCGTCGTAAGCGCCGAGACCCCTACGTCTTCTTCCTCGGGCGACGACACGGCGGCTACCAACACCAACACGACCTCGTCGACCCAGGCGTCAACCGTCGATGACCTGCCGCTAAAGATCTCCGAGTCCGGCTGGTCCATGGGTTCTGGCGGCTACGTCAACTATGCCTATGGTCTTCTCAACACAAGCGAAGACACCCTCGTCGAGTGGCCCGGCGTCCAGATTGTGGGTTATGACGCCGCTGGCAATGTCTTGTTCACCGACAACCGCGACCCCGTGATTTGCCTTCCCGGTCAAACGACGTACGTGACGGGCATGAGCGATTGCGCCGGCACAAAGCCCGATCGTGTCGAGTTCACCCTGAAGAACAATATCGCTACCCGTACGCGCCAGGTCACGGACCCGGTGAGTTTCTCTGTTTCTGCCGTTGACGTACGCAAAGGCGACTACGGCGACGCGACCTTTACCGGCACCTTTGACATCAAAGGCACGCAAGAGGCCCTGAGCGGGCTGTCCAAATACGCCAGCGCGACTAGCATCACGGTCATTCTGCGCGATGACTCGGGCAATATTGTCTACGGCTACAACACGTACCAGTACAGCCTGGCCGTCGGTGATAACCAGCCCTTTAGCGTGAGCTGCACCGGTGTGCCAACGTTCGCCACCGCCGAGGTCTACGTCTACCCCAGCTAAGGGACGGTGCACCCTGCCCGGTCCCGGAAGGCGCCCGCAGTCCCCAAACTTGAAATTAGTGCAGCAAGCGACATTTATTTCATGAAATAAATGTCGGATTCGACATTAATTTCAAGTTGGCCGACCCCGGTCTTCTCAGCGCCGCTCGCAGAACCGTTTGCGGAAGTCAGTTGGCAACTGAGGAATTGCTTTCCGCCGCTTTTCAGAATGGACACCACCGGCGAATAACGCCAAGTTGATTGGAGTCCAAGATGAAGAAAACGGCAGCAGCGATTATCGCCTCGGCGGCCCTTGTCCTTACGTTGGGGGCCTGTGGGTCTTCCTCGTCAACCAAGTCCAGCTCAGACACATCGTCGACCAAGCAGGAACAAACAACCGCGACAACCGAAGTCTCTCCTTCGGCTACGACCGAGTCCACGACCTCGACCGAGACGGCAACGGACGCCGCGGTCGAGGCTCCTTCTTCGGGTGACGCCTCCAGCATGATCGACGGCGCCAAGGACAGCGCCAAGAGCCTGGCCGACACGGGCAAGAGCATTCTGAAGTCTATTACCGGCAACGGCGAGACGTACGACTCGATTTACGACGAGTACAGCGCCAAGCTTAACGAGATGACCCCCACCAAGATCGACGAGTTCAATGCCGAGGCCGACGCGTCTGACGGCAAGATAAACACCTTGGCCGACATCTCAAACAGCAAGGTCTCTGACTTGGCCGAGGTTTGCAACGAGGGCATGAGCAAGATGGCCGAGCTGATGTATCGCAACGGCGACGACTATTCCGTCTACGAGGAGAACGCCCAGAAGCTCTACTCCGTCTACGAGGCCGACGCCACCCAAATCTACGACGCCTATCTGGCCCGCGCGGTGTAGGAGCGCGACTTCCCCATCGTTGATCGGAGTTGGGTATCTATGCCGTTTTGCTACTACTGCGGAAATAAGGTCGGCGACAACGACGTGTTTTGCCGTGAGTGCGGCAAGCGCGTCGTTTCCGCTGTATCAGCAAGACCTGTTGACGAGGGCCCCGCGGAAAAACAGGCCCCAAAGAAGATGGCTGAGCCAAAGGAGAAAGTCACGCCTAAAGAGAAGCTCCTAACGCACAAGGTATATGTGTTGGGCGACTATCGCCCGCGCTTTCTCGCGGACTCATGCAAAGTCACCTTCACCGAGGGAAACGGCGACGTTCTTTACAAGGCGCGGGGTAAGCGCGAAACGGTCAGCGGAGGCATCCTCCTGGAGGATTACACCAAAACCGTTTACACGATTGATAATGGGACGCGCGCCAATGTGGCCGAGGTTGAAGTCCGTTATCCAACCAGCACGGACGACCGACAAAGAATAGAGTTCCGCAAGAGGTTCACGCCGAAGCCGCGTAAAAAGGGCGAAGCTCAAAGCGCGGAGAAACCCTCCCGTTGGTTCGAGCCCCAGGAGTTCGAATCGAGGGACTTCTCGCCCGAGCCCGATTTCTTTGGTCTGTCGTTGCTTTCCAACAAAAGCGTTATGACGTCCAGTCCTTATCAAGCGGAAAGCGAGGGGAAGCTCTTTAGCTCAGTTCCCGCGCGAACAGACGTGTCTTACAAGCGTGCTCATGTTGCGTCCATCGAGTCCGAGGCAGAGGGTTATCGGATTGACTACGAAGCGCCCGAGCACGTCCTCGAGGCCGTGATGATCTTCCTTGCGTTATACGTGAGACTCTAGGAGTAAAGAATGGCTTTTTGTACCAAATGCGGCAATCAACTTCGTGAAGGCAACGCGTTCTGCACCAAGTGCGGGGCGCGGGTGAGGAAACCTGTCGCGGAAGAGGAAAAGCAACAGCTTGAGAAGACGGCGAGTGCGCAGGAAACGCAGGGGCCGAAAGTGCCGCAGTGCCCGCAGGAGGCGGAAAAGCCAGAAGAGGCGGAAACCCCACGGGACCCGCGGGTAAATCAACCTACTGACGATTCTGCGGAAGCGGGGCGGCCACCCATTCCCGAGGAGCTGCAGCAGACTGTCGAAATGGCAAAAGAAGGGGTCACGCGCGCCGCGGAGCGCATTAAGGCTGCTGCGAAGGAAACCGCGGAGAGCTTCAAGAGCGCGGAAAGCGGTGAAGATACTAAAGACGATCCCATGGCCGACCAGGTCTCCGATGCGATTCTCGGCGCCGCAAAATGGTCGAAACGTCAGTATAAAAACTTGAAGAACCTGAATACCGACTCTGTCAAGCAGTGGCGGGCGAAGAACAGTGGAACGATGCTTGCGGTTGCCGTGGTGTTGATACTGGTCTGCTGCCTCTCAATGTTCTCCTGCATTGGTGGCACCGCCTCGTCGACGGCAAAATCGGCGGCAAAGAGCAGTTCTGCAGGCTATTCGTCTACGAGCGCGCCGACTGCAACGACGGTCACTACGACGCCAACCAAGAAAACCTATGCAACCCATATCAAGGTGAAGTGCAACAAGAACCTGCTCTTCTCTACCTATGACGTGCAGGTTTATATCGACGACTCGCTTGTTGGCACGGTAGACCACGGCGACGAGTGCTCGTGGGATAAGGAGCTTACCGAAGGCTCACACCAAATCAAAGTTTGCAAAAAGGGCGACAAGGACATCGACGGCACCAAAACTTTTGAAGTGACTGCGGAGACGATTCTTGAATGCACGGTTTCGACCTCTTCGTCTCAAGTCGAATTCAAGGAATTTTCCTGCCAGACAAAGGAGGAAATCGAGAGGGCGGCGGCCGAGGCCGAGAAGAAGCGCCAAGAAGAGGCCCAGGCAAAGCTCGAGGCGCAGCAGTACGTCTCGGACGGAACGGGCGCAACGTACAAGGTGCAGTTCTCGATTTCTGGATGGATTAACACACTGTTCCTTAAAGCGAGAAGCATCAACATTTATCTCGATGGTTCCCAGGTGAAGACAGTTGCGGATGGCGAGACAACCGAATGGGAACAAGACCTTGGCGGCGGCCAGCATACGCTGCGATTTGCAAGCGCCGACGACGATTCCGTTGATGTCATGCAGGCGTTTACGGTCGCGGACATAAGTTATTTAAACTGCAAGGCTTCGCTTGGACTCAGTGGCGTTGAGGTAGAGGACTACGCTTTTGAGACCCAAACCGAAAGGGATAAGGCGGCTGAGGAGGCCCAGCAGAAGGCGGCTGCCGAGGCAGAAGCCAAGGCAAAGCGCGAGGTAGAAGCTGCCGAGAAAGCAAAGGTGCTTACGGTCGAGAATTGTCAGGACCTTGCTAACCTGCTCACCTCTTCCAGTTCTGACGCAAGCGTGTTTGCCGCTGCATACAGCGGGCGAACAATTGAGTTTGACGGAAACATCGCTTATATGAGCTCGCACAACGGTGCCAAAACGCGCTTTGACGTGCTGATATATGCTGGCGACTACAGTGAGACGTCTGCCAAGGGTCCGCACATGCAATATAAGGACGTTAATTACCGCGACATGGGTGCAAGCGGCATCGATTCGGTTCAAATGGGCCTTAACGTGCGCATTCGTGCAAAGGTCGGCAGCTATAACTCGAGCAGCGACATCTTGAGTTTAACCCCGGTTTCGATGACGGCCCGATAGGAGACAGCATGCCTTTTTGTACTAAATGCGGCACTCGACTTGAGGATGGCGATGTTTTTTGCGGCAGCTGCGGTGCTGCAGCGCCCTTGGCGAGCGTCTACAACGTCGAAGCAAAAATAGAGGAGAAGCGCGAAACCAAACCAAAGCCGGAACGCAAGAAGCCCGAGTCTGAGACGGAGGATGAAACCAACATTTCGCCGCGCGAGGCTCGCGTAAAGCACTGCCCGGCTTGCGGCGAGGTTATCAGTGAAAACGAAACGGTATGTCCCAGTTGCGGATTTATGGTTCGCGACGTCTCGACGGGCTCCATCGCATTGCTCTCAAAGAAGCTTGAGCTTATCGAGAACAAGAGGCCTGAGAAAAAGAGAAAGACTGACAACGACGTTATCTCGGCTACCGACGAGAAAAAAATAAGTCTCATACGCAGCTGGCCGATGCCGAATAGCAGGGAAGACCTCATCGAGTTTATGGCTATGGCCAGCGGGAACTGCATCGCCCCTCCAAAAATCGGAAACGACAGAATTGCGGCTGAGGATGCACTGGCGGAAGCTTGGAAATCAAAATTCGATCAAGCGTATGTCAAGGCGGAGAGATTATTTGGAAAGGCGGACGAATTCGAGCAATTCAGAGAGCTGAAGTCCGAGGTTCAAAAAAGGTCTCTCCTGGCAAGGCTGCGGGCTTGGGCTCCGTTGTTGGGTGCTCTTCTCTTTTACATTCTTTTTATGCTCTTCATTCCCATCTATTTCCGCTCTTTGTAATGCGGTTCTTTGAGGACGGGTGACCGACTATGTTAAATAAGCCCGGCGTGATGGACGAGATCCGCTGCGACGAGAAGGACTACCTCATTTGGAAGTGGCGGCCCGAGGGGTCTTTTCAGCGAGAGAACGCTATTCGCTGGGGGTCGTCGCTCTCGGTGCGCGACGGATCGGTGGCGGTCTTTGTGTATCGCCGCAAGGGGCAGCCTTCGGTTCAGGAGTTCATCGAGGGCCCCTTCCAGGACACGCTTGAGACCTCCAACCTGCCCGTTATTGCGAGCATCGTCTCGCTTGCTTACGCTGGCGGCACCCCTTGGCAGGCCGAGGTCTACTTCATCAACCTGGCAAAGGTCATCCAGTCGCGCTTTGCCGTGCGCTACTTTGACGTCTTCGACCCGCGCTTCCCGGACTTTGGCGTGCCGGTTGCCGTCCGCGGCACCATCACGTTCCACATTGGCGACTACCGTAACTTCATAGAGTGCCATCGCCTTGACGAGTTCTCGCCCGAGGACTTCCGGTTGCAGGTTCGCGATGCAGTTTCTCGCAAGGTCAAGAGCATCGTGGGCGCCTTGCCTTCACAGCAGCAGATTCCGTTGCCGCAGCTAGCGGGGCAGACCGACGTGGTTTCGGAAGCTGCGCATGCGGCCCTTAACGAAACCCTGCGCAATACCTATGGAGTCGAGCTCGCCACGCTTGATGTCAGCGCGATCGATGTTGACAAGGACAGCCTGGGTTATCGCCAGCTCAAGGCCATGACGCAGGACGTCACCGAGGCGACCATTCGCGCACAGACCGAGGCCAACCTGCGCAACATCCACGAGATGCAGCGTGTCCAGATGGAGAATCTCTCGGAGTCGCTGCGCATCGAGCGCGAAGAGGGTCAGTACGCAATGCACAAGAACACGCAGAACCAGAATCTTCCCGCCTTCCAGGTTGAGCAGCAGGCAGCCGTTGGAGTCGCTGGCGCCAAGGCCCTTGGGCATATGGGCGAGAACGGTGCCGCTGCCGTGGGCCTTGGCGGCGGTGGAGGAGGTCTTGACATGGCCGGCCTTGCCGCTGGCATGGCCCTTGGCGGCGCCGTAGGTCGAAACATAGCTGGGGCGATGGACTCGGCGATGGGTGGCGCGGGGTTTGGCGCGCCGGCTGCGTCGCCAACTGCCATGACCCCGCCGCCGATCCCCGTGGTCAAGTATTACGTTGCAATTGACGGTGCCGCTGCGGGTCCGTTTGACAAGGCGGCCCTGCGCACGATGGTAGCCGGTGGCAGTTTAGCTGCGGATTCGTTGGTTTGGAAGGAGGGCATGGCCAACTGGGCCGAGGCCGGGGCCGTTAACGACCTCGCGTCGGTCCTCGCGTCCGCGAGTGGCGCCGCAACGCCTCCCCCAATCCCGCCGCAGCCTTAATTTCGGGTCCCTGAAATCAAAAAATACGATAGTTAGGACCAGTCTGGCGGTTCGCTGAGTAGCCGCCGCTTTCGCCTTCCTGCGACCTGCGGTTTTGTAGGCGGTTAAGCCCGGCTACTCAGCCAAATCCAATACTGGTCCTAACTATCGTAAAAAATGTTCCAGAGCGCTCTGCCTGCTGCTCAAGGTTGGGTTTCTACTGTGCCTTCTCAAGAAGAAATTCTCTGAATGCCGGGATATCGAAGGCTACAAGCCCACGGCCCCTCTCGCCGATCACGCCCTGGTCAAGCAGTCGGCGCTTGTATTGGCTAACGTATCCGCTTGACACCCCCATGCGTTTGGCCAGATCAGAGACTCTGCTCTCGGTTGCATCGTCAAGCATCGCGGTGAGGAATTTAAGGTCGCCCTCAGAAAGTTCGCGATACGTTGTCTCCAAAATGCGGTCGCGCATCTCGAGCCTGGCAAGCTTTGAGCCGGTTTCAACATTCGATATCGTGATTACATTTGCTTCGCCTGCGGCATCCCAGATGCGGTAGCCAACAAGCTGCATCATAAATGGGAAACCGTCGATGGAAGTCACGGCCGCTTCCAACGCGCTATCTTCGATCGTCCGCCCGCTGCCTTCGATGGTCTTTAGCAGGGCATCGGCAATTTCGTAGTCGGGAATTCTGCCGAGCTGGTGCTGCTGGGATCGCCGCAGGAACGAGACCGAGTCGTCACGCAATAGAGCCGATACCTTGTAGGGAAGGCCCGCCATAAGGAGCGCCGTCTTGCGTCCTTCTCGCACAAAGTGCTGATACACAGAGGCCAGCTGCAGCATCTCTTCGTTGTTGACGTTTACCTCGTCGATTGTGATGAGAAGTCCAATGTCGTATTTTTCGAGCTGCTTGAACAGTGCATTCATGCGGCTGCGCCAATTGCCCTTCTCGGTGTCTTTGTACTCCCAATCCAGTCCAACCCCGCCGATGGTGATGCCTTTAAGTCTCGCGCCGCCGCGCTGGTTAATGAGCTCTGCGGCGGCTTCGTCGGCGCGTTCAATGATGTCTTCGAGCATTCCGGGCATAGAAGAAACGTTTGCCGAAATCCAGCCGTGGGCAAGTGCGGCCTGGGACAAGTAGGTAAGAAGCGCAGTTTTACCCGTCCCGCGCGCCCCTGTGAAAATGGTGGAGAGGTTCGGGTCGCCGGGGCCGTTATCGAAGGCGTTTTCAATGTCCTTTAGAATCTGCTCGCGGCCGGCCATGAACGGCGGGACGCTGCCAAAGGATGGCGTGAAGGGATTTTTGGCCATCGTAACCTCCCCGTCTTGGTTTCTTGATGCCTGTACTTTTGCAGTTTTTGGCTTCCTTTGCAACTTTTGGCTTCTTTTGGAATTTTTGGCAATTGCGTTTGACCAGGTAAAACGCTAGTTTTCGCAGCTGTCCTTAGGCGTCTCGCGAACCTTGTAGACGGTGACCTCGCAGGAATAGACGCGCCAGCAAAAGCCAAACTCATTGTCGGGGTCTCCATCTTCACCGTTGCAGGTGGCCGAGCGCACGGCGCACTCTATCCACTCGCCATGCCCAAGCGTCTTTATCGCATCGATAAATAATCGTTGGTCGTAGTCGTGGTACGGGGTAAAGGGGAGGAGCTCGCCGTTGTGATAAAAGCCAAATCCCAGGTCTTCGATTTCGCACGAGTTCCGACTGTCGGGCAGCTCGGCCGGGATACGCCCGAGAGTTAGCACATTACCCGGCGACAGGTTTGCGCTGGCTTCCTCGGCAACGTTGCGCTCCTCCGCTTTAGAAGCCTTCCAAGTCGACTGCGCCCACAGCTCGGCAATGCCCAGGCGCGCGACTTCGGCGGGCAGAGGCTCGAAATCCCTGGGAGTGACCATCTTAAAGAAGGCCTTCTCTCCGCGCATGGCAATGGCCTCGTCAAGGTTGGCGGCCCCGGCGTACTCGCCTGATCGGTAATCCTCCACGGAAAAGGCCTCGCCCTCGTAGGGAGTGGGGATGGGAAGCCCCTGCTTGTCTGTCTGCCTGGCGTCCGCGCCCTCAAGAACGGTGCCCGCGTTAGGGACAAGGTCTTTGACCAGCGGCTGGTGTGCCCTCGCCTCGGTCTCGGAGGCGAGGTTCGCAGCGTTGGGGTAGTCCTCAAGCAGCTCAAGGTAAACGCTCAAAAAGTCTTCGTCGTAGAAATCGTCGTCCATGTCGTGCTCTCCCTTCTAAATCGTTTCTCGTTAGGCAGCTCCGGCGGCGGCTTCGGATAGGCGGAGGCTGGCGAGAAGGGCCTCAAGCTGATTGCCGCAACGGCTGGCCACGCTGCTGGCGCAGTCGGCCGCCGGCCCGCGGCGAATCCCGGCGTCAAGCACCTCGCGCTGGGCGCCGCAGTCGCCCGCGGCCATCATGCGAAAGACCTCGGCGGTTATCAGGGCGTCATCAAGTGCCCTGTGCGCATGCAGGCTGTCGCTTGAAATCCCGCACCAATCGGCCGCCTCGACAAGGTTGACCTGGCGCCCGCGAATTCCAATAAGCCGCGGGTAGAG
>CAVGOA010000004.1:48587-75381 GCA_963630635.1 Paludibacteraceae bacterium
CCGCGCCGGAACAGAAGTAAACTCCAGGTCAATCACAACGTTTTGCTCGTACGATGCGCTCATCAACAGCTCCTTTGGCCAACCGATACCTACGCGCGCGATAAAAGTAACCGGCCAACCGGACATTAATTGGCCGCCGGGCTACAATCAGCCAAAGCAACCAATCGCAAATAGGGGAGAGCGATGGCAAAAGACATTACGCGCCGAGCCTTTGTTGCCGGATCGATGCTGCTCGCAACCAGCCTTTCTGCCTGCGCAAACAACAATGCAGCAGAGCAAAACGCCACGTCGCAGGTTGAGCGCTCGGCGGGCTCGATGGGCTCTTCTTCGACGGACGAAGCCACGACGGTCCAAGCCAAAGACGATGCAGCGACCGCGACCGTCGCGCGCCCCTCGACCTGCGGCCGCCTGAGAGTCGACGGTACCAATCTAGTAGACGAGAAGGGCAACCCCGCCCAGCTCAAGGGCTTCTCGACGCATGGGCTGGCGTGGTTTGGCCAGTACGTGAACGAGGAGTGCTTTGCCCAGCTTTCGGGTTGGGGCGCCAACCTGGCCCGTCTCGCCTTATATACGCACGAGAGCGGCGGTTGGTGCACCGACGGCGACCATAACAAGCTGCGTGCCCTTCTCGACAACGGTATCAAATATGCAACTGCCGCCGACATGTACGCCATCGTCGACTGGCACGTCCTGCAGGACTGCGACCCGCTTGTCTACCTTGACCAGGCCAAGGAGTTTTGGAACGACATCTCGGCCAGCTACGCGGGCGCCAAAAACGTCATTTACGAGATTTGTAACGAGCCAAACGGCTCGGCTACCTGGGACGATGTGCGCGCCTATGCGCAAGAGATTATTCCCATCATCCGCGCGAACGACCCTGCGGCGCCCATCATTGTGGGCACGCCCACCTGGTCGCAGGACATCCACACGGCCGCCGCGGCGCCCCTCGACTTCGACAACGTCCTCTATGCCCTGCACTTCTACGCGGCCACCCACAAGGATGACCTGCGCAATCGCCTGCGAACGACGGTCGCCGGCGGCCTTCCCGTCTTTGTGAGCGAGTACGGTATCTGCGATGCCAGCGGCAACGGCGGGATTGACCAGGCCTCGGCCAACGAGTGGATGGCCCTTCTCGACGAGCTGAGCATAAGCAGTGCCTGCTGGAGCCTTTCCAACAAGGCCGAAAGCGCCTCGATGATAGCTTCTACCTGCGAGAAGACCGCGGGCTTCGAAGACGGTGATCTTACCACCTGCGGCACCTGGTTCAAGGCAATGTTAGCCGGCGAGACGACCACGGCCGCGGCCACCACGACAACCGGCGACGGCGGGGCCTCGACTGCCGCCGCGGCCCAAGGCATCTCGTCCATAACCTCATCCGACGGCACGACCTGCGCCGTTACAGTGCGCCAGAGCTGGGAAGACTCGGGCAAGACGGTCAACCTCTATGACGTGACGGTTACTAACACGGGCTCGGCGGCCCTCTCCACCTGGTCGGTTGATTTAACCTTTGATGGCCAGATAACCCTAAGTGACAGTTGGTGCGCCACGGTTACCCAAGATGGCCAGACCCTTCACCTGCAGCCGGCCGCCTACAATGCCGCCATCGAGGCCGGGGCCACCGTAAACAACGTGGGCCTCATCGTCAAGCTCGGCTAGGCCGCCGGCGCCTGCCGCTCAACGCCCTGCGCCCCGTCTGCCCCACACCGCCCCAAAGGAGACCTCTCATGAAGCTCGTCATCGCATCCGACATCCACGGCGCCGCCGACTGGTGCCAGAAATTCCTGGACGCCGCGGCTGCCCTCAACCCCGACCGCATCGTTCTTCTCGGCGACGTCTTGTACCACGGACCTCGCAATGACCTGCCGGAAGACTACGCCCCCAAACGCGTGATTGCCCAGCTCAACCCCCTTGCCGAGAAGATCATCTGCGTGCGCGGCAACTGCGAGGCCGAGGTGGACCAAATGGTGCTGGACTTCCCCTGCATGGCAGACCACGACACCTTGATCGACCCGGCCGCTAACAACAAGACCCTGTTCTTTACCCATGGCCACGTTTATGGCCCGGGCCTGCACAACAGCGTGGACAAGTGGCCCAACCTGCCGCAAAACTCCGCGCTGGTCTACGGCCACACTCATAAAAAGGTCCTGGAAGAGTTGCCGGGCCACCCTGGCATCACCGTTTTCAACCCCGGCTCGGTGGGCATCCCCAAAGACGGCACCCACAGCTTTGGCGTCTACGACAACGGAACCTTCACACATGTCGTTTTAGACTAGCGCCAAGAAACCGCAGGTCAGCGCCCTGCCGTAAAACGTCCCAAAACGCCCAACCCCCGTTGCGGGGCAAAAACTGACCCCTCACCAAAATCTTGGTGAACGAACACCCTACCTCGTTAACGCGCGGGGTACACTGAAAATTCGAATGTGAAGGTGGCGTACTTTGCGCAATTGCCCCGGGCATCCAAACCCGCGGTCCGGCGCGCGCCGCTAGAACGTTGAACGTCCTGGCGCCATGGGGGTGCCCAGGGAGTTTGAAGGAGAGGAAACATGGCACGCAAGTTCAAGTCCATGGACGGCAACGAGGCGGCCGCGCACGTATCGTACGCGTTCACCGAGGTGGCGGGTATCTACCCGATCACGCCGTCGAGCCCCATGGCAGACCACGTCGACCAGTGGGCAGCCCAGGGCCGCAAGAACATCTTTGGCACTCCGGTCAACGTCGTTGAGATGGAGTCCGAGGCCGGCGCATCCGGAACCGTCCACGGTTCTCTTGGCGCTGGCGCCCTGACCACCACCTACACGGCTTCTCAGGGCTTGCTCCTGATGATCCCCAACATGTACAAGATCGCGGGCGAGGGCCTGCCGGGCGTCTTCCACGTCTCGGCCCGTACCGTGGCCACCCACGCCCTCAACATCTTTGGCGATCACTCCGACGTCATGGCCTGCCGCCAGACCGGCTTTGCCATGCTCGCCGAGGGCAACGTCCAGGAGGTCATGGACCTCTCGCCCGTCGCCCACCTGGCCGCCATCGAGGGCAAGGTCCCGTTCCTCAACTTCTTCGACGGCTTCCGCACCTCTCACGAGATCCAGAAGGTCGCCGTTTGGGATTACGAGGACCTCAAGGACATGTGCGACATGGACGCCGTCCAGGCCTTCCGTGATCACGCCTTGAACCCCGAGCACCCGCACGCCCGCGGCTCCCACGAGAACGGCGACATCTTCTTCCAGCACCGCGAGGCCTGCAACACCGCCTACAACGAGCTGCCCGCCGTGGTCGAGTCCTACATGGGCAAGATCAACGAGAAGCTGGGCACCGATTACGGCCTGTTCAACTACTACGGCGCCCCCGACGCCGACCGCGTGGTTGTGTGCATGGGCTCCTTCTGCGACGTGCTTGAGGAGGTCATCGACTACCTCAACGCTCACGGCGAGAAGGTCGGCCTGGTGAAGGTGCGCCTGTACCGTCCCTTCTCCATCAAGCACTTTGTCGACGTCCTTCCCGCAACCGTCGAGAAGATCGCCGTCATGGACCGCACCAAGGAGCCCGGCTCCATTGGCGAGCCCCTCTACCAGGACGTTGTTTCTGCCCTGTACGAGGCCGGCAAGACCGGCATCAAGGTCGTTGGCGGCCGCTACGGCCTGGGCAGCAAGGACACCCCGCCCTCGTCCGCCTTCGCCGTCTTCGAGGAGCTCAAGGCCGACGAGCCCAAGCGCGAGTTCACCATCGGCATCGTTGACGACGTCACCAACCTCAGCCTTCCCGAGGCCGAGGAGACCCCCAACACCGCAGCCCCCGGCACCATCGAGTGCAAGTTCTGGGGTCTTGGCGGCGACGGCACCGTTGGCGCCAACAAGAACTCGATCAAGATCATCGGCGACCACACCGACAAGTACGTCCAGGCCTACTTCCAGTACGACTCCAAGAAGACCGGCGGCGTCACCATCAGCCACCTGCGCTTTGGCGACTCCCCGATCCGCTCCCCGTACTACGTGACCAAGGCCGACTTCGTTGCCTGCCACAACCCCAGCTACATCATCAAGGGCTTCAAGATGGTGCGCGACGTCAAGCCCGGCGGCACCTTCCTGGTTAACTGCCAGTGGTCCGACGAGGAGTTCGCCGGCCACATGCCCGCGATCGCAAAGCGCTACATCGCTAAGAACAACATCACTGTCTACCTGATCGACGCCATTGACCTGGCCGAGAAGGTTGGCATGGGCAAGCGCACCAACACCGTGCTGCAGTCCGCGTTCTTCGCGCTGGCCAAGGTGCTTCCCGCCGAGGAGGCCCTCCAGTACATGAAGGACGCCGCCACCAAGTCCTACCTCAAGAAGGGCCAGGCCATCGTCGACGCCAACCACAAGGCCATCGACGCCGGCGCCACCGCCTTCCGCAAGTTCGAGGTTCCCGCCGACTGGGCTACCGCCGAGGATGCCCCGGCCAAGCTCTCCCTCGAGGGCCGCGCCGCTATCGTCGAGCAGGTCAAGAACCTCCTTGGCCCGATCAACCGCATGGACGGCGACTCGCTGCCCGTCTCGGCCTTCAAGGGCATCGAGGACGGCCAGTGGGAGCTGGGCGCCTCTGCCTACGAGAAGCGCGGCGTTGCCGTTAGCGTTCCCAAGTGGGACGAGACCAAGTGCATCCAGTGCAACTCCTGCGCCTTTGTGTGCCCGCACGCCACGATCCGTCCGTTTGTCATGACCGACGAAGAGGTTGCCGCGGCGCCCGCGAACACCCGCACCCTCGACGCCATGGGCCCCAAGGTCAAGGGTATGAAGTACACCCTGGCCGTGAGCCCGCTCGACTGCATGGGCTGCACCGTCTGCGTCACCGCTTGCCCCAAGGGCGCCCTCACCATGGTCCCGCAGGAGGAAGAGCTTGCCCAGCAGGACGTCTTCGACTACTGCGTCGCCAAGGTCGCCGAGAAGCCCGAGGCCATCGCCGCCAACACCAAGGGTTCCCAGTTCAAGCAGCCGCTGCTTGAGTTCTCTGGCTCCTGCGCAGGCTGCGCCGAGACGAGCTACGCACGTCTCGTCACCCAGGTCGCCGGCGATCGCATGTTCATCTCCAATGCAACCGGCTGCTCTTCCATCTGGGGCAACCCGGCCGCGACCTCGCCCTACACCGTCAACGCCGAGGGCCACGGTCCCGCGTGGAACAACTCGCTGTTCGAGGACAACGCCGAGCACGGCCTGGGCTTCCAGGTTGGCTACGAGGCCGTCCAGAACAAGCTCGTTGCTTCCGTCAAAGAGATGATGGCCTCTGACAAGGCCTCCGAGGGCTTCAAGGCCGCGGCGCAGGCTTGGATCGACTCCCGCAACGACGTCGAGGGCTCCAAGGCCGCTGCCTCCGCGCTTATCCCCGAGCTCGAGCAGGCTGCTTCCGAGGGCTGCCCGGTCGCCCCGACCATCCTTGCCGACAAGGCTTATCTCACCAAGAAGTCCTTCTGGATCTTTGGCGGCGACGGCTGGGCCTACGACATCGGCTTCGGCGGCCTGGACCACGTCCTTGCCTCTAACCGCAACGTCAACGTCTTTGTCTTTGACACCGAGGTCTACTCCAACACCGGCGGCCAGGCCTCCAAGGCCTCTAACCTGGGCCAGGTTGCCCAGTTTGCCGCTGCCGGCAAGGTGACCAAGAAGAAGACCCTGGCCGAGATTGCCATGACCTACGGCTACGTCTATGTCGCACAGGTTGCCATGGGCGCCAACCCCGCTCAGACCTTGAAGGCCATCCAGGAGGCCGAGGCCTACGACGGCCCGTCCCTGATCATTGGCTACAGCCCCTGCGAGATGCACTCCATCAAGGGCGGCATGAAGAACTGCCAGCTCGAGATGAAGCGCGCCGTTGAGTGCGGTTACTGGAACCTCTACCGCTACAACCCCGCTGCCCCCGAGGGCAAGAAGTTCTCCCTGGACTCCAAGGAGCCGGCGGGCGGCTACCAGGAGTTCCTGATGAACGAGGCTCGCTACAGCCGCCTCACGCGCGAGTTCCCCGAGCGCGCCCAGGAGCTCTTCGAGGCCAACGAGCAGGCCGCCATGGCTCGCTACCAGCACCTTCTTAAGCTCAAGGCCATGTACGCCGACGCGTAAGGCATCTTGGCGAGAAGTTCGCTAGAACGTTGTACCCGGGCCGGAAGCCATGTGCTTTCGGCCCGGTTTTTATGTCGCCAACACGCTAAACGGCTGGTGCAAATCGGTGAAAGGTAGTTCATAATAGACGCCGAATGTTTGTTTTAGTGTGTGCGCTTCAAACCGGGCGCTCGCGCCTGGCCTAGGTGGTTTATTGAATCCTGCAATCGTCATACCGTCCTACTGGACGAGCGAGCCCCATATCCCCAGCGTGGGGGAGTGGGGCGCGTACGACTATGCGACGCCCATCACCAAGCCCATGCCCGAGCTCGAGACCTGCCTGTCGTCGTTAGAGCAGGTCCGCGGCGTCCTGCGCATCTTTGTGCTGGTGGTGGCCGACCCCGAGTCCGAGAACTCGGCCCGCGCCCGCGTGAACAGCATTTGCCGCAGCCACCCTAATCTTGACACGCTGGTCATTGGCGCGCGCGAGGCCTTCTTCATCAAAGAGGCCGTGGCAAAGCTGGTCCCTAACCTCATTGGCGAGAACGTCGCGCTGCGCGGCTACGGCGCCATCAAGAACCTGGGCCTGGCCGCTGCCTGCGTCTTTGGCCACGACGCCGTGGTTTTTCTCGACGATGACGAGGTCGTGACGTCTCCGGACTTCTTGATCGACGCCGTTTACGGCCTGGGTCATCTGACCCGCCAAAACCTCAAGATCTTGTGCAAGAGCGGCTACTTTGTAGACAAGAACGGCTCGTGTTTTGCCAAGACGTCCACTAAGTGGTCCGAGAAGTACTGGTCCAAAGCCGCCGGCTTCAATGCTGTGATGAAGAAAGCCCAGGAAGGCACCCGTATTTCTCGGTCAAACCACATGAGCGGCGGCTGCTGCGCCATCCACGCACAGGCCTTTACCCGCGTGCCCTTTGATCCGTTTATCACGCGCGGAGAAGATCTGGACTACGTCTTGAACCTGCGCGCCAACGGCATGGACGTGTGGTTTGACAACGAGTGGTCGGTGCGTCTTTCGCTGCCCGACGAGATGGCCCCCGAGCCGTCCCTGTTTATGCAGGACGTTTACCGCTGGCTCTATGAGTACCGCAAGCTCGCGGCTATGAACTCCCGCCGCAACCTGCGCACCATCACGCCCGATTCCCTCATGCCCTATCCCGCGCCCTGGCTTTCTGAGGGCGTGCGCTCCCGCGTGTTCAAGACAGCCCTGCGCCGCCTTGTCACCGGCCCGTATCGCCGCGACTACCTGGCCATTCTCACCAAGGGCGCCAAGGAAGCCGACGCTTTTGCCACGCAATCCGCCGAGAAGTACCTCAAGTTTGCCATGTCGTGGCAAACCGTTATGACGTCTCTGTGGCAGGACAAATACCTGCAAAACCGTATCTTGGGGACCGGCGGCGTCGCGCAGCCAGCGGCTACCGTGGCCCCGCAGCCTGCGGCCGCTGTCCAGCCCGCGTCCGCCGCGCAGCCCGCAGCAGAGGGAGGCTCGTTCGATGAAGTTTCCCAATAAGCTGTCCGACCGTCAGCAGATGAAGGGCTCCCTTTGGCCCGACGTGGCGCTGCTGGCTGTCGCTGTGGTGGTTCTTCTCGCCTTTGCCTGGTCAATCAAGATCGATAACGTGGCTATCGCCGTTGTGTGCGGCTGCGTCCTGGCGTCGAGCGTCGTCCTGGGCAGCACCGTTCACCTGGTTCCCGACGACACCCGCTCGCAGGCGACCGAGCGCACCCTGCGCGTGGCCACCAACACGCTGGAGCACCTGCGCGGCGGCCTTACGGCCGAGAATGCTCAGGCCATTTGCCAGCTTATCTTGCCCGAGACAAACGCCGAGGGCGTGGCCATCACCAACACCACCAACGTGCTTGCCTGCCTGGGTCCCTTCTCGGCTGCTTATAAGCCCGGCTCGCCCAATAGCCGCGCCACGACCGAGGTCCTAAAGTCCAAGCGCATGGAGACGTTCTACTCCATGGACCAAGAGATGCAGCGTCCCGCCCGCTTTACCGTGGGCGCCGGTCAGAAGGGCAACGCCTTTGGCATCATCGTCCCGCTGGTTGTGCAGGACCGCGCGCTGGGCACCATCAAGCTCTATTACAACCGCGACCTGGACATGGACAAGACCCAGCTGGCCATCGCGCGCGGCTTAGGGCAGCTTCTCTCCACGCAGCTGTCTGCCTACGAGCTGGACTACCAGGCCGAGCTTACCGCTCGCGCCGAGGTCAAGGCCCTGCAGGCCCAGATTAACCCGCACTTCCTTTTCAACACGCTTAACACCATCGCGTCACTGTGCCGCACCGATCCCATGAAGGCCCGCGACATCCTTCGCGAGTTCTCGCTGTTCTACCGCCGCACGCTGGAAAGCTCGCAGTCCACGCTGATCCCGCTTTCTCAGGAGCTCGAGCAAACGCGCCGTTACCTCACCATCGAGAAGGCCCGTTTTGGAGAAGACCGCATTGTTGAAAGCGAGCACGTCGAGGGCAACTGTGGCCAGCTTCTGGTGCCGTCTTTCCTGGTGCAGCCTATCGTAGAGAACGCGGTGCGCCACGCCATGCGCGACGTTGGAGCGCTTCATGTGGATATTCACGTTGCCGTCGACGGCGATGATATCCTAGTTGCCGTCGCAGACGACGGCCTTGGCATGACCGAGGACGTGGCTGCGCGCCTGCTTGACCCCAATGCGGGCCAGGTAGTTGAGGGTGACGGCACCAAGCGACGAGGCGCGGGCATGGCTTTGCGCAACGTGGCCGAGCGTGTCGAGAGGGTCTTTGATCTGGGGTCTGGAGTCGAGATCGTCTCTAAGCCCGGTGAGGGCACCTGCGTTACCCTGCGGTTGGTTGGGGCAAAGATGATGCTTGTTGGCGACGCTGACGAGGACATCTAAGTTGTTTGTACGGCTGCTTGCAGCCAGGCGTTATAAGGAGTTTTTGGTATGCGCGCGATGATTGTAGATGACGAGGCCCCGGCACGCTCCGAGCTGCGCTTTCTTCTTGAGGAGACCGGCAGGGTAGAAGAGATCATGGAAGCTACCTCGGCTCGCGAGGCCGTTGAGCGCATGATGGAGGGCAAGGCCGACGTCATGTTCTTGGACATCTCGATGCCCAAGACCACCGGCATGCAGCTCGCCGAGGCCCTGTACAAGCTCAAGAACCCGCCTGCGATCGTCTTTGTGACCGCCTACAGCGAGTACGCCCTTGACGCCTTTAACGTCGATGCCGTCGATTACCTGATGAAGCCCGTCGAGGCAGACCGCTTGTCTCAGGCCTTGGATAAGGTCGAGGCCCGCATCGAGCCCCAGCAACCGCAGCAAAACCACTCCTCGGTCGAGCGCATTCCCGTGGTCAAGAGCGGCCGCAAGGTCCTGGTGCCCATCGACCAGATTCGCTACATCGAGGCCAAGGACGATTACTCCTGCATCTACACCGATAACGACCGTTTTCTCTCGACCATTAGCCTGGCTAAGCTCGAAGAGAAGCTCGCCCCGCACGGTTTCTTCCGCGTGCATCGTGGCTACATTGTTAATCTTGAGTTCGTCGAGGACGTCGAGGTCATCTCTTCTGGCATCCTGCAGCTGGGTATCACCGGCATCGAGGGCAAGAAGATCTCTGTCTCCCGCCGCCGCGTGGTTGCCCTTAAGCGAGCACTCGGCCTCTAAGGAGCGTCTTTACCCATAATGCGTTTTGATATTGTCTCTGATACCCACGGGTTCTTGTCGCCGGAGCTGTTAGACCAGCTGCAAGGGGCCGATTACATTGTCCACGCCGGCGATATTTGCTCTTCTCACGACTACCGCACGCTTAAAGAGATCGCGCCCTTGCAGATGTGCCTGGGCAACAACGACTGGGCCTACGACTACGGCCCCGAGGTTAAGGACAAGAAGATCTTTTATGCGAGCGACTTCATGTGGCACGTGTGTCACTATCGCGAGCGCCTTGACCTGACCTGCTGTGATATTGCGATTTGTGGTCACACTCACAAGCCGTTTGTCTTGCGAGACGAGGCCACGGGGACGCTGCTTATGAACCCGGGCAGCCCCACCTACCCCAGGGCCGGCGGGCCTTCGATGGGACGCATCATCACCGATGGCGACACAATCGTCTCGGCAGAAATCATCGAGCTTTAACTGCAACGAGAAAAGCCTTCCGGCGCGCGTCCGGAAGGCTTTTTTGGTTTGGGATTTGATGCGGGGCCAGAGACGCGCCGGTGTCCGCGTCCGCCGCGCCCTTCTCGCCAGCTACGTCAGGTCTTTCTCGATCATGAACAGCGGGGCCAGCACCTTGGTGAAAAACGCCAGCCACAGCAAAGAGACGCAGAAGCCCGCAATGACGTCCGACGCATAGTGAACACCCAGGTAGATGCGGCTAATGCCCACCATCACGATGATGACGGCAAACAGGCAGCACCATACGTGGCGCAAAATGTCGTCCTTCTCGTACTTCCAGATCATCCAAATGAGAAGCCCGTAGAAGGCCATGGAAATCATGGAGTGGCCCGAGGGAAAGCTGTAGCCGCTCTCGGTCGCAAGGCGAAATCCGTCGGGTCGCGGGCGCTGAACCAAGAACTTAAGGACCTGGTTTAGAAACAGCGCACCAATTACGTTGGCACACACGCATCGTCCGGGCGCGCGACCAGGTGCAAACGCCGAGACAATCAACGCCATGACCAGCACAACTGCCACAGAAGACAGCGAGGTGAAGCCCTCCATGATGGGCGTCATGAAATCAGAGCGCAGGTACTCGACAAAGAAGCGGTAGGCCAAGACGTCCAGGGACATGATCTGGCCTTCTGCCACGTCCTCTAAAAGCAGGGCAAAAATAAGAGCGGCCGCAATGACCACCAGCAGCTTGACGTTGTTCTTTAGCAGCTTGGCGGCCTGTGCGGCCACAGTCTTAACGCGAGAAGAACCCATTACACCCAGGCCTTTAGCTCGCTAAGAAGATCGGCCTTGGGCATGTTGCCCACCATGGTGTGGACGGGCTTGCCGTCCTTGAACACGATAAGCGTGGGGATCGAGACGATCCTAAAGCGCGTGGCCAGCTCTTCTTCCTCATCAACGTTGCACTTATAGACCTCGAGCTTGCCCTTGAGCTCGCTGGCAACCTCTTGCACAACGGGGCCCAGCGCGCGGCACGGCCCGCACCAGGGGGCCCAGAAGTCCACAAGAACAGGCACGTTGGCCTGGGCAAGCGTTGAGTCGAACTCGGGCGCGGTGATTTGGGTAACAGACATAACAGTTCCTTTGAGAGAGCAACGGTGGTTGCGGTGGATTTCTTAAAGGGGCTTATACCCCAGAAGGGTAAGCTTGTGTCATTTTATAAGGGACAAAAGCCGCGCGGCAAAAGGGTAGGGCAGATGGCCAACGTAAAAGAGGCTCGCAGGAGGGCCTGCATAGACAAGACAAGCGCCGAGGTCCAGGGCCTCGAGGCTCGCGGCGTTGTCTTTGGGGGCAACGCGTTTTCTTCCATCCTGTTTGCAAAAGGCCAGCTTACAGACGGCGAGAAGACCGGGGCACAGGCGTACTTCTCGGCAGAAGGGCAGGCGCTGCAGGCCTCCATCAAGGCCCTGGGGTACGCGCCCGAGGAGTGGGAGACCCTGCTTACCTGCGATGCCGCGGGCGAGCCGCTGGATGCGCTGCTGCTTCGCGAGGCCGTGGCCACGCTGGACCCGGCCACCCTGGTGTGCTGCGACGAGGCCGCGGCCGCCGCTGTGCGCGAGGCCTTTGCCGATGACCTGGCCATTCTCGACTCTTTTGAAGAGGCCATGCTAGAGCCTGGCGTGGTGGCCCATGTGTGCGGGATGCGCGTGCTTAACCTGGGCGGCTTTGCTGCGGCGCTGGGCGACCCCAAGCAAAAGCAGCTGATGTGGGCGCGCTTAAAGCAGATTCCGCCTTTGGCCGAGCCATATTAGACGTTCACAGACCGTCTATTGACGTAAAATAAAGAATGGTATGTAGCTGAGCCGCCGGCGGCCTGCCGCGGCTCAATCTTAGAAAAGGACTGTTCATGTCAAAGATCGCTGCTCCCGTCGACGCTACTAAAACCCCTGCTTGGGAGGCTCTGGGCGCCCACTTCCAGGACCTTAAGAACGCGAACTTCTCCCTTAAAGAAGAGTTTGCCAACGACCCTGATCGCGTGTCCAACCTGTCGTTTGACATGGATGACCTGCACTTTGACCTGTCTAAGAACCTGATCAACAACAAGACCGTCGAGCTTTTGTGCGACCTTGGCCGCGCCGTGGGCCTTGAGGAGCGCCGCGACGCCATGTACGCCGGCGAGCACATCAACACCACCGAGGACCGCGCCGTCCTGCACACCGCTCTGCGCCGTCCCGCCTCTGACAAGGGCCAGCTTATCGTCGACGGCCAGGACACCGTGGCCGACGTCCACGAGGTCCTGGACCGCATGTACGCATTTGCCGAGAAGGTCCGCTCGGGCGAGTGGAAGGGTGTCTCGGGCAAGAAGATTGAGCACCTGGTTTCCATTGGTATCGGCGGCTCTGACCTGGGCCCGGTTATGGTTTACGAGGCCTTGAAGCCCCTGGCCGACGCCAACATCGACTGCCGCTACATCTCTAACATCGACCCCAACGATGCTGCCGAGAAGCTCCGCGGGCTTGACCCCCAGACCACGCTGGTCATCATCGTTTCTAAGACCTTCACTACCCTTGAGACCCTTACCAATGCGCGCGAGGTCAAGACCTGGATGCTCGAGCAGCTGCAGGCCGCCGGCGCCATCGACGGCTCTGCCGAGCAGGCCGCCGACGCCATCAAGAAGCACTTCGTGGCCGTCTCCACCAACCTCGAGCTTGTCGCCGAGTTTGGCATCGATCCTGCCAACGCCTTTGGCTTCTGGAACTGGGTTGGTGGCCGCTACTCCGTCGACTCTGCCGTGGGCCTGTCGCTTATCGTGGTCTTTGGTCCCAAGCGCTTCCAGGAGTTCCTCGAGGGCTTCCACGACCTGGACGTTTACTTCCAGCAGACTCCGCTTGAGAAGAACGTCGTGGCCCTTCTCGGCCTGCTCAACGTCTGGTACGTGAACTTCTGGGGCTTTGGCAGCCACGCGGTGCTTCCCTACAACCAGTACCTGCACCGCTTCCCGGCCTACCTGCAGCAGCTGACCATGGAGTCCAACGGCAAGTCCACCCGCTGGGACGGCACCCCTGTGACTTCTGGCACCGGCGAGATCTTCTGGGGCGAGCCGGGCACCAACGGCCAGCACGCCTTCTACCAGCTGATTCACCAGGGCACCCGTCCTGTCCCGGCCGACTTCATCGCTTTTGTCAACACCGCCAACCCTGTGAAGGATGGCGAGCAGGACGTCCACGAGCTGTTCTTGGGCAATTTCCTGGCTCAGACCAAGGCCCTGGCCTTTGGCAAGACGGCCGACGAGGTTCGTGCCGAGGGTACCGCCGAGTGGATGGTCCCGGCCCGTTGCTTTGACGGCAACCGCCCCACGACCTCGATCTTTGGCGTGGATCTGACCCCGCACGCCCTGGGCGAGCTCATTGCCCTCTACGAGCACATTACCTTTGTCGAGGGCACCGTTTGGGGCCTGGATTCTTACGACCAGTGGGGCGTTGAGTTGGGCAAGCAGCTTGCCAAGCAGATCACCCCGGCTTTCCACGACGACGCCGCTCTTGCCCAGCAGGACGCGTCCACCAAGGCCCTTATCGAGTACTACCGCGCCAACCGCAAGTAAGGTAAGCGCTTCTCGGCTTTGACATAACGCACTGCTAAGGCGGCTCCTCACGGGGCCGTCTTTTTTCGTTTTGGGCCTTGTCGGAAGTTCCGCGATCCCGTCTTTTACATTTGGGGACTTGTCGGAAGCAAAGGGTCTTCTCGCTGCATGATTTGGGGCTTGTCGGAAGAGATTTCGTTCCGACAAGTCCTTAAACGTGCAGATTGGGAGTTCGCGCGTTCCGACAAGTCCCCAAACAAAAAGGCGGCCTTCCGACAAGTCGTAAAACGTAAAAGAATGGCCGGCGAGAAGG
Organism: Paludibacteraceae bacterium; assembly: GCA_963630635.1. Classification (GTDB taxonomy): domain Bacteria; phylum Actinomycetota; class Coriobacteriia; order Coriobacteriales; family Atopobiaceae; genus Paratractidigestivibacter. The sequence goes on from CAVGOA010000004.1 coordinate 62,643, forward strand.
GCTTGTCTCGCCGTTAACGGACCCTCAAATTGCTCCAGCAAAAAATCTATTGTGAAGAGACTTAGATTATGTATAGAATCAAAACGCATGGGGCATAAGGCCAAATGTACAACGAAGCATAAAAGTGCGCGCGGGACTAAAGAGGTCGCCGCGCGCAAAAAAGAAAGGACCGTATCATGGGCAAGATTTTAGGCATCGACCTGGGAACCACCAACTCCGCGATGGCCGTTCTCGAGGGCGGTCAGCCCACCATCATCGTTAACGCCGAGGGTGCTCGCACCACCCCGTCTGTCGTTGGCTTCCGCGCCGACGGCGACCGCATTGTTGGTAGCGCCGCTAAGAACCAGGCTGTGACCAACCCCCAGAACACCGTGTTCTCTATCAAGCGTTTCATGGGCCGCCGCTACGATGAGTGCGCCTCTGAGCTCAAGACCGTTCCTTACAAGGTCAAGTCGGGCACCGGCAACCGCGCTGTTGTCGAGATCGAGGGCGAGGACTTCACCCCCGAGCAGGTCAGCGCCATGATTCTCTCTAAGATGAAGGCAGACGCCGAGAAGTACCTGGGCGAGCCCGTCACCGACGCCGTCATCACCGTCCCTGCTTACTTCAACGACGCCCAGCGCCAGGCCACCAAGGACGCCGGTAAGATCGCCGGCCTCAACGTCCAGCGTATTGTCAACGAGCCCACCGCGGCTGCTCTGGCCTATGGCCTGGACAAGCAGGACAAGGACCAGAAGGTCCTGGTCTTCGACCTGGGCGGCGGCACCTTCGACGTGTCCCTGCTTGACCTGGCCGACGGCGTGGTCGAGGTTCTGGCCACCAACGGCGACAACCACCTGGGCGGCGACGACTGGGACCAGCGCATTATTGACTGGATGGCCGATAAGTTCCAGCAGGACAACGGCATCGACCTGCGTAATGACCCCATGGCCCTGCAGCGCCTGAAGGAGGCCGCCGAGAACGCCAAGAAGCAGCTCTCCAGCGCCCAGCAGACCCAGATCAACCTGCCCTTCATCACCGCTGACGCCTCTGGCCCCAAGCACCTTGACTACACCTTGACCCGCGCTGAGTTCGAGAAGATCACCCGCGACCTTCTCGACCGCTGCAAGGGCCCTGTGACCAAGGCCCTGCAGGACGCCAACCTCCAGATCTCCCAGGTCGACGAGGTCATCCTTGTTGGTGGCTCCAGCCGTATGCCCGCCGTCCAGGACCTCGTGAAGTCCATGACCGGCAAGCAGCCCAACATGTCCGTCAACCCCGATGAGGTCGTTGCCGACGGCGCGGCTGTTCAGGGCGGCGTCCTGACCGGCGACGTCTCGGGCATCCTGCTGCTTGACGTCACCCCGCTTTCCCTGGGCGTCGAGACCATGGGCGGCGTCATGACCAAGATGATCGACCGCAACACCACCATCCCCACCTCCAAGACCGAGGTTTACTCCACCGCTGCAGACAACCAGACCTCCGTTGAGATCAACGTCCTGCAGGGCGAGCGCGAGATGGCCGCTGACAACAAGTCCCTGGGCAAGTTCAACCTCTCTGGTATCCCGGCTGCCCGCCGCGGCATCCCGCAGATCGAGGTCACCTTCGACATCGACGCCAACGGCATCGTGAAGGTCACCGCTAAGGACAAGGCCACCGGCAAGTCTCAGCAGATCACCATCTCTGGCTCCACCGCGCTTTCTGACGACGAGGTCGATCGCATGGTCAAGGACGCCGAGTCCCACGCCGAGGAGGACAAGAAGCGCAAGGACGAGATCGAGATTCGCAACCAGACCGACTCTTTGTGCTACGGCGCCGAGCAGACTCTGGCCGACCTGGGCGACAAGGTTCCCGCCGACCAGAAGTCCGAGGTTGAGGCTGCTATCGCCGATGCCAAGAAGGCTCTTGAGGGCACCGACATCGAGGCCATCAAGGCCGCGGGCGAGAAGCTGACCGCCGCTTCCCAGAAGCTGGCCCAGATCGTCTACTCCAACACCGAGGAGCAGACCGCCGCTGGCTCCGCTGCCGGTTCTGCCGCTGGCGACGACGTGGTTGACGCCGACTACGAGGTTGTCGACGACGACAAGTAAGCCTCTGTACGGAGTGTTTGCGCAGCTAGATTAACTATTTGGAGGCGCTCGATAAGGGCGCCTCCTTAGATAAACGATGAGGAGGGTGACGTGAAGGTGCCCATCGAAGGTGAAGAGACAACGAACGAGGCTACCCAGGCTGAGCCCGAGGTAGAGGTTAACGAAAACGAGGCTGCGGCCAGCGAGGCCGATGCCGCCGCAGAGCTCGACGACGAGCAGGCCCGCGTCGAGGCCGCCATCCGCGCAGGTGAGGAAGCTGCCGAGAAGGAGCTGGCCGCCGACGCCAACAAGATCCGCGAAGAGCGCGACGAGCTGGCTAAGAAGCTCGCCGGCGTGGCCGACGAGATCGAGGACGCCAAGAAGAAGGCCGCCGACGCCAACGAGCGCTACATGCGCCTGCAGGCGGACTGGGACAACTACCGCCGCCGCACCGCCGCCGAGCGCCTGGCCGAGAAGGAGCGTGCCGCCGAGAAGCTGGTGTGCAACCTTCTCCCCGTCATTGACGACATGGAGCGCGCCCTTGAGCACGCCGGCAAGACCGAGGCCAACGAGCAGATGCAGACCTTTGTCGACGGCGTCTCGGCCGTGCGCGCAAAGATGGTCGGTGTCCTTGAGGCCGAGGGTGTCTCGGTCATTGACCCGGCTGGTCAGGCGTTTGACCCCCTGTCCCACCAGGCCGTAGGCCGCGTGGAGGACAAGGAGGCCTACGACGAGACGGTGGCCCAGGTGTACCAGAAGGGCTATCGTATGGGCGAGAAGGTCATTCGTACCGCAATGGTCACGGTTACCTTTGGCGGACCTAAGCGCGCCGCCGAGGAAGCGCCCGCCAACGACGAGGCTTCCGATCAGGACAGCCCAGCTCAGGATGCACAAGAGTAATCACAAGCTCGGCGCCCAGGCTCTTTTGTCTGGGCGCATCTTTTGAGAGGGGGTCGTGCCAACATGGCAGGCACTCAAAACTACTACGACGTTCTTGGCGTGAAGCGCGACGCCACAGACGACGATATCAAGAAGGCGTTTAGGAAGCTCGCGGCCAAGAACCACCCCGACCGCGGCGGCGACGAGAAGAAATTCGCCGAGATCAGCGAGGCATATACCACGCTGTCTGATCCCAAGAAACGCAAGGAATACGACCAGCTGCTGATGTTTGGCGGCGTGGGCGGGGCCGGCTTTGGCGGCAACCGCGGCGGCTACAGCTACACCACCAACGTCGACAGCGATTTCTTTAGCAATTTCGCTGACGGCGGCTTTGGCGGCTTTGACTTTAGCTCCATCTTTGGCGGGGCAGCAGGCGGGGCCGGCGCACGCGGGCGCACCCGTCGCCCCACGAAGGGCCGCGACCTTACCATGTCCATCGACGTCACGGCCGAGGAGGCCCTTTACGGCGGCAGCCGCAAGGTGTCGTTCTCCTCGCCGTCAACTGGGCAGTCGCAGACCATCACGGTCCGCATTCCCTCGGGCGCCTACGACGGCGGCAAGCTGCGTGTTCACGGCTACGGCGACGACGGTGTTGCCGGCGGCGAGAAGGGCGACCTGGTCATCACGTTGAACGTGGCCGAGCACCCGATCTTCAAGCGCGACGGCGCCGACATTCGCATGGAGTACCCCATTAGCATGTATGAGGCCGCGCTGGGCTGTAAGATCGAGGTCCCCATGCCCTACGGCAAGGCCGCGCTACTCAACATTCCCGCAGGTACGCAGGGTGGCCGCACGTTCCGCATTCCCGACAAGGGCGCGCCCGATATCAAGCACAAGGGTAAGAACGGCTCGGTTTACGTGACGGTGCAGGTCAAGGTGCCCACGATGCTGTCCAAGAAGGAGCGCGATGCCCTTGAGGGTCTTCTCGCCGCCGACGAACGCAGCTATCGCGACGCCTTCAAGGACCAGGTGAGAAAGGACGCTGATCGCAATGGCGCGTAGCGACCGCGAGAGCAGGAACAAGCCCCTGTACATGATCAGCGTTGCGGCCGAGCTCACGGGCATGCACCCGCAGACTCTGCGTGTCTACGAGCAAAAGGGCCTTGTCACCCCCGGTCGTTCCAGGGGAAACACGCGCCTGTACTCGCAGGCCGACATCGAGCGGCTCGAGCTGATATCGAAGCTTACCGACGAGGGCATCAACCTGGCCGGCGTTGTGCGCATCATCGACATGCGCGAGCGCGCCGACCAGCTTGAGGCCGAGTGCGAGGAGCTTCGCGAGAAGGTCCGCAAGATGGAGGAAGAGCTGCGCGAGTATCGCGTGCAGGAGCGCATCACGTCGCTGGCTCGTTACGACGGCACCAATCCCGAGCAGATCATGCGCAAGCTGCTGGGCAACGGTGCCGGGGATGGCGAGGAGTAGCGTCCGGCGCGCGCTGCGGGCCGGATTAGTGTACATGAATTCAAGTTTTGCTAGAAAAAGGCCACACGTTAGTGGCCTTTTTTCGATTTGTGTACACTAATCGGCCGACCGCATCACCCGTACGCGCGCAGTGCAAATCTTATATGTACGCACTTAGATTTTGTATAGCATACGCCCTTAGGTGGGTATAACAGTCTGTGATAAAACGCAGACCCAGAGAGGGTGATTTACATGAGGCTAGAAAAGTGGGCCGTTACGGCTCAAGAGGCGCTGCAAAGCGCCATTGGGATCGCGGGTGACGCCTCGGCCTCGCAGGTCGAGCCGATCCACGTGCTCAAGGCTCTTCTCAGCTCGCAGGAACGCAACCTGGACTCGATCATCGAGCGCATTGGCGCCGATGCAAAGTCCATCGAAGCGCAGGTGGACCAGGCAATTGCTCGTGCGCCCAGGGTTAGCGGCGACAACGGCCAGATGACCTTTAGCAACGACCTTAACCGCGTGGCCACAGCTGCCGAGAAGCTCGCCTCAAAGCTCGACGATGCATACGTGACCAGTGAGCACCTGCTGTGCGCCCTGGCAGACGACAAGTCCGAGGCCGGCAGCATTTTGAAATCGGCCGGCGTCACGGCCAAACGCGCGCAGGAGGTCTACGAGAACCTGCGCGGAGACGAGCGTGTGACCAGCAAGGACTCCAAGACCGAGTTCGAAGCCCTGTCCAAATACGGCCGCAACGTGACCGACATGGCCCGCCAGGGCAAGCTTGACCCGGTCATTGGCCGCGTGGAGGAGATCCGCCGCACCATCCAGGTCCTTAGCCGCCGCACTAAGAACAACCCCGTTCTTATCGGCGAGCCGGGCGTGGGCAAGACGGCCATTGTCGAGGGCCTGGCTCAGCGCATCGTCAACGGAGACGTGCCCTCGACCCTGCGCGACAAAGAGCTGGTGGAGCTTGACATGTCTGCCCTGGTGGCCGGCGCCAAGTACCGTGGCGAGTTTGAGGAGCGCCTGAAGGCCGTCCTTAAAGAAGTGAGCAAATCTGACGGCCGCATCATCTTGTTCATCGACGAGCTGCACACCATCGTGGGCGCCGGCGCGACCGAGGGCTCCATGGACGCCGGCAACATCTTGAAGCCGGCTCTTGCCCGCGGTGAGCTGCACGCCATTGGCGCCACGACCTTGGACGAGTACCGCAAATACATCGAGAAGGACCAGGCCCTGGCCCGCCGTTTCCAGACCGTCATGGTCTCGGAGCCCACGGTTGAGGACACGATCAGCATCCTGCGTGGCCTGAAGGACCGCTACGAGCAGCACCACCGCGTGCGCATCACCGACTCGGCCCTGGTCAGCGCGGCCGACCTGTCCAACCGCTACATCAGCGACCGCTTCTTGCCCGATAAGGCTATCGACCTGGTAGACGAGGCAGCCAGCCGCCTGCGCATGGAGCTTGACTCGATGCCGGCCGAGATTGACGCCGTCGACCGCCAGCTCACCCAGATGCAGATCGAGGAGCAGGCCCTCATGAAGGAAGAGGACGCTGCGTCGAAGGAGCGCCTGGAGACCCTGCGCCAAGAGATTGCCACTACGCGCGAGAAGCTCGACGGCATGAAGGCCAACTGGGAAAACGAGAAGGGTGCGATCGACCGCGTCCAGGACCTCAAGTCCCAGATCGAGGACGCTAAGACCGAGATGGAGCGTGTGACCCGCGAGGGCGACCTGGCCCGCGCGTCCGAGCTGCGCTACTCAACGATCCCCAGCTTGCAGCACCAGTACGACGAGGCCGAGGCGGCCCTTACCGCCAAGCAGGACGACGGTGGCCTTCTTAAAGAGGAAGTCACCACCGACGAGATCGCCGAGGTCGTCTCGTCTTGGACCGGCGTGCCCGTCTCTAAGATGATGCAGGGCGAGATGGACAAGCTCAAGAACCTCGAGGGCCAGCTGCACGAGCGCGTCATTGGCCAGGATGAGGCCGTAAGCGCCGTGGCCGCCGCCGTGCGCCGCAGTCGCGCCGGCCTGTCTGACCCCGATCGCCCCATTGGCAGCTTCTTCTTCCTGGGCCCCACCGGCGTGGGCAAGACCGAGCTGGCAAAAGCCCTGGCAGAGTGCCTGTTTGACGATGAACGCTCGCTAGTGCGCATCGATATGTCCGAGTACATGGAGAAGTTCAGCGTCCAGCGTTTGATCGGTGCGCCTCCTGGATACGTGGGCTACGACGAGGGCGGCCAGCTAACCGAGGCCGTTCGGCGCCACCCCTACTCGGTCATCCTTATGGATGAGATGGAGAAGGCGCACCCCGACGTCTTCAACATTCTGCTGCAGGTCTTGGACGACGGCCGCTTGACCGACGGCCAGGGTCGCGTGGTGAGCTTCAAGAACACGATCATCATCATGACCTCCAACGTAGGCAGCCAATTCATCGCAGGTGAGGAGGCCAGCGGCAACGTCGAGGAGGGTCGTCGCCAGGCCACTGAGGCCCTGCGTCAGAGCTTCAAGCCCGAGTTCCTTAACCGTATCGACGACATCGTGGTCTTCCAATCCCTTGGCCTGGCCGACATCGAGAAGATCGTCGACATCCAGCTAAAGGACGTCCGCGAGCGCCTGGACCGCGACCGCATCTCTCTGGAGCTAACGCCCGCGGCCATGCAGTCGCTGTCGATCGACGGCCTTGACCCGGTCTACGGAGCGCGCCCGCTCAAGCGCCTGATCCAGCGCGAGGTCGTGGACAACGTGGCCAACCTCATCATCGACGGCCAGGTCCACGAGGGCGATACCGTGCGCATCGACGTGGGCGACGACGACAAGCTGGTGGCGAGAAGGGCGTAGGGGCTTCTGCCCGGGTCGCACGGCGTGGATCGGTCGCAACCGCCTGCGCCCGCGCGACCTTCTCGTCTGCAGCACGCGAACATCCGGGGCATCCATCGGCTATGATGGGTGCCCCGCCGCGTTTTGCGCGGTAGGATAAGGCTGTCCCGCAACCTCTAACACGGGAGAACATCATGGCTGACCTTAACAACCTGCCCGGCTTTGACGACACCGGCGTCCAGCCCCAGGGCAACATCGACCCCAATGCAACCGTATACGCCCCGCCCGTCGCAGATCCCGAGGCAACCGTCCTGGCTGCCGCCGCAGACCCCGAGGCTACCGTCTTGGCGTCCCCGGGCGACCTTCTCGACGACGCCGAGGCCGACCCCACGACCCTGGTCCCGCCTGCTGCCGAGGAGGCCACGACCTACGCCCCCGCCGCAGCTACCAGGGTAAACCCCGCGCCCGCTACCACGGTGCGCCCGGTCCCCGAAACCAACCTCATGGCCGGCCGCCGCGACGGATTGGACGCCATGGACGACCCGTACTACTCGCCCGTGGCCATGGATGAGCTCACCACCGCGCACGCGCCGGTGTCGATCGACTCGCCGGTCAAGAGCACGTCCAAGAAGAAGCGCCGCCGCAACGTCATCATGACGGTCATCATCGCCATCTTGCTGCTTGGCCTGGCGGGTGCTGTCGGCTACTACACCTACCAGCAGGAATACTGGGGTGGCAAGACCGTGCCCGATGTGGTGGGCAAGACCGAGGTCGAGGCGCGCCAGATCCTGGAGTCCGCGGGCTTCAAGGTCACTAGCCAGCAAGAGGCCTCTGACCAGACGGCCGGCACCGTCCTGTCCTGCTCGCCGCAGGTGGGCAAGCGCGCCGACCCGGCCGGCGGCGCGACCATCACCGTGGCCGCCTCGCGCACGATCCCCAAGGTCGTGGGTCTCACGCAAGACGCGGCAAAGGCGGCCTTGAGCGACGCCGGCGCCACCAACGTCGTCCTCTCGTTTGTCATATCCGACCAGGCAGAAGGCACCGTCGTGGATGTCGACCCGCGTGAGGGATCGACCTTTGTGGCAACCGACAAGATCACGCTGTCTGTGGCCCAGCCCTACACCGTGCCCGCCGTCGTGGGCATGACCTTGACCGACGCCAAGGCCGCGCTGGAGTCCGCGGGCCTTACCTACAACGTGACCTACACCGAGTCTGACAAGGCCGCCAACACCGTGCTCTCGGTCACGCCCGAGCAGGGCACCAAGGCATCCGCCGGCCTGGCTTGCGAGCTCACGGTTTCTTCTCCGTACCCCAGCGGCGTTACCAAGCTGGGCGAGTACTTTAACTGCTCGTCTGCCGAGGTGGCCGCCTACCTGCAGCAACAGGGCTACAGCCTGCTCTACGGCTCTAAGTACGGCAACGGAGATGCGCACGCGGTTTACGCCGACGCGTCTGGCAACATGCTGACCTTTAGCGACGAGCCCGAGAACGGCCTGTACCAAAACAACGCGGTCCAGGACGTCCTAAACCAGGGCGCCTCGATCGGCGGCGTTCGCTACGACTTTGCGGCTGCCAGCGCTCCCTCGACCAGCGAAACCAGCGAGGGTCTGCAGGCCGTCATGACTGCCTGCGGTTTTGAGGGCTTGAAGGAGACCACGACCCAGTCCGACATGGCAGGCACGATGGGCATCGACATGGGCGTGAGCCACTTTATCTGCGGCTACGGCGAGCAGGACGGCTACTCCTGGGCGGTTCTTATCGGCGGCAACACGACCGGCCGCAGCGCCGTCACCGTGCTCATGTGCCCCAAGGCCCGCTACAACGGCGGCATCGACCTCGCGCAGTTTGGCAACAGGGCCAGCCTGTGCGTGGCTTACTACAACATCGTCGAGGGCGGTCGATAGGGATGGCTGTTCCTGGCGAGAAGGCCGGCGCGGCCGCGGGCCCGCGCGACGTCGAGAAGGCCGCAATAAAAGACGAAGTCAACCGCGAGTTCTTGCGCGCCGAGAACGAGGACGACGACGGGTACGACCCCTACTCGGATCGGCGCCCTGTGAGCGAGCCGCTCTTCCAGCGCGACCCCTGGGCATAAGGAAACCGGCGGCGAGAACCCAAAACGGGTTTCTCGCCGCCGGCTTTTTCGTTTGTGATGGGGCGCCGCACCGCCGCCGCACCCCGCCGTCCCTTACGACCAGCCCTCCAACGACTCCGAGTACTCCAATGTGATGGTCGTGCCAATCGCGACCAGCGACCCCGGGTCAACGGATGCTGTGGTCACGACGGGAATGTGCGCCGTGGTATCCTGCGCGTCGGCCGCGTGCGTTGTGATAGCCGGGTCAGGCGTGAACCCAGCTTCGATCAAGGTCTGCGTCGCCACGGTGGGCTGCATGCCAATGACGTTGGGCACACGCGCCTTGCTGGCCAGGACGACAAACACGTTGCCGTCGTAGGGGTTGCCGTCAACGCAGTCGCTAAACGCGTACACAGGGCAGCAGTTGTCCTTGTCGATGTCGCTCGCGTTGAAGATGCGCAGGTGCTTGACGCCAAGCGTGCGATACGATTCGCGCAGCTCAGAGAGGGTCATGGGTGTCATGCCCGCAGAGACCCGCTTGAATCCCGCTGGGGCGTAGGCCGATGCCTCGCTATCTTTCGCGTCCTCGGTCTCGGCCGAGCTCTTCTCGCCGCCCGAAGAACACCCGGTAAGAAACGCGCCACCGGTAATTGCCGCGCCGGCGAGAAAATCGCGTCTGGACAGTTTGGGTTTTGCCATGGCACATCACCTATTCAAGGAAGCCGCACTCAATCTCAAACTCGTCGACCTTAATGGTACCTGAATCATCGTACACGGGGATATATCGCACCCCGGTTTTTGCCATTTCCAGGCATTCCGCGTCCGATGCGCCGCCAAACGGCTCGAGGTCTTCTTTGCGGACAAAACCCCTTGTTCCGTTGATGCCAACGGCCTCTACCAGGGCTTCGTTGGCCGCTGCGACCGTCGTCGGGTCGGGCAACCCTTGGTCCATCTGGTAATAGATGGTGTCCGAGTAACAGGTCAGCCCAAACGACGGGATGCTCCAGATGGAAGAGCCAGAGAAGAATCCACCGTAATAGGGGTTGCTGAGGTCTGTTGTCATAATGCGGTGCATGAACTGGGAGGACTCGCTGCCGTTCACGTAGTTGCCGGATTTTGCGATGCTGCCCCCACCCATTATGGTCGTGTTGCACTTGACGCTGCCTGCTATGCAGGGGTAGCTCACCTTGAGTCGGCTGGTAAAACGAATGTAGCCGCTGGTGTCGTAATCCAGATAGCACGAGACGGATCCCGTGTACCCCTTGGACGAGGTATAGGTTTTGGTGTTCCCGTACTTAGTCACAGCCTGGGCGGCCGTCGGCATTGCCGCCAGCGCACCAAGCCCCGCGACAAGCGCTGTCCCGGCGAGAAACCCACGTCTCGAAATGCTCTTTGAATCCATGTCGCTTCCTTTCACTAACCGTTCATTGCCGTTGGACCAACAGTGTCCCAATCGCGCCGTCATGTCTGTCTTTTTGAGGTATGCAATTACGTTAGACATGAAAAAATAGCCGGGATTAGCCCGGTGAAAGGCATTTTGCATGAAACAAACTGGCTTGAGACGTATCGACATTACAAGAGCCATTTGGTGCGCCTGGGGAGCAGCGATGTTTGCAATTCCCGGGGTCGGCTCCTACATTTCTCTTGGGTTTGACGACTGTCTGGGGGTTGCATCCCCCTTGCTCTATCATCCGGCCGCCATTGGCTTTGTCGCAGCTGTGGCTGCTGTGACAAATCAAGCAGCTCTGGATTTGGGTTCCGCTATTTTGCGTCATCGAAATGGGTTGCTACTGTGTGTTGCATTTCCAGTGGTCTCGCTGGGGTCGATGGGGTTTGCCACGTACAAGGAATGCTGGGAACTGCTCAACGGCTCTCCGTTCTTTGGCCTCAATACGGAATTCGATGTGCTGGTGGGTTTGGCGCAGGCTCTCGCCATCCTGTTTTGGCTTCTATGCTCGCTGGCGTGCGAGGGCCCTCAGATTGATTCGCAAGAAGACGAGCCCCTGCGTGTAAAAACACCTGTTGCGTATGCTTTCGGAGTCGCAGCGCCCTTCGCTTTGACGTCTGCCTCGGTATTGACAGCTGCTTGGCTGTCGTGTCTTTTGCTGTTTGTGACGCTCGTCGTGGTTTTGCTGCATTTTTCCAAAAGACACTCCGCAACGAATTTGGCTATCTCATTTATAAGCGGCCTACTACTTTTTGCTTTGATAAATGACTTCTCGATACGGCTTTATCTCGACGGCGCTAGCAAGGAGATCTCTGTAGCAGTTCTCTGTCTTCTTCTAATTGCTGCGCTAATGGTTCCTTTTATTGGCACCGCCGCAAATAAAAAGGCCCCCGCATCTGCCGCCCAAGAAGACGTGGTGGATCTGGAAGAAGATTCCTATGAGGCATTGGCTGCATTGAGCCCTCGTGAAAAGCAGGTCTTTATTGCGTGGCTCCAAGGAAAAAGGAACCCTGAAATCGCTGCGGAGCTGGGGCTGGCGGTCGGGACAATTGCCACATACAGAAACAGGGCCCTCGAAAAGCTGGATATAGACTCGGAGGAAATCCGGGCTTTGCGAAGTGGAGTGCAAGCAGAAGATGCGGTTGTCGAGGTCGAGCCCGTGACCCAGGAGCACGGCCTGTTCCTCTGGGGACCTGTGTTCATCGTTTTTGCTGCAACTTCGTTGCTTGCAGTGTTTTTTGGAGGGGCGCCGCAAAGTTGTCTTAGGGGTATGGTTCTGGCGCTCGCTATCTGTGGAGTGCTTTGCAGCGACGGGAAAGACAGGGCTGTTACTACAAACGCGCCTTTTCCCTATGAACGGCTGTGGCCTTTTGCCTCCAGTGGGCTGCTCGTAATCGAGTCATATAGGGTGGCGTCCGTCTTTACGGCGCCGCAGCTTTTTCTTTCGTACTTGGTTGTTTGCGCAGCGGCAATTGCTGTCATGGCTTTGCTGATAGTCCGGTCGAGTCGCTCGAGTGAAGAGAGCCTGCCGTTTCTGTTGCCAGACAAAAAGGCCGGGTGTCTCTGTTTTTCCGTAGGCCTTGGTCTTACTTATTCGACTTACTCGTATTCGACGCTTGGGCTCAAGCCTTTGACTTGCGCGATTATCCTTTTTGCGATTAATACTGCCCTCCTTTTAAAGACACGTGAAGAGCTTACCGTTATCTCGGCCGGATGCATCGGTGGAGAAGAGCGTGCTTTGGACTATTTAAGGGGACGAGGGCTCAATGAGCTTCAAGCGCGCGTCATCTTGCTTACAGGCACCGGCAGAACACGCGCTGAAATATGCGATAAGCTTTGTGTGGCACCGGGAACGGTTAATTCATGCAGGGCGACCGGTTACAGGATGCTGGGTGTTCGTTCAATCTCCGAATTGAGGAAGCTGCTTGGCTCCGAAGCAGGTCTGAGCGTGTCTTAGTGGATTGCATATCGGTCAAAGACATGACTTTTGCGAGGCTTTAGGGGATTCTCTT
>CAVGOA010000005.1:0-72467 GCA_963630635.1 Paludibacteraceae bacterium
AGTAGTCCGTGGGAGAGCAGGACGCCGCTGACCACCTTGGGGCGTTTCGCTGTTTAAGAGCACCTTTGGAGACCCCGTCTCGCTGAGAGACGGGGTCTTTTTTTGTTTACAACACTTGTATATTTTCTAGCTTTCAGGTTGTGTTCGTTTAGTTTTGTTAACCATGGCAAACTACCGTTCACCGGAAAGTCCTTCTCCGTTAGTGGGGCGCTTAGAAACGGACGATAAACAGTAAATAGTGACTAGTGCCCCCAATGAAATAGTGCAGTTTCTCTACCTGCGGTTTCACTTTTCTATCAGAAACCTTTCAGTAATCTATCAACATAAAAGTCCAAACTAATATACCGTTTGCCGTTTTATCTAATTCATCCTTATATCTGCAGGTAATCTGTGTCCTACCGGTTTTTCACATGCTATTCCCTTTTACAACATGTTACTAATTGGAGGCCCAGTTATGCCTATTGGTGGTTCATGGGGTTCGAAGCTGCCTGATAAAGCTCCCTCGTCGCTGCTGGATTTAGCTAAGCCCTTGTGCATGGAGCTTGTCTCGCAACTCGATATGATCCACTTGGTTGTTTTCTATGGCGAGCCCGGTCTTGGACTCGGTGATATCCAGGACTGCCTTCTAAGACTTCTTGTTATGGACGGACGCCGCCTTTATACCTTTTCTGGTAACAAGGCAAATCCGACGAAGTCGTCTGATTCCTTGGTGCGTTTTGCTCGCAAGGTTATTCGCGATGAATCGCCCGCTGGTTCTGTGGTTGTCATCCAGCAGCTTCCTGCGTCTGACGAGATGGAGACACGCAGGCAGGTCAAAGCTATCAAGCGCATTATGGAGGCGGGGTTCTCGGTTGTCTTGTCGCTTGAGCCAGAGTCCTTCTCTGTGCTTGAGTCCTTTGATGTTTACAGGCTTCTTGATACTAAGACGTTGACCGATTACGTGCGTGATGTGGATGCTTCTATACATTGCCACGCTGGATGTTTTGAGCTGTCCAGAGGTATTCCCCTGCTCTATCTGGCGCTTCTTAACTCGGCTTTTATCGTTGACGGGTTTGCGCCAATTCAATACATGGAACGGCTCTCTGACGCCGTCTCTCTAAGCGTGGGGCCTGGTTTAACCGACGAAGAGACCGAGTTTAGGCTGTATCTCTATCTTCTTGGCTCTGGCTCTTTAGAGGACGTCGAGGAAGATCTTGGGTTTAAGGCTAGGGAGCTCTTCCAAGAGCTTGGGAACCAGTCGTCTTTGTTTGGCGTGTCTTTGCGCGAGGGGACGTTTCTTACGCTTGCCGAACAGGCGAAGCTGCCCCTTGATTTTCTGTTTGACTCGTTGCGTTTTCCGTTGAAGCGCTGTCTTGAGGTTGTGTATAGGGCTGCCGGCGCCTTGTTTAAAAGGGATAGGGTGCGCTCCGTTGCTGTGGCAAAACATCTTAAGGGTGAGCTGCTTGGCCGTTATGTGCTGGACTTTGGTGACGAGTTGCTTGATATGGGCGAGTTTTCCCTGGTGAGAAGCGGGTTGGCGGCCGCAAGGTTTGCAGAGGATATCGATCAGAACATGAAATGGGCCTTGGAGGCGGCGCTTGACGCCATGACCGAGAGGCGCTTCTCGCCGTCTGCGTATAAGGTCCTAACGCCCGATTACATAGAGAATTTCTCGGCTGGGAATGCGCGGGCTAGGTCTGCGCTGCTGTTTGTTGATGCTCGTCTGCGTTTTTGCGGAGAAGTGCGCGAGGGGTATGAGCTTGATTCGACAATTGATACGGCCCAGTCACGGCTGAGACTGCATGCAAACGTGTTTAGGCACATCATAAGGGGTGAGCTGAGCGAGGCGATCGAGCTCTTTGTTGGCAATTCGTTTGCATGCCAGCAGCCTACCATCTCGTCTTCGTTGTTGGCGTTGGATGCCGAGTTGATACGCCTTATGAACTGCGACTCGTTGGCAAGCGGGGGTATTTGGTTTAACAAGAGCAGGGATTTCCTGGGTCGTATTGGACAAAATGCGACCCTTGATTACCTGAGCGTCGTAACGGGTTTACAGGATCTCTTTAGCGATATGGCAGAAGACACTGGCAGCAATTATGTGCCCAGGCCAAGGCTCTCTGAAGATGAATTAATTAAAGCATTTATGTTGATTGAACAGTCGTTCTCGCACATGGGCCATGGTGTTTGGACACATGCTGTTGTCGAGGCTAAGCTCGCCTATGGCGCTCTTTGTTCCACCGAAGCCCAGACGCTCAAAGACATGGCCAATCTCTTGTCGTGCGTTGCGCGCGATACGCTTGGGGAATGTGCGACGATTGAGCCCGATTCGTGTGTGCCAAGCATGCGGCTGATCGCCACGCTGGTTGCGCGTGCGCTTGATTCTGCGGACGACTGCGCGCCGTACAGCTTGAAAACCAGGAATCTGCATAGAGGGAATACCTGGTTTATCTTGCTGCTTTCGAACGGGGTCGAGCCCTTCTCCACGCGGTTTGACGACGAGCTGTTTCCAGAATGGAGAAGGGCTTTGGCAGCGGCGAGAAAAACCGTGTGTCCAGCCTACGGCATGCGCGAGATGGCGCCGATCGTCTTGCTGGAACCAAAGGACAGCGAGGATGGTGATAAGGCCCCCAAGCTTGTGAAGAACAAGCCGGTCGAGAAGATACGCATCAATTTGTTGGGCGACTTCTCGCTGTGCATTGGGCCAAGGGTGGTCGACGCCGCGCGGCTTGAGCAGAGGTCGTCGAAGGTGATGCTGGAGTTCTTGGTTCTGCATAAACGGTACAGCGCCGGTCAGGCAAAGCTGTTTGAGCAGCTTTGGCCGAGCTTTACGTATGAGGCTGCGCACGACAGGATGTATCAGACCAAGTCGCACATTAGGAAGGTGCTGAGAAGCGCTGGGTTCACAGCCGATCCTTTTGTGAGCGGCCGCGCAAACGGGACGGTTGGCTTGGACCCGGGCCTGGTGAGCTGCGACGTTGACGAGCTTATGGACAAGGCACGCTCAACGATAATGGAGAAAGATGATGTGAGGACCATCGAGTTGGCACTGGAGACCGAGGGGCTTTACTCCGGCGACCTGTGGGTGCCCACAAGCGATGTAACAGGCTATGTGACCCATATGGCGGCGACGATTAAGACGGTGTACACCGATGCACTGCTGTCTGGTGCCGAGGCGGCTTATAAGACCGGTCGCCTGCGCGTGGCTTCCAGGCTTGCGCACAGCGCGCTTCTCACCGAGTCGATGCGAGAAGACGCCGAGATGGTCCTGCTTAGAGCTCTAAAAGATAGTGGCCGCAGTAAGGAAGCGGCAGAAAACTACGGGCAGTTTTGCCAAAACATGGCAGAAGTCGCCGGCAGGCCGCCGTCAAGGCAGCTGAGGGCCCTGGCCACCGAGCTGTCGCTTCCGTGTGAGCTAAGTGCCTAAGGGTGCTGTTTTAGTTGAGACTCTAATATCGTGTCGTATCTGTTACGAGATACCAGTAAAGTGATGAAAGCATGCACCCTTCCAGGCATTTGCCTGATGACGACGCTGAGGATTTACCATGGCAAATTTTCTCTCTAAGCTGCTCTCCATTGGTGCCGATAAGGAGCTTAAGGAGTATGAGCGCATAACCAAGCAGGTCAATGACCTTGAGCCCAAGTACGAGGCGATGTCCGACGACGAGCTTAAGACGCAGACCGAGGTCTTTCGCAAGCGCTATGCTGATGGCGAGACCTTAGACGACCTTCTCCCCGACGCCTTTGCTGCAGTGCGTGAGGCTTCCAAGCGCACGACCGGCCTGCGTCACTTTGACGTGCAGATCATTGGCGCCATCGCGCTCCACCGTGGCACCATTGCCGAGATGAAGACCGGCGAGGGCAAGACGCTGGTCTCGACCTTGGCTGGCTACCTCAACGCCATTCCCGGCAAGGGCGTGCACATCGTCACCGTCAACGACTACCTGGCCAAGCGCGACTCTGAGTGGATGGGTAAGATCTACCGCTTCTTGGGCATGGAGGTTGGTCTTCTGCAGAACGGCATGAAGATCAGCATGAAGAAGCCCGCCTATGCGGCTGATGTCACCTACGGCACCAACTCGGAGTTTGGCTTCGACTACCTGCGCGACAACATGGTGACCCGTCCCAACCAGCGCGTTCAGCGTGGCCACAACTTTGCCATCGTCGACGAGGCCGACTCCATCTTGATCGATGAGGCCAGGACCCCGCTTATCATCTCTGGCGCGGGCACCAAGTCGGCCAGCACCTACAAGGACTTCGCGCGCGCCGTCCGCGGCCTTATCCCCGAGGTCGACTTCGAGATGGACGAGGCCAAGCACACCATCGCCACGACCGAGGAAGGCCTTAAGAAGGTCGAGAGGAACCTTGGCATCGAGGACATCTATGCCGATGAGTCCGGCCAGCTGGTTAACCACCTGCAGCAGGCCCTGAAGGCCGAGTACATGTTCCACCGCGACCAGCAGTACGTGGTCACCGACGGTGAGGTCAAGATCGTCGACGAGTTCACCGGCCGCATCATGGAGGGCAGGCGTTACTCCGAGGGCCTGCACCAGGCGATCGAGGCCAAGGAAGGCGTGATTGTCAAGGAAGAGAACCAGACTCTGGCGACCATTACCTTGCAGAACTACTTCCTGATGTACGACAAGCTCTCTGGCATGACCGGTACCGCTATGACCGAGGACGCCGAGTTCCGCGAGGTCTATCACATCCCCGTTCAGGTGATCCCGTCCAACAAGCCGGTTATCCGCGAGGACCACGACGACCTGGTCTATCGCACCGTGGACGCCAAGTTCAAGGCCGTGGCCGATGACGTCTGCGAGCGCCACGCCAAGGGCCAGCCTTGCCTGGTGGGCACCGTCTCTATCGAGAACTCCGAGAAGCTCTCGCGCATCCTGGACAAGCGCGGCATCAAGCACAACGTCCTTAACGCCAAGTTCCACGAGCGCGAGGCCCAGATTGTCGCGCAGGCTGGCCGCGAGGGTGCTGTTACCATCGCAACCAACATGGCCGGTCGTGGTACCGACATCTTGCTGGGCGGCAACCCCGAGCTCATCTCGCTGGACCTGCTGCGCCAGGACGGCATTGACCTTGAGGAGGCCACGGGCGAGCAGCGCGTCGAGGCCATGGCCCGCGCCAAGGAGATGTGCGCCATCGAGCACGACCACGTGCTTGCCGCCGGCGGCCTGTGCGTCATTGGTACCGAGCGCCACGAGAGCCGTCGTATTGACAACCAGCTCCGCGGCCGTGCGGGCCGTCAGGGCGACCCGGGCGAGACCCAGTTCTACCTGTCCCTTGAAGACGACCTCATGCGCCTGTTTGGCGGCGATCGCATGGACAAGATCGCGGCCATGATGACCAAGTACGACATGCCCGATGACATGCCTATCCAGCACAAGATCGTGAGCAAGGCCGTCGAGAGCGCCCAGCGCAAGGTCGAGGAAGTCAACTTCTCGATGCGTAAGAACGTCCTTGACTACGACAACGTTATGAACAAGCAGCGCCAGGTCATCTACGAAGAGCGCAACAAGATCTTGGACGGCAAGGACCTTAACGCCCACATCGACGAGGTCACCTTCGACACCGTTCAGCGCAAGGTTGCCGAGTTCTGCCCCGAGACCTCTCACCGCGAGGATTGGGATATCGAGGGCCTGGACAAGTGGCTCGAGGAGCTCACCGGTCACAAGGACGTTCCTTCTTACTCTGATGATGACGAGCAGGGCGACATCGCAGAGGCCGTGGACAAGTTTGTCGATAAGGCATTTGCCGAGAAGTCCGAGCGTCTTGGCGAGAACATCATGCAGACCCTGTCTTCTCAGGTCATGCTGCGCGTCATCGATACCCGTTGGATGACCTACCTGCAGGAGATGGACTACCTCAAGACCGGTATTGGCCTGCGCGGCTTTGGTCAGCGCGACCCGCTGGTCGAGTACAAGTCCGAGGCATACGCTGCCTTTACCGAGCTTGTTAACACCATGTACGAGGACTACCTGCGCACCATCCTGCGCATCGAGGTCATGAACGGCCCTGCCCGCCAGGCCCCCGTGGTCACCACCGAGGAGCCCGATGAGCTGCGCGGTGCCCAGTACTCTGGCCCCAGCGAGGCCGATAGCGCCCAGCTTGTTGCCCGTGCCCAGGCGGCACGCGGCGCTAGCCACGCGGCTCCCGTTCCTACGCGCGGCAACGCGGCGGGCCCCGGCCCTCAGGGCGCCAACCCCGGCGCTTCCAAGCCCAGGACCTATCGTAAGTCCGAGGATCCCGATCCCTACGTGGGCGTTGGCCGCAACGACCTGTGCCCCTGCGGCAGCGGCAAGAAGTTCAAGAACTGCCACGGTAGGAACTAGTACATGGCCTATGACCTGCAGGCAGATCTTCTCGCTTTTGAAAAGAGATTGGCAGAGGTCGAGAAGTACCTGCGAATTGAAGAGCGCAAAAACGACGTGGCCCGTCTGGAGGAGGCCTCGGCGCAGCCCGGTTTTTGGGACGACGCCGAGGCGGCTCGCCAGACCATGGCCGAGCTTACCCGCGCCAAGGACGACGTGGAGAGCATCGCGGCAGCCAGACAGCTGCTGGACGATGCCCAAGCCTGCCATGAGCTGGCCCAGGAAGAGGCCGACGACGCCGAGGCGGCAGAGCAGCTGACCGCCGAGGCCACAGACCTTCTCGCCAAACTGGAAGAGTCCTTGTCTGACCTGGAGCTTTCTAGCTGGTTCACCGACGAGCTGGACCACGGCGATGCCATCGTCACCGTGACGCCCGGCCAGGGTGGGCTTGAGGCACAGGACTGGTGCGAGATGCTCTTTAGGATGTATCTGCGCTACTGCGACCGTCGCGGCTGGTCCGTCGATGTCAACGACTGTCCGCCGGCCGAGGTCATCGGCATCGACCGCGCGACCTTTACCGTGCACGGCAAGAACGCCTACGGCATGCTTCGCGCGGAGGGGGGCGTGCACCGCCTGGTGCGCATCTCGCCCACGGACGCGCAAAAGCGCAGGCAGACGACGTTTGCCGGCGTGGAGGTCCTGCCCGTCTTGCCTGACGACGTCGAGGTCGAGATCGACCCCAAGGACCTGCGCATCGACGTCTACCACGCAACGGGTCACGGCGGCCAGGGCGTCAACACCACCGACTCGGCGGTGCGCATCACGCACCTTCCCACCGGGACCGTGGTCACGTGCCAAAACGAGCGCAGCCAGCTTCAGAACAAGGCGTTTGCCATGAACATCCTCAAGAGCCGCCTGTACGAGAAGGAGCTGGAGAAGCGCGCGGCCGAGCTTGACGAGCTGCGTGGCCCCAAGCACGAGATTGGCTTTGGCAACCAGATTAGAAGCTACGTGCTGTACCCGTATCAGCTGGTCAAGGACCTGCGCACGGGCGTCGAGACGGGCAACGTGGACTCGGTTTTGTCGGACGGTGACCTGGACAAGTTCATCGTGGGATACCACCGATGGGTGGTGGGAACAGGAGAAGAGCAGTGAGCAGCAACCGTTGGCGCATAAGGGTCAGGGACTTTGTTCTTATCGTCTTGGGCTCTGCCGTCTTTGCGGTTGGCGTTGACTGCTTTGAGGTTCCTAATGGCCTGGCCGCCGGTGGCGTTACGGGTCTGGCTACCGTTTTCTATGCCCTGGCGCAGGCCGCGGGCTTCTACCTGCCAGTGGGTATGCAGACCATTGCCATGAATGTGCTGCTCATGCTGCTGGTCATTAAATCGGGCAACCGAGGCTATATCCTGCGCACCGTGTTGGGCATCATCGCCTGCGGTTTGTTCACCGATGCCTTGGCGCCGTTCTTGCCGGCCATGGGCACAAACGACCTGCTCTTTGCCGCGTTGTGGGGCGGCGTCATCACCGGTGTTGGCCTGGGGCTTGTCTTTATGACCGGCGGAAACACCGGCGGTACCGATATTCTGGCGCAGCTGCTGTCTCGCAAGTTGGGCCTGCCGGTGGGAACCACGTGCATCATCGTGGATGGTGTGATCATTGCTATCTCGGCTCCGGTCTTCTCGCTGGAAAATGCGCTGTATGCGGCCGTGGCCATGTACATCAGCGGCAAGGTCATCGATATGGTGATCGACGGCCCGCGCTCCGAGCGCGCGGCCTATATCATCTCGACCGAGCACGCCAAGATCGCCAACGAGATTCTCTATACCATGAACCGCGGCTGCACCGAGCTTCAGGCACGCGGCTTGTGGAGCGGCAACGATCGCCCCGTCTTGTTCTGCGTGCTGGGCAGGTCCCAAACCCCGCTGCTCAAGCAGATCGTCGCAGAGATTGACCCCGAGGCCATCGTGATCATCTCGGAGGTTCACGAGGCCTTTGGTGAGGGCTTTGGCAGCATTAGCTCGTAGGGGAGAGCGTGGTCCTGCGTTCCCGCGGTCGTCGCCCTGCCGCTAACTCCTTAGTGACGCCGGTGAGAGGACCCTCGAGTCGCTGGGGGCAAGAACCGGGTCAACCCGCACGACTTGCTTGACGCCAAACGCCTCTAGTAACGAGACCTGGTCGTCGGTAGCGCCGGTGTCGGTGATGAGAAGGTCAATCTCGTCGGTCGAGCCAAACTGGAAGCTTGACGTGAGGCCAAGTTTGGACGAATCGGCCATGATGACGTGCTTTTGCGAACGCTGCATCATGGCGGTGTTAATCGCTGGCTCGGGCGAGGTGGCAGAGGTCAGGCCAAAGTTTGCCGAGAGGCCCGTGCAGCCCAGGAAGCACTTTGAAGCGGTCACGCGGCGGATCGAGGACAGCGCGACCTCGCCGGTCATGGACGCGCGTGGCGGACGAATCTCGCCGCCGGTAAGGATGACCTGCACGTTTTGGCGCTCTTCAAGCAGAAGCGCCTTGCCGTTGTTGGTGATGACGGTGACGTCTTGGGCGGTGATCCAGTCCAGGATGCCCAGGGCCGTGGCGCTGGTGTTGATAAAGATGCAGTCGCCATCGGTGACGTAGCGGGCTGCCTCGCGCGCAATGGCCTTGTTAGCGCGCACTTGGCGAGAACCCGACGGGCGACCCAGGGGATTGAGTAGGGTGGCGGTGCCGTACTGGCGTGTGAGAATCTGTTGGGACTCCAGGTAGTCAAGGTCGCGGCGGATGGTGAGGGCCGAGACGCCAAAGCGCTCGGCAAGCTCGGAGACGCTCACTTGACCGCGCTTCTCCAGGATGGCGGTGATTTCGTTCCTGCGCGAGGCGACAAAGGCTTTGCTTCGCTTCATGCTGGTTCCTACCTGTTCACTTATATGAACGTATTAAAATTAATAACGTTCAAAGAATCATAACTAAATGATAGGTCCGTTATTAAATTCAACAGTCCAAAACGGTCGAAAACATAACAACCAATCGTGCGTATAGAACAATCATATAATTCATAACACTTGATTTACCTGCAATAACTATACTCTTAAACGTTCAAATAATTTCGAGGTTCGCAAGATAACGGTCACCCGCCAAAACCAACCGTTCGGCGAAAGAGGGATTATTTGAGACGGAAATGTGGATTCCTCGTTGATGAATTCGCCGAGAAGTGCGATATTAATGAACGTTGAATTGGGTATTGGCACGGGCATGTTACGAAAAGGCGTCTAAGTGCCAACGACCTTTTAAGGAAGGTGAGTGCATTGCTGAGTGATCTTCTCGATGAGAGCCTCGTTCTTCTCAACGTCGAGGCCAGTGACTGGGAAGACGCCATCAGGAAGGCAGCACAGCCCCTGGTGGACAACAACAAGGTGACCCTGGGCTACGTCGACGACATCATCAAGGGTGTCAACGAGCTTGGTCCCTACATCGTCATCACCGAGCACGTGGCCCTGCCCCACGCTCGCCCCGAGTCCGGCGCGCTTGAGTCCGCCGTGGGCATCGTGACCCTCAAGGACCCCGTCGAGTTTGGCTCTGCCGACAACGACCCGGTCAAGTTCTTGTTCCCGCTCTCTGCCAAGGACAACGGCAGCCACCTGTCTGCCCTTCAGTCCCTGGTCGAGCTGCTGAGCGACCCCGATTTCTTCGCCCAGCTCGAGAGCGCTGCTACGCCTAAGGATGTCGTGGAATTGGTCCACGCTAAGGAAGGAAGGTAATTAGAATGGCTAAGACTTATCACGCTCTGGTTTGCTGCCGCGCCGGCATGGGCTCCTCGATGATGCTCAAGATCAAGATCGACCAGGTCATCAAGGAGAACGGCTACAACATCGAGACCGAGCACGGTAACCTGGACTCCCTCATTGGCTTCAACGGCGACCTGGTCATCACCATGAGCGACCTCACCGACGAGCTCAACGCCGATCCTCGCGTTCCCTCTGCCGTGGGCATCACCAACATCGTCGACAAGGCCGAGATGAAGGAGAAGCTCTCCGCTTGGCTCGCCGAGCACGCCGAGTAAGATCTCGCGCTTGTCGTACCCCGGGGCCTCACGCAGGCCCCGACCGCGCTTCTCGCGCACTAATTTGATTCCTGTCTGAGTAGGTCCGGATCAACTTCTAGTCACGCTGAAAGGAGAATCGCATGCTCAATGCTATTCTCATGCAGCTCAGGGACACCGCCGTCATCATGGGCGTTATCGCTCTTGTCGGCCTCCTGCTGCAGAAGAAGTCCGCTGTGGACGTCTTCTCTGGTACTGTGAAGACCATCATCGGCTTCATGATCTTCAACATCGGCTCTGACGCCATGAGCGCTCAGGTCACCATTTTCTCCAACATGTTCTCGACCGCTTTCCAGGTCAAGGGCGTTGTGACCCAGGTTGAGGTCGCCACCGCACTGGCACTCAACACCTACGGCACCGAGGTCGCCATGGTCATGGTTCTCGGCTTCATCATGAACCTGGTGTTCGCCAAGATCACCCCGTTCAAGGCCGTCTTCCTCACCGGTCAGCACTTCCTTTACTTCGCCTGCGTCTTGGCTCTCGTCTTCATCGCCCTTGGTGCCCCGGTCTTCGTGACCGTCATCCTCGGCGGCGTTATCCTGGGCCTCTGCGGCGCTGCGCTTCCTTCTCTGTGCCAGCCCTTCGTCGTGAAGCTCGTTGGTGCCGATAACATCTCCATCGGCCACTTCAACTGCATCGGCTACGCTTTCTCTGGCTACTGCGGCAAGCTCTTCGCCAAGAAGAACGAGGCTGAGGCCAACCAGGAGAAGGACGAGAAGGAGCTCCCCGCTTTCCTGAAGCTCTTCAAGGACTTCGTCTTCTCTGTCGCGCTGTTCATGATCGTTCTGTTCTACATCGTGACCATCGCCTGCTTCGTCACCGGCAACTTTGACACCGAGGTCGGCGGCAAGGCCATCAAGGCTTCCTTCGGCAACGACATTTGGTGGATCTGGCCGTTCCTCGCTGGCCTGAAGTTCGCCGCTGGCATGTCCGTCCTGATCTACGGCGTCCGTCAGTTCATCGCCGAGATCACCGCTGCGTTCGTCGGCATCTCCGAGAAGCTCATCCCCGATGCCAAGCCCGCAGTCGACTGCCCGGCTATCTTCCCCTTCGCTCCTAACGCCGTCATCATCGGCTTCATCGGCTCCTTCCTCGGCGGCCTCGTCGCTATGGCTGCCATGGTTGCCCTGGGCTCCGAGACCATCATGATCCCCGCTGCCGGCATCTGCTTCTTCTCCGGCGGCACCTGCGGCGTCTGCGGTTACGCATACGGCGGCTGGCGTGGCGCCCTTCTGGGCTCCTTCATCGTCGGCATCTTCCTGTGCGCTGGTCCTCTGGTTCTTTACCCCGCTTTCGAGGGCCTCGGCATCGCTGGCGCTTCCTTCCCGAACGTCGACTACAACATCGTCGGCTCCATCATCTACGGCATCGGCAGCATCTTTGCCTAAGCCCTAGGTACGGGATTGCACTACCTACTCAGCTCTAAGGTCTAAGGCTAAAGGGCGCTCGTGGAAGCAAGCCCACGGGCGCCCTTACTCTTAAGTTCGAGGCTCAAGTTTCGAAATTCGTTTCACGTTTGATGGAGGGGAGAAGATCGATGGACGCGGCCAGCATCGCGGATGTGCAGTTGGGCGGCCTGTTTGTTCAGGTGCTCGACAATGCGCCCAGCGTGCTAATGGCCAAGGCGGCTGGCTTCGACTTCCTCTTTTTCGACGGCGAACATGGTGACATTGATTACACCCGTCTAAGCACGCTCATGCTTTTGGGCAACTCCATTGGGCTGCCCTCGTTGGTTCGCGCACCCCAGCTTGCGCGCGCCGACGTCTCGCGCGTGCTTGACCTGGGCGCAACCGGAGTCATGGTGCCCATGGTAGAGACCGCTGCACAGGCAAGGCAGCTGGTCGAGTGGGCAAAGTATCCCCCGTGCGGCAAACGCAGCTACTCGGGCGGTGCGCACACTGCTTACGGCCCCTCGGGCAACCACGAGCAGAACATGACAAAAGCCAATGTCTCCACGCTTGCCATCGCGCAGATCGAGACCGTTGAAGGCGTCTCTAACATCAAGGAGATCCTGGCCGTCGACGGGCTGGACGCTGTGGTGATCGGCCCCTGTGACCTGGCCATCTCGATGGGCCGCCCCGACGAGGTGGGCTGCGCCGAGGAGCTTATGCTCATCGACGCGGTGCACGACGCTTGCTTGGCCGCCCACAAGGGTTTTGGAATCATCGGCGGCAATGCGCTTCTCGCCAGGTACGCGGGAAGCATAAACCTGATGGTCTCGGCAATCGACTCGCACTTGCTGCGTGACACGTTTGCCGCGGCCACCGCGCAGTACCAAAAGATCAAGTCCCAGGCCAATAAAGCCCTGGATACCCGAGGTGTTTGATGTCCAAGAAAAGCAACAAGTCCAAGAACGGCAAGGCCGGCCAGAACGGCCAGAGCGGCGAGAAGCTCGGTGTGGCCGGCACCGCCAAGGCCGTCTCGGACAACGTCTTAGGCGACATGCTTGGCGTTGGCGAGAAGGTCTCCGACCCCGAGCTTCCCGAGGAAGAAATTGAGCTTGAAGTCGTCGAGGACCGTCGCCGTCTGATCCTGCAAGCCGTGGGTCTTCTCGCTTTGTCCATCGTCTTGCTCTTTGCGGCGCTGGGTGCCTGGGCCGCAGCAAACCTCACGGGTAACGTCGCGCTGCTGCTGGTCATCCTGGCCCTTCTCACCGTGGTTTGGTTTGTGTGCAAGGGTATGGGCAAGCGGTTCAACCGCTTTGCGACCGGCGTCCACGTGGTCGATTTTGCTCAGCGCCATGTCTTTATTTACGAGAAGGCCGAGCCTAAGAAGGCCCTGGTCGTGCCGTACAAAGAGATTAAGAACTACAAGTTGATTCGCCAGGGCAACTCGCTGCGTCTGCTGTTTGCGGGCGACTGGGTCAAGCACCCCAGCGGATTCTACCTGGTGGACATCAACCGTCCGTTTATGAAGGACACCCTTGACGGCCTGCAGAAAGACATCGCGCAGGTCATGCACGACCACCGCGTGAACGAGCGCAAGTAGGCTCGCCCAACCATTGGTTATCGGAGGGCCTGTAGGCAAGCGGGCCCCAGAAAGATAGGAGACATAATGGCAACTGATAAAGAGCAGGTCCAAGAGTTCCTGGGAATCATGCACGAGTCGATCGACAAGTACGTGGAGGGCATCGATTTCGAGGCCCTGACCGCCGCCAAGCAGCTCATTCTTGACGCTGAGGCCAAGGGCGGCCGCCTGCACGTGACCGGCATTGGCAAGCCGGGCCACGTCTCGGGCTACGCCGCTTCGCTCTTCTCGTCCACCGGCACCCCCACCTACGAGCTTCACGGCACCGAGTGCGTCCACGGCTCGGCCGGCCAGACCAAGCCCGGCGATGTGGTGATCGCCATCTCTAACTCCGGCGAGACCAACGAGCTCAAGGCCACCGTCACCTGCCTCAAGGGCGTGGGCGTTCACATCATCGCGCTTACCGGCAACCCCAACAGCTGGCTTGCCAACGAGGCCGAGGTCGCGCTTATTGCCGGCGTCGAGCAGGAGGGCGACTCCATGAACAAGCCCCCGCGCGCCTCGATCATCGCCGAGATCATGGAGCTGCAGTGCCTCTCTATCCTGCTGCAGAACGAGTACGGCCTGGAGCCCAACCAGTACGTCAAGTGGCACCCCGGCGGAGCCCTGGGCGCTTCCATTCGCGACGCCAAGTAGCCCTTCTCGCCAGCTAAGCCGCCGCGCGGCACGTTAATCAAGGAGACCCAGCATGTCCAAGTTCCAGGGCGTTATTGTCCCGATCGTCACCCCGTTCAACCGTGACGACAAGCAGTCCATCAACTACGACGCCGGCGAGAAGCTCGTCGAGAAGCTCATTGCCGAGGGCGCCAACGGCATCTTTACCTTTGGCTCCAACGGCGAGTTCTTTGTTTGCTCGGCCGAGGAGAAGATCGCCTTCTCTAAGTTTGTGATTGAGAAGGTCGCCGGTCGCGTGCCCGTCTATGTGGGCACCGGTGCTTGCTCCACCGCCGAGGCCATCGAGATGTCCAAGCAGGCCGAGGCCATTGGCGCCGACGCCCTCTCGGTCATCAACCCCTACTTCATGGGCATCTCTGACGACCAGCTTAAGAACTACTTCGCCATGGTTGCCGAGAGCGTCAACATCCCCGTGATGCTCTACAACATCCCCAAGTGCACCGGCAAGAACATCTCGCCCGAGGTCGTGGCCGAGGTCGCCAAGATCGACAACGTCAAGGGCGTCAAGGACTCCTCTGGCAACATGGACAACCTCCAGGGCTACATCGATGCCGCCAAGGGCAACGACGTGGATGTGCTGGTTGGCTCTGACGGCAAGATTTCTGCTGCTCACGCTATGGGTGCCGCGGGCGCCGTGGCCGGTACCGCCAACCTCATCACCAAGGTTGTCTGCGATTTGTGGAAGGCCCTGGATGCCGGCTACACCGCCGAGGCCGAGCACCTGCAGGCCGAGATCGAGCCGATCCGCGATGTCCTGCACCTGGGCTCCACCCCGCAGACCCTCAAGCGCTCGCTCGAGCTGGCCGGCTACGAGGTTGGTCCTGCTCGCTACCCCGTGACCGAGGTGGGCGAGGGCATCGACGAGAAGTGCATCGCTATGCTCGACCACTACGGGATTGCCCACAAGTAGGCTGCGTTGCGCTTTTGTGTCGCGTGCCAATCTTTAAGTTCTTCAACGGGAGACGGAGACAAAATGATTCTTCAGAAGGCTAGTGTTACCAAGGCTTTGTACGAGACCGGCGCGTTTGCCGTCGTGCGCGTCCCCACCGTCGAGCGTGGCTGCGAGATCGCCGAGGGCCTGATCCGCGGCGGCGTGCACGCTATGGAGATCAGCTACACCCTGCCCAACGCGGGCGAGGTCATTGCCGGTATCAAGGCGAAGTTTGGCGACCAGATCTGCGTTGGTGCCGGCACCGTCATGGAGGCCACGACCGCTCGCCTGGCCATCATGAGCGGCGCGGAGTTCATCGTGGCCAACATGATGAGCGACGAGGTCGCCCAGATCTGCAACCTGTATCAGATCCCCTACGCCCCCGGCTGCACCACGATGACCGAGGCCAACCACGCGCTGTCCATTGGCTCTGCGTTCATCAAGTGCTTCCCGATCTCGAACACCTACGGCACCCAGCTCGTGGGCCTGTTCAAGACCCCGACGCCCTGGATGCCCCTCATGATTTCTGGCGGCATCAACCTGGACAACCTGGCCACCTGGGTTAAGTCCGGCGCCGAGTGCTACGGCATGGGCAGTCTTTTGACCAAGGGCTCTGCGGACGAGATCGCTGCAAACGCCGCCCAGGTTCGCAAGATCATCGACGAGACCCGCGCCGAGATGGCCGCCGCTAAGTAAGCAGCCGCGCGCATCGTTCAAATTTGCCCCCGCAGGCGTCGCCGTCGCGATCCTGCGGGGGCTTTTGGTCGCTGCGAGGCGCTTGGTGTGCTTGGGGCCGCACGACACGCTCAAGTGCCCAAAAACAGCGGCGAACCCTGGTTAGGTTAAAACGTCCAAAACCATCAAATAGTTTGAAGAGTTCCCAGGTAAACGGCCATTTTTCAACCGTTTGCCGCAAAAAGAAGATTCTTGCGGAGTACTTGGTGCGATGGGCCTTGCGGGGTGGTATCGTCATCGATTAAGAGGCGGGCGCCGCGATGCCCGCTAGGGAGAAAAGGCAAGAGCGCTAAAACCGCAACTGGAGGAGGAAAGCATGAAGTTTTTCATCGACACCGCCGACCTTGACGAGATCAAGGAGGCGCTGAGCTGGGGTTGCCTGGCCGGCGTAACCACCAATCCGAGCCTGTATGCCCGCACTGGCGGCAAGCTCGCCGACTTCGAGGCCCACATGGTCAAAATCGCCGAGATGTGCGGCGACCTGCCCGTCTCTGCCGAGTCTCAGGCCAAGACCGTCGAGGGCATGATCGAGGAGGGCCGTCACCTGGCGAGCCTCGCCCCCAACATCGTGGTTAAGCTCCCCATCTGCGCCGAGTCCCTGGCCGCTACCCACCAGCTGGCTTCTGAGGGCGTTCGCATTAACATGACGCTCATCTTCTCGGCCCCGCAGGCGCTTTTGGCCGCCAACGCCGGCGCCCGCTACGTGAGCCCCTTTGTCGGCCGCTTTGATGACATTGGCGAGGACGGCATTTCCGAGCTTGCCAACGTTGTGACCTGCATCGAGAACTACGACTGGACCGGCAAGAACGTCGACGACCAGGTCGAGATCATCACCGCCTCGGTCCGCACTCCCAACCACGTGACCCAGGCCGCCCTTATGGGTGCCGACATCGCCACCGTGCCCTTTGGCGCCCTCAAGAAGTGCCTCAAGCACCCCCTCACCGACCAGGGCATGGCCTCCTTCGACGCCGACTGGGCAAAGGTAGTGGCTGCTCAGTAAACGTCGCCATAAACGGCGCGCAGCTAGATTGCGTGCCTTTTGAATGCTTGTCTCGGCCCTCCCGCGCGGAGGGCCGACGCGACTGTTAGGATGTTTATGCTCGCCACATACGAGCGAGTATTCATAGAAGTTACGAAAGGGGCAACATGACTGACGAAGAGCTTCGCCGGATTGCCAACGAGGTGCGCAAGGGCATCGTCCGCGGTGTCCACGCGGCCAAGGCGGGCCACCCGGGTGGTTCTCTTTCTGCCGCCGATATCCTCACCTACCTCTACTTTGAGGACATGAACGTCGACCCGCAAAACCCCAAGGACCCCAACCGTGACCGCCTGGTCATGTCCAAGGGTCACGCCGCTCCGCTGCTCTATGCGGTGCTGGCAAACCGCGGCTTCTTCCCCGTCGAGGAGCTTGAGACCCTGCGCCACGTGGGCAGCCGCCTGCAGGGCCACCCCAACATGAATGACACCCCCGGCGTCGACATGTCCACCGGCTCGCTGGGCCAGGGCGTGAGCGCGGCCGTGGGCATGGCGCTGGCCGCCAAGCACTGGGACATGCCGTACCGCACCTACGCCATCCTGGGCGACGGCGAGATCGAGGAGGGCCAGGTCTGGGAGGCCGCGATGTTTGCCGGCAACAAGGGCCTGGACAACCTGTGCCTGGTCGTCGACCACAACGGCCTGCAGATCGACGGCTCCATCGAGGAGGTCAACTCCGCGATGCCCATCGCCGATAAGTTCCGCGCCTTCAAGTTCCACGTGATCGAGCTGGCCGACGGCAACGACATGGCCCAGGTTCGCGAGGCCTTCGAGGCCGCCCGCAAGGTGACCGGCCAGCCTGTGTGCATTGTGGCCGAGACCCTCAAGGGCAAGGGCGTGAGCTACATGGAGAACCAGGTGGGCTGGCATGGCAAGGCCCCCAACGACGAGCAGTTCGAGCAGGCCATGGCCGAGCTCGAGGCCGCGGGAAAGGAGCTTTAAATGGCAGACGTGAAGAAGGTCGCCACCCGCGCGAGCTACGGTGAGGCCCTGGTAGAGCTGGGCGCTGAGAAGGACGACTTCGTGGTTTTGGACGCCGACCTGGCTGCCGCCACGCAGACCGGCAAGTTCAAGGCCGCCTACCCCGACCGCTTCTATGACGCCGGCATCGCCGAGGCCAACATGGTGGGCATCGCCGCTGGCATCGCCGCCGCGGGCAAGAAGGTCTTTTGCTCGACCTTTGCGATGTTTGCCGCCGGCCGCGCCTTTGAGCAGGTGCGCAACTCGGTGGGCTACCCGCACTTGAACGTCAACATCTGCGCCACGCACGCCGGCATCTCGGTGGGCGAGGACGGCGCCAGCCACCAGTGCAACGAGGACCTGGCCCTCATGCGCTCCATCCCCGGCATGACCGTCATCTGCCCGGCCGACGACGTCGAGGCCAAGGCCGCCGTCCGCGCCGCCTATGACTACGACGGCCCCGTCTACATGCGCTTTGGCCGCCTGGCCGTTCCCGTCTTTAACGATCCCGCGACCTACAAGTTCGAGCTTGGCCGCGGTATCGTCTTGCGCGAGGGCACCGACGTCACCATTGTGGCCACCGGCCTTATGGTGGCCGCCGCCCTCGAGGCTGCCGATACCCTTGCCGAGAAGGGCGTCTCGGCCGAGGTCATCAACATCCACACCATCAAGCCGTTGGACGAGGAGCTTGTGCGCGCCTCTGCTGCCAAGACCGGCCGCGTCGTGACCTGCGAAGAGCACTCCGTCATCGGCGGCCTGGGCGACGCGGTTCTTTCCGCCTTGGCCGAGGCTCCCGTTCCCGTGCGCAAGGTGGGCGTGAACGACGTCTTTGGCGAGTCGGGCCCCGCCCTGGAGCTTCTCGCCAAATACGGCCTTGACGCTGCCGGCATCGTGGGTCAGACCCTCGATTTCCTGGGCAAATAAGCCGAGAAGACCGCACTCGTGCCCGGCTCCCCGCGCCTTAAGGTGTGGGGAGCCTTTGTCTTTTGGGCGGGCGTTGGCCGATGGATGGCCGACGCCAACTGCCCATTTGTTAAAATGTTTCAATCTGTCCGCTGTGAGCAAAAGGAAAAGGAGCTTTCGTGGCCAATCACTTCCGCAGCAACGAGCGACAGCCGGAGGACGTAGACGCCGTCTTTAACGACGTCGCGCCTATCGTAGACGA
Organism: Paludibacteraceae bacterium; assembly: GCA_963630635.1. GTDB lineage: Bacteria > Actinomycetota > Coriobacteriia > Coriobacteriales > Atopobiaceae > Paratractidigestivibacter. The sequence goes on from CAVGOA010000005.1 coordinate 18,903, forward strand.
GCAGGTGGACGACGTCCTTTTTGGTGACGTGCCCGCCGCAGAGCAGACCTCGGTCGGTGTGCCGAGCGCGGCCAGCGTGCCGCTGATGACTGCTCTCGAGCAGTCCGAGGAAGACCTCGCTGTTCACGCCGTCACCGCCTCCGAGCCGGCAGACCCCACCGACCAGCCGGGATTCACCAGCGTGTTCGCGCCTCTCGCAGACGACAACACGCCCGCCGTCCCGCGTACCGGTGTGCCTACCGTGTCGTTCAAAAACGTATCACTCATCTATCCGGCCCAGCCCAACAAGCCTGCTCTCGACAACGTTAGCCTTGATATCTATCCGGGCGAGTTCGTGTTTGTCGTCGGCCACTCCGGTTCGGGTAAGTCCTCGTTCTTGCGCCTGATCACGCGCGAGCTCAAGGCTACCCACGGCGAGGTCATCGTCGCAGGTCAAGACCTCACTAAGATGCGCAACAAGAAGATCCCGTACCTGCGCCGCCAGATCGGCACCGTGTACCAGGACTTCAAGCTTCTGCCCAACAAGACGGTCTACGAGAACGTCGCCTTTGCCCTTGAGTGCATTGGCAAGCCGCGCTCGGTCATCAAGGCCCAGGTCCCCGAGGTGCTTCGCCTTGTTGGCTTAAGCGAACGCATGGATCACTTCCCCGACCAGCTCTCTGGCGGCGAGCAGCAGCGCGTTTCGGTTGCCCGCGCCATGGTCAACCGCCCGCCGCTGTTGGTGTGCGACGAGCCTACCGGCAACCTTGACCCCGCGATTTCGCTGGGCATCATGAAGCTGCTCGACCGCATTAACCGCGCCGGCACCACCGTCATCATGGCCACGCACGACCGCGAGATGGTGGACAACATGCGCAAGCGCGTTATCGCCCTCGAGGCGGGCCACGTTGTGCGCGACCAAGAGAAGGGAGGCTACGGCTATTATGGTGCCCTCTAACATTGGCTATTCGTTCCGAGAGGTTGGCCAGCACTTCCACCGTAACTGGTCCACCGTCTTGGGCGCTATCGTCACCATCTTCTTGTCTCTGTTCATCATCGGCCTGTTTGTCATGGGCTCTGCAATGGTGTCCAACATGGTGGGCAGCGTCGAGGATTCTGTCACCATCCAGGCGTTCCTCTCTGACAGCGCGTCCCAGGATGACGTTGACGCCCTGCAAAAGAAGATCGCCGGCTGGGACAACGTCGAATCTGTGACCTACAAGAGCAAGGACGAGGCTCTGGAAGAGTACAAGTCCCAGATGTCCAACCGTAACGCCTCTGACGCCGCGGCCGCTCTGGACGGCGAGAACCCCCTGCCTGCCTCGCTGGTCATCAAGCTCAATGACTCGCAGCAGGTCCAGGACATGGCGCAGAAGATCATCGACGACTCTGATTTCCAGGCCGTCTGCGACAAGCCCGACAACCCTGCCGGCGATGTCCAGTACGGTCGCGAGACGGTCGAGAAGCTCTTCTCGGTTGCTAACTACATCCGCATTGCCGCGGTTGCCCTGGTGCTTCTTCTCACCTTCGTGTCGTTTGTCTTCATCAACAACACGATCCGCCTGGCCATCACGGCCCGCCGCCGCGAGATCGGCATCATGCGCCTGGTGGGCGCCTCCAACAGCTTCATCCGCGGGCCCTTCATTCTTGAGGGCACGCTTGAGGCCATCCTGGGCGCCGTCTTGGCCATCGTGGCTTTGCACTTTGGCTCGGCCGCGCTGCTCGAGAGGCTTTCGTACAGCATGCAGTTCCTGACGTTTAGCATCTCTAACCAGGTGATGTATGCGACCTACGCGCTGCTTTTGGGCATTGGCGTGGTCATTGGCCTGTTTGGTTCGGCCATCGCGATGGGCCGCTACCTCAAGGTCTAGCGACGCCGACGCGCGGGTGTTGGGGTGCCGGCGCCGCTTGTGCTACAATCCCTTACCCAGTGCTAATCAGTAACGCGTTACCCTAAAGACAGACATTCCAAGGCAGCTAGCTGCGGGTGTCTGTCTTTTTCTATCTAAGACAAGGAGTGCAGATGGCGCGCAAGCGACCGCACAAAGGAAATACCCGCAGAGGCTCGACCAAGGGGCCGAGAAAAGCGAAGCGCCTGCTTACGGGCACGATTCGCGTGCTGCGCCCGGGGCGCGCCGTGGTCGAGACGCCCGAAGGGGTCTTTGACGTGGCGGCCCACGGCCTTCGCGAGGCCATGAACGGCGACGAGGCGCAGGTATTTCTCGCCGACGGCCGCGGCGGGCGGCGCGCCATTGTCCACGACGTGCTGCAGCGCGCAACCGAGACCTTCCTGGGCAAGTTCGAAGACGCGGGCCCGTTGTTTGCCGTGGTGCCGCTGGATGCTCGCATTGGCTGCGACTTCTTTGTGGTGCCCGAGGACACAAGCCCGGAGCGCCTGGGCGTGGCGCCTGGCGACGTGGTGTGCGTCCGCATCACCGAGTACCCCACGCGCTACACGGCGGCCACGGTCACGATCGAGCGCCGGGTGGGCGCGGCCGAGGACCTGGACATGGATATCGAGGGAGTCATTGCCTCGCACGGGCTGGCCACGGAGTTCTCGCCGGCTGCGCTGACCCAGGCAGACGGCATAACGCCGCAGGTAGACGAGGCTCTGGCGAGCGATGCGGCGCGGCAGGACCTGCGCGGCGTCATGTGCGTGACTATCGACCCGGCCGACGCGCGTGACTTTGACGACGCAGTGGGCGCGCGCCGGCGGGCCGACGGAGGCTTTGACCTGGACGTTCACATTGCCGACGTGACGCACTACGTTGCCTGGGGGTCGAGCATCGACCTTGAGGCGCGGGCGCGCACCTGCTCGGCCTACCTGGTGGACCGCGTTTTGCCTATGCTGCCCGAGCGGCTGTGCAACGACGTGTGCTCGCTGCGGCCGCGCGAGGACCGGCTGGCCATGACGGTGCGCATGCGCCTGGACGCGGCCGGGCACGTGGTGGCGGCCAAGGCCATGAACTCGGCGATCTGTTCTAACGCGCGGCTGTGCTACGACCAGGTGGATGAGCTTCTCGACGGCCATTGCGAGGCCTGTGACCTGCCGTGTATTGACGCCGAGAAGGACGACGTGGCCGCGATGCTGCACGTGCTGGACCAGATTCGCGATCTTCGCGAGAAGATCCGGCGCGACCGGGGCGCTATCGACTTCGAGACGCGCGAGACCCGCGTGGCCCTGGACGACGAGGGACGTCCCGTGGGCGTGACGGTGCGGCAGCGCTCCCGCGCGACGGGGCTGGTCGAAGAGGCCATGCTGCTGGCCAACGAGTGCGTGGCCAAGATCTTGGCCGATGCCGAGATTGAGTGCGCCTATCGCGTGCACGAGCAACCCCTGCCCGAGGACCTGCGCCGTGCCGTGGCCCCGCTCGACGAGATGGGCCTGCTTGAGCCGGGCGACGCCGCGGCGCTTGAAGCGGGCGACCCCTTTGGCATCCAACGCGTGTTGGAGAAGAGCAAAGGTACCCCGGGCGAGTACCTGGCCAGCGCTTTGTTGCTGCGCGCGCAGAGCCGGGCCGTCTACATGCCGCACAACGAGGGCCACTACGCGCTGGGCGCCAAGGCCTACTGCCACTTCACCTCGCCCATCAGGCGCTACCCCGACGATATCGTGCACCGCGCGCTCAAGGCGCACCTGGCGGGGCAGGACGGCTCGCGCGAGCGCCGGGCGCAGGAGCGGGCGCTGCCACAGCTGTGCTCGGACTGCTCGCGCATGGAGCGCACGGCCGACGCGGCGGCGCGCGACTCGCAAAAAATCAAGATGGCGCAGCTCTACGGCGAGCGATTGGGCCAGGTAGAGGCCGGTGTCGTGAGCGGCTGCGAGCGCTTTGGCCTGTTTGTGGCGATCGACGAGACGGGCGCCGAGGGCCTGGTGCCAATTAGGTCCCTGGGCCGCGACTGGTACGAGTACGACGAGGAACGCATGCGCTTGGTAGGGGAGTCGACCGGCGAGGTTTGGAGCCTGGGCTGCCGCGTGCGCGTGCGGGTGGCCGATGTGGACGTTCCACGCGGCCGAATCGACTTCCAACTGGTGCGCGAAGGGGAGAAATAAGGCCGAGGGTCTTCTCGCTGTAAAATCCCCTGCATTCCGTGCTGTTTTTGGCTCGAAGAACGGCACGGAATGCAGGGGATTTGAGGCGGGGGTGCAGCCAACGCCCGCCGGGCACGTCTTGGCGGCCGGGCGGGCTATACTAAGGAACTCACAACTACGGGCCAAGTTGGCTTGGCTGGAGGATACACGGACATGGACACACAGACAGAGCTTACGGAGTACCTTGAGCAGGCCGAGGGCCTGATGCTGCAGGGCGAAGACGAGCAGGCCGAGGAGATGCTGGCCCGCCTGGCCACCGATGCCGAGGAGTACGTGGACAAGAACTGCGCCACCACCAGTGAGGTGCAGTGGTTTAGCTTCCCGGGCGCCTTTGAGCGTCTGGCATATCGTCGCATCGAGGGCGACCCCCGCGAGCTGCGCGACGTGGGCGAGCCGCTTGACCGCCTGTACCAGGACCTGGCGCTGGCTCGCGTCCACGTGGGCGACTACGAGGAGGCCATGGCCGCCCTTAAGAGCGCCGTTCGCTGGAATCCCATGGACTGCGCCAGTCGTCTTAACCTGGCCGACCTCTACAAGGTAGCCGGCAACATGGACGAGTACCTGGGCCTCACCTTTAGCGTCTTTGAGCGCGCGAGCGACCCGCGCCACCTGGCCCGCGCCTTCGTGAACTTCTCGGCGTGGTTCGAGGCGTCGCAGAAGCCACGCGTGGCCGCGGCGGCTCTTCGCGCGGCGACCAAGCTCGACGTGCGCGACAGCGCCCTGGACGCAGCCATTGACCAGGCAAAAGGCACCGAGCGCGATCCCGACTCCGTGGATGACTCGCAGATGAGCGAGCTTTTGGCCGAGGAGGGCCTGCCCGCTGGCGCCACCGCCGAGATCGCCGCGTGCCTGCTGATCTGCGCCACGACGGCCGCGGCCGATGGCGACCGCAACGAGGCCGCGATGCTGACCGTCCGCGCGCGCGACCTGGTGGGGGAGGCCGCCTGCCGCGCCCTTCTCGACCTCATTCGCGCCCAGGAGCAGGAGCCGGCCGGCGCCGACCAGGACGCCGACCAGGGCCAGGACGTCTAGGACCGCGAGGGAGCCAACATGGGATACAAGCAGCGCGAGAAGAAGACGATCGCCCGCAACCGCTCGGCGCGCCACGAGTACTTTATCGACGAGACGTTCGAGGCGGGCCTGGAGCTCACCGGCACCGAGGTCAAGAGCCTGCGCGAGCGCGCGGCCCAGATCACCGACGCCTTTTGCCTGATTCGCAACGGCCAGGCGTGGCTGCACGGCGTGCACATCCACCCCTACTCCAACGGCGGTGTGTGGAACGTCGACCCAGACCGCAAGCGCCGGTTGCTGCTGCATCGCCATCAGATCGACTACCTTGACGGTAAACTGCGCGTTAAGGGATGTGCCCTTGTGCCGCTGGAGCTCTATTTTGATGAGCATAACCGCGTGAAGCTGGCCATTGGGCTGGGCCGCGGCAAGAAGCTCTACGACAAGCGCGAAGACATGGCCCGGCGCGACGTAGACCGAGAGATTGCCCGGGCCCTCAAGGAGCGCAGTCGTTGAGACGAGCAGTTCAGGAGTCCGAGTCGCTAGAGCTTGCGGCGATGCTGGCGTTGTCCGGCGGGATTATGGACGCCTATTCCTACCTGGTTCGCGATCACGTTTTTGCCAATGCCCAGACGGGCAACATGCTGCTTTTGGGCATTCACTTGGCGCATGCTCGTTGGATCGAATCCCTGCACTACGGAGTGCCGGTCGTGTGCTTTGCGCTGGGCATCGCGCTGTGCCATTGCATCAAGCTTTCAACTAAGCACCGGCACTTGCACTGGCGCCAGCTGGCGCTTCTCGTCGAGATTGCGTTCCTGGTTCTTGTTGGCTTCATCACCAGCGGCCACAGCTTGTGGGCCAACGGCTTCACGTCGTTTGCCTGCGGGATCCAGGTCCAGGCCTTCCGCAAGTTCCACGGTCGGCCGCTTGCGACCACGATGTGCATCGGCAACCTGCGCAGCGGCACGCAGTCGTGGGTCGATTGGATCGTCAAGCGCGACCGCGAGAGCCTGCAGGCAGGTGCCTTGAGCTTCTTCGTTATCGCGTGCTTTGTGATCGGGGCCATTGTTGGCAACTGGCTGGTGCCGGCCTTAGGGACGCACATGATCTGGACCGCGGCGGGTCTTCTCGCCGTCTGCGTCTTGGTCATGTTCGTGGACCGCGAGAAAAAGCCGGTGGAAAAGCCGGGCCAAGCGGGTAGAATGTAGGTCTCGCGCAAACGAGCGCGCGTATTTTGACATTCGCATGGTGGCAGTGCCCCGTTTTCTTTTGGGGGTGACTGGTTTCGACAGGGTGGGCCTGAGACGGGCAGCAGGTCGCGGTCTCCTCGCCGCGTTAAACAGGGGAACCGTCAAATTGAATTGACGACACTTATTCTTATGAGCCTCTGGCTCTCGCTGCTTAATTTACTAGCGGCCGTCAATGCGGGGATCGCTCCCGTTCCCGCGGCGACGTCATTTTAGGGAGATGCTCGCGCGGACGTGGCTGGTATGCCGCGCGATAAGATTGAACCGGCTGGGATGCCAAGCGCGTGTCGTTGGGTGCGCGGCATCTAAGATTTAACCATCGACTGAGCCTGGAGACACCTATCAGGGGTTTGCTTTGGACCGGAGTTCGATTCTCCGCACCTCCACCAAAAGCGATGCGGCCCGGCGCTTGTTTATGCGAGCGCCGGGCCGTTTTTTTGTTTGGGGAGGAGTTTTGATGCTGAGAAGAAATATCGTCAAAGCAGGCGTTGTGCTGCCTTTGGCCGTTTGCGTTGCCGTGGCTGGGGCGGGGTGCTCGCAGCAGGCGTCTGGCGGGAACGGGGGTGGTTCCGGGGATTCTGCGCAGGCAGAAGCCGCAGCGAGCGAGCCCACGGCAGAGGCTGTCGCCGCCGACCTTTACCGCGAGGCGATTGCGAACCCCGCGTCCTACTTCCAGAACAAAGGCCTGGATAGCGCGCTTGTCCAAGGCGGCGAGTACTCCTATGCGCTGGCTAAGGTCGAGGGGCTCGATGCGCCCGCGCTGCTGCTTTGCCTGCACGGGGATGAGGCCCAGTGGGGCGGCATCGACTCTGTGAGCGTCCTTTACGTTGACGCCAGCGGCGCGCTTGCCGATTGTGGACAGACGCTCTCGAGGGGCGTCGCTGCGGTGGGCGGCTATCGCGGGGAAGTCTATGCCTCGGTCTACGGGGACGGGCTTCTTGTGAGCGAGGTTAGTTCCGGGACGGGCAGTGTGAGCAGCGCGCGCCTTTCGTTTGACGGTCAGGCGTGGACAAAACGCCAGGTATATACCGGTAAGCTCATGCTAAGCACTGCCTGCGCGGCGCCGTTTGAGGCCGAGCAGCGCGAGCTTACCTGGGCCTCTGCCAGCGACTCGAGCGTGCTGGACGCGCTGGCCGGCGAGACGTGGACGAGCAACGTCGACGCGTCTGCCGCGGACGCCGCGACCACTGCCGAGCAGGCGGGCCTGCAGGTCTTGACCGGCACCGTACACGTCCTTGACACCGAGGGCCTGTGCGCCCTGCAGGGCGTGAGCGATCCCAGCCCGGGATATCCCCAGGCCAGCGCCTTTACCGTGCTTGCGTTTGACGAGAAGACCCAGGTCACGGCCAAAAACGGCGACGGCGACGGCAGCTCGACCGGGGAAGCGAGCATGATTTTGCTTGCCAGGGACGATGCGGCGTGGAACGTCTACGACGGCCAACGCGTCACGATCGCGACCGACCCCAGTGCCACCTGGTGGCCCTCTGACGTGAGCCTGCCCCTGGGCCAGCCCAAGGCCAGCTCCTTCTCGGTTCTTACAAAGTAGGCGCGGGCGCTGGGTAGAATGAGAGAATCGCTGTCCACCCGCTAGCATGGAGGAAACCATGAGCTCTGATATCGCATTTGGCGCACAGGAACCCGTTGAGAAGACCGACGTCCCGGCGCTGGTCCTTGAGGGCGGCGGGTTTCGCGGGATGTTTACCGCGGGCGTCCTGGACGTGTTGATGGAGCGCGGCCTCACCGATTTTTCTAGCATCTGGGGCGTCTCGGCGGGCGCCATGAACGCGGTGAGCTTCAAGAGCGGCCAGATTGGGCGCACCATGCGCGTTATGCTGGCCTTTCGCGACGACAAGCGCTTCATGAGCCTTCTTTCGTTTGCTAAGACTGGCGACATCGCGGGCGGCGAGTTTGTCTACGACGAGGTCCAAAACCACCTGGACCCCTGCGATAACGACGCCTTTGAGGCCAATCCTGTGCCAATGTGGGCCGTGGCCTCTGACGTCACGTTTGGCACGCCGGCCTATCTACCTGTGGTTCATTTGCCAAAAGACGCCATGAGGGTGCGTGCCTCGGCCAGCCTGCCGGGCGTTTCGAACATCGTCGAGATCGACGGTCACCGCTACTTAGACGGCGGCACCACCGACGCGATTCCTTACGCTGCCGCGATGGGCCTTGAGGGCTCACGCCCCGTCGAAGGCCACACGCCGGCAAGCCGTGCCCTGGTGGTTCTTACCCAGGACCGCGGATACGAGAAGACCAATTCGACCGAGTCGATGGTCATTCGCTCGCACCGCTACGACAACTTCCCGTACTACATCGAGGCTCTTGAGAGCCGCTATATGCGCTACAACGCCTGCCGAGAAAAGCTGTGGGACCTTGAGCGCGAGGGAAAGTGCCTGGTAATTGCCCCCGAGAAGCCCGTGACGGTCAAGACTACCGAGCACGAGGGGGCGCCGTTGCTCGACCTCTACCTGCAGGGTCGTCGTCAGGCCGAGGCCCGTCTGGCCGAGATCGACGAGTTCCTGCGCGTCGACGGGGGCGCCGCCGCCGGCGCCGCGGTCGCCGAGTAGCGCCCCTGTCCCGACCCCGCCCGGCCCGTCTCGCCGAGAAGCCCGTTGGCGCCGCCGCGCCGCGCCCCGTTTGTGGAGCGCGCGTGGTGGCGCTTCTCTGTGAAAAAACACGGATCAAACGCAAACGCGCTGCGCTATACTCATAAGGCTTTTTCCACTAGGGCCCCGTAATCTCTAAAAGAAATAGCACCTGGCGGCTTGTCCAGAAGCTGTCAATCACACATGTTTGTAGGAGGAGTCAAGTGAAGAAATCGACTCATTACGCCAAGGCTGGCGAGGTCGAGCGCAAGTGGGTGTTGATCGACGCAGAGGGCGCTACCCTCGGCCGTCTGGCTACCACCGCCGCCATGATTCTGCGCGGTAAGAACAAGCCCCAGTTCACCCCCAACGCCGACACCGGTGACTTTGTCGTTATCGTCAACGCCGACAAGGTCGTTCTCACCGGTAACAAGGCCGACCAGAAGCGCTACTGGCGCTACTCCGGCTATCTCGGTGGCCTCAAGTTCGAGTCCTTCCGTGAGGCTATGGCTAAGCACCCCGAGCGCGTGATCGAGCACGCCGTGAAGGGCATGCTCCCCAAGACCACCCTTGGTCGCCAGCAGGGCACCAAGCTCAAGGTCTACGCTGGTCCCGAGCACCCGCACACCGCTCAGAACCCCGTTAAGATCGACTGGAGGGCATAACCCATGGCTGAGAACACCGCTGTTTATTGGGGCACCGGTCGCCGCAAAGAGGCTACCGCCCGCGTTCGTCTTGTCCCCGGCACTGGCAAGTTCATCGTCAACGGCCGCGACGCCCTTAACTACTTTGGTCGTCAGCAGCTCGTCGACAACGCGCTTGCTCCGCTTAAGCTGACCGAGACCGCTGATCGTTTTGACGTCCTCGCTAACTGCGATGGCGGCGGCATCAACGGCCAGTCCGGCGCTTGCCGTCTTGGCATCTCCCGCGCTCTTCTCGAGGCTGGCGAGTACCGTGCCGACCTCAAGAAGGCTGGCTTCCTTACCCGCGACGCCCGTGCGGTCGAGCGTAAGAAGTATGGCCTCAAGAAGGCTCGTAAGCGCCCGCAGTTCTCGAAGCGCTAGTCCTTCGAGGCAGCACCTTTGCTTTTTGGGGCTTGTCGGCATTGGTTCGACAAGCCCTTTTCTTATATTTGGAGGAATAGGCAATGAAGTACTTTGGTACCGACGGCTTTCGCGGCCGCGCCAACGAGGGCCTAAACGTCGAGCACGCCTACAAGATCGGCCGCTTTGTGGGCTGGTACTACGGCGCTCGCCAGGGCAAGAAGGCCCGCGTCATCATTGGTAAGGACACCCGTCGCTCGAGCTACATGTTCGAGAGCGCCCTTATCTCGGGCCTGGTGGCTTCTGGCGGCGACGCCTACATGCTGCACGTCATCCCCACGCCCGGCGTTTCCTACGAGGTCGTCGACGGCGCGTTTGACTGCGGCGTGATGATCACCGCCTCGCACAACCCCTACACCGACAACGGCATCAAGCTGGTCAACCGCGAGGGCTTCAAGATGGACGAGGACGTCCTTGAGCTCATCGAGGAGTACATCGACGGCGGCAGCGAGGTTCCTCTGGCCACCGAGGACAACATTGGCTGCACCGTTGACTACATGCAGGGCCGCAACCGCTACATCGCAAGCCTCATCTCTAGCTGCGGCTTTTCTCTGCAGGGGCTCAAGATTGGCCTGGACTGCGCAAACGGCTCGGCTTCTTCGGTCGCGCGCCCGGTCTTTGACGCCCTGGGCGCCGAGACCCACGTGATCAATAACGCTCCCAACGGCTTCAACATCAACGTCGACTGTGGCTCGACCCACATCGACCAGCTGCAGCGCTTTGTTGTGCAAAACGGCCTTGACGTGGGCTTTGCCTACGACGGCGATGCCGACCGCTGCCTGGCCGTCGACGAGCGCGGCCACGTGGTTGACGGCGACCTGATCTTGTACGTGTGCGCTTGCTACATGAACAAGCACGGCCGCCTGGCCAAGCAGACCGTTGTTCCTACGGTCATGTCTAACTTCGGCTTCTTCCGCGCTCTGGACGAGGCGGGAATTTCTTACGAGAAGACCGACGTGGGCGACAAGAACGTCTATGCCTGCATGCGCGAGAACGGCTACACCCTGGGCGGCGAGCAGTCTGGCCACGTGATTTTCTCTGATCTTGAGAAGACCGGCGACGGCATCATGACCTCGCTGCGCATCATGGAGGTCCTGCGCGGCGAGCGCGAGAAGCTCTCTGAGCTTACGCGCCCGGTCAAGCTCTACCCGCAGCAGCTTGACAATATTCGCGTGATTGACAAGGAGGCCGCGATGAACGCGCCCGAGGTCACCGAGGCTGTTTTGGCAGCCGAGAAGTTCCTCGAGGGCAACGGCCGTGTGCTGGTGCGCGCTTCTGGCACCGAGCCTTTGGTCCGCGTGCTGGCAGAGGCTCCCGACGAGAAGCTGTGCGCCGAGGCTAATCAGATCGTTATCGCTGCGCTGGAGAAGTACCGCGCCTAGTTGCGGGTTCTTCTCGGTTACAACGTTGTACTAATACCGGCTCTGGGTGCGTCCCGGGGCCGGTTTTTTGTGCCCCGACACCCATCCTTATGGCGATAGGGTGGCGTTTTGTTGGGGAGGGGCAATAACTGGTAAACTTGACTGGTCACTTTTGGTAGATACCAGTGCCCGCAACCCCTGCGGGCGCGCAATATTGGGGGACATATCATGTGCGGAATCGTTGGCTACACCGGTCGTGACCAGGCTGTTGGCTATCTTATTGAGGGCTTGAAGACGCTTGAGTACCGCGGGTACGACTCGGCGGGCGTCGAGGTTTTGTCTACCGATGGCCAGCTGCACGGCGTGAAGTGCGCCGGTCGCGTGGCCATTTTGGAAGAGCGCTGCGCCACGGCCAACCTGGTTGGCACCACGGGCATCGCCCACACGCGTTGGGCCACCCACGGCGCCCCCACCGATAAGAACGCCCACCCGCACCGCGACTGCTCGGGCCGCATCGCCATCGTGCACAACGGCATCATCGAGAACTACCGCGAGCTTCGCGCCAGCCTGTCGCGCGCGGGCCACGAGTTTGCCTCTGACACTGACTCCGAGGTCATTGCGCACCTGATCGAGGACGCCTGGGCCGGTCCTGCCAAGGGCGACCTGCTGCTGGCCGTGCGTAACGCCTGCCGCCGTCTGCAGGGCTCCTGGGCCATCGCGGCCGTTTGTGCCGACACCCCCGGCGAGCTGATCGTCGCTCGCAACGGCAGTCCTTTGGTTGTGGCCTCCACGCCCGAGGGCGCCTACTGCGCTTCTGACGTCACGCCGCTGGCCAGCGTTACTTCTCACGTCATCCAGCTTGAGAACAACCAGTTTGCCCGCCTGCGCCAGAGCGGCGAGGTCACCGTCTACGACGCCGATGGCCAGGTGGTCGACACGCCGTCTGCCATCGACATCGACTGGGACGCCTCGGCCGCGACCTTGGGCGGTTACTCCGACTTCATGGCCAAAGAGATCGCCGAGCAGCCCGAGGCCCTGGAGCGCCTGCTGGCAGATCGCCTGGGCGACAACGGCATCCAGCTCGACGAGCTGCACATGAGCGAGGACGAGCTGGCCGCCGTCGACCGCATCTTCCTTATCGCCTGCGGCACGTCCTATCACGTGGGCCTCATTGCCAAGACCTTCATCCAGACCTGGGCAAAGGTGCCGGTTACCTGTGCGTACGCGTCTGAGTTCAACTACGACCAGGACATCCTGGTGACCAAGAACACCCTGTGCGTCATCATCACCCAGTCTGGCGAGACGGCCGACACCTTGACGGCCGCCCGCCGCATGAAGGGGATGGGCTGCAAGGTCTTTGCCATCACCAACGTCCTGGGCTCCTCGGCCGCGCGCGAGTCTGATGGCTGCATGTATGTCCAGGCCGGCCCCGAGGTCTGCGTGTGCTCGACCAAGGCCTACACCGCCCAGGTTGTGGCCTGTGCCCTGTTTGCCCTGCGCCTGGCCCAAAACCACGGCGAGATGGACAAGGCCGAGGTCGAGCGCCACTACAAGGACCTTCTCACCTTGCCCGACCTTATCCGCGAGGTCATTGGCCGCTCGTGGCAGGACAAGCGCGCCGCCGCGATCTTCCGCCGCGCCCACTCGGCCCTGTTCCTGGGCCGCGGCGTGAACTCCACCACCGCCTACGAGGGCGCGTTGAAGCTCAAGGAGGTCAGCTACCTGCACGCCGAGGCCTACCCGGCCGGCGAGATGAAGCACGGCCCCATCGCCCTTCTCGAGCCTGGCTTCCCCGTGGTGGCGATCGTGCCCGAGGACCGCGTGCACGACAAGACCGTCTCGAACATCCAGGAGGTCAACGCCCGCGGCGCCGTGTGCATCGCGGTGGCGACCGACGGCGACGAGTCTGTGGCGAGCCTGTGCGAGCACGTCCTGTGGATCCCGCCCGTGGCAGACGAGCTGCTGGTGCCCATCGTGGCCATCGTCCACCTGCAGATCTTGTCTCGCTATGTGGCCCGCACTCGTGGTTGTGACGTGGACAAGCCGCGCAACCTGGCTAAGTCGGTGACGGTTGAGTAGCGGTAATCTAGAATAAAGAAGTACGTGATTGATGAGGTCGCCTTGGCACGCGTGCGCTGTCAAGGCGACGTCTTTGTTGAAAGCGGGAGGTAAAGCGTGGCTCTGGCGGGCATTGGCGTCGATATGCTGGAGATTTCCAGGATGGAGCGCGTGATCGAGCGCCGTCCCAGCTTCTTGCGTCGCGTCTTTACCGACGAAGAGCGCGCCTACTGCGAGCACACCGCTCGCCCGGCCGAGCACTATGCCGCTCGATTTGCCGCCCGCGAGGCCGTGCTTAAGGCCCTGGGCTGCGGTTTTTCTGACGGCGTGCGTGTGAAGGACGTCTCGGTTGTCAATGACGAGACGGGCCGGCCGCAGGCAAAGCTCGAGGGCCGTGCCGCCCAAATCGCAGCCGAGCAGGGCGTGCGCGAGATTGCGCTTTCTATCTCTCACACTCGCGGCGTGGCCGTGGCAAACGCCGTGGCCGTGACCGACAAGGTCAAGCCCAAGCCCAACCCCAAAGAGGACGCCGCCAAGGCGCTGGCCAGCTCTTTTAGAGAGGCGCGAGCGCTGATCGACGAGCTTGAGCGCGTGCAAGAGGCGGCTGCCGAGGGCGTTGAGCCTGCGGCCCTTGAGGACGGCGAGAAGGGCGTGGCGGGCGACGGCGCGGGCCTGGACGTCGCAGGCCAGGACGCCATTGCGGGCCCGGACGCCGTCGCGGAGTCCGCCGCCGACCAACCTGTCGCCGACACAAACCAAACCCCCGCGGAGGCGCTGGACGCCGCCGCAGAAGATACCAAGGAGTAACCCATGCAGCCAGTTCTTAACGTCGAGGATATCAAGCGGGTCGAGGTCGCGCTTACCCGTGTGGGCGTGAGCGTCTCTGAGCTCATGCACCGCGCCGGTTGCGCCGCCGCGCAAGAGGTGCTTGAGCTGGGCGGCGTCAACAAAGCCGTGGTCTTTGCCGGTATGGGCAACAACGGCGGCGACGGCTGGGTGGCCGCCGAGGCGCTGCTTTCCCGCGGCATCGACGTGAAGGTCGTGACCCCCATCGACCCCGATCAGCTTAAGGGCGACCTTGCCCGTCAGGTCGCGCAAAGCGCGGCCCGCGCCGGCGTGCCCATGCTGGTGGGCCCCTCTAAGGACGAGGTCAATGAAGCCCTGGTAGATGCCGATGTTGTTCTGGACTGCATGCTGGGCACCGGCTTCAAGGGCGGCGTGCGCTCGCCCTTCGACATCTGGATCGAGTGTGTGAACGCCAGCTCGGCCCGCGTAGTGGCCGTGGACGTGCCCAGCGGCCTTTCGGCCCAGGCCGGCCTTGCTTGCGGCCCCTGTGTCATGGCCGATATGACCGTGACCATGATCGCCCTTAAGCCCGGTCTTCTCGCCGACAACGGCCGCGACGTGTGCGGCTCTATTGTGGTCGCCCCCTTGGCCGAGCAGACCGAGCGCTTGGTAGTCGAGGCAGACCCCGTGGCCTGGCGCACCGATCTGGCCGACTACCTTGAGGTCATGCCCGAGCCCACCAGTGCCGTGGACAAGTTCACCCGCGGCTCGGTGCTGGTCGTGGGCGGGTCTTCTCGCTTCCCGGGTGCCCCTATCATGGCTGCCCGCGCGGCTGCTCGAGCCGGTGCCGGCTACGTTACGCTGGCCGTCCCCGCCACCATCGTGTCGCTCGTGCAGTCGCACGTGTTGGAGATTCCCGTTGTGGGCCTGCCCTGCGACGTCGAGGGCGTCCTTACCCAGGATGCCGCCGAGAAGGTCGTGCGCTTGGCAAAGAACGCCTCGGCTACGCTGATTGGCCCGGGCATGCGCGTGTCTGGCGGCACGACCAAGTGCGTCTCGGCGCTGCTTGAGTCCAATGCGCCGCTGGTCATCGATGCCGACGGCCTTAACTGCCTGTCTCGCCTGACCGAGGGCAACCTGTGCGACTTCCCCGAGCTTACCCGTCGCGACGCGCCGCTGATCTTGACCCCGCACCGCGGCGAGCTGGCCCGCCTGGTCAACCGCAAGGACGACCCTCTGACCACGCTTTCTGATCAACTTGAGGCCGCGCGCAGCATCATTTGGTGCGACGGTGGCTCCGAGCTGGCCATTATTGCCAAGGGCACCGCCACTGGCTGCGTGGGCGTCTCGCAGGCGATCCTGCCCAAGCCGGGTCCCTCGGCTCTTGCCACGGCTGGCTCTGGCGACGTGCTGGCGGGCTTGACGGCGTCTCTTCTTGCCCAGGTCGCGGGCACGCCCAAGGTGGGCAACCTGCCGCTTCTTTGCGCCCTGGCCTGCGAGATTCACGGCTACGCGGGCTCTTTGGCCGTGGAGAGCTACGGCTCGCGCGGCGTGATGGCCACCGACGTCATCGATCGCATTGGTCTTGCCGCCGACGCCATCGAAGAGCACGCGATGTATCCTGAGGTGGACGGCGAGGAAGAGTAGGCCGCCGGCGGCGCGTCGGCACGGGAGTTGACCATGGACACAACTAAATGCCCCCACAACAGGTGGAGCTGGGTAGAGATCAACCTCTCGGCCCTGCGCCGCAACACCACGGCGTTCAAGCGCCAGCTGGCGCGCGGGGTTCAGATGATGTGCGTGGTCAAGGCCGATGCCTACGGTCATGGGGCCGTGGCCTGCGCAAAGACGATGCACGCCGCGGGTGCTTCTCAGTTTGCCGTGGCCACGGTGGACGAGGGCGTGGCCCTGCGCAAGGCGGGCATTGAGTGGCCGATACTTATCTTGTCCGAGCCGCCCATGGACTGCGTGGACCAGCTGGTCGAGTTCGACCTTATGCCTTCGGTCTATACCGCCGACTTTGCTTTGGCGCTGGGCGAGGCTGCGGCGGCGGCCAACAAGGTTGCCAAATATCATTTGATTCTTGATACGGGAATGACGCGTATCGGCGTGCGCCGCCAGGACGTTATTGAACTGAGAAGAACCATTGACTTTCACCGCGGCCTTGAGTGCGCGGGCACCTTTACCCACTTCGCCACGGCCGACGTGCCCGACGACTGGGACTTTGCCCTGCAGCTCAATCGTTTCCAGGAGGCCGTGGCCTCGCTGCGCGGCGCCGGCTTGGAGACGGGCCTGGTGCATTGCGACAACACGCCGGGCACCATTCTTCACCCCGAGTGCCAGTTTGACATGTGTCGTGTGGGCATTGGCCTGTACGGCCTGCATCCGGCAGACACCACGCGCTCTCGCATTGCGCTAGAGCCGGTGATGAGTGTGCGCGGCCGCGTGACGCGTGTCATATATCCGCAGGTGGGCGATGGTGTTGGCTATGGCATGACCTATCGCGTGCCCAAGCAAAACATCCAGATTGCCACCGTGCCTATAGGTTACGCCGATGGCCTGTCTCGCACCTTGTCCAACAAGATGGAAGTGCTGGTGGGCGGCGGTCGCGCGCGCCAGGTGGGCAACATCTGCATGGACCAGTTCATGTTTGCCGTGGACGTCAACACCACGCGTCCGTACTGCCCCACCAGCCCCGTTGCCGAGGGCGACGTGGTGACCTTGATTGGCCGAGACGGCGACTACGAGATTACGGCCGATGACCACGCGGCGCTGCGTGGCACCATCAACTACGAGGTTGTTTGCGACTTTGGCCTGCGTCTGCAGAAAGTCTACGTTTAGAGTAGCCGGTGGTGTGCCATGCCTATGATGCAGATTCCCGGGCACGTCAACCAAAAGCCGCGTGAGGTCTCGCTTGACGAGATCCGCGCCGTGGTGGGGGACTGCCACGCCTGTCCTTTGGGAGAAACTCGCACCAACTTGGTGTTTGGCTGCGGCAACCCGCATGCGCGCGTGATGTTTGTGGGCGAGGGCCCCGGTCGCAACGAGGACCTGCAAGGCGAGCCGTTTGTGGGCGCGGCGGGGCACAAACTTGACGCTCTTCTCGGCTATGCGGGGCTGACCAGGCAAGAGATCTATATCGCCAACGTCATTAAGTGCCGGCCGCCCTCGAACCGCAACCCGCGGCCCGAGGAGATCACGGCGTGCGCTCCATACCTGCGCGAACAGATTCGCAGCGTGTGGCCCGACGTCATTGTGTGCCTGGGCAACTTTGCCACGCAGTTTGTCATGCGAACGCAGGCCGGCGTCACAAGCCTGCGCGGCAATCTGTACCAGGTGGGGCACTTTGTGGTGGCGCCTACGTTTCATCCCGCGGCCTGCATTTACCACGAGCAGTGGGAGCCTTTGCTAATCCAGGATCTGCAGCTGGTTGGGCAGTGGTTGCGGGAGAACCCGGCGGAGTAGCAGGGCCGTAGGTACAACGTTGTACTTTTTGTCTCTAAGGAGATTGATATGAGCAGTGAGCTGAGCTTTGTCACTAATTCGCAAGCGCAGACCATCGCGCTGGGCGAGCGGCTGGGGCGCGTCTTGCAGGACGGCGACGTGCTGGTGCTTACGGGCGATTTGGGAGCGGGAAAGACGCAGCTCACCAAGGGTATCGCCGCAGGGCTGGCCATCACCGCCGACGTGACAAGCCCCACCTTCACCATCCAGATGGTCTACGACGGCGGGCGCCTGCCGCTCTACCACTTTGACCTGTATCGCCTTGACGACCCCGAGCAGCTTGAGGACACGGGTATCTTTGACGTGCTGGGCCAGGAGGGCGTGTGCTCTATTGAGTGGGGCGAGCAGTTCTCGGACGAGATTGGCGATGCGCGCGTGGACGTTTTTGTGACCCGCAAGGACGATGAGGCCGCGCCGGGCGCAGAGCCCGCCCGCGAGGTGCGTTTTGTGGCCCACGACGCTCGCGGCGAGGAGCTTTTAGTGGCGTTGAGGGCGTAGGCGGCCCCGGCCTTCTTGTGATGCGGAGTTTTTGCACGACCAAACTGCGGTTTGCCGAGTAGCCAGCGAGCGAATCCTGGGCTTTTGCAGCGAAAACGGGCGTTGCTACCTAGACAATGGCGATCGGGTCGTGCAAAAACTCCGCTATGTTGCGGCAGGGGTTTCTCGAGAGCAAATTCGCCTCAAAATTGGTAGAAATTCCCTATTGATAATCATTCCTAATAAGCTATAGTTATAGGCAACAGCAGGACAGGCGCCAAAGTGGGCCGCAACGCGAGGGGAGGCAGGCCATGGCAACGAGAAACACCGTTCAGCGCGAGATCATTGCGGGCGAACTCAAGGCTCTGGCAAACCACCCCACGGCAGACGAGGTCTACGAGGCTGTCCACGCCAAGCACCCCACCATTAGCAAGGCCACCGTGTACCGCACGCTGGGCAAGCTCGCTGACGAGGGCGAGGCCCTGCGCGTCAAGATCAACAACGGGGCCGACCACTTTGACCACCAGGTCTTTGCGCACTACCACGTGCGTTGCACGCAGTGCGGCAAGGTGGACGACGTGATGATTCCGGTGCTTGACGAGGCCAGCGTGGCGGCGAGCAGTGCAAGCGGCTACAAAATCACCGGCCACACGCTGCAGTTCGACGGCATCTGCCCTGCCTGCCAACAGCTTTAGCCATACCGGCCGCGGTGTGTGCGCCGCAGGCCGTGTGACATAGGAGAGGACGCGACCGGCGCTGGGAAGCTGGTCGCCATCAAAAGGAGGAAATTATGGACAAGTGGGTCTGCAAGGTCTGCGGTTACATCTACGAGGGCGCCGAGCCTCCCGCGGAGTGCCCCGTCTGCCACGCTCCCGCCAAGATGTTCGAGAAGGTCGAGGGCGAGCTTGAGCTGGCCGCCGAGCACGAGTACGGCGTCTACGACAAGACCGTGAAGGACAACCCCAACATCTCGGACGAGGACAAGGCCTACATCCTTGAGCAGCTCAAGGCCAACTTCACCGGCGAGTGCTCTGAGGTGGGCATGTACCTGTGCATGGCCCGCATCGCTCACCGCGAGGGCTACCCCGAGGTTGGCCTGTACTGGGAGAAGGCCGCCTACGAGGAGGCCGAGCACGCCGCCAAGTTCGCCGAGCTGTTGGGCACCGAGCTTGAGCCCAACATGAAGGCCACCACCAAGGACAACCTGGCCTGGCGCGTCGATTGCGAGTTTGGCGCCACCGCCGGCAAGGTCGAGCTTGCCACCTGCGCCAAGAAGAACGGCTTGGACGCCATCCACGACACCGTCCACGAGATGGCTCGCGACGAGGCTCGCCACGGCAAGGCCTTGAAGGGTCTTCTCGACCGCTACTTTGGCTAAGGCCAATGGCATCCAAGCAGCACAAAAAGGCTGGTAAGAAGGTCAAGCCCTTAGGGCCCGCGGCAGTTGCGGTGCTCTGGGGGCTTGACCCTGCAGGCGAGAAGGGCGCGGCGGTCCGCTCCGTCTTGAAAGAGGTGGGCATCGTGCCTCGCACCCTTACCGACGACCACCTGGGCGACGCGGCCGGGGCCTGCGCAGGGCTCATCAGCTTTCGCCCGTCGCCCGTGCCGTACGCCGGTCCCGCGCCCGAAGGCGAGTTCGTCCTTCTTTGTAACGTGACAAACGCGCAGGTAAACGAGTTTCTCGCCAGAAGCCGAGAGGCCGGGTGCGTAGTGGGGCCCAAGGCACTTTTGACCGCGCAGAACAAGGCGTGGCCCATGGCCAAGCTGATTGCCGCCGTAGCCGCCGAGCATGCGCAAATGTCGCAGAGCTAAGGCGAGGGGTTATACTTTAGGGCGCTCAAACTCACATGTTAGGAACGCCCATGCTTGTTCTTGCTCTTGATACCTCAACCGATATGCTGGCCTGCGCCGTTGCCCGCGTGGACAACGGCGCTGTTGACGTTTTGGCCGCCGGCGACCACCTGTGCCGCCGCCGCGCCAACGTCGAGCTGGTGGGGACCTGCCGGGATGCTCTAGCTGCGGCTGGTTTGAAGATGGCCGACGTCGACGCCGTGCTGGTGGGGCGCGGCCCCGGCTCGTTTACCGGCGTGCGCATTGGCATCGCCACGGCAAAGGGCCTGGCGTGCGGCGCGGGCGTGGGCCTGTACGGTACCTCGGCGCTGGACGCGATGGCGCAGGCGGCCTGGTTGGCGGGCACGCGCGGCCGCCTGGCCGTGGTGGCCGACGCCATGCGCGGCGAGGTCTACCCCGGCATCTACGAGCTGGACGAGAAGGGCGCGCACCGCACTTTCACAGCCGAGAGCGTGGTCAAGGCCGACGCTTGCGTGGCCGAGCTGGCCGCCCGCTCCGATGCCGGCCAGCTGACCCTTTCTGGAAACGGCCTGCTCAAATATGCCGAGAAGTTCGTGGCGGCCGGCTTTGGCGCCGAGCGCTGCACCGCCCAGGACGCCTGGTGGCCCACCGGCGAGGGCCTGGTGCGCGCCGCCGTGGAGGCCGGCGTCTTTGCCGAGCAAAACGGCGACCCGGCCCTGGTCCTGCCCATCTACACGCGCCTCTCGGACGCCGAGGAAAACGAGCGCACGCGCCTGGGCCTCAAAGAGCCCGCGACGGTCGAGCTCACCGGCGTCGACGACGCCCTTGCCGGCATCCACTGCCAGCTGCGCCCCATGACCTTGAACGACGTCGCGCCCGTGGCCGCGCTTGAGGCACAGGTCTTTAGCGACGAGAACCACGAGCCGTGGTCCGAGAAGGTCTTTTACGAGGACGTCTCGACCCACAACCATGTGTGGTGGGTGGCGCACGACCGCGGGACGATCATCGGCTATGCTGGCGGCGCCGTAGTGGCCGACGAGCTGCAGGTGGCAAACGTGGCCGTGGCGGCCGATAGGCGACGCGAGAAG
The DNA here is from genome assembly GCA_963630635.1 of Paludibacteraceae bacterium. Lineage (GTDB taxonomy): Bacteria > Actinomycetota > Coriobacteriia > Coriobacteriales > Atopobiaceae > Paratractidigestivibacter. The sequence continues at coordinate 40,007 of CAVGOA010000005.1, forward strand.
ATCGCGGCTCGCCTGCTGGGCCGCGTGGCCTACGACGCTCAGATGCTGGGCGCTACCTGGGCTTCATTGGAAGTCGAGGTAGGCAACGACGGCGCCGAGGCGCTCTATCGCGGCCTGGGCTTCGAGGAAGCCGGCGTGCGCCCCAACTACTACGGCCCGGGCATCGACGCCCGCATCATGCGCGCTGATCTGCCGCTGGCAGACCTGGTTGCCGACGCAGATCACGACCCGGCCCCGCGCGCCTCGATTCGCCCCTGGCCTATCGCGGCCGCCCCGCGCAGCGACGCGGCTCGCGAGGCCCTGGCCGCCGCCGGCCCGCTGATCCTCTCCATCGAGTCGTCCTGCGACGAGACAGCCATGGCGGTCACGGATTCCCACGGCACCGTGTGTGCCAGCGTGGTAGCGACCCAGATCGACTTCCATGCCCGTTTTGGCGGCGTGGTGCCCGAGATTGCCAGCCGCAAGCACACCGAGGCCATTGTCGGCGTCTTTGAAGAGACCCTGGCTCAGGCTGGCGCCCACTTTGGCGTGGACACCCTGGTGCCCGCCGACCTGGCGGCCGTTGGCGTGACCACGGGTCCCGGCCTGGTGGGCGCCCTTGTTGTGGGTGTAGCCTTTGCCAAGGGCCTGTGCACTGCCGCTGACCTGCCTCTTATTGCCGTGCACCACCTGGAAGGCCACCTGATGGCCAACCTGTTTGAGACGCCAGACCTTCAGCCGCCCTTTGTGGCCAGCCTGGTATCCGGCGGCAACACGATGCTGGTCCACGTGCGCGCCTGGGGCGATTACGAGGTCTTGGGCACTACGATCGACGACGCAGTGGGCGAGGCCTTCGACAAGGTGGCCAAGGCCCTGGGTCTGGGCTACCCCGGCGGTCCCGTAATCAGCAAACTCGCAGCTACAGGCAACAAAAAGGCCATCCACTTCCCGCGCGCCATGATGCACAGCGGCGACTACAGCTTTAGCCTGAGCGGCCTTAAGACCGCCGTCATCACCTACATCGAGGGCGAGAACCGCGCGGGCCGCCCCATCAACCTGCCCGACCTTGCGGCCAGCTTCCAGGCGGCCGTCGTTGACGTGCAGGTTGCCAAGGCAAAGACGGCCGTCGAGCAAACCGGCGTGGGCGACATCTGCATCGGCGGCGGCGTGGCGGCAAACCCCGCCCTGCGTGCGGCATACGAGAAGACCTTCAAGCGCATGGGCGTGCGAGTGACGGTGCCGCCCATGAGGGCCTGCGGCGACAACGCGGCTATGATCGGCATCCCGGCGCTGCGCAGCTATCTAGCGGGCAACTTTGCCAGCCTTGACCTGGACGCCGCGCCCAACGCGCCTCTGGGCACCTGGGCCACAACCGACGCGCCGGTGCCTCCCACCTGGGAGCGCTAGGGGTGGACGTCGTTCTTGACCGGCTTATAGCCAGCGTTACTTCTCCGTACAACCTGGCCTACGCGATTGCGATCGTGCTCATGTTCATGCGGCCCGCGCGGCCGCAGGGCGGGGTCGCGGGGCTGCTGGCGCGCCTGGGCATTGCGTTGGGTGCGGTTTGGGTCCTGGGCACTGCCTCTGACCTGGTGTTTCCTAACTCGATTACGTGGACGATGCTGCCGGCGCTGGCGTGTTGCGCCATCTTTAGGGACTTTCACCTGCCAGCTCGCATCATGCGCGTCTCGGTGCTCATGTGCTCTTGGATTTACTCGCTGGCCGCGGCAGAGGTCGTGAACAGACTGGTAAACGGCGGTATTTGGGTCGCCGCGCTGGTTTCGCTTGTCTACATGGTGGCGGTCTGCGCCATACTGTGGGCGCTTGAGTCCAATTGCCCCATCGACAGCGACGACGTCACCTTTGCGCTGGCCCTGCCCGTTGTGGTGGTGTGCGCGTCCGGCCTGATCGCGCGCTCGATCCTGTACTTGCGCAGCGACTTTGGCGTGGACCACTACACGGTAAGCACGCTCGAGAGCGTCCTTTCTTGCATAAACGGCCAGGTAGCCGAGCTGGTGGTCTACTACGCCGTCCTGCGCCTGGTGCGCGGCTTCAACGAGCGCCGCCAGCTTCAGGCCGAGCGCCACCTTATGGAGAGCCGCCTTTCTGCCCTGGACGCCTACCGCGAGAGCGGCGAGAGCCTGCGCGTTTTGCGCCACGAGGTCAAGAACCAGTACGCCTACATCAAGATGCTGCTTGAGCAAAAAGACTACGAGCGCGCCGAGGAGTTCTTTGGCGAGATGTCCATGCGAGCCAACCCCACGTTCCTGCACGTCAACACGGGAAACGCCCTGGTAGACGATATCGTGAACCTCGAACTTTCCCGTGCCACGGCGGCCGGTGTGGACGTTGACTCGCGCATCGCCGTGCCCACCGAGCTGCCCTACCAAGAGATCGACTTCGCCAGCGTTTTGATGAACCTCTTGGATAACGCGATCGAGGCCTGCGAGCATGTCTCGCCAGCCGAGAAGTGCATTCACCTGGCCTTGGTTGCCGATCAAGGCTCGCTGCTCATCAGCGTCTCGAACCCCGCGGGCGCGGCGCCTAAGGCCAGCGACCGCGGCGGTCTTCTCACCACCAAAGACGACGCCAGCATGCACGGCTACGGGACGGCCATCATCAAGAAGATCGCCGAGAAGTACGACGGCGTGGCCGATTTCTCGTTTGCCAACGGCGTATTTACCGCTAAGGTGATGCTCTCACTGCATGGGGAGTAATTGGGGAGAATTGCATGCTTCAGTTTCACGTTGCCGTCTGTGACGACGAGGCTTTTGCCGCGTCGTCGATCGCGCAGGCGGCCGAGCATAACCTGGGCCGTTTGGGTGCCGAGGTGCAAATCGAGTCTTTTAACAGCGCAGAAGCCCTGGCCAAGCGTCTGGACGATGTGAGCTTTGACCTGATTCTTTTGGACATCGAGATGCCCGGCGTCGACGGAATCACCTTTGCGCGGGCCCTTCGCGAGACGGGCGCCAAGACCGAGATCGTCTTTGTGTCTAACTCCGAGGACCGCGTGTTTGAGTCTTTGCCCCTGCGCCCGCTGTCGTTTGTGCGCAAAAGCCACTTTGCCGAGGACATGGCCACTGCCATGGCAGCTTTTGTTAAGGCCTGGAAGACCCGCAAATCCGACCGCGTGATCACAGTCAAGATGGCCCACAGCATGGGTACCTTCTCGGTCGACGAGATTTTGTACATCGAGGCTCGCGGGCGCGACAAGATCGTCCACATGCAGGGTGGTCGCACCGAGACGGTGCTGGTGACCCTGGACGAGCTGGGCGAGAAGCTCGAGCCGCTGGGCTTTTGTCGCGTGCACAAGGGCTTTATCGTGAACTTTGCCCACGTAGACCAGCTAAGTTCAAAGGGCCTGCAGGTGGGGGAGGAGCTTATCCCCATCAGTCGCTCTAAGGTGGCAGACGTCAAGCTGGCCTACATGGACTTCCTTTCAAAGAAAAACGCCGTCATGATGTAGCGCCGCGCGGCCGGCGCCGGGTTTACGGCCTGGTTTGCCGTGGCCGGGCGCGGCCGTTTGGCACGAAACTGGGAAAAATGGTGTCTTGTCCAAAATCGGCGAGTAGACCGCCGGTTTTGCACCGTGTTTGCCAAGTTGGCGAGAAGCAAATTTGCTTGGCTACTGGGCAAATCTAAACAAGACACCATTTTTCCGGGTTTCGTGACAGCGACGGCTCGTGCGGGGGCCCGACACGCGGCGCGGCAGCGCCGCTGTGCCGTTCGCCGGCGATGTGCTGCCGCTCGCGGACGGTCGAAAATTGCAGGTTGTGACGTAAAACGCGCCATTCGTGCGCCGCGCGGCCCATTTGGTGTCGCGCGGCGCAATTCGTACGGCGCCTGAAAACCACCCAAACCCGACCCTTATTGTTTCACCTGGAGGTTTGTACGTTGCCCTCCGGTCTCCCTAACGAAAGCCGGCTCCTCTTCCCGCCGGCTTTCACCCAGAGAGGCACCCGGGCAACAGCATCGCAATCCATGAGACCATGGGAAGGGAAGGAACTAAGCAATGAGAATCAACGCAACACGCAGGAGTTTTGTCTTGGGCTCCGCCGCGGCCGCCGTTATGGCCGGTCTCGCGGGCCTTACCGGCTGCAACTCCAGCAACGGCGGCTCTTCTAAGTCGACGGGCACTGCCTATGCCGGCTTCTCGAAGGACACCCAGTACTACAAGAGCGACTACGAGTACAGCCAGTCTGGCGAGGAGAAGCTCCAGCAGGACCAGCACGATCTTTACAAGCAGCTCGTGGGCGAGGGCACCGTCTTGCTCAAGAACGAGGGTGCCGCTCTGCCGCTGTCCTCCAATGACGGTACCATCAACGTCTTTGGCAACGCCGGCCCCCAGTACATCAACATGTTCGACGAGGCTTTCAAAGAAGCCGGCTTCACCTTTAACGACGCCCTGTGGGAGTTCTACGCCAACGGCACGACCAACGTTACCAACTGGCTAGTCAACGAGAACCCCTGGGCAGACGTCGAGGCCTCCGGTGCGCTTAACGGTGCTTCCGGCGTGGCTGTTGTTGTCCTGGGTCGCCGCGGTCGCGAGGCTTCCGACAACCGCTCGGACAAAGACAACGACTACCTGGCGATCTCTAAGGAAGAGGATGACATGCTCACCGCCGTGGCCAAGATGCGCCGCGACGGCACCTTCTCTAAGATGATCGTCCTGTTCAACACCACCAACACCATTAGCTGGAAGGACGCCGAGTGGCAAGACGCCATTGACGCCCTGGTGTGGTGCGGCAGCTACTACGACCCCTACTTCAGCAAGCATGAGCGCGATTGGGCCATCGACCCGCTGGTCGGCGTTCTTAAGGGCGACTTCAACCCCTCTGGCCGCATGCCCGACTCCATTTACAAGAACAACCAGGACAACCCCGTCATGGTCAACTTCGGTGGCATCGACGCCGATCTTTCCCAGCTTTCTGACGGCAAGGACACCGAGGTCCAGCGCCAGATCGACGAGTGGAAGCCGAGCAACGACAAGGGTAGCCACTGGCGTCGCAACTACGTCTACGCCGAGGGCATCTACGTTGGCTACCGTTACTACGAGACCCGCTACGAGGACAAGGTCCTGGGCACCCCCAACGTGGGCGACTTTGACTACAGCTCTTACGTTGCCTACCCGTTTGGCTATGGCCTGTCCTACACCACCTTCGAGTACTCCAACTTCACAGCGGTGGAGAACGACGACACCTTTGACGTGAGCGTTAAGGTCACCAACACCGGCAAGGTCGACGGCAAGCACGCCGTGACTGTTTATGCCCAGACCCCCTACACCGCCTATGACGAGACCAACGGCGTCGAGAAGCCCGCGGTCCAGCTTGTGGCTTACGAGAAGACCGACGTCATTGCCGCAGGTTCTTCGGCCGATGTCCAGCTCACCGTCAAGAAGTCCGATCTGGCCGCCTACGACTGCAACGCCGCTAAGACCTACATTCTTGAGGCGGGCGCTTATTACCTCACCGTGGGCAACGGCTCCCATGAGGCCATCAACAATATCTTGGCTGTCAAGGGCAAGACTGTGGCCGACGGCATGACTGCCGCGGGCGACTCTTCGCTGGTCTACACCTGGGACAACCCTGCGACCGAGGATAAGGCCTTCTCGGTCTCTGCGTCCGGCCAGACCATCACCAACCTCTTTGACGACGTTGATCCCAACAAGAACGCGACGATGAAGGAGCGCAACAACATCGTCTGGACCTCGCGTTCCAACTGGCAGGGCACCCTTCCCAAAGAGGCCATTCACCTGGTCTATACCGACGAGGTTGCCGACATGGCAAAGCCCATCGCCTACAAGGCCGGCTCGGGCGACGCCTCGAGTGTCCCCACCCACGACTTTGGCAAGACCGACGGTGGCGTGATGCTCGTCGACATGCACGGCAAGGACTACGACGATCCCGATTGGGAGAAGGTCCTCTCGGCCCTTACCTACGAAGAGATGGTCACGCTTTTGTGCGACGACGCCGAGGTCGCCCTGCCCGCCATCGCCAAGCCCACGAGCTCCAACGCCGACGGCTCCAACGGCCGCTCGACCACCTTTGCCATCTCTGGCCTCACGGGCATTCCGTATCCTATGACCGCTTGGCGTACCGCCGCCTTTAACAAGGAGCTCTCTTCCAAGGTAGGCGCCATGATCGGCGAGAACGAGCTGCACGCCTCTACCATCGAGGACAAGAAGCTTGGCCTGTACGGCTTTAGCTGCAACAACCACCGCTCGCCCTACTCCGGCCGCAACTACGAGTACTACTCCGAGGACCCCTACCTGGCTGGTACCGCGATTGCCAACGAGGTTGGCTCCTTTGTGGAGAAGGGCGGCGTCTGCTTCATGAAGCACTTTGCCGCCAACGACCAGGAGCAGTTCCGCCACGGCGTTCCTTCTTGGTCCAACGAACAGGCCCTGCGTGAGATCTACCTCAAGCCCTTTGCCATGGCCATGGTCGACGGCCACGCCAACGGCCTCATGAGCGGCTTCAACCGTCTGGGCATGTGGTGGACCGGCTCTAACCCCGCGCTGCTCCAGCAGTTTGCCGAGGGCGAGCAGGGCTATCGCGGCATCACCCTGACCGACGCCTTTGAGGCCGACTTCATGGACACCGTGGACGGCATCCTTAACGGCACCCACTGCTGGCTGGGCGGCGCTGGCTACAAGAACACCGATGAGCTGCTGCTCCAGGATGACTACAAGAATGACCCGGTGATTCAGGACGCCGTGTACAACGTCGTGCACCGCATTCTCTACGTCCAGGCCAACTCGCTTACCATCAACGGCCTGACCCACGACTACAGGCTGGGCACCGAGGCTGGCGCAAGCGCCGGCGAGACCCGCACCGCTATGGTCACCGGTAACTTCGTGCTTGACACCACCGTCGAGTTCTTCCCCGCCAGTGTGGTCACCAGCTTCTACGAGGACGGCACCTTCAACATGGCCGTCAGTACGCTGGGCGTCGCAAACGCGGGCGGCAAGTGGACCTACGACGACAAGAGCGGCCTGGCCATGACTTTGGATGACGGGACCGCCCTTGAGGTTACCGAGAAGGACGGCATCTATCACTGGATTTACGAGACCGTCTGCATGCTTGGACCCCGCACCGCCGAGGGCGTCCTGTCTAAGTACGAGCTTGTCTCTGCCGCCAACTCTGCGATGAAGAAGAACTACACCGTTCCCGAGCAGCCCACGTACAAGCTCACTTATGCTGCGGCAAACGATAAGGTCACTGGCTCCGATCCGGCTTCCCAGGACATCCACCCTGCCGACACGATCACTTTGCCCGAGTGCCCCTACTCCGGCAAGTTCCAGGTCTTTGAGGGTTGGAGCGTCTTTGGCACCGTCATGCAGCCTGGTGACGAGGTCGTGATCGACCGCTACGAGAACTACGCCATTGAGGCCTCTTGGAGCGACGAACTGCTGGTCAAGGGCGAGGCCCAGGACAGCTATAAGTTCTCCTTCGTGCAGGACGACACCGTGCCCCTGGCGCTGTACTGCAACGGTGAGGCCCGTCTCAACGGCATCAACGCCACCTCGAGCCACGGCACTTGGGAGCTTGCGGGCGCAGGCTCTGCCGCCGAGCTCACCATCAAGAACGAGGCCGGCGCGGCTGTTGGCGCAACCATCGAAAACGGCGTTATCACCTACAAGCAGTCCGCGATTTACTACGACTGGGGTCAGCCCGACGTGGGCTACGGCTCGGGCCTGTTCTACACGGTCTACACGCACCGCATCCCCGTCGCCGACTTCCTGGCCGCCTACAACAAGGTCTTTGGCACCGGTTATCAGACCTTGACCGTGGCTACCGGCACCGCGACCTTTGCCGAGAACGAGGACCTGAGCATCGCCTCTAAGAAGATGCCCTGGTAATTCTCGGTCCTTCGATTCCCCTAGCCGGGTCGCCCCGCCTCCCCGGGCGACCCGGCCTTCTTCCCGCTAAAAATCCGGAAACGGAGCTTCACTTATGGCTTCTACCAGCACAAACGCGCCCGCGGGCGCAAAGAAGAAGCGCGGAGCCCTGCGTATTGTGGGCATCGTGGTCTCGGTCGTTCTGGCCGCGGCCATGGTGGGCGTCATCTACGCCGCCCAGACCGTGCTTCCCAAGTTCAACCAGATCATCAACTCGTACTTTGGCGTCGAGCAAAGCTGGAACAACGACAACGTCGATACTAGCGGCCTTGACCTTACCTACAACAAGGCCGACTACGACATGGGCTCCATCGCAGACGCCGAGAAGACCCTGGACGAGGACATCTCGGGCGAGGGCTACGTCCTTCTCAAGAACGACCAGTCGCTTCCTTTGGAGAAGGGCACCACGCTCTCCTTTGTGAGCGGCAACTCCCGCAGCTTTGGCGTGCGCAACAAGACCATGCTCGAGTCCACCCTGGGCATCGATGTCAACTCCACCGACGCCTTAAGCCCGGCCATGGAAGACGCGGGCTTCTCGGTCAACTCGACTCTTATGGACTTCTACTGCAACGGCAAGGGCAAGGACTACGTCATGGGCGTGGGTTCTGTGACCTACGGCGAGGACGAGGACTTCGCGATCAACGAGGTGCCCCTCTCGGTCATGCGCGAGAACAACGTCCTGGACTCCATGCAGGGCACGACCCCCGTCTTCATCATGAAGCGCGTGGCCGGCGAGGGTCGCGACATGCCGCGCTCGATGTACAACCACGCCACGAGCGACGAGGACAAGGCCAAGAGCTACCTTGAGCCCGACTCCACCGAGCTCGAGATCCTGCAGTACCTTAACGACAACTTTGACAACACCGTGTTGGTCATCAACTCCAACGCCGCCATCGAGCTGGACTGGCTTGAGCAGTTCCCCAACATCAAGTCTGTCCTGGTAGTGCCCTCGACCGGCACCTACGGCGCCGAGTCTTTGGGCCGCATCCTGAGCGGCGAGGTCAACCCCTCGGGCCGCACCGTGGATACCTACGCCGCCGACGCAAGCGCCAGCCCCGCCGCGCAGAACTTTGGCGACTACCAGTACCTGGACGAGTCGGGCAACCTGACCAAGTACAACTACGTGTCCTACGAAGAGGGCATCTACGTGGGGTATCGCTACTACGAGACCCGCTATGAGGATGTGGTCTTGGGCCAGGGCAACGCCGGCGACTTCAACTACGACGACGAGGTCTGCTATCCCTTTGGCTACGGCCTCTCCTACACCGCCTTCAAGTGGAGCGACTACTCGACCAGCTGGTCGAGCAAGACCTGCACCGCGACCGTCACCGTGACCAACACCGGTGACGTGGCCGGCAAGGAAGTCGTGGAGCTCTATGCCCAGAGCCCCTACACCGATTACGACAAGGCCAATGGCGTCGAGAAGAGCGCCGTGCAGCTGGTGGGTTATACCAAGACCAAGCTGCTTGAGCCCGGCGAGTCCCAGACCGTGACCGTGACCTTTGACGAGTCGCAGCTGGCCTCTTACGACCGCAACGGCGCCAAGACCTACATCCTGGACGCGGGCACCTACTACGTGACCGCCGCCACCGATGCCCACGAGGCCGCAAAGCAGGTCCTGGCCGCCAAGGGTGCCTCCGTCACCGCCGAGAAGGGCCTGGTAGACACCTACGTTCCGTCCAACACCACTGTTGACACCACCACCTACGCCACCGACTCCTTGACCGGCGTCGATGTGACCAACCAGCTGGACGACGCCGCGGGCGACGTGACCTACCTCACCCGCGCCGACTGGACGGGCACCTTCCCCACGCACGACGGTACCCCCACCACCCAGGTCTCTACCTGGGGCAACGAGATCAACGGCACGGACGGCGTGAGCTACACCTGGGGCAAGGTGGCCTCGGCCGAGCTTCTGGCCAAGTTGGACTCCACTGACTCGGGCAACCCCAATGTCACCGCATGGGACGGCGAGCTGGTTTACGGTGCCGATAACGGCCTTTCCCTCATTGACCTGCGCGGCCTTGACTACGATGACCCCAAGTGGAGCGATCTTCTTGACCAGCTGACCCCCGACGACTACAACCTCATGGTTGCCCGCGCGGGCTACGGCACCGATTACGTGGCATCTGTTGGCAAGCCGGCCGGCACCGACGCCGACTCTACCTCGGGCTGGAGCTGGGGCGGCACGGGCATGACCTTCTGCAACCCCATGACCGTGGCGCAGACCTGGAACCAGGACATCGCTTATCGCCTGGGCAACATGATTGGCAACGAGTCCCTGTTGGGAGGCGCTACCGGTTGGTACGCCCCCGCCATGAACATCCACCGCTGCCCCTACTCTGGGCGCAACGGCGAGTACTTCTCCGAGGATCCCTACCTCTCGGGCGCAATGGCTTCTCTTGAGGTCAAGGGTGCCGCCGAGAAGGGCGTCTACACGATGATGAAGCACTTTGCCTTCAACGACCAAGAGAACCACCGCGGCGACCGCGGCGAGTGGTCGATGGCAACGTGGCTCAACGAGCAGGCCGCCCGCGAGCTGTACCTCGAGCCCTTTGAGATGTGCATGAAGGTGGGCGACGTCGAGCTTAACTACGTGAAGCAAAACGACGACGGCACCTACGAGAACGCGACGACCACCATCCGCGCCTGCCAGGGCCTCATGACCTCGTTCAACCGCGTGGGCGCTACCTGGGCCGGCGGCTCGTACAACCTGATCACGGGTATCGTGCGCAACGAGTGGGGCTTCGACGGCTGGATCATCACCGACAACGCCGACATGGGCAAGTTCATGGGCGCCGAGCAGATGATCGAGGCGGGCGCCGACGCCAAGCTCACCACCAACGACCAGTCCGACATGTGGACCTTTGACTCGACCGATGCGGTTTCGTACCGCTATGCCCGCGAGTCCCTGCACCACCTGCTCTACACGATGGCCAACAGCCACTCGATGAACGGTGCCATGCACGGCAGCACGTTTGTCTCGGGCGGAAGCAGCGGTATGCAGAAGGCTGACCTGGCCCGCGTTGGCCTGACGGCCGTGGCCGCGATTGTCTTGGCAATCATCGTGCTTCTTAACGTGCTGTGCGAGGTCTTGTACCGTCGCAAGTGCAAGAAGGCCCAGGCTGCCCAGCAGGCCTAAGCTGCGACCCTAAGCCGCGGGAAATCCCGCAAGGCAGCAATTCGCGCCATCCTGGCCGGCCCTCCGCGTGAGGGCCGGCCGTTTTTGTGCCGCATGACAATAGATACTTCCAATCGATAATGCAGGAATCGAATTAAAACACTTATCAACCTGTCTTTAACCTTTAAGAAAAGCCGCAACGTGCGTTGCGGGCCCCACAACGGAAGGGAGAAGTATGGCTGGTAAGTACGACGAGCTTGCGGCGCAGGTCGTAGAGCTTGTGGGAGGCAAAGAAAACGTGATCTCTGTCTCGCACTGCATCACGCGCCTGCGCTTCAAGCTCAAGGACGAGTCCCGCGCCGACGACGACAGCATCGCCGCGCTGGACAAGGTCATCAAGGTCATGCATGCCAATGGCCAGTACCAGGTTGTTGTTGGCAACATCGTCGAGGACGTCTATGACGCGGTTCTTGCCGTGGGCGGCCTGAGCGCCGGTGGCGCGGTTGCCGCAGACGACGCCGATTCTGGCGACGCTGCCAAGCGCCCGCTCGACGTTGTCATCGACCTGATCTCGGGCATCTTCTCGCCTATGCTGGGCACCTTCTCGGCCGCCGGCATCATGAAGGGTCTTCTCGCCCTCTTCTCGTTTATTGACCAGGAGTTTATTACCGGTGGCACCTTTGCCACCTCGGGTGCGTATACCCTGCTGTACACCATCGCCGACGGCATGTTCTACTTCCTGCCGGTCGTGCTTGCCTATACGGCGTCCAAGAAGTTCAAGATGAGCGAGTTCAACGCGCTTGCCATCGCCTTTGCCCTGGTCTATCCCACGATGGTGGCCCTGACGTCCGGCGAGGTGCTTGGCTCGGTTGACCTGGGCTTCCTTGGCACCTTCTCTTGGTACGCCGACTTCTTTGGCATCCCCATCATCATGCCGGCCTCTGGCTACACCAGCTCGGTTATCCCCATCTTGCTGATGGTCTGGTTTGCCTCTAAGGTCGAGGCCTGGGTCAAGAGCTGGATGCCTTCTTCGATGAAGATGTTCTTCGTGCCTCTGATCACCGTGACCGTCTCGGTCGTCCTTGGTTACCTGATCATTGGCCCCATCGCCACCGTCATCACCAACATTTTGGGCTCGATCTTTAGCATCCTGTTTGGCCTGCCCGTTGTGGGCTCCATCGTTGGCTGCACGCTTGTTGGCGCCTTCTGGATGTGCCTTGTTATCTTTGGCTTCCACTGGTCGCTTATCCCGCTGGCCATCATCAACCTGATGAACCTTGGCCACGACTACATCCTGGCCGCGACCATTGGCCACTCGTTCTGCCTGGGCGCCGTTGTCTTTGCGATGTATCTCAAGAACAAGGACGAGCAGTTCCGCGGCGTCGCTCTGCCCGCCATCATCTCTTCCTTCTTCTTTGGCGTGACCGAGCCCGCCATCTACGGCGTTGCCCTGCCCGATAAGAAGGCCTTTGTCGTCGCCTCGATTGGCTCGGCTATTTCGGGCTTCATCATTGGCGTCACCGGCTCTGCGGTGTACATGTCTGGCGGCCTTGGCATGTTCAACTGGCTGTGCTTCATCGATCCCGCCGAGGGCGGCACGGGCATCTCGTTCATGCTCATCGCTATCGTCGCTTCGCTGGTTGCTGCGGCCATCTCCTTCGCGATCGAGTTCGCTACCTACAAGGCTCCCGCTGCCGAGTAGCGTTAGATTCGCAATCGTCAATCGCATAGCTCACCGGCAATCGCGCCCCCGCGTCGGCTCCAAGCCCGCCGCGGGGGCGCTTCTCAGTTAAATGGCTGTTACCCGCAGGTATCGGGTGCGTTTGGCCGCATTCGATGGCGTAACCTAGCCAACGTGCGCGTAACTTTCTCGCATTAAGTTGCAAGGGGGAGGGGAATGGGTCCCCTCCGGTTGCGCGGCACGAAAGGGGTCTTACACCAAACCGGAAGGAACCGTCATGACCGATCTCTCTCGCCGTAATTTCCTCAAGCTCTCTGGCATTTCGATGCTCTCAATCGGGGGCATGACGCTCCTTACCGCCTGTGGCCCGTCCACCGAGACCAAGAGCTCCGACTCTTCCTCGACCTCCAGCGATTCCAGCTCTTCGGCCGCCTCGACCTTTGGCGAGGGCGGCAAGCTGCGCGTTGGCATGGAGGTCGCCTATCCTCCCTACAACTGGCAGACGTCCGAAGAGACGGACGACACCATCCCCGTCGACGGTCTTTCTGGCGCCTACGCCGACGGCATGGACGTCTACGTGGCCAAGCAGGTCGCCAAGGCGCTTGACCTCGAGCCCGTTGCCGTCAAGCTGGCTTGGTCTGGTTTGATTGAGGCTTTGAACTCCGGCACCATCGACGTCATCATCGCTGGCATGACCCCCACCGACGAGCGCCGCCAGTCCATCGACTTCTCTGACCCCTACTTTGTGGGCACCTACGGCCTTCTGTGCAAGAAGGACTCCCAGTATGCCAGCGCCAACAGCGTGGCCGACCTGGCCGGTGCCTCGATCCTGGGCCAGAAGGACACTCTGCTTGACACCGTGATCGACGAGCTTGACGGCGTCACCCACATGACCCCGGTCGACTCGGTCCCCGCGCAGCTGTCCCACCTCAACCAGGGCGCCTGCGACTGCATCACCTACAACGTCGAGAACCGCCAGGGCCTTCTGGACGCCAACCCCGACCTGGTGGCCATTGCCTTTGACGGCAGCTACACCATCTTCCCCGACGAGGTCTCCTGCAACATTGGCCTTAAGAAGGGCCAGGACGACGTGCTGGAGAAGATCAACAAGGCCCTGGCCGATATGGGCGATACCGAGGCCACCTTCACCGCCATCATCGACCGCCAGCCGGCCTAAGGGCAAAGAAGAGCGCCGAGAAGTTCTTCTCGCCGCTGCTTATCATGATTTACCTGGGCGTTTGTGCGCTAAGCCGTGCAAGCGCCCTTTCGCTTATTCACTTTGGAGGATCACATGGGCAGGCGTCTTGCCTCGTTTGTCTTGGACGACCACCGCTACGTTTTCTTGGGTACCAGCGCGTTTGCCGCGGTGGGCCTTATGCTGGCCAACTCGGCGCACCCGGCATCCAGCTTCTTGGCGCCCATCTACGGCGTCGAGCTGGTGCTGTACTACGCGCTTATGGCCTGGTGCGTTGTGAGCGCGTTGGCGCTGGTAAACAAGCTGGTTAAGTGGAAGGACTACGCGGCCGTCTCGCCGTTTGCCAAGCCTGCGGCCAAGAAAGTCGAGCGCATCGCTTCTTATGTGATCTGGGCCATCGTCGCGGTCTTTATGGTCGATCGCTGGGTCGTAGGCTTCTGTGACCTGGTGAACAACGCCGTCAATGCCACGTCCAACCCCACCGACTTTTGGTCCAGTTCGATCTACATGCTGTGGGACACGCGCGAGGTCTTTGTGAGCGGCATCCAGAACACCGTTCTTCTGGCCGTCTTTGGTACCGTCATCGCGTTTTTCCTGGCCTTGCTGCTGGTCTTCTTGCGCATCCAGGTGATCGACCGGTCGGACAACGATTTTGTGCGCTTCTTGAAGGTCGTGGGCTCGGGCTTTGCGCGCGTCTACTCCACCGTGGTGCGCGGCACGCCCATGATGATCCAGGGCTTGCTTATCTACTTTGGCGGCGGCTCGCTGCTGCGCGGGCTGTTTGGCCTTTCTACCACGCAATCGGCCGCGATTTGGACGACCTTTATGGCCGGCCTGGTCACGATTTCGCTTAACTCCACGGCCTACATGATGGAGGTGCTGCGCGCGGGCATTGGCGCGGTGGACCCCGGCCAGGCCGAGGCGGCACGTTCGCTGGGCTTGTCTCAGTGGCAGGCAATGCGCAAGGTCGTCTTTCCGCAGGGCGTCAAGAACTCGATCCCGGCGCTTTCTAACGAGCTGGTCATCAACCTCAAGGATTCCTCGGTGCTATCTGTCATTGGCGTCGTCGACCTGATGTTTGCCACAACAACAATCGCCGGCAAGTACTACAAGCAGATGGAGATCTACGTGGTTGCCATGGCCGTCTACCTGGTGCTTACCCTGGTGGCATCCAAGCTGTTGGATATGCTGTCCAAGAAGCTCGAGGCAGGCGAGGTGGGCCCTGTGCTGGGCACCGCCGACGTCTTGAGCGGGACCAGCGCCGATGCTGCCGCGACCGAGCACTAAGGAAGAGGGGAGAAGAAACATGGCTAACGATAACGTTGCAGCTACAGGCGCTGTTGCCGGTGCGGCCGGTGCTGCCGGTGCCGCCGAGCCCCTCATTCGCGTTGAGGGCATCGAGAAGAGCTTTGGGTCCAACGTTGTACTGCGCGGCGTCGACTTCTCGGTCATGCCGGGCGAGGTTGTGACCATCATTGGGCCTTCTGGCTCGGGCAAGTCGACGTTGCTGCGCTGCATCAACCTGTTAGAGACGCCCGACGCCGGGCACGTGTGGTTTCACGGAGAAGACCTGGCGGCCGAGCACGTCAACGTCAACCGACTGCGCGAGAGCATTGGCATGGTGTTCCAGGGCTTCAACCTGTTCAACAACATGAACGTGCTGGACAACTGCACGCTGGCGCCCGTGACGCTGAAGAAGTGCAGCAAGGCCGAGGCCGAGGAGCGCGCCCGCAAGCACCTGGCAGAAGTGGGTCTTCTCGACTTTGCGCAGGCTCCCGTGACTAAGCTTTCTGGCGGCCAGAAGCAGCGCGTGGCCATTGCCCGCGCTTTGTGCATGGAGCCCGAGATCATGCTCTTTGACGAGCCCACGAGTGCCCTTGACCCCGAGATCGTGGGCGAGGTCTTAAACGTCATGCGCGACCTGGCGGCCGGCGGCATGACCATGGTTGTGGTCACGCACGAGATGGCGTTTGCCAAGAACGTGAGCGACAAGGTCGTCTTTATGGACGGTGGCGTGATTGCCGAGGCCTCGAGCCCGGCCCAGATGTTTAGCAACCCCAGGCTGCCGCGCACCCGCGAGTTCTTGTCGCGCTACCTGGACGATCCGCGCGAGACGGACGCTTTGGTTGTGGCGGGGGCGACGGTCGCGGCCCCGGCCCCGGCCCCGGCGGCCCCGGTGGAGGCCTAGCCGATGACCGAGGTCTGGCGCTTCTTCTCGCACGAGGACGACTTTGCCGATCTGGACGCCCAGGCGCTTTGCGAGCGCCTGGCGGCCGAGCTGGCTATCCCCACGGTGGATGGGCCAACGGCCGAAACGACCAATTGGGCGGCGTTTGACCAGCTAGAGGCATACTTTCGCGAGTGCTTCCCGCTTCTATTTGGGGCAGCGCAGGTCGAGAAGGTCGACCACTCGCTAATGCTGCAGGTCCCGGGTGCCAACCTCAGTCTGCGCCCGGCCCTGCTGTTGGGCCACATGGACGTTGTCCCCGTGGTCCCCGGTACTGCGGACGACTGGACCCACGGTGCCTTTAGCGGCCACGTTGACGAGACCTACGTGTGGGGCCGCGGCGCCCTGGACATGAGCGACCAGGTTATGGGCATGCTGGAAGCCGTCGAGTACGTGCTTGCGCACGACGGCCTGCCGCCGCGCCCCCTCGTCATCTGCCTGGGCCAGGACGAAGAGACCCTGCAGTCGGGCGCCCGCCGCATGGGCCAGCTGCTGCTCGAGCGCGGCGTGCGCGCCGAGTACGCCATCGACGAGGGCGACTACCTGGTAAGTGACCTCTCTGCCTTTGGTGGCACCGCCGGCCGCGGCCTCTTGGTTTTTCTCGCCGAGAAGGGCTATGCCGATTTTCGCTTGACGGTGAGAAGCGCCGGCGGCCACTCGTCGAACCCCTTTGGCGGCACGTCGCTGGCCATCTTGTCGCAGGCCATCACGCGCCTCACCCAGGCCGGTTGGGGCTGCGAGGTTACGCCCCTTCTGGCCCAGACCCTGGCTGCCGTGGGCGCCGCGCCCCCAAGCGACCCGCACGATCTTCTCGCCAACCAGCAGCTCTTTCCGTATGTGACCACCACCTGCGCGCCCACGATGATCTGCGGCGGCAGTGCCCAGGCCAACGTCATGCCGCAGGACATGACGGCCACGGTC
Source organism: Paludibacteraceae bacterium (assembly GCA_963630635.1). Classification (GTDB taxonomy): domain Bacteria; phylum Actinomycetota; class Coriobacteriia; order Coriobacteriales; family Atopobiaceae; genus Paratractidigestivibacter. The sequence continues at coordinate 57,031 of CAVGOA010000005.1, forward strand.
AACTTTAGGCTGCTCAGCGGCACTACGGTGGCGGCCGTCGAGGCCCGCGTGCGCGAGCTTTTGGCCGATTTGCCGGTCGAGGTCGCCCTGGTAGACGAGGTAAGCAACGATCCGTCGCAGGTCTCTGTCGCTGCCGGCGCAGGCTGGGACGCCTTGCGCGCGGCTGCCGGTCGCTACTTCACCGACCCGGCCACCGGCGAGCCCCTGCCGCTGGTTCCTGCGCTTTTGCTGGGGGCCTCGGACTCGCGCATGTACGAGTGTGTGTGCGACACCTGCCTGCGCTTCTCGCCGTTTGTGGCCGATGCAGACGAGGTCGCTCGCGGCGTCCACGGTACCGATGAGCGCATAACTAAGCGCGCTTACCTGCAAGGAATTCGATTTTTTATACACCTGATTCGCGAAGACGCTGCGTTGGGTTAAGCTTTCTCAAAACATCGGCGGCCGGCGAAAAGGTTTTTCTGGGCAAGGGCCGCGCATCGCGCGTCAGGAGATCAACATGCAGGACGGATTTGTCAAGGTCGCAGCCATAACGCCCGAGGTCCGCGTGGCCGACGTGAGCTTTAACGTGGACGCCTGCGTGGCCGCGGCAACCAACGCCTGCACGGTCCACGGCGCCATGGTGGTCGTGCTGCCCGAGCTGTGCCTTACCGCCTACACCTGCGAGGACCTGTTTTGGCAAGACGCGCTGTTGTCTGCAGCCGAGAAGGGCCTGGGCGAGTTTGCCGCCCGCACGGCCGAGCTCAACGCGCTGCTGCTTGTGGGCCTGCCGGTGCGCGTGAACGCCAAGCTGTACAACTGCTGCGCGGCGGTGTGCTCGGGCAACATTTTGGGCGTGGTGCCCAAGCGCTACCTGCCCACCTACAACGAGTTTTATGAAGGCCGCCACTTTGTGCCCGGCGGCGTCGACGTGGTGCCCATTGACATCGCGGGCCAGCTTGACGTGCCGTTTGGTATGAACCAGCTGTTTGTGTGCGATGCCCTGCCCGAGCTGGTGGTGGCCGCAGAGCTGTGCGAGGACCTGTGGGTTCCCGAGCCGCCCTCGATCGCCCACGCCAAGGCCGGCGCCACCTTGATTTGCAACCTCTCTGCCAGCAACGCCATCGTGGGCAAGGCCGATTACCGCCGCAGCCTGGTGGCCGGCCAGTCCGCGCGCCTTATCTGCGGTTATGTGTACGCCAGCGCGGGCGCAGGCGAGTCTACGCAGGATTTGGTCTTCTCGGGTCACGACCTGGTTGCCGAGAATGGCAGCGTGTTGGCCGAGGGCAAGCCTTTTGGCAGCGGCATGGCGATCTCTGAGATTGACGTGTACCAGCTGGCGGCCGAGCGCCGTCGCATGTCTACGTTTGACGTGGCGACCAGCCCCCTGCAGAAGGCTTACCACGTCACCCGTTTCTCGCTGGCCGAGGCAAAGACGCGCCTTACGCGTCGCATCGACCCGCACCCCTTTGTGCCCGCCGATCCCGCCCGCCGCGCCGAGCGTTGCGAGGACGTCTTTAACATCCAGGCCCACGGCTTGGCCAAGCGCCTGGCGCACACCCACTCTAACCACGCGGTTATTGGCATCTCGGGCGGCTTGGACTCCACGTTGGCCCTGCTGGTCACGGCCCGCGCGTTTGACCTTCTCGACCTGGACCGCTCTAACATCGTGTGCGTGACTATGCCGGGCTTTGGTACCACCGACCGCACGCACGACAACGCGACCAAGCTCACCGAGGCCTTGGGCGCCGACCTTCGCGAGGTCAACATTGGCGATGCGGTGCGGCTGCACTTCTCGGACATTGGGCACGACGAGTCGGTCCACGACGTCACGTACGAGAACTCGCAGGCCCGCGAGCGCACGCAGATCCTGATGGACATCGCCAACCAAGAGGGCGGCCTGGTCATTGGTACCGGCGACCTGTCTGAGCTGGCCTTGGGCTGGGCCACCTACAACGGCGACCACATGAGCATGTACGCCGTCAACGCCAGCGTGCCCAAGACCCTGGTGCGCCACCTGGTGCGCTACGTGGCCGATACCTGCGAAAACGCCGACGAGACCGAGGTTTTGCTCGACGTGTTGGACACGCCCGTCTCGCCGGAGCTTTTGCCCGCCACGGGCGACGGCAAGATCAGCCAGAAGACCGAGGACCTGGTGGGTCCCTACGAGCTGCACGATTTCTTCTTGTATCAGGTGCTTCGCCGCGGGGCTTCTCCGCGCAAGGTGTACCGCCTGGCCCGCGCGGCCCTGGGCGGCACCTACGACAATGCGACCATCCTGTCGTGGCTCAAGGTGTTTTACCGCCGCTACTTTGCGCAGCAGTTCAAGCGCAGCTGCCTGCCCGACGGGCCCAAGGTGGGCTCGGCGGCCGTCTCGCCGCGCGGCGACCTGCGCATGCCGTCCGACGCCTGCGTTGCCGTTTGGCAGGCTGAGCTAGAGACGCTGTAGTTCTTCTCGCCGCATCAGGAACCCCCCAGCACGTTAATCCCTAGGAGACCGCCATGCCCGCCACCTCGCCCTCGAGCGTCATCGATGCCATTCTAGCCAGCCGCGATAGCTTGGCAGACGCCGAGAAAACCGTTGCGAACTTTATCCTCGAGCACGCCCAGACGGTATCGGCGCTCTCGGCCACGCAGATTGCCAAGCAGTCGGGCACGTCAAACACCACGGTGTCGCGTTTTGTGCGCTCGATCGGCTTTCCCAGCTTCTCTGAGATGCGCTATGCGCTGGCGCGCGAGATGTCGGCCGCGAGCGACGCGGGGTTCGAGGGCGAGCGCACGGTCTCGGTGGACAGCATCACCGAGTCGGCGGCCTATATCTTGGACAACAAGATCGAAGAGCTGCGCGGCACGTTGGCCGCGATCGACGAGTCGGCGGTGCGCCAGGCCGTCGAGATGATGTCTATGGCGCGACTGGTCATGTTCGCGGGCGTGGGCAGCTCGCTTCCCATTGCGCAGAGCGCGGCCATTAAGTTCTCGCAGGCGCGGGTGAACGCCATCGCGGCTTCGACCACCGACGGCGGCCAGTTGACGGCGATGCTGATGGAGCCCGAGGACTGCCTGGTCATCATCTCTAACTCCGGGCGCTCGGACCGTCTGCGCCGGATGATGGATTTTGCTATTGACCAGGGTGTTCAGACCATTGTGATCACGCGCAACCCCGATAGCGAGCTGGGACGCTTGGGCGACGTGGTGCTTAAAGTCGTGGCCCGCGACTATCTTCTGGTCAACGGCTTTGACTTCTCGCACAACTCGATCAACTACGTGCTTGAGGTGCTGCTTTTGTTGCTGTTCAACGAGCGCCAGAAGGTCAACGAGTACAGCCTCAAGCTCTTCAACGAGTCGATGGCGGGGGAGAAGGGCACCAATCCCGAGGCCCGCGCTGCCCAGCCCGAGGAAACCCTGCCCCCGTTCACGCTTAAGTGCTAGTGCGCGGGCGCCCACGAATGCATGCGCGACTTTTCGCGGTTTAAAATTGACTTTGCCGAGTAGCCAAGGCTTTGGCGGCGACATTTGCCCAGTTGGCAGCAGCGCCAAATGGGCAATCTACTTGCCGTGATCAGATTTAAACCGCGAAAAGTCGCGCATGGTGATTTGAGGGGTGAGGCAGGGCGAGTTGCGACCGCAACTCGCCCTGCCGTCGACCGTTCGCGGGGATTTTGACAGTCCGTTTGCCCGATTTTTGTTAAAACGCTTCAATTTTGCAGGGAAAAGATTTTCGCCGCATGTAGAAGGCAATAAACGCTTTGAAATATGATAAATAGCGCAGAAAAATCCGCGTTTTTGACTACCGTTTACCGCTCATTTTGACCTCTCTGCGGAAAGATTTTTCCAAATCGCGTAAACGTACGGTAAAACCTTTCCTAACAAACGAAACCGCAGAGGCGCATTAAGCCGTCACCGGGAAAGACGGCAGCGACTCGTAGGGGGTTTCGCCCACAGAAAGGGAAGGAAGGTAAGGAATGAAGAAGAAGTCCGTTATGACTACGCGTCGCGGCATGGTCGCTCTGACCCTGTCCGCCGGCACCGGTCTCGTGGGCATGCACAAGGTGGCCGACACCTGGCGCACTTCAATCGACTCTGCTTTGGGCACCACCAGCGCCCAGCAGACCTCCGACGACAAGTTTGTCTCGGATTACGCCACGACCGACGAGCTGATCGCTCAGCACGAGGCTCTTGGTCGCCGCGCTGGTCAGGAGGGCACCGTCCTGGTCAAGAACGAGGCCAAGGCCCTGCCTTTGTCCGCGTCTCCCAAGGTCACCCTGTTTGGCGTGGGCGGCTACTACCCGCTGCAGGGCGGCAACATGGGTTCTATGTGCACCACCGACAAAGCCATCGACTTCGTGACTGCCCTTGACGAGGCGGGCGTCCAGCTCAACCCCACCATGAAGTCGGTTTACGAGACCCTGGGTGCCGTCGAGTCTGGCCGCAGCGCCAACCGCTTCACCGGCGCCGAGATCATCAACTACAAGTATCGCCCCGCCGGCTTCACCACCCCTTACGTCCCCAGCGAGCCCTCGCCCGACATCTACGGCATGGAGGGCGGCAACAGCGACTACGCGAGCAGCTTCTCTGGCTACAACGACGCCGCCATCGTGGTCTTCTCCCGTCCTGGCTCCGAGGGCAGCGACTACTACCCCGGCGAGAAGGGCATCGACACCACCGCGACCGGTGCCAGCAGCCCGCTTGGCCTCACCACCAACGAGCGCGCCCTGCTCAACCTTGCCGAGGAGAACTTCGACAAGGTCATCGTCGTGATCAACAGTGGCACCGTCATGGAGCTCGAGGAGCTCAAGCAGGACAGCAAGGTTTCTGCCATCCTCTTTGTTGGCCTGCCCGGCGCCTACGGCTTCCGTGGCGTGGTCGACGTGCTGCTGGGCGAGGTTTCCCCCTCTGGCCGCCTGTCCGACACCGTGGCCGTCGACCCCGCGATGGCTCCCGCCGCGCAGAACTTTGGCGAAATCCAGCTTACTGATACGAGCGCCCTGGTATTCCCCGACACCCTCATGACCGGCCTCAAGGTCGAGAGCGCTGGCGACACCTTTGGCGGCGGCGGCTCCACCTCTTCCACTGCCTACGTCATCGAGGCCGAGGGCATCTACACCGGCTATAAGTACTACGAGACCCGCTACTTCGACTCCATCAAGGGTCAGGGCAACGCCACCGGCGCGGCCGGCGTGTCCAAGGGCGGCTCTATCTGGGATTACGAGAATGAGGTCACCTATCCCTTTGGCTACGGCCTGTCCTACACCAGCTTCACCCAGACTCTGGACTCCGTTGAGGTCAACACTGCCGATCGCACCCTCACCGCATCTGTGACTGTGACCAACACCGGCTCGGTTGCCGGCAAGTCCGTCGTCCAGCTCTACGTGAGCGTCCCCTACACCGACTACGACAAGGCCAACGCCGTCGAGAAGTCCGCGATCCAGCTCATCGACTTTGGCAAGACCGCCGAGCTGGCCGCCGGTGCAGACGAGCAGATCAAGTTCACCGTCGACCTTCAGAACCTGGCCAGCTGGGACTCCAGCGCCAAGAGCGGCAAGGGCGGCTGGATCCTGGACGGCGGCACCTACTACGTGACTGTGGCCGATAATGCCCACGAGGCCACCAATAACGTGCTGGTTGCGCAGGGTGCCGCGGTTGCCGGCAGCGCCGACGCCGTCAAGGCCGTCGAGATCGGCACCGAGGGCAAGGTCGACGAGGACACCCTCGCCCGTTCCAAGAGCACCGACGTCGAGGTCGTGAACCAGCTGGCCGACGCCGACGTCAACTACTACCTGCCCGGCTACATGACCCCGCTGTCCCGTAGCGACTGGAACGGCACCTTCCCGCGCACCTACGATGACCTGACCCTTGGTGGCGACAAGCTCGACGAGTGGGTCAAGAACCTCATGAACGAGGTCTACCAGATCACCGAGAACGGCTCTATTGAAAACGAGAAGGGCTCGGGCGGCTCGCTCAAGCTCTCTGACCTGGCCGGCAGCGACGACATCAACGACCCGCGCTGGGAGCAGTTGGTCGAGCAGATCCCCTTGGACGAGCTTATCGCCAAGGTGACCAAGGGCGGCAGCCAGTCCGACGCCATCCCCGAGATCGACAGCCCCGTTGTCTACCAAAACGACGGCCCCAACGGCTTCTCGGGCACCATCGGCGCCCGCGGCCTTCACGCCGACGACGCCAACGCCGGCTATGCCATGGGCACCATGTGCACCGAGACCATGCTGGGCTGCGCCTTCTCTAAGGACCTTGCCAGCGAGTGGGGCAAGCTCATGGGCAACGACGGCCTGTGGAGCGGCAACTACCTGATCTGGGCCGCGGCCATCAACGTGCACCGCTGCGCCTTCAACGGCCGTAATTTCGAGTACTACTCCGAGGACCCTGTGCTCTCCAGCGGCCTTGGTGCCGCCACCGTGGCCGGCGCCAACCAGTACGGCGTGATCGTGGCTCCCAAGCACTTTGCCTTCAACGACCAGGAGACCCAGCGCTCTGGCGTTGCCCCCTACATGACCGAGCAGCGTGCCCGCGAGGGAGAGCTGCGCGCCTTCCAGGCGTCCGTCGAGGACGCCGGCGCCCTGGGCGTCATGACCTCCTTTGGCCGCATTGGCGCCACCCCGGTCAACGGTTCTTGGGGCCTGCTGCGCGAGATTCTGCGCAACGAGTGGGGCTTCAAGGGTATTCTCTCCACCGACATGGCCAACAACGCCGGCTACTTCCGCGCCGAGATGTGCCTCTACGGCGGCATCACGATGATCGCCGACTTCTCGACCGGCGAGACTATGGAAGAGGTCCTGGCAAGCTGGCCCTACCTCACTGAGGCCCTTGTCGCAAAGGACGCTACCCTGGTCAACTACCTGCGTCAGAACATGATTTACCAGCTCTACGCCTTCTCGCAGAGCGCCACGCAAAACATCAAGACCGTCTCGGTTACCCCGTGGTGGGAGACGGTCCTCAACGGCGCCACGATCGCCGGATTTGGACTTGCAGCCGTCTTTGGTGGCCTGTACGCGGCCGAGGCTGTCAAGCAGTCGAAGGAAGAGGGGGCCGTTGCCGGCTCCGCTAAGGAGGAGAACTAATGAGCAACCAGAAGGGTCAGACCGCCGGTCTTGTCATGTTTGGCATCACCGCCGTGGCTGAGGTCGCCACGCTTGTCCTCTATGTTCTCAACGCCAACCAGGCCTACTACCAGGACATGAACGGCATGATCGCCGGTCTTGTCGCGGGCGCCCTGGTGTGCACGCTGGCTGGCTTTGCCCTGGTCCAGGGCCAGGACAACAAGGCCATGGGAATTGTCTCGGACATCTTGCGCGTCGCCGCGCCCGCGCTTTTGTTCTACGCGGCCTCGGTCTTTGTGAACGCCCGCGCGCAGTCTTTGGGCCAGATCTTTGGTTCTAACCTCGAGCTGGGCAACGAGTCGGCCTTTATCGCCGGCAACCAGGCTATCGTGACCATCGTGCTCTTCTTGGTTGCTTGGCTGGTCTCGGTTGTGGCCGCGTTCTTCAAGCTTGGCAAGAGGGCGATCTAAGGCAGCACCGGGTTGCCTAAAAGCGATGGCCCGGGCGTGACGAGCGCCAGCAGGCCAGCGTAAACTCAATAGCTGCTAGAAGGTGGGCCCGGGGAGTTCCTCGGGCCCGCTTTTCCCAAAGGAGAATTCAATGCTTACCATTACCCGATTTGCGGTCGAGGGGCTTGAGTCCGGCTGCGTGACCGACGAGCGCCACCCGCGTTTTGACTTTGCCGTGGCAAGTGACTGCGCAGGCGCCGCTGTGGTCGCAGCCACCGTTACGGTAAATGAGCACCAGGTAGACCTGGGTGCCACGCAGGCCGCGCGCTACGACGGCCCGGCGCTGGCGGCCCGCACCGTGTACCCCGCGCACCTGATTGTGACCGACGACGCTGGCCAGAAGGCCGAGGCCGATCTTACCTTTGAGACCGGCCTTCTGGGCGCCTCTTTTGATGCCCAGTGGATCAGCGACCCGGCCTACAGCTTTACCGAGAAGGGCACGTCTCCTGTGCCCATGGTCTTTCGCAAGCAGATCGAGCTGGCCGGCCCCGTTGCCAGTGCGCGCATCTATGCCACCGCGATGGGCGTCTTTGAGCTGGACCTCAACGGCAAAAAGGTGGGCGACGAGATGTTTGCTCCCGGTTTCACCTCGTACAAGACCCACCTGCAGTACGCGACCTACGACGTGACCGATCAGCTTGCCGAGAAGAACGAGCTGGTAGCGACCGTTGCCGGCGGCTGGGCCGTGGGCGCCTTTGTCTATACGCGCGTGAACCGCGTCTCGGCCGACCGCCAGGCCCTGTTGCTGCAGCTGTGCGTGACCTACCAGGACGGCACCACGCAGACCTTTGGGACCGATGACAGCTGGGAGGTCTGCGAAGACGGCCCCGTGCGCTTTGCCGAGTTCTACGACGGCGAGGTCTACGACGCCCGTGTTGACCTGGGCGGCGTTGCGTGGCGCCATGCCGCGCGCGAGCAGCTGCGCGTCTCGCCGGAGCTTTCGGCCGCGCTGGGCAACCCTGTGCGCCTGCACGCGCCGATGGAGCCCGTGAGCGTCACGCACGTTGGCGACGAGCTGATATACGACTTTGGCCAGAACTTTGCCGGCGTCGTGGAGTTTGATCTTATCGGCGCCGTGCAAGGCCAGGTCATCCGCGTGCGCCACGCCGAGATCCTAAAGCCCGATGGCACCCTTAACACCGATTTTCTCCGCACCGCAAAGGCCGAGCTGGTCTACACTGCCCGCGAAGGCGACCAGACCTACCGCCCGCGCATGACCTACATGGGCTTCCGTTACGTGAGCGTCACCGGCGCCAACGAAGACGCGATTAACGTCCGCGCGTACCCGGTCTTCTCGGATGTGCGCGAGACGGGCTCTTTCGAGTGCTCGAACGAGCAGGTCAACCGCCTGCAGCAAAACATCCAGTGGTCTTCTCGCTCTAACTTTGTCGATATCCCCACCGATTGCCCCCAGCGAGACGAGCGTATGGGTTGGACCGGCGACATTGCCGTCTTTGCGCCCACTGCCTGCTACAACTTTGACATGGGTCGCTTCCTTCGCAAGTGGCTGCGCGACGTGCGCGCCGAGCAGCTGCGCGGCGGCGGCATTCCCAACACGGTGCCCGCCGGCGGCTTTAGCTTCCCGGCCACGATGCCCTCGATGGCCATCGACTTTTGGGGCGACGCTTGCGTGCTGGTGCCGTGGGCGCTCTACCGCGCCGAGGGCGACGTCGAGGTCCTGCGCGAGAACTACGACATGATGCGCCGCTACGTGGACGCGTGCCGTTTTTGGGCCGGCTTTGGCCTGGGTAAGTACCGCTACATCTGGCACACGCCCGCTACGCTGCACTTTGGTGACTGGGTTGCCCCCGACGTGCCCAAGATGAGCCAATGGCAGGCCCGCAGCAAGTGGACCTCCACGGCCAGCCTGCAGCACACCAGCTCGCTGGTATCCCAGATTGCCCGCATCCTGGGCAAGGACGACGACGCCGAGCGCTACGGCACCCTGGCCTCGCGCGTCTCGGCTGCCTACGAGGACGTCTTTACCGATGGCGCGGGCAAGCTCAAAAACGAGTTCCAGACCGCCTACGTGCTGCCCATTCACTTTGGCATGCTGCGCGAGAAGAACCAGCCGGCTGCCGTGGACAACCTGGTCAAGCTGGTGGAGAAGGGCGACTACTGCATTGGCACCGGCTTCCCGGGCACGCCCTACATCCTGTTTGCCTTGGCAGATAACGGCCGCGCCGACGTGGCGTATAAGATGCTGCTCAACACCAAGTGCCCCTCGTGGCTCTACGAGGTGGCCCAGGGCGCGACCACCATTTGGGAGCGCTGGGACGGCCTGGACGAGAATGGCCAGTGCCCCATTGGCGACGACGGTACCGACATGATGATTTCCTACAACCACTACGCGAGCGGCGCCATCGGCGACTTCCTGTACACGCGCGTGGCCGGCATCGAGGCTGTTGAGCCGGGGTATCGCCGCGTGCGCGTGGCACCCGTGCTGGGCGGCGGCTTGACCTGGGCGCGCGGTAGTGTCCAGACGGTCCTGGGCCGCGTTGCGTCTTCTTGGAAGATCGCGGACGGCCAGTTTGAGATCGAGGTCGAAGTGCCCGTGGGTGCCACCTGCGAGCTGGTGTTGCCCGACGGCAGCACGCAGGAGTTGGCGAGCGGAACACATCGTGCGACCTGCACTTTATTGAACAAGGAGGCGTAGCGTGAAGGGTATTTCGTTTAACGACGGGTGGGCGTACCGGCACCTGGTTGAGGGCGAGGAGACGGGCGCGGCGGGCGACGTCGCGACTGCCGAGCCCTGGCAGCCCGTCGAGCTGCCGCACGACGCCATGATCTATGAGCCGCGCGACGAGCGCGCCCCCAGCGCCCACAACAGCGGCTGGTTTGTTGGCCGCGACTACGAGTACGTGCGCGACTACACCCTGCCCGCCGAGTACGCCGGCCAGTCGGTCATCCTCGAGTTCGAGGGTGTCTATCACCTGGCCGAGGTCTACGTCGACGGCCAAAAGGTGGCCGAGCGCCCCTACGGCTACACCAACTTCTACGTCGACCTAAGTGATCTTCTCGCCGCCGACGTGCCTTCCCAGATCCGCGTGGTGGCCAAAAATTCTGATCAGCCCAACAGCCGTTGGTACTCGGGCGCGGGCATCTATCGGCCCGTGACCCTGTGGGTGGGTCCGCGTACCCACATCGAGCGCGACGGCGTGTGCGTGCGCACCCTTGCGGCCGGGGTCGGCGCGGGCGCGACGCCCCGCGTGGCCGTGGACATCCAGGCAACCGGTGCTGGCCAGGCCGTGGTCGAGCTTGTCTCGCTTGATGGCGAGAAGACCTTGGCGGCCGGCGAGGTGGCGGTGGGCCCGGACGGCCGCGCTACCCTGGAGCTTGACGTGCCCGGCGCGCCCCTGTGGTCGCCGGACGATCCGCAGCTCTACCTGTGCCGCGTTGCCTTGACGGCGGCCGATGGAGGCGAGCGCGACGAGGCCCAGGCCACCTTTGGCATCCGCACCCTGGAGTGGGGCGACAACGGTCTTCTGCTCAACGGCGAGCGTGTGATCTTGAAGGGCGCCTGCATCCACCACGACAACGGCATCCTGGGCGCCTGCGCCTGGGCCGACGCCATCGAGCGCAAGGTCTTTCTCATGCGTCGACAGGGCTACAACGCGCTGCGCAGCGCACATAACCCCTGCTCGCGCGCACTTCTCGACGCCTGCGACCGCTTGGGCGTCCTGGTGATGGACGAGTACATCGACCACTGGTACATCCACAAGACCCAGCACGACTACGTGGATTACTTTGACCAGTGGTGGCGTCAGGACCTGGCAGATATGGTGGCCAAGGACAAGGCCCACCCCTGCGTGGTGGCGTACTCCACCGGCAACGAGGTGAGCGAGACGGCCGAGGACCGCGGCATCAAGCTGGCCGGTCAGATGACCAACCTGCTGCACGATCTTGACCCCACGCGCCCGGTGACCTGCGGCGTCAACATCTTCTTTAACTTCTTGAGCTCGGTGGGCTTTGGCCAGTACTCCGACGAGAAGGCCGCCCGCGAGGCTGCCGAGGCCGCTCAGCGCGAGCAAGGCGACCGCCCCGTCAAGCATCGCGCCGTGGGCAGCGAGTTCTTCAACAACCTGGCCGGCATCCTGGGCGCGGGCTTCATGAAGCGCGGTGCCACGCTGCCCTTCTGCGACTGGGTGACTCGCGACGCCTACGCGGCCATGGACATGGCCGGCTACAACTACGGAGTCGACCGCTACGAGCACGACCTGCGCGCGTACCCGCACCGCTTGATCTTAGGCTCCGAGACGTTTTGCTCGGACGCCTGGCGCTTTACCCAACTTGCCGAGAAGAACCCGCGCCTGGTAGGCGACTTTGTGTGGGCCGGCATGGATTATTTGGGTGAAGCGAGCGTGGGCTCGTGGGAGTACGCCGATTACGCCCCGCGCCAGCTGCAGTTTGGCTGGCTGACGGCCGGGTCTGGCCGCGTGGACCTTACGGGCAAGCCGCTTGGTGAGGCCCTGTACACCCGCGTGGCCCTTGGCGGCGAGTCGGGCCCCTACGTGGCCGTTTGCCCCGTTAACCACACCGGCGAGAAGCACTCGCCCAGCGCTTGGAAGATGTCGAACGCCATGGACTCTTGGGCCTGGGAGGGCTGCGAGGGCCGCGTGGCCAACGTCGAGGTCTATGCCCGCGCGGCCAGCGTGGCGCTGATCTTGAACGGGCACGAGGTTGCCCGCCGCAACATGCGCGGCGACGTGATCGCGCGCATGAGCTGCAAGTGGCAGCCGGGCCGCCTGGAGGCCGTGGCTTTTGACGCGGCCGGTGCCGAGATCGGGCGCCGCGAGCTTGTCTCGGCGTCTGGCCCTGCGCGTCTGGTGGCTGAGCCAGAGTACATTGGCACCCACGATGACCTGGTCTTTATTCGCGTACGCTATGCCGATGAGGCTGGAACCACCCTGCCGCTTTCGCGCGGTATGCTGCAGGCCCAGGCTAACGGCTGCCGTCTTCTGGGCTTTGGCTGCGCCGCTCCGTACAACCCCGGCAGCTTTGTGACCGGCCAAACCGACACCTACTACGGCGAGGCGTTGGCCGTCGTCAAACTCGACAAGGCCGCCGGCACCGAGGCCCGTCTCACCGTCACCGACGGCACCCTTTCGACCACCGTCACCCTGGGGGCATAGCGGCTCCCACCCTTCTTTCGATGGCGGGACCTAAATCGCAGATAAAGCGCTTCAATTGGCCCACAATCTGCGAAATAGGTCCCGCCATCGTTGTGTAGCGGCGGGTCGGCGTGGTTCGTGACCACGCCGCGGCACAAAAATCGCGCCCGGCATCGGGGAAGAGTCGATGCCGGGCGCGCGGGGGCGTCGCCGTCGGTTATAGGGGGAGAGAAGCCAAGACGACGCGGGGGAGGTCAAATTGCGTGGTCTAGCGCCTTGGGTTACGCCGTTTGACCAGCGCTTTCGTGGCGCTGCTTCAGGGCTTCCTGCTCGGCCGGGAGGTTCTTCTCGACGTTGAAGGAAAGCAGCAGGATGCCGCACAGGGCAAAGCACACGGTCTCGACCAGGATGTAGCTCACCGAGATGGCGTTTTGCGTCAGAGCCGTCTGGGCCGCGGTGCCCAAGGTGATGTCGGCGGCCTGGTCATAGCCCACGGCGCCCAAAATGCCCGAGAAGATCGCGTTGCAGATCGGGGTGGCCGCGACCATGATCGAGCTGTAGATCGACATGGTAAGGCCGTCGGTGCGCAGGCTGCTCTTGAACTCCACGTGGTCGATGACGTCGGCCAGCATGGCCAAAATCATGTAGCCAATGGGCGCCGAGCCCAGGCACTTAAGCGCGATGCCCACGCCAACCGGCACGATCTGGCCGTTGCCCAGGAAGGCGATGACGCCGCCAATGACGCCCACGACCATGCCCGCGATGCACACACGCTGCTTACCAAACTTGTTGCACAGCGGAATGACAAAGAGGATGGCGGCTGCCATGGGAAGTGCGCCCAGGATGCTCAGCATGGACTGAGAAGCGCCCCACGCGTCGGCGGTGCCAAAGAAGGTGTTGTCCAAAACCCACTTGCAGAAGTACGTCATCGAGCCGTTCTTGATGGCGCCGCTCCACTGATACAGCAGGTAGACGCCCATGATGATCCACCACTGAGACTCACGGGTGACGGCGCTAAGCTGGGCGTTCAAAGACGGCGCGTCGGCCTTCTTGTCGTCCGAGCCATCGCCCGTAGCGCCGCCGGCCAGAAGCTCCTCGGTAATGCGCTCGCGGGTAAAGCGATACTGCAGGTAGACGGTAAGGGCGGTGAGAAGGGCCACCACCAGCATGGCCAAAAGCCACAGGTTCTGGTCTTGCTTCAAGGCAAACGAGACCAACATGGGGAAGATCATCGTGCCCGTGCCCATGACGCCAAAGCCGGCGATATTGGTAAGAGACGCCAGCGCGCCGCGCTTCTCGCTGTCTCGGGTCGAGACGGCGACCAGCGTTGAGTTGGCCGTGTTGTAGATGGGGTAGGCCACGGCGTAGTACAGGTTGTACGCGATGGCGATCCACACCATCTTGGCCACGCCCTCAAACGGCACGAAGAACATGAAAACCGTGGAAACCGAGAAGGTCAGGGCAGACAGCAGGATCCAGGGGCGAGCCTTGCCGGCCAGGCAGTGCGTGCGCTCGATGAGCTGACCCACCACCAGGTTGGCGATGACGATCAAAATCGTGGAGAAGAGCTGCAGGGCCGTCAAGAACGACAGGTCAAGCTGAAGTACATCGGTGAAGTAGTTCTGCAGCTGGCTGGTGAAGATGCCCGATGCGAGAAGGCCGCCAAAGGGGCCAACCAGGTAGCCAAAGAGCATCTCGGGGGTGGTAACTTTGTCTTTCTTGGTGAGGGACGAGGTAAGCGGGCCCTCCCAGAAAGAGCCGTTTGCGGTGGTGGAGCTCACGGCAACGTCTCCTTTCTTCGTGCGATGCCGGGCATCGCGCTATCAATAGGACTCTGTCGTGGAAAAGTATTACCCAAAAATTGCCAGCGGCGGAAAAAGTTTTGCCAGCGGCATGATTTTGCCGCCGAACTGCAGAATGGCGCCGCTCGGGGCGCGTCGACTGCCGGTATCTTAGCTGCGTCAAACCCCCGTGCGCCCTTCTCGCCAACTGCTTATACCAAAACGCATCAAGAAATCTAAGTGCCCTATATGAGATTTTTTCAATCTCGATGGTATAAGTCGGCGTCGGTGGGTATTATCCATAGCGTTGGATAGAGCACCCGGTGTCCCCGGGCGCATTACAAAGGAGGAAACCATGACTTTGAAGCCTCTTGGCGATCGCGTTCTTGTTAAGCCTGCTCCCAAGGAGGAGAAGACCTCTAGCGGCCTCTACATCTCTAGCGGCGCGCAGGAGAAGCCCCAGCGCGGCGAGGTCGTGGCCGTGGGCGCCGGCAAGCTTAACGAGAAGGGCGAGCGCGTGGCCATGGACGTTAAGGTTGGCGACCAGGTCTACTACGGCAAGTTTGGCGGCAACGAGGTCAAGGTCGACGGCGAGGACTTCTTGCTCCTTCGCGCCGACGACATCTACGCCATCATCGAGGACTAGCCTCGCGCGGGTTTCTGCGTACGGGCTTCTCGCCTCTTACTAAAACCACGGACGCGGGCTCGCGACTTACCCGCGTCACCAGAAAGGACTAAACATTATGGCTAAGGACATTTACTTCGGTACCGACGCGCGCGCCAAGCTTGCCAAGGGCGTTAACACCCTGGCCGACGCCGTGACCACCACCATGGGCCCCAAGGGCCGCTACGTTGCCCTTCAGCGCAGCTACGGCGCCCCCACCATCACCAACGACGGCGTCTCTGTTGCCAAGGAGATCGAGCTCAAGGATCCCGTCGAGAACATGGGCGCTCAGCTGGTGAAGGAGGTCGCCACCAAGACCAACGACACCGTGGGTGACGGCACCA
>CAVGOA010000006.1:0-68210 GCA_963630635.1 Paludibacteraceae bacterium
CGACGACCTTCTTGTTGACGGAAAGGGTGGCGGAGGCGGTGTCGGCGTAGGTGTTGTCGAACTTCGCAGCATCGGCGCCATTGGAGTAGGCGACGGCAGCGACGAGCTTCTTGTTGGTCGCGTCGCGGGTCACGTTAACGGTCACCTTGACGTCGGCGGCCTTGGTCCAGTGCTCGCCGTCAAGGGTCGAGGACTCGGTGATGACGTAGCGGCTGGTGCCGACCTTGTCGTAGTCGATGGCGCTGAAGCTGGCCTTGCCGTCGGTGGACTTGCTGCCGTCGACGATGATGGTCTGAAGAGCTTCGCCCTCCTTCTCCCCGGACTCGTTAGCCTTGTAAAGCTGGAACTCGAACTTCTCGTTGGAGTTAATCGAGCCGCCGTTGACGGTCTTCTGGACGTCGAAGGTCACGGAGGCAGGGGCGTAGGTGTTGTCGAACGCGGCGGCGTTGGTGCCGTTGCTGTACGTGACGGTGACGTCAAGCGTGCCGTCGCCCTTATCCTTGGCGGTCACGGTAGCGGTCACATCGGACGCGGCGAACCAAGCATCCTCGTCGTGGCCGGTCTCGTGGACGGTGTAGGTCCAGGTTCCCTCGCCCGTGATCTGAAGCTTCTGGAAGCTGGCGGTCTTGCCGGCCTCGGTCTCGACGGTGTCGACGACCTTCTTCTGGGAATCGAGCAGCTGGAAGGTGAACTTCTCGCCCTCCTTAGCCTCGGTGCCGCCGTTGACGGTCTTGTAGACCTGGACGGTGGCGGTGCCGGAGGTGGCGTAGGTGTTGGTGAACGTAGCAGCGCCGGTGCCGCGGCCATACTCGACCGTGGCAGAGATGGAGCGGTCAGCGTTCTCGGTGACCTTCACGGTCGCCGTGGTCTCGGCCTGCGCCGTCCAGCCCTTGTCGTTGTGACCGGTCTCGCGGACGGTGTAGGTGAACTCCTTGCCCGCGTCGGCGGTGGTGTACATCACGTCTGGGAACGTGACAGTCTGGCCAGCCGTGGCCTTGACGGTAGAGACGACCTCATTCTTGGCGTCGACGAGCTCGAAGGTGAACTCCTCGCCCTTGACGGCCTCGGTGCCACCCACGACGGTCTTGCTCACCTTGATGTCGGCGGAGCCGGTCGTGGTATAGGCGTTGTCGAACGCGGCGTACGTGGCCGTGTCGCCCGTGGAGTACTTGACGGTGACGGGCAGCTTGCCGTCGGTGCCGCGGGTGCCGACGGTTACCGTGGCGGTGACGTCCTTGGCCTTGGTCCAGTGCGTCGCGTCAAGGTTAGAAACCTCAGAGATGGTGTAGTGGTAAGTCTTACCCGCATCGGCGTCGCCGAGCTCAACCGCGGCGAAGGAAGCCTTGCCGGAAGCGTCGGTGGTCACGTTGGCGAGCGTCGGGCCGCCGTCGCTGGACGTGGCGGAGAACTCGAAGGTCTCGCCGTCCTTGGGGGCCGCACCGTTGACGGTCTTCTCGAGGTTGAGCTGGAAGGAGCCGGTGCCCTCCTCATAGGTGTCGTTGAACGCGGCGGCGTTCTTGCCCTCCCCGTAGTTGACGGTGGTGGTCAGCGTACCGTCGCCGTTGTCCTTGGCGGTCACGGTAACGGTCACGTCGTCGGCCGCGGTCCAGCCGTTGCCGTTGTGACCGACCTCATGGACGGTGTAGGTCTTGGTGCCGGCTTCGGTGATGGTGAGATCCTGGAAGCTCTTGGTCTCGCCGGTCTTCAGCGTGACGGTGTCAAGCTTGGTGCCCGTGGTGCCCTCGCCCTCGTACAGGTCGAAGGTGAAGATCTCGCCGGGCTTGGCGGTGGTGCTGCCGTTGACGGTCTTGTAGACGTCGATGGTGGCCTTGCCGGAAGTCACGTACTTGTTAGTAAAGAGTGCGGCACCGCCATCGGTCATGGCGGTGGAGTACGTCACGTCGGTGCCGAGGGTGCCGTCGCCCTTGTCGGTGACGGTGACGGTGGCGGTCACGTCGCCGGCGAGCGTCCAGCCAGAGCCGCTCTGGCCGGTCTCGTGGATGGTGTACTTAAACTCCCTGCCGGCATCGGCAAGCTTGTAGCTAATCGCGTCGAAGTCGACGGTCTGGCCGTCCTTAGCCTTGACGGTGCCGAGCTTGGTCCCCGTGGTGCCCTCGCCCTCGTAGAGCTCGAATTCAAACTCCTTATTGGCGGTGGCGTCGGTGCCGCCCGTGACCGTTTTGTGGGCACGCAGGGTAGCGGAGCCGGTGGCGTTATAGGTGTTGGTGACCACGCCGGCGTTGATGCCGGTGGTGGACTTGCTGTAGTAGACCGTGGCCGTAAGCTCGTCGTCGGCGTTCCTAGCCACGACGATGGTGACCACGACGTCGCCGTTGTTCGACCAGCCGGAGCCGAGCGCGGAGGTCTCGGAAATCACGTAGTGGTACGTGTCCTCATCATTGAAGCTCAGCGTGCTAAACGAAGCGGTCTCGTTGTCCTTGGCGGTGACGGTCTCGATGGCGTCGCCGTCCTTAACGTAAGTACCGTCGGCGTTCTGCTTGGCGGAGAAGAGCCCAAACGTGTACGTCTCGCTCGAGGTCTTGCCGGCCACCGTCTTGTGGACCTTAGGCGTCGCCGTAGCGGAAGTGCTCTTCTTGTCGTAAACCGTGAAGGTGACGCCGGGGCCGACGGTCGTCGCGTCAGAAACCGTGCCGATGACGGGCGTGTGGCCCTTTGCCTTGGCCGCCGCATAGGCAGCATCGAAGTTCTCGATCGCCACAGTGGTAGCCGTGGCGGGATAGAAGAGCACGTAGGTTCCCTCGTAGGAGATCTCGTAACCCTCGGGTGCCTCGGTCTCCTCGACATAGTAAAGAACGCCAGAATCGAGCGGTTTGTCCTTATTGCCAAAAGCCAGCGTGCCGTCAGACCCGGTCGCACCGGTGGCGACCTCGGTCTTCTCAAACGTGCTCAAATCTACGGAGGAGAGCTTGAACTTGGCACCCTCAAGCACCTTGGAGGTGTCGTTTTGGGCGGCCTTCTTGACGGTCAGGCCATAGCTCACCGCGTCGGCGCCGGCGGACGACTTGGCAACGGTCCAGGTGGCGGAATCGGACTTGGACGTGCTGCTCATGCCCTTAAGGACGCAGCTGTTGGAAATCTTGATGTCCTTGCCAATGATGCCGATAGGCAGGCACTTGTACGTCACCGTGAGCTTTGCGGCATCGGGCACGCTGATGGAAAGGACGGTCTTCTCCTCACCGTCTACCGTGGAGTTCTCGACATTGAGGGTGCAGCTTGACGTCACGTCGTTGCCGCTGGCGTCGCACACCTTGAGGGAGCCGCTGACATAAGAGAGCGTCGAGCTCATGGTGTCGACAAGCGTGAGGCTGTCGCCGTCCACGAGGTCAAGGGCGTTGGGGTTCACCGTGATGCTGTAGTTGATCAGGCCGCCCTTGTTGTCGGTGCCGCCGTCCTCGTTGGTGTGGGACTTGGACAAAACGTTGTTGGTGATGGTAGTGGTACCGGTGCCGGAGGGGAACTTGTACCCGCCCGACTCGGCCGTGGCGGAGTTGCTGTAGGTCTTGGACGCGCCGGCATCGATGTCGTTCTTAACGGCGGTCTGGAAGAAGAACTTCGCCTTACCGACCCAGCTGCCATTCTTGGCGGCCTCGGAGGTAGAGACCCTGAACGTCACCGTGTTGCCAGAGATCGTGGGCTCGTCGCCGGCCTTCTCCCAAACATTGCCGTAACCGTCGTTGCCCTCAAGAACGTACCTGAACGAGTTCTTCTTGTACTCCATTCCGTCGGGCAGAGTATCGGTGAGAACAACGTCGTTAGAGCCAAGGTCGAGAATACTGTCGTGGTAGCCGCCGTAGCTGTTTACCCATGCTTCCCAGGTGATGAGCCAGGCGCCGCGAGTACCGTCGGACCATTTGTAGCTGGCATCCCACTTGGAGCTATTGGCTTTCTTGATGACGTTGGGGACCGAGACGATGCTGTAATCGGCCGAGGCCTCGCCTTTCTTCACGTTGTTGTAGTTCACAACAGAGGTGTTGGTGAACTTCTGGCCAGACGCGATGGAGTCCCCCGATTTAAAGGTCGTCTTGTAGGTAACGACAACGTCGGTCTTGCCGATAAGGCCCTTTACCGTTGCGGAATCCTTGAAGGTGACCGTGCAGGTACCAGGGTCGTTATAGGAAACCGTATAGTCGTCGCCCACGACAAGCGTTGCATCGCCTGCCTTGAGCACCAGGTCACTGAACGTAAAGCTAGCCCACGTACTCCTGCTGATGGTGTCGACCCACTGGATCTTGCTCGCGTCGGTATCCGCCGCCATGCTCTGGAACTTGATGGTGGAAGTCCAGGTAGCGGTAGCGCCGTCGTCGCTGCGAGAGTCAAGGGTCTTCTCGACATAAGTGGCCGTATCGGTGGGGGTGTAGGTGCCTTTTCCCTCACCCGTAACGCCGTCGCCATTGGGAGTCACCTCGGCGGTGTTCTTAACCGGGTTGAGCGAAGCGGTGCTGTCCATCGCGGTGTGATACGTGACGGTGAGGGACTGCTTGCCGACGGTGCCAGGCAATGAGAAGGTCAAGGTCTTGCTGGAGGCATCGACGTTGCCGGTACGGATCGTCTGGTTGTTGGAATCGGTGACCGTGTACTGAGTGCCGGCAACGAAGTGGTGCCCGTCGCCGAGGGTGTCGGTGAAGGTGTAGTTGCTCATGTCGGCCTTGAGGGTACCGGTGTTGAGCTTGACCGTCCAGGTGATGTCGGAGTTGGTGCCCGAAGCGGACTTGTTCACCATGGAGTACTTGATGGCCTGGGGCGTAACCTTGACTTCCTGGGAGGTCTGGCGGCTGGCAGATCCCCAGATCCAGGAGCACTTGTTGTCGACATCGCTCAAGGTCTTGCCGTCGGCGAGGTCCTTGAGGGCAGACTCGCTCACTTTCGTCTTGTAGACGATTTTGTAGGTACCGGCCTCAAGGTTGCCGAGCTTAAAGGTCGCTTGCTTCCCAGAGATCGAGACGTCATAAGCCTGGCTGTTCTCGAAGTTGGTCTTGTTGTTGTCTTTATCAATAAGGTAGAAGGTGCCAGACGCAAACTCGAGGTTGGAGCCGATCTCATCATTAACCACAACGTTGGTGGCATACGTGGCCGGCTTGATCGTGATGGTCCACGTGTAGGAGTTGTCATCCGCGTCATAGTTGGCGGCGCTCTTGCTGCCGGTCACGTTGCCGTCCTTGGTAGGGACGTTCACCACGGTAGACACCCCGGGGAAGGAAATCGACGTAGAGCTGCCATCGCCCTGGTTCTTATTGGAAAGGGTGAAGTTGAACTTGAAGTTTGCCGAGATCTCGGAAGTCTGAGCGCTGAGCCACGTGTCACTGAACTTCAGGACAACCGTGTTGTCGGAAATCTCCCAAGTGCCCGCCTTGTTGCCCTTGGAGTCCAAGAGGTCAGAGCTGGCCCTGTTCGCAACTGCAATAGTTTTGGGGAGCGCATAAGAAACGTTGGGGTGCTCGAGGGTCGGCTTCTTATTGGAGTCGAAGACAACGTTCACCGTTGCATACAAAGAGTCGTCGGCTTCGATGGCCGCGCCGTCGTACAGCTGCGCGCCCTCCTCGTCATAAGAAAGCGTCGCATTGATGGTGCCGGACGTGTCGTCGATGGGCACCGGGGTGGCATTGGGGTTGTAGGTGCCCGATGTGCCAAGCGCGTCGGCAAGCATGAGGGCGTTGTTCTCGACAAGAAGGGTGTCGGCGGGCTGCTCGTCGGCGTTGTCCTCATCGTTAGCGGCGGGCTCGTCGGATTGCTCGTCGCCGGGCTGCTCGTCGTCGACCTGCTCATCGTCGACGGCCTGCTCGGCATCGTCAACGGACTTCTCGCCGTCCTCGTTGCTAAGGGCAGACTCCTGCGAGTCCTTGTCACCGCTATCGCTAACGGTCTGCTCTTGGGTTATCCCCTCCCCCGCAGCAACACCGCTGGCGGCGTATGCCGTCTGCAACGGGGTGAAATACATCTGGGCAACCAAGAACGCGCTCATCAACACCGATAGCGCTTTCTTGCCCAAATCATCGTTGCGTCTCATGTAGACCACCTCAATCTCGTGACGCATTGCATGAATTACCGCGCGTCTCCGCACAGTTAAAAGCCCTACTCGCTAGTGCGGGCGGGGCTGGGCTTCTAAGTTGTTAGTTGAAAAGGATCACTCGCGATACGTACGCATGTGGGCGATGCCCCCTAATCTCCGACGGACCAAAAAGCCTAATGCTGACAGTTCCCTTAAAAGTGTATATCCCCCGGGGGAACAAAAACAGGGAGACTGTCAACTTAAGGCAAAGGTCAAGTCAATAGGCTTTTTACCTGCGGTTTCTTATTCAATCGAAAATTGAAGGCCCGTCAAATGAATGGCAACGAATTCAAAAAGTACGAAAGACGGGCGCACTCGCGAGTCTTGGCCAGCAAAGCTGCCCCCGAAGCCAAGAAAACCCCAGTTGGCGCGCGGCCAAGGCTGGGGTCTTCTTGCTAACTCGACGGGGTGCGCCCGTCTTTCGTCGATTTTGTTCGCGGACGGCCCGGGCGGGCCACCCGGGGGCGCGTTACTGCTTGGCGGCGGCCATGGCGACAGCGATGGAACCGGGGCCAGAGTGCGAGGTGATAACGTTGCCGGTCTCGTACCAATAAACGTTCTTAAAGCCCAGGTCATAGGCGTGCTTCTGGGCAGCCTGCTGCACCGACTCGGGCAGACCGGGCGAACGCACAAGGAAAACCTGCTCGGGGTCGAAGTCGCCCTTGAGCGCGAGAAGGTCCATCAGACCCAAGGCCGCGCCGCTCATCGCGCCGCGCAGCTTCTTGGTGGCCACGAGCTTACCGTCAACGATCTCGATGACCGGCTTGATGCGCAGCAGGGTGGCGCCCAGGAAGGCCGCGTTGGAAAGCCGGCCGCCCGCGCGCAGGTAGCCCAAGTCGCCGGGGATAAAACCGCAGCGCATGCGCGAGGCCAGGTCGGCCGCGAAGTCACGCAGCTCCTCGATAGAGATATCGGGGTTGGCGGCCAGGTGCTTGGCTGTGCTCACCACGACGAAGCCCTGCCCGATCGTGACCTGCTGGGTATCGAGGGCAACAACGTAGTCGCGGCCCTGCGCCGCCGCCCGCGCCGACTCAAAAGAGCAGGTAGTCACGGCCGAGTACGCCAGATACAAGATCTTAGCCTGGGGGTGCTCCTTGTGGACGCTGTCGAAGGCGGCCTCGAAGTCGCCCGGGGTGCAGCCGCTGGTCTTGGGCAAAACGCCCAGCTGACGGCACTCCTCAAGCATCTCGGCAGCAGGAATCTGGCCGTCGTCGATGGTCTTGGCGCCAATGCTCACGTGCATGGGGACGATATAGATGCCAAGCTCGGCCGCCACGCTCGCAGAAACGTCGCTTCCCGACTCTGCCATGATGATGATCTTCTCGGCCATCGCTTCCCTCGCCTTCCGCGCCCGCATACCCGCAGGACAACATGTGTTTTGAATACTGTTCAAAATTCTTAAACCGCTAAAGCGCAGCTAAGCGGCCACGCGCCATTATATTGAGTCGTGCCTGTTCAAATATCGAGAAGGGCCATATGCACAGCCGCCCCACAAAAAGGAGCCTGGCGTTTCTGGTTGGCAGCACGGCGGCACGGCTTGCGTCGCCCGAGTAATATCTAATTGTGATTAGCACTTTGACGAGGAGATTTAGCTTGACTGTTATCACGGCAGGGCTCGACTTGAGCCCCGAGGCTTCTTGGTGCTGGTTTGCGCTGAGCGCCCTTGGACTGATCGCGCTTTCGTTGCTGGTGGGCGTGGCTATGCGCCGCCGCCCCAAGAAGGGCCGCACTTACGAGGACCTGCTTCGACTGGGAGAAGACCCCCGCCCCAGCAAGGTCAACCCCAAACGCGCGGCCGCCTGTCAGGCAACCATCCTGGCCAGCACGTTCTTCACCCTGGTCTACCTGTGCTGGCGCGTGTTCTTCTCGGTGCCCGTTAAGTGTGGCTGGCTGGCGGTGGCCTGCAACATCGCGTTGCTGCTGGTAGAGATCCTGGGCTTTGTCGAGTCCCTGGTCCACTTTCGCGACGTGGCGGGCATGCGCTCCCACCCGCTGCCGGCCTGTGCGCCCGACGAGTACCCCGACGTCGACATCTTCATAGCCACCTACAACGAGCCGGACTTCCTTCTGGCCAAGACCATCAACGCCTGCAACCACCTGGAGTACCCCGACCCCTCAAAGGTCCACGTGTGGCTGTGCGACGACAAGCGCCGCCCCCAGATGCGCGCCCTGGCCAAGCGCATGGGCGTGGGCTACTTCGACCGACCCAACAACAAGGGCGCCAAGGCGGGCAACCTAAACGCCGCCATGGCCCGCACCAGCTCGCCCTACGTCGTGACCTTAGACGCCGACATGATCGTCTGCCGCGGTTTCTTGATGCAGACCATCCCCTACTTCATCGACTCCGAGCGCCGCAACGCTGGCCTACCGGCCGAGCAACAGGTCAGGCTGGGTCTACTGCAGACACCGCAGTGCTTCCACGACCCGGACGTCTTCCAGCATGCCCTTTACGCCGAGATGAGCCTTCCCAACGAGCAGGACTACTTTTACCGCACCGTCGAGGTGGCCAAGACGGCCAGCAACAGCGTGATCTACGGCGGCTCCAACACCGTGCTTGCCCGCGAGGCGCTGGAGGCCGTCGGCGGGTTCTACACGGGATCGATTACCGAGGACTTTGCCACCGGCCTGCTGATCGAGTCGGCCGGCTACGTGAGCCTGGCGCTGCCTACCCCGCTTGCCTCTGGCACCACGCCGCACACCTTTGCCGAGCACATCCAGCAGCGCACGCGCTGGGGCCGCGGCGTCATTGTCACCGCGCGCAAGCTGGGCATCATGCGCCGCCCCGGCCTGACCCTGGCGCAGAAGACGAGCTACTGGAGCTCGGTGGTGTACTGGTATTCTCCCATCAAGAACTTAATCTATCTTCTCTCGCCGCTGCTATTTGCCGTCTTTACCATACCGGTGTTTAACTGCAGTTGGTTGGACCTTGTCGTCTTTTGGCTCCCCATGTTTGTGGCGCAGGCCGTGTGTCTTCGCGTGGTAAGCCAGGGGCGCATCACCACACGCTGGAGCGGCATCTACGAGACGGCCGTCATGCCGCACCTGCTGGTGCCCATAGTCAAAGAGTCGCTGGGCATCACGCTTTCGACCTTCAAGGTGACCGACAAGTCCGGTCCGGCCACGCGCCGCGTCACGGACTGGCGCAGCCTCGCGCCCTTCATCGTGCTGGTGGCGCTCTCGCTGGCGGCCATCGCACGGGTGATCTGGCTTTTGATCCAGGCGCCCTCGGCGAGGCTGGTGGGCCTTCTCGTCCTGCTGTTCTGGCTGGTCCGCAACCTATACTTCTTGAGCATGAGCCTCTTCTTGGCCGACGGGCGCGACTCTGACGGCGAGAATGTCAAGGTCAAGGACGCCGCACTTGCCCAGGTCACGGTGCTCGAGGGCATCAGCACGCTGAGCGGCCCCAACCCGGGAACCGTCTATGAGGGCGTAACCACGCAGCTCACCGAGCACAACGTGCGCCTCTTCTTGGACGACTCCGAGGAGCTTCGCCTGGGCTCGCAGGTCGAGCTTGGCATCGAGTGCGGCCCGTACCAGGTGCAGGTCAAGGGCGTCGTTACCCAGGTCATGGTCTCGCGCAACGGCGAGCAGCGCGTCCACACCGTCGAGATCTTGGACTTTGGAAGCGACTGGGGCGAGTACCTGCAGGTTCTTTACGACCGCGTGCCCACCCTGCCCCAGCGCCTGACGCACGACCCCGGCCCCGTGCGCTACTTCTGGCGCAACTTTGCCGCCCGCCTGGGGCGCACGGCCTAAGCGCGGCGGCCACGGCGGCGGGCGGCGGACGCGCGCCCTTCTCGACGGTGGGCACCTATAAAACCGCGCGAACGTGCCACAACGACTAGAATGGTGGGTTGGCGTGTTTGCCGCGTCGCAGCGACGCCGCGCACCCACCGTTTTAAGGAGTGACATGTTTCGACTTAGGCGCTACCTCAAGGGCCACTACTTCGAGTGCTTCCTGGCACCCGCGTTCAAGGGCCTCGAGGCGATCCTGCAGCTCTTCGTCCCCCTGGTCATGGCCCAGGTCATCGACGTGGGCATCGCGCAAAACGACACGACCTATATCCTGTGGCACGGAGCCGCCCTGGTTGGCCTGGGCATCTTTTGCTACGCCATCTCGGTCGTGGCGCAGTACTTCTCGTCAAAGCTGGCCGCCCAGTTTGGCACGGCGCTTAGAGACGACCTGTTCCACCACGTCATGACCCTGCCGCGCGAGGACGTTGACCGCCTGGGCCGCGCGAGCCTGATCACGCGCATCACCAACGACACCCAGCAGACCCAAGACGGCCTGAACCTCTTCTTTCGCCTGATCCTGCGCTCGCCCTTTGTGCTGGTGGGCACGATCGTCTCGGCCTTTATCGTCGACGGCGCCGAGGGCGCGTGCCTGCTGGTCTCGACCACGGCCGCCACGGCGATGATCATCGCCTTTATGCAGGTCACCAACAAGCGCTACCGCAAGATTCAGCAGGCCCTGGACCTAGTCCTTTTGAAGGTCAGCGAGAACCTCGAGGGTGCCCGCGTACTGCGCGCCTTTAGGCAAGAGGGCACCGAGAAGCGCAACTTTGCCGCTGCCGCCAACGACGTGCGCGACCTACAGGTCTCGACCGGCGACATATCTGGCCTGGTCAACCCCTTGACCTATGCCGTGGTCAACTGCGGCCTGATCGCGCTTTTGTGGAACGGTGGCCTGCAGATCGATGCCGGCCACCTCACGCAGGGCCAGCTGGTGGCTCTGGTGAGCTACGTAAGCCAGGCGCTGGTCGAGCTTTTGAAGCTCACGAACCTCATCAACATGATTTCGAAAGCATCGGCCTGCGCGCGGCGCATCAACGAGGTCTTTGACACCAAGCCGTCGCAGGTCAACGGCACGCTGGAGGCTTGCATTGACGGCGAGAAGGGCGCGGCTGGCAGCGCGGGCGACGTCGCGGCCCCGGCGGCGCCCGCGGCCCCGGCGGCCCCGGCGGCCGTGCGCTTTGACGACGTGAGCTTCACCTACCCCCAGGGCAGCAAAGAGTCCCTCTCGCACATCAGCTTCTCGCTGGGCCGCGGCCAGACCCTGGGCATCATCGGCGGCACGGGATCTGGCAAGACGACACTGGCCGCGCTGCTCATGCGCTTCTTTGACGCCACGTCGGGCACCGTTTACGTGGGCGGCCGTGACGTGCGCGACCTTGACGTCGAAAGCCTGCGCCGCGAGGTCTCGATCGTCGAGCAAAACCCGCAGCTCTTCTCGGGCACCATCGCGTCTAACCTGCGCTGGGGCGACGCCGCGGCAACCGACGAGGACCTTATGGCTGCCGTCGCCTGTGCCCAGGCCACCGACGTCGTGGCCGCCAAGCCCGAGGGCCTGGCCAGCGGCGTCGAGCAGTTTGGCCGCAACTTCTCGGGCGGGCAGCGCCAGCGCCTGGCGATCGCGCGCACCTTGGCGAGAAAACCGGCCGTCCTTATTTTGGACGACGCCTCTTCTGCCCTGGACTTTGCCACCGACGCCGCGCTTCGCCGTGCCATCCGCCGCGAGATGAGCGACGCCTGCGTGATCACCATCTCGCAGCGCGTGACCGCTGTTAAGGGCTGCGACCAGGTGCTTGTTTTGGACGGTGGCCGCGAGGTGGGTCTGGGCACGCACGAAGAGCTTCTCGCCAACTGCGAGGTGTACCGCGAGATCTGCGACTCGCAGCTTAGCCGAGAGGAGGCGACGCGCTAATGGCCGCCAAGAAGAACAACAAGGGAACCGTCCGCCGCATGCTGGGGCTTTTTGCCGGGCGGCGCCTGGGCCTGGCCGCGACCGTGGCCCTGGTGGTCGTCGTGGTGGTGGGCACGCTGGCGCTGCCCACGCTCTCGGGCCGCGCAGTGGACGCCGTGGTGGGGCCGGGCCAGGTTGACCTGGACGCTTTGGCCTCCAACCTGCGAAGCATTGCCCTTACCGTGTGCGTCACCGCCGCTGCGCAGTGGAGCCTGACCGCACTTACCAACCGCCTGTCGTACGAGGCCGCCTGCGACCTGCGCGAGCAGGCCTTCGCGCACCTGCAGGAGCTGCCGCTGTCCTACATCGACTCCCACGAGCACGGCGACTTGACCAGCCGCATCGTGACCGACGCCGATGTTTTGACAAACGGCCTGGTCATGGGCTTTCAGCAGCTGCCTACCGGCGTTTTGACCATCGTGGTCACGTTGGCGTTCATGTTTCGCCTTAACGTGGCGATCGCCTGCGTCGTGACGGTCTTGACCCCCATCTCGGTCTTTGCCGCGCGCTTCATCTCGACCCACGCGAGCCGTCACTTTGCCGGCCAAAGCCAGCTGCGCGGCCAGCTCACGGGCATCGTGGAAGAGATGGTCTCGGGCGTCTCGTCGGTCCAGACCTTCTCGATGGCCGAGCCGGTTTGCGAGCAGTTCCGCGAGGTCGACGGCCGCATGGGCGAGGAGAGCTACAAGGCCGTGTTCTTCTCGTCTTTGGCAAACCCCACCATGCGCTTTGCAAACTCGCTGGTATATGCCGCGATCGGCATCTTTGGCGCCTTTGTGGCGCTGGCGGGCGGCATCACGGTGGGCGGGCTTTCGGCATTTTTGTCCTACGCCGACCAGTACGCCAAGCCGTTCAACGACATCTCGGGCGTGGTGACCGAGCTGCAGAACTCCGTGGCCTGCGCCGAGCGCCTCTTTGCTTTGATCGATGAAGCCGCCGAGAAGCCCGACGACGCCAACGCGCGCGTGTTGGGCCAGGTCACGGGCGAGGTCACCTTGAGCCACGTGGCCTTTGGGTACAGCCCCGACCACCTGATCTTGCGCGACGTCGACCTGGCCGTGAAGCCTGGCCAGCGTATCGCGCTTGTTGGTCACACGGGCTGCGGCAAGACCACGTTGATTAACCTTTTGATGCGCTTCTACGATGTGAACGACGGGGCTGTGCTGGTAGACGGCACCAACGTGGCCCACATCACGCGCGACAGCCTGCGCGCCAGCTGGGGCATGGTCTTGCAGGACACCTGGGTGCGCCACGCCACGGTGGCCGATAACATCCGCATTGGACGTCCCGATGCCACCGACGAGGAGGTGCGCGCCGCGGCCCGCGCCGCCTATGCCGACGAGTTCATTAGCCGTATGCCGCAGGGCTATGACACGGTGCTGGACGGATCGAGTTCGGTTTCTGCGGGCCAGAGGCAGCTCTTATGCATCGCGCGCGTCATGGTGGCGCAACCGCAGATGCTCATTTTGGACGAGGCCACGAGCAACATCGATACCCGTACCGAGCTGTTGGTCCAGCGCGCCTTTGACCGCTTGATGGAGGGGCGCACCAGCTTTGTGGTGGCCCACCGCCTGTCGACCGTGCGCGACGCCGACCTGATCTGCGTCATTGACCAGGGGCGCATTGCCGAGGCGGGGACGCACGAGGAGTTGCTGGCGGCAGGCGGGATCTATAGCGACATCTACGAGTCGCAGTTCGCCCCGGCGGAGTAGGCGTATCCCGTCGTGGTCCCGGAGGGGAGGGCGGGGTTTAGTTCCATGCTCAAGCAGTCCTATTCGCGAGAAGGGCGTATCCCTCCGGTTCGGGGCGTGGCTTTGCCTTTAATGCTCAAACAGTCCTGATTCGCACGAAGGCCACATTAAGTGGCCTTCGGCTCATGCGGAACTGCGCTTAAAGGCAAAGCCACGCCCCGACCCTGCCTCATCGCAGGCAGCAGAAACCCCTCCCGCCTCAATCAAAGATAGAAGCCCCCTACAAATAGTAAGAATATTTATATAAATAGAAGAGCAGAGGGTCGCAAGCGGTATTCCGTCCCCACCTTTAGGGATAGGATATCTTGCCCGACCCTCTGCTCTTCTATATAAAAAATTATCTCCTTCCCTACCCTTATACCTTTTCTTATTTGATTGAGCTTGGATAGTTTTCCTGCAGTTCGCAAGGCGTGCGCGGAGAGGCGGGCCTTAGTTTCACGCGCAGTTCCGCATGAGCCGAACGTGACTTAATGTCACGTTCGTGCGAATCAGGACTGTTTGAGCATGAAACTAAGGCCCGCCTCTCCGCAGCCGTCCCGTCGACAAGTAATTTCTCGCCAAATTTGTACGGTACATATCGTACAATTACCAACAGTGATCCGATGAGTTAGGAGACAACCCCGTGGACGTTCTAAGCGCAATGTCTTCCAAGCCCCTCGATTTTGAGTCCCACACCCCTCTTTACCAGCAGCTTGAGCAGCGCATCCTGCAGATGGTTGCCACCGGCGTAATCGACGGCAACACCGCCCTTCCCACCGAGACCAGCATTTGCGAGGCCTTTGGTCTGTCGCGCGCCACGGTGCGCCGCTGCTTCAAAGATCTGGTTGAGGAAGGCCACGTGGTGCGCCGCCGCGGGCAAGGGACGTTTTTGGCACACGGCAAGCCCGTCGACTCCATCACCTACTCGCTCAATTTCTCGGCCGAGATGGAATCGCGCGGCATGACGCCCAGCTCAAAGATTCTGCACTTCAGGCGCGTAACGCCCAGCGAAGGCGTGTCCAAGCGGCTGAAGCTGCGCAGCAAAGAGCAGGTGTGGGAGATCAGCCGCCTGCGCCTGGCCGACGGCAAGCCCATGCGCATCGAAAGCGTCTATGTCCCCTGCTCGGTGTGCCCCGATTTAACCGAGAAGGACCTCGAGCACTCGCTGTACGGCAACATCGCCGAGGCCTCGGGCCTTCTGCCGGCGAGCGCCCGTGAGGTCTACGAGGCCGTTCTTCTGGACAAGACCGAGGCCAAGTACCTGCAGCAACCGGCCGGCTCGCCCGCATTTAGACGCATTCGCACGACCTTCGACGCCTCGGGAGCGCCGTTTGAGGCAAGCGTGATCGTGGAGTCGGGCTTTGCCGTGGAGTTCGTTGTTGACCTAGACAGCCACGGCGCCACGTTTAGGCGCAGGATCCTCTAATGGACCAGCCGCTAAAAAAGTTCAAATTGGGGCTTGCGCGGGCTACACGGATTAGGTACCATATCAACTCGTTGCAACCCCAGCAACAACCGCATATGCGGTACATAGCTTCGGGCGTTTAGCTCAGGGGGAGAGCGCTTCCCTGACACGGAAGAGGTCATAAGTTCAAATCTTATAACGCCCACCACACGTTCACGGCTCGTCGGTTATCCGGCGGGCCGTTTTTATGTGCCTAAACCCCCTCCCCGGCTTTGGGCCGGATCCACTCTGGGCCCCAATGTCACGAACTTGGGAAAAATGGTGTCTTGTTAGATTTCTGCGAGTAGCCCGGGCATTTGCGACCACGTTTGCCCAGTTGGCTGGAACCAAAATCACCTGGCTACTCGACAAATCTAGACAAGACACCATTTTTCGAGACTTCGTGACATTCGGCGACCCGCGGCAGCCCAAACGACACCCCTTTGGTAATTGTCAACGCGCCATCGCCCCCGATTTGGTATAGGCTAGAGTCGTAACCGTACAAGTTAGAAAGAGGTAACTTTCATGAGCGCTAACACTATCGCCGCGCCGCAAAACGCGGCCGCAATCCAGGCCGAGGACCTTCTTGCTGCAAAGAACGCCTGGTCGCAGGAGCGCGCCAATGCTGTGGCAAAGAACG
This sequence comes from Paludibacteraceae bacterium, assembly GCA_963630635.1. Classification (GTDB taxonomy): domain Bacteria; phylum Actinomycetota; class Coriobacteriia; order Coriobacteriales; family Atopobiaceae; genus Paratractidigestivibacter. The sequence goes on from CAVGOA010000006.1 coordinate 15,625, forward strand.
CCGTGACCTCGTCGGGCATCCGCGCCGCCGCCCGCGTGCCCGAGGCCGTGGCCAAAAACGCTTTGGCTTTTGATATCGACCTTGCCCAGGGCGACAGGTGCGACCAGCAACGCTCCGGCCGCTGCTGGATGTTCGCCAGCCTAAACACCATGCGCTACCGCACCATCAAGAAGTACAACCTCAAGACCTTCGAGCTCTCGCAGGCCTATCCCCTGTTTTGGGACAAGCTGGAGAAGAGCAACTGGTTCTTGTGCAACATTATCGATACCCTGGACGAGCCGCTGGACGGCCGCCTGGTGAGCTACCTTTTGTCCGACCCCATCTGCGACGGCGGCCAGTGGGACATGTTCCGCGCCCTGGTGGCCAAGTACGGCGTGTGCCCCAAAGAGGCCATGCCCGAGACCGCCTGCTCTAAGAACACCCACGAGATGGACGCCTATCTCACCCGCTACCTGCGCGGATGCGCCCGTCGCCTGCGTGACGCCCACGCCGCCGGCACGGCTGTCGACGACCTGCAGCAGATGCGCGCACAGATGGTCGAAGAGATCTTCGCCCTTCTGGTCACCTGCCTGGGCGAGCCGCCCGCGACCTTCGAGGTGCGCCTGCGCGACAAGGACGATAACCTGGCGCTTAGCGGTACCTTTACCCCGCAGGAGTTCTTTGCCACCGCGGTCGACATGCAGCTCGATGACTTTGTAAGCCTGATCAGCGCGCCCACCGCCGACAAGCCTTTCGGCCACGCCTACACCGTCTCTCGCCTGGGCAACGTCGTCGAGGCAGGCGGCGTGCGCTACCTCAACCTGCCCGTCGCTGAGCTCAAGCGCGTCGCAGTGGCGCAGCTGGCAGACGGCCTGCCTGTGTGGTTTGGCTGCGATGTCGACCAGTCCTACCTGCGCGAAGAGGGCATCATGGACACCGCGGCCATTGACGTCGACGGCCTGTTTGGCTTTGCCGTCGAGAAGTGCCTGGACCGCGCCGAGCGCCTGGACTACGGCGAGTCGCTAATGACACACGCCATGGTCTTCGAGGGTGTGCGTCTGGACGCGGATGGCCAGCCCACCCTGTGGAAGGTCGAGAACAGCTGGGGCAAAGACCACGGCCGCAACGGCTTTGACACCATCAGCGACGCATGGTTTGACGAGTACGTCTACCAGGTCGTCGTTGACAAAAAGTACCTTACGGCCCAGCAACGCGACGTCTATGAGAACGAGGAAGCCACCGTCCTTGCCCCCTGGGACCCCATGGGTTCCCTCGCCCGCGTGCGCTAAGCGAGAAACACATTTCCCGGCTTTACGATTTTGAGGTTGTCGGAAGTCGAGAGGCTTCTCGCTTTATAAATAGGGACTTGTCGGAAGGATTTCTTTCCGACAAGTCCCAGAACGTACAGTTACATCGTCTTGCGGTTCCGACAACTCTCAAAACGAAAAACGTGCGTTCCGACAAGCCCCAAAACGTAAAGAAGGTAGCCGAGAAACCCGGCCGGGCTTCTCGGCGGCAAACATAAGGCGCCCCGTCTCCCGGTGGGAAAGCGGGGCGCCGTGCGTTAAACAAAGGCGAGGTGGGCCGATAAGCCGGGTTCTGTCGTGGGCGGCCATTTATCTACTGCAGGCGTCACCGCCTGCCTCTAGCGCGCAACCCGAGCGCGGGCCGGGCCAACCCATGGCGCTCCTATTTGCGTTTGCTCCGGATGGGGCTTGCCAAGCCGCCGTGTTGCCACGACGCTGGTGGTCTCTTACACCACCGTTTCAGCTTTTCCCTTTACGCGCGGTAACCGCCCGTAGGTGGGAGTCTTCTTTTCTGCGGCGCTTTCCGTCGGGTTACCCCGCCTGGCCGTTAACCAGCATCCTGCCCTGTGGAGCCCGGACTTTCCTCATGGCACCCGATCGCTCGAGCGCCCCGCGGTCGCCTGGCCCACCTCGCGCATGAGATTCTAGCACGCGCGCGGCGACTTTCTCGGCTAATTCACACGCTCTCTAGCTTTTACGTTGACGCGGGACTAAAATAGTCAAGTTATGCGTATGGCTCGCGGCGCTTGGCGCCGGGGCCAGCCTGGTCGAAAGGCGCGTGCTCGTGGCTTTGCTTGATTTTCTCACCACCGAGGCTAAGCCTCCCCTGCCCATCCAGGCCGTCAACAACTCCCACGTTATCTGCGCTCCCGTCAACGGCGACGCGCTTCCTTTAGAGAAGGTCGCCGACCCCGTCTTTGCCAGCGGGATGCTGGGCCGAGGTCTAGCGGTAAAGACCGCCTCGGACGTGGCGTATTCGCCGGTCACCGGCACCGTCACCGCCGTGGTCAAGACCAAGCACGCCGTGGCAATCAAGGCAGACAACGGCGCCGAGGTGCTGGTGCACGTGGGCGTCGACACCGTGCGCCTGCACGGCGAGGGCTTCTCGCTGTTTGTGAAGGTCGGCAGCCATGTGCAGGCAGGCGACCCGCTGATCGCCTTCGACCGCGCCCTTATCGCCGAGAAGAACCTGGACGACACCGTGATAGTGACCGTCACCAACGCCGAGGAGTTCTCTAAGGTAGCACCTGTGGCTGGCACCGAGGTGCACGCCGGGGCGGCGCTTATTGAGGTCGAGGGCTAGGCGTGGGCGAGGCTGCCGTCGAGAGCTACCGCACGCTACGCGGCGGTGTCGAGATCTGCGGCGAGTTTGAGGACCGTCGCAGCCGCTTTATCGCCCAGTTGGTGCATGTTGGCTCACAAGAGGCCGCGGAGGCCCATATCGCGCTTGTGAGGGCCCGTCACCACGACGCTCGCCACAACGTGCCCGCCTGGATCTTGGCCGACGGCAGCGAGCGCTGCTCGGACGACGGCGAGCCCAGCCGCACCTCGGGCATGCCCACGCTGGAGGTCCTGCGCGGGGCCGGCCTGGCGGACGTGTGCTGCGTGGTCACGCGCTACTTTGGCGGGACCCTGTTGGGGCCGGGCGGCCTGGTGCGCGCCTACACCAACGCGACCAAGGAGGCCGTCGAGGCTGCCGAGGCACAGGACGCCATCGCGTTGATGACGCAGGTCACGGGGGTTGAGGCTCGTCTCCCCTATTCACTGTACGACCGCGTAAACCGGCTTGTGGCCGATTGCCGCGGCAAGGTGGTCGACTCACAGTTTGCCGAGGACGTGCGCCTGACCTGCGATTTTATCAACGGAGACGAGCAGCGCTTTGTCCACGACGTGCGCGAGGCCGCCAACGGCGAGGACCTCTGCCGCCTCCTTCCCCCGCGCTTTGCCGAGTTCTAGGCGGCGGGAAGGTCTTCTTGCGGCGCCCGGGCACCGATTTTCTAGCAACTGCTCAGGCAGCCTTGGCCTCAGCCAGCCGGGCAAGGCAATTTAGGTACTCGGGGCTCGATTGGCTCGTTCCCCAGGTATGCCCGTCAATTGCATTAAGCTCGCAAAGCAGCAGGTCGCGCCGGGCGCGCTCGATGGCAAGACGCTTCTCGCCAGGGCGACGGCGGCGCATCCCCAACTTCTGGCGAATCACATTGTCTACCAGGTCATCCATGTAGTTCATGCTGTTGTACTGATCGTTCCAGATGGTATACGGAGAAAACCCAGCTGCCATCAGCTCGTTTTGGCGTAGGTCGTCCAGCTGGGGGCGTCCCTGTTCCAGGTGCGGCGCGCCTGCATACTCGACACAAACGCCAGGACGATCGCCATCGGGCAAGCTCAAAATTAGGTCCGGTTTGCGTTGGTGCCGCGAGGTAAACAGGTCTCCGAGCCTTCGGAGCTCAACAGATTCGTTTAAGGCAAGAACAGGCAAATCGTAGCCACCGAGGCGGCGCGGCAAAGAAAATCGCAGATAGAGCATGCTTTCTCGCGGTGAGCCGGACATCTCACACGCACGGTTAACCGCGGTACGTACCTTTTGGGCACAAAGCCGAGAAGAAATACCGTCGAGATAGGCAAGAATTCTCTTCTTGGTGGTAAGTGGGGCCAGCCTCTGCGCCAAACCATACTCCGCGCCATCGCTAAGTGAATAGAGGCCACAAAGCTCGCACGCTAGCAACGTGAGTTCGAGGTCCGTGGCACAGGCGGCCATTTGAACAAGAAGCAGCTCGGGGCTTGCAACACAAACAGTATCGTTGACCTGCAGGAATGACTCTTCGGGCAGCTGCGACGAATAGCGGTGAACGACCCTGTTCTCTATACCGTGCGTCCCGCACGAAGATTGGATGGCGACCTCAAGGGGCTTCTCGCCACTTGGGAACACGCCGATGCCAGAAAGTGCATCGCCGATGGCATCTATGTCCGGGATTGTGGTCCCTAGCGCCATGGGTATACCCGCTTCGACGATTTTAGGGCCCAAGCCCGGCTCGCGAAGGATCTCAAGGGCGGTGGTATGTGAGAAGGCGATGGTCATAGTGGGCATAGCTTACCCATCTACCCCAGAGTCTAACCAAAATTTAGGTCAACAAGCGTAATACATCTTCTCGCTAGAAAAACGGCGTTCGGGCGCTAAGGTGCAGGCCATTCGCTACAAAAGCGCTGTCCGGGCGCTTCAAAAGTTGCTGCTCGCCACAAAACTAGCATCCGGGCGCTCAAATCCAGCGCCTGGATGCTAGTTTTGTGGCGAGAAGACCCTGCCCAGCGCCCGGTCGGCTTTTTTGTAGCGAGAAAATCCCTGCCCAGCGCCCGGAGGGCTCTTTTGTAGCGCGCACCACGCCACAGAACGCAAAAAGGGCGCTGGCCGCAATGGCCAGCGCCCCTCTGTGTAGTGAAAACGCTAAAACGCGGGAGACCCGGCGTACCTGCTAGTCCAGGTCGCCAAAGTCGCCGAAGCCGGTGGCGGTGTCCTGGGCAGGAGCCACGGCCACGGGCGCGGGAGCCGCGATGGCATCGGTGTGGGTCGTGCCGGCAGAGCCGTTGGGGGCAGTGGCAAAGCCGTTGGCGGGCATAACGGCCTCGGCGTCGTCCATGAAGTGCTGCAGCAGCTTCTTGTACTCGCCGCGGAACTCCTCGCGGGAGGCCTTAAGGCGGTCGATCTCGTCAAGCTCGTTCTGCTTCTCGGCCAGGGCCTGGCGAATGACCTCGCGAGCCTTCTGGTCGGCATCGTTGCGAACCTTCTCGGCGGTCTCGCGGGCCTCGGCCAGCAGCTTGTCGGCGCTCTGCTGAGCCACGATCAGCACCTGGGAGATCTGGCGCTCGGAGGCGGACAAAGAGGACGAGACGGGCTCGGCCGGCGCGGTGACGGCAGGGGCGGGAGCCGGAGCAGCCGCGCTGGCGTCCTGCAGGCTCGCAACCTGGGCCTGGGCGGCGGAAAGCTGGGACTCGGTAGAGTTGAGACGACCCTTGAGGTCAGCGATCTTCTGGAGCATGGCGTCGATCTCGACGGCGATCTGCTCGAGGAAGGCGTCAACCTCCTCGGTGTCATAACCGTGCTTGGAGGGAGAGAAGGTCTGCTGCTCGATGTCTGCTGGTGTGATTGCCATTCTGGTTCCCTTTCATTTGAACTTGTGTGACAAGGTCACGTCTAAACCACTTTACAAGATGATGCTGAAAAGAAGCTTCTCAATAATGCCCAGGGCAAATATCGCCACAATCGGCGAGAAATCGATGCCGCTCATGGGCGGGATGATGCGTCGAAAAATCCCCAGATAGGGCTCGACAAGCATGCCCAAAGCGTCACGGAAGGTCCCAAGGTTGCTCTGGCCGCCCGTGCGGGGCACCCAGCTCAACACGCACCAGACCACAATGAGGAACTGGTAGACGTTAAAGAGCCTCGCGATAAGACTTGCGATCGTGTACATGTGCTACTTCCCCGCCAACTCGGCCGCGCGCGCCAAGGCCGCGTCAACAGCCGCAAAAGAGCCCTCGAACAGCGCGGGCTCCAGCTCGTAGAGGCCGGCCGCCGTGGTGCCGCCGGGAGAAGTGACCTTCTCGGCGTAGGCGCGCGGGTGCTCGCCGGACTGCAAAAGCTGGGTGGCGCTGCCTGCCATGGTGGCCAAAAGCAGCTCGCGCGCGGCGGCGCTGGGCATGCCGGCCTTGACGGCGGCGCGGGTCAGCGTGTCGACAAAGACGGCAAAGTACGCAGGCGCGGTGCCCACGACGGCGCCCTCGACCTCCAGCTGGTCCTCGCGCATGACAGAGGCCTTACCCAAAGCCGAGAAGAGCTCGGCGGCCAGGGCCACGTCGTCGGCGCCCGCACTGGAGCCTCCCGCGACGGCAGAGGCGCCCGAGAGGACCTCGACGCACAGGTTGGGCATGACGCGCACGACGCGGGCGCCGGGCAGGGCCTCCTCGATGGTCGAGGTGGGCGTGCCGGCCGCGATCGAGATCACGGTCTTCTGGGCCAGCTGACGCGCGTGCTCTTTCATGACTGCGGGCAAGACCTGCGGCTTGACGGCCAAGATAACGACGTCGGGTGCCAGGTCGAGCATCTGGGAGTTATCAGTAAAGGTGACAAAGCCCTTCTCGGCCATAGAGGCGAGACGGGCGTTGGCGTGACCCGAGACCAAAATGCGGCCCGCGTCCATGGCGCCCGCGGCCACCAGGCCCTGCGCGATGGCGGAGCCCATGGAACCGGCGCCGATAACGCCAAGCTTGATGGAGTCCAAAGACATACGAGAAAAGTCCTAACTGCCTAGGTTACCTGCGCGGCGTTAGCGCACCAGGTCGCCGTCGGCCACGAGCTTGTTGATATCGGCGTCGCTCAAAGAGATGCCCGCGGGCAGCACCGCAAAGACGCGGTCGCCCAGCTCCTGCACGCCGCCGTCCAGGCCAAACGACAGGCCAAAGCAGAAGTCCAGGATGCGCTTGGCCGTCTCGATGTTGGTGTTGCGGAAGACCAGGACCACGGGCTGGTTGGTCTTGACGCGGCGCACGACGGTCTGCACGTCGTCATAAGAGACAGGACGCAGGACGTAGGGCGGCAGCTGGCCCGAGCTCATGCGCGGCTTAGGCGTGAGGCCCAGGTCGGCGGGGGTGGTGGTGGGGGCGCCCAGCTGGGTCTCGTAGGAGTGCGAGTGGGTCTGGGTGCTCTGCTGCGGCGTGTAGTTGCGCACAGGCGCGGCCGAGGAGGGCTGCGGCGTGGGCGTCACCGGGGTAAAGGCCGAGCTCGCGGCCGGCTGGGCCGCGACGGGGCGGCCGCTGCGGGTGTAGACCGAGACGCTCTCGGCCTCGGGGCGCGGCGTGTTGCCCAGAAGGCCCTTGGAGGGCGCCGGCTCTGCGGCCTGGCGCGGCTCGTCGTCGTAGCGGCCATAGCCGCCCTGGTCGGCGCCGTCGTCGTAGTAGTCGTCCTCGTAGTAGTCGTCGCCGTACGAGTCGCCGCGCAGACGGTCCTTGATGTTATCGAGAAACCCCATGTCAGTGCCCTTCTCTTGTAAACGCGCGGGCGCGCGTCGTAAATTCGTTCAATCCGTGCGGCCGATATCGCGCAGGCGTCGGCTAGTCGCCCATAACGTAGTCTGGACTAAACACCGTCCTACCCAGCCTCACCAGGGTCGAGCCTTCCTCGACGGCAATATCGAAATCATCGCTCATGCCGCAAGAAAGCGTCTCTAGTGGAATACCCATCCGGTCGCGAAGCTCATCGCGCAGCTCGCGAAGACCACTAAATGTGCGCCTGGCGCAGTCGGGATCGGCCTTGGGAGCCATGGTCATAAGGCCGCGCACGGCAATGCCGGGCAGGTCGCAGACCTCTTGGGCCGCCGCGCGAAGCTCGTCTGGCGAGAAGCCCGATTTGCTCGCCTCGCCCGAGACGTTGGTCTCGAGCAAAACGTCCGCAACCAGGCCCGCGCGCTCGGCGCGCTCGGAGACCTGGCGGGCCAGCTCGGCCGAGCTGATCGAGTGGATAAGCTCGCACTTGCCAATAACCTGGTTGATCTTGTTCTTCTGCAGGTTACCGATAAGGTCGAAGCGGGCCTCGGCCATCTGCGGGTGCTGCGCCACAAAAGCCAGCTTGCGGTTGAGCTCTTGCGGGCGGTTCTCGGCAAAGGCGGTATAGCCCGCCTCCCAAGCGCAGAGGACCGCCTCGGGCTCCACCGTCTTAGAGACGGCGAGAAGACCGATCTGGCTCGCGTCGCGGCCGGACTTAGCCGCCGCGCGCTCGAGCTTGGCCAGGATCTGTGCCCTGCGCCCGCGAAGGAACTCAGTGTATGTCGTGCTGTCGAAAGCCATTTAAACCGCAGCCTTAGATGAATCTTGAGCCGGTGCCCCGTGAAGGACCGCGATGGCGGCGTGGCGTCCGCACTTGCCGCCTTGGGCCCTATACGAGAAGAACCGATGGGTGTTGCTTGCCGTCGAGTCCTCGCACTCGGCGATGTTGCCGGCGGCAATACCTGCGGCGAGAAGCGCCTCGCGCACACAGAAGCCCAGGTCAAGGTGGTTCTCGCCAGCATTGGCGCCGGAGCCAAACTCACCCACAAAACGCTGTAGCAGATCGGCCGAGACCTCGTAATCGGCGGCGCCGATGTGCGGGCCCACGTAGGCCACCAGGTCGGCAACGTCGCAGCCTGCCGCGCAAGCCAGCTCACGGGCCGCCTTGGCGCCAATGCGCGCGATGGTCCCGCGCCAGCCAGAGTGGGCGATCGCAAAGCCGCGCCCCGCCGGGTCGATCAAGACAACCGGCACACAGTCGGCAAAGCACAGCATCACCGGAACGTCCGCCGCCGTGCAAACAACTGCGTCGACGCCCTTCTTGACCTGCGCCTGGATAGCCGCAAGGCCACCGGCCGCGGCCACGGTCGCGTCGCTTACCAGGGCCACGTCGTCGCCGTGGACCTGATGCGGGTTGACCAGGCGGTCGTAGAGCCCCTGGGCACCCACGCAGGCCAGCGCAATGCGGCGGTTCTTCTCGACGCAGACGGGGTCGTCTGCGCAGGAAGCGCCCAGGTTAAGCGAGGACCACTCGCCCGCAGAAACCCCGCCGCCCCTCTCGGTGAACGCAAAGCTGACCTGCTCACAGACGGTGTCTGTGAGCCAGGCCAGCTCGTTTACGGTATGTCTTTGCAAAGACGCCACGTTGGGACTTAGCCGCAAGCCTGCTTAGATGCGGCTGCGCTTAAGGAAGTCGGGAATGTCGAACTCCTTGTCGTTGGCCGAGGAGGAGTTCTGCGGACGGCTCACGTTGATCGGGGTCGACGACACAGAGGTGCGGTTGACCGGCGCGGCAGCGGGAGCGGGCGCGGGGATGTTCAAGGTAGGCAGCGTCTGCTGGACGTTGGAGTCGTTGAAGCCGGTGGCGATGACGGTCACGCGCACCTGGTCGCCCAGGGACTCGTCCACGACGGTACCAAAGATGATGTTGGCCTCGGGATCGACGTTCTTGGCGACAAGGTCGGCGGCGTCGTTGATCTCCTGGATGCCCAGGTCCTTGTTACCGGCGATGGAGAGAAGGACGCGGGTGGCGCCGTCGATGGAGCTCTCGAGCAGGCGGCTCGAGATAGCCTCGGAGGCAGCGTCGGTCGCGCGGTTGTCGCCCGAGGAGGTGCCGATGCCCATCATCGCGGTGCCGGCACCCTTCATGATGGTGCAGACGTCGGCGAAGTCGAGGTTGATGAGGCCCGGGACGGTGATCAGGTCGGTGATACCCTGGGTGCCCTGGCACAACACGTCGTCGGCCATGCGGAAGGCCTCGAGCATGGTGGTCTTCTTCTCGGAGAGGTCAAGCAGACGGTCGTTGGGGATGACGATCAGGGTGTCGACGTTCTCGGACAGGTTGGAGATGCCGTCCATGGCCGACTTGGAGCGCTTGCGGCCCTCGAAGGTGAAGGGCTTGGTCACAACGCCGACGGTAAGGGCGCCCACGTCGTTCTTGGCGATATCGGCCACGACGGGAGCAGCGCCGGTACCGGTGCCGCCGCCCTCGCCCGCGGTGATGAAGACCATGTCGGCGCCGGCAAGGGCGGCCTTGATCTCGTCACGGGAGTCCTCGGCGGCCTCTTTGCCCACCTCGGGGTTGGCGCCAGCGCCCAGGCCCTTGGTGAGGTCGGTGCCAATGTGGACCTTGATATCGGCGTCAGAGATGGCCAGAGCCTGGGCATCGGTGTTGACGGCCACGAACTCGACGCCGCGGATGCCCTCCTCGATCATGCGGTTGACAGCGTTGGTGCCGCCGCCGCCCACGCCCACGACCTTGATGACGGCAAGGTAGTTGCTTAAGGTGTCGGTGTCTTTGATCATCGTTTCCTCCTTTGGCGAAGCGGCAACTGCGGCCCCGGCCTTTGTCTTACGCTTTTGATCGTTGCTCATATCAATCTACTTTCGATCTGCTTTGCCTCTACGCTGGTAGAAACCCTAAACCTCAAGTTCAACTCGACGTTTGTGTCAAAGCGCCGTATATTGGCACAACTTCAACCCTCAAGTCAAACTGTATGTGCGAACGGTGAAAACCGCAGGTAGATTACCTGCCACTCACCTTTCTCAAGTTGGCGAGAAACCCTTTACTCGTCGCTCGTCTCCCCCGTCTCACTCGAGGAGGTAGAGCTTGAGGCGCCCGAGGTTGTCGACGTCGAGGTCGAACTGCTCGCGCTGCTCGACGCGCTCGTGCCTGTGGACGAACCCGTGGCGCTCGTGCCGCTGGCCGCTGTGCCCGCCGTGACGTCGCTGGAAGAGATCTTGCGCACCGTGGTGTTGGACGGCGTGCGCACGTTGATGTAGGTGAGCTGGTTGGGGTACTTGGCAATGAGGCTCGCGGCCACTTGCTCTTTGTAGCTAATGTTGGTGGCAGAGCCCAGCGACACCTCCACCCCGCTGGAAAGCACGCACGAGATGGCGTCCGAGCTAGGCGCGTCGTAGCTCACGATCTGGCTGGCAAAAGATGACGAGAAGCCCTCGCGAAACTCCTTGACCGTGGCCAGCATGCTGTCGGTGGCATAAGCGCCGGCCTCGGGGCTCACCGAGGCAGGAACGCCGGTGATAAGCGTGACGTTGTTGGCCTGCGCCACGGCCAGCGCCGCGTCGTTTACCGATTCGCCATCCGCCACAGAAATCTTGCACGGCTCGATCCAGCAGCCGTTTTGGCCCATGTACCAGGCAATGGAGCCCGACGTCATGACCACAAGGGTATCGGGCACCTGCTCGTTGATGACGACCTTAAGGGTATGCGGGAACTCCTTCTCAAAGCTCACCGAGGCCACCCAGGGATTCTTCTTAAGGCCCGCCTCGACCTTCTCCTCGTCCAAATTGAGCAGGGTCGAGCCGGCATCGACCTTAAGGAGCTTCTGGATGTCATCGGCCGTCACGTGTGCCGTGGGGTCGGCCGTCACCTGATCGATCGAGAAGACAGAAGAGTCGCGCAGCAGCACCAGGGCGAGAAGGGCTGCCAAGCCCAGGGCAAAGACACCCGCGATGACGCCCATGACGACCTTCATCGACTGGGCGCGTTGGTGCCTCTCGCGACGCTCCTTGCCCGTGACGGGGCCCGAGGCGCGACGCGCGGCAGACGGCCTGGCAGACGCCACGCCGCCGGATGCGACTGGTTTCTTGTTGCTGAGAAACGACGGCATGGAGCCGGCGGCAGGCGCCTTAGCGGCCGCGCGGGCCGTCGGGCGAGCCGATGGCCGAGCCGAGCCACGCGCGCTGGGCCTGGTCGCGGAACGTCCCGCAGCCGCACGCGGCGTCGCGGCGCGCTTGCCCGGCGCGGCGTAGCGCTTGTTAGCCGAGGCGGCGTTTCTCGGGCTCCCCTTTCTGGGGGTGGGCCTCATGCCGGATGCTGCCATAGAGCCTATGCACCAAACCCAAGGAGCTTGACCTCGCACTGCAGGTCGATGCCAAAGTTGCGCAGCACGCTCTCGTGCGCCTGGCCCATAAGGCCCACGACGTCGGCGGCGGTGGCGCTGCCGTTGTTCACGATGAAGTTGGCGTGCTCGTTAGAAATCTGGGCGCCGCCGCGCTCGTAGCCCTTAAGGCCGCAGCGGTCGATAAGCATCCCCACCGAGTGGTCGGGCGGGTTCTTGAAGACAGAGCCGCAGGTAGGCTTGCCCATGGGCTGGCTCGAGCGACGACGGCGCAGGCGCGAGTCCATGTCCTCGGCCATAGCCTTGCGGTCTCCCGGCTCGAGGTCAAAGGTAGCCTCGAGGATGATCTCGCTCGTGGGGATCGAGGTTGCGCGGTAGCCCCACTCGATGTCGCTTCCCTGGTAGCGGTGAAGCCCTTCTCCGGGACGCAAGACCACCAGGTCACGAACGCGGCGGCCCACCCACTCGCGGCGGGTGCCGGCGTTCATGCTCACGGCGCCGCCCACGGTGCCGGGGATGCCCACAGCGCACTCAAGGCCGGACAAAGACGCCTTTAACGCCTCGTTGACCACCTTGGAGAGAAGGGCGCCAGCGCCTGCCGTGACCAGGCCGTCCTCGCTCACACTGATGCGCGAGAACTCCTTGTCCAGCACAATGACGCAGCCGTCAAAGCCCTTGTCGGCGGCCAAGATGTTGGAGCCCTTGCCCAAGATAACCCACTCGACGTGCTCGTCTGCCAAGACGCGCAGGACCTTGGTGAGCCCGGTCAGGCTGTGGGCCGTGACAAAAAGGGCGGCCGGGCCACCAATGCGGTAGGACGTATGGTGCGCCAGGCGCTCGTCCTTGAGCACCTGGGCATCCGTCGCGCCCGAGAGAGTCATGTAAGCGTTGAAGACGCTCAAGGCTCCTAATCCTCCTTCTGCTCTGCGGCCTTCAAGGCCTCGATGAGGGCAGGGCCCAGGTTGGTGACGTCGCCTGCGCCCTGGGTGATCACCAGGTCGCCGGGCTGGACGAGAGAAACAAGGTTCTCGACAAGCTCCTTGCGGTTGGGGATGTACTCGACGTCTGCCACGGTGCCTGCGGCCTTGACCTCGTTGACCACGGTGCGGCCGCTGACGCCCGGGATGGGCAGCTCGCCTGCCGAGAAGACGTCCAGCACACGCAGGACGTCGGCCTGGTCAAAGGCGTGGGCAAACTGATTGGCCAGCGACTGGGTACGGCTGTAGCGGTGCGGCTGGAAGACGCAGATCACGCGGTTGAACTCGAGGTTCTTGGCGGCGCCAAGGGTAGCCGCAATCTCGGTGGGGTGGTGGCCGTAGTCGTCCACGATGGTCACACCGGCCACGTCGCCCACATGGGTGAAGCGACGACGAGCGCCCTTGAACTGCGAAAGGGCCTCGGCGGCCTGCTCCACGTCAAAGCCCAGGACATCTGCGACGGCAATCGCGGCGGTGGCGTTTGCCATGTTGTGGCGGCCGGGGTTGGCGGCGATGGTCACGTGGACCTTCTCGCCGCCTGTGCAAGCCACGTCAAAGTTGCTGGCCAGCTTGTGGGCCGAGTCCTGCGGCTGGCACACGTAGTCGCAGCCGGCCTCGAAGCCGTAGGTCACCACACGGCGGCCGGTAGAGCGGGCAAGCTCGGCGTAGTGGGGCACGTCTCCGTAGATAATGACGGTGCCATCGGGCCCCACCAGGTCCATGAACTTGCAGAAGGTCTTCTCGATGTTTTCAAGGGTGCCGTAGTGGTCCAGGTGGTCGGCCTCGATGTTGGTCACCACCACGACGCGCGGGTTGAGGTAGAGGAACGAGCCGTCGGATTCGTCGGCCTCGCACACAAAGTAGCCGCCGTCGCCGTTCTTGCCGTTGGTGTCGTAGCCCTCAACAACGCCGCCGATCAAAAACGACGGGTCGGCGCCCAGCTTGTCGAGCATGGTGGCCACCATCGAAGACGTGGTGGTCTTGCCGTGGGTGCCTGCGACGGCGACCGTAAGCGCGTGGTTAGACAGATACGACAGCATCTTGGCGCGCGGCCAGATGGGAATACCCAGCTCGTGGGCGCGCACGACCTCGGGGTTGGAATCGGGGATGGCGGTGGAGGTCACCACGACCTGCGGCATGACGGCGTCGATCGTGGGCGCCTCGTGGCCAATGGAGACCTGGATGCCCGCGGCCTCGAGCTCGCGGACGTAGTGGGAGGCCTTAAGGTCGCTGCCGGTCACCTTGCAGCCGCGCTCGTGCAAAACCAAGGCGATGCCGCTCATGCCGGCGCCGCCGATGCCAATGAAGTGCGCGCTTGTGATGGTCTGGGTGTCCGAGAAGTCTGACATGGATAAAGCCCCTTAGGGTCGAAGGTGTGAAGGTGCCCACCTTGGGCAGGCATCCTTCTAACTTTATCCTATTGGCGAGAAGAACTTACGCGCAAGCGACCTTCTCCACTTGATTTGCCAGAGCAACGGCGGCGTTGGCCTGGCCCAGCGTAGCGGCAGCGTCCCGCATGGCCTGGCGGGCATTGGCGTCAACGAGAAGCTCGCAAAGCTTGGCGTCGAATTCAGGCGAGGAGAGCTGCGCGTCGGTGAACATCACGGCCGCGCCGGCGTCGGTGAGGAAGCGCGCGTTGGTGGTCTGGTGGTCTGCCGTGGCATGCGGGTAGGGCACCAGGACCGAGGGCGCGCACAGGGCCGCGATCTCGGCGATCGAAGAGGCGCCGGCGCGCGACAAGATGAGGTCGGCCGCGGCCAGGCAGTCGCCCATGTCATCGATGTACGAGACGAGCTTCCAACGGTCCTTCTCGGCATCGGTCAAGGCAAGGGCCGTGGTGGCATCGTCGTAGCCGTCCTTGCCGGTCGACTGCACGATATAGAGATCGTCGATGTCCAAGAGGCGCGACTTGAGGCGCGCCATGGCCTCGTTGATCGAGCGGGCGCCCAACGAGCCGCCAAAGACCAGCAGCATCGTCGCCGTGGCAGGCACGCCCAGGGCGGCGCGGCCGCGCGCGGCATCGCCGGCGATGACCGAGCGGCGCACGGGGTTGCCCGTCTCGATGATCTGGCACTTGCCCTCAAAGGCCGCGCGGGCCGCCGGCACCGAGATACAAGTGGCCGCGGCGTGTGGGGCCATCATCTTGTTGGCAAGGCCCGGGACAGAGTTCTGCTCGTGCAGCAGGTAGGGCACATGGGCATCTTTGCACCAACCGAGAAGGGCCACCTCGACGTAGGCGCCAAAGCCGATCGCCACGTCGGGGGCGCCGTCCTGCTTGAAGCGGCGGCCCAAGTGCTGTTTGGCGCGCCAAACCTGCCAAAGCGAGGTGGCGGCCGTCCAGGGGCGCGAGCGGTCGAAGCCCGAGACCTCGATGGGAATGAGCTCGAAGCCCGCCTGGGGCACAAGGCGGCCCTCAAGGCGGCGGGTCTGGCCAACAAAGCGCACGTGGTGGCCGCGGTCGCGCAGCTCCTCGGCCAGCGCCAAGGCCGGGTTGATGTGGCCCGCAGTGCCGCCGGCGGCGATTACGACCTCAAGTTTCTTGGATGCCATAGCGATAAGCCTACCTTCTTCTCTTGGGGCCGCCTTCGCGACCGCGCAGGCGGTCGGTGGCAGAAGGGCCCAGGTCAATGCGGGAACGGCCCTGTTGTGCGCCGCCGGTCAAGGGCGTGGAGCGGCCCCGCGTGCTCTGCTCGCGGCCGGGTGCGGTGCGCGGGCGTTCTTCTCGCCGCCCGCCGATGCTGCCGCCTCCGTTGCCGTTGATCACGCGGAAGCCGGCAGAGGCCTGATTGGTAGCGCCGCGGGCATTCCCCTGCCCTTCTCGGCGAGAAGAACGCGGGGTCGGCTCGCCCACAAAGGACAGGCCCGGGTCGCCGGCGCCGCCCTCGCTCACGCGCCAGGTCCTGCGCGCACGGTCGTTATCGGTCTCGGGCAAGACCGTGTTGAACGAGACGGACAAGATGACGCCCACCATAAGCAGGCTCGCGATGATCGAAGAGCCGCCGTAAGAAATGAAGGGGATGGGCTTTCCCGTCATGGGCAGGACGCCAATGACGCCGCAGATGTTGACGAAGAGCTGGATGATGAGCATCGACGTGCAGCCCGCGGCAATGAGGCGCCCCGAGAGATCCGAGGCATGCCGCGCAATCTCGAAGCCCGCCCACAGCAGGACGGCAAAAAGGACAAGAAGGCCCACGGTTCCCACCAGGCCCAGCTCTTCTCCGATGATCGCGTAGATGAAGTCGTTGTGGGCCATGGGGAGATAGGCGTACTTTTGCTTGGAAAAGCCCAGGCCAACGCCAAAGATTCCGCCCGAACCAAAGGCATAGAAGCCCTGGATAAGCTGGTAGCCGCTGCCAAGGGCGTCGCTCCAGGGGTCCAACATGATCATCACGCGGCTGCGCGAGTAGTCGTCCTTGAACGAAAGAAACAGAAAGACCACGACACCCAGGGCCGCGATGGCGGCCACCCATCGCCTATCCAGGCCGCCCAGATAGGCCATGACCAAAAGCGTCATGCACAAGATCATCGTCGAACCCTTGTCGGGCTGGCCCAAGATCGCGCCAAGTGGCACAACGACGCCAATGACGATCAGCTTGATGACCCCTTGGTCGTCGACCGAGCGCTCTTCGAAGTAGTTCTGGGCGATCTCGGCGGCGCAGATGATGATGAAGATCTTAGCGAACTCGGAGGGCTGGAAGCTAAAGCCGCCGATGTTGATCCAGCGGCTGGCGCCGTAGGCGTCCTGGCTGGTGCCGGGCAAAAAGACCATGGCCAGGGCCACCATCACGGCGATCCACAGCGGCCGGACAAACGTCTTGGTCCACAGGTGGTAGTCACAGCGCGTAGCGACCACCGCCAAAACAACGCCGAACACGACGTAGCGCAGCTGGCTTTTGACGTGGTACATGGGGTCGTTGTTGTAGGCCGAGCTGGCAAGGTCGGTTACCGAGCTGGCTGACCAGATCATGAGCAGGCCAAAGCACACCAAAATGGCCGTCACGGAGATCAAGATCACGCGCGGCTCCATGAAGCGCGCGGGCGTCGACTTGATGGCGCGAGTAGCGGGGCGGTTATTGGGGGCAGGCCGGCGACGGCGCTGCTGTTGGGCGACGCTGCGGGCCACGGCTATGCCTTATCGCGGCCAAAGTCGGCGGCCAGCTGCTTGAACAGGCGGCCACGCTCGCCCATGTTGTTGAACTCGTCGAAGGAAGAACACGCCGGCGAGAGGAGCACGGTGTCGCCGGGGCGCGCCACGGCAACGGCGGCGTCAAAGGCCTCACGCAGGTGCGCGGCCTCAATGACCTGCAGGTCGCAGGGGGTAGCGGCCTTTGCGCGCGCAAGGTCTGCGGCCATGCGGGGGCCGGCGGCGCCGTAGCACACGGCCACGCGGGCGCGCTCGCACACGGCGGCAGAAAGGGAGGTTAAGTCGGTCATTTTGTCGTGGCCGCCCAGCAAGACCACAATGGTGCCTGCGTCAAAGGCCGTGAGGGCCTTCTCGACAGAATCGGTGTTGGTGGCCTTGGAGTCGTTGACAAAGTGGATGCCCGCAAAGGTGCCACAGGGCTCGATGCGGTGCTCGATGGGGCTAAAGCTGAGAAGCGCAGCCGCGATTGCCTGCGCGGGTGTGCCCACAAAGAGGGCCATGGCGCTTGCGGCCAGGGCATTTTGCCAGTTGTGGCGGCCCTTGATGGCAAGATTGGCCGCGCAGCCAAGGTTTGTCTCGGCACCATCAAGGCGCACGACAAGCTGGCCCTCGCGCACAAAGGCGGCGTTGGCGCCGGTGGGCTCGCAGGTCACCGAGAGCTCGCAGACGCGCACGCCACGCTCGGCCACGCGGGCCGCGGCGGCGCGGCAGTACTCGTCATCGATGGAAATGACGGCCAGGTCAGAGGCGCCCATGTTGGCAAAGACACGCTCTTTGGCCGCGGCGTAGGCCTCCATCGAACCGTGCCACTCCACGTGGTCGGGCGTGATGTTGAGAAGGACGGCCGCGCGGGGGCGCAGGTATTTAGTGGTGGCCAGTTGGAAGCTCGAGAGCTCGGCCACAAACCAGTTGTCTTCGGCGCGGTTTTCCAGCTGAGAAGTGACGATGGTGCCGATGTTGCCCACGGCGGTGGCGTCCATGCCGCCCGCCGCCAGCAGGTGCGCGGTGAGCTTGGTCGTGGTGGTCTTGCCGTTGGTGCCGGTGATGGCCAGCCACCTGTCCGGGCTCTCGCGCCAAGCAAACTCGGGCTCGCCGATGACCTCGGCGGCGTGATCGCGCGCGGCGGCAAAGAAATCGCTGAACTCCGAGATGCCGGGAGAAACGACGGCCAGGTCAAAGGTGCCGTCGATCTTCTCGGTGCCAAGGCGGCAGGTAACGCCTGCGGCCTCAAGCTCGCGAGAGAGTTCGCCCTCGGCGCTGGACGCGCCGCCAAAGAGGGTGACAGAAGAGACGCGGTCGCCAAGATGGGCCGCCAAGTAGCGGCAGACGGCGGCGCCGGTGCCGCCCATGCCCAAAACGCAGACGTCGCCCAGGTGCGCCGCGGCCGCAGGTGCCGCCGCGCAGGTCTTCTCGCCGTTAATATCGGTGCAGGTCATAGGTCAAAAACTCCCTAGCCAAGCTGGAAATACAGAGCAAATCCGATGGTGGCAAAGGCCGCCGAGACGATCCAGAAGCGGGTGACGACCTTGGTCTCGGCCCAACCCTTCTTCTCGAAGTGGTGGTGCAAAGGCGCCATCAAGAAGACGCGCTTGCCAGTTGCCTTGAAGCTGGCCACCTGAATCACGACCGAGAGGGCCTCGCACACAAACAGGCCGCCCATGATGAGGGACGTGACCTCGGTCTTGGTAAGGACAGCCAGCGCGGCCAGGGCGGCGCCCAGGGCAAGAGAGCCCGTGTCGCCCATGAAGATGCTCGCAGGGTAGCAGTTGTGCCACAAGAAGCCCACGCAGGCTCCGGCGATCGCGGCGGCAAAGATGGCCAGGTTGATCTCGTCGTAGCGGTAGCACACCATGGCCATGACCAACATGACCACCATGGTGCAGCCGCCGGCCAGGCCGTCCAAGCCGTCGGTGAGGTTCACCGCGTTGGAAAGGCCCGCCATAAGAAGGAAGACAAAGAAGAGATAGAGCCACGGCACCGTGATCTGCGTGCCGCCAAGATCGAAGGTTGTAGAAAGAACGCCCAGGTCAATGGACCAGCCGCCAGGAATTCGAATAGCGGCGTCGACGCCCACCCAGTTGACCGCCAAAAGGCAGAAGGCCACCGAGATGGCGATAAGGCCCACCATCTTTTGCGAAGGCGTGAGGCCCAGCGAGCGCTTGTGCGCCACCGACTCGACATCGTCCAACAGGCCCAGGGAGCCGGTGACCAGCGTCACCACAACGGCCAGGATAAGGTCGGGGGTCCACTTGGCCAAAAGCGCGCAGGTAACCACGATGCCCAACAGGATGACCAGGCCGCCCATGGTGGGCGTGCCCTCTTTGATAAGGTGGCGCTGAGGGCCGTCCACGCGAATCTTCTGGCCCACGTGGTACTTGTGCATGGCCGCGATAAGCACCGGCATCAGAAGGGCCGTGACTACGGCCGAGATGGCGATGGCGAGAAAGACCTGGTAGGTGGGGTAAGCGGGATTGCCAATCACTTGGCAAGCACCTCCTTGGCAAAACGGTCGAGCCCGGCCGAGCGGCTGGCCTTGACCAGCACGGTGTCGCCCGCCTCGAGAATCGGGGCCATGACGCTAGAAGCGTCCTCTACTGTAGCAAAGAGCTGGATGGCGTCCTCGCTAAAGCCCATGGTGCGGGCAGCCTCGGCCATCTCGCCGGCAAGCTCGCCGCCGATAAAGACCAGCATGTCCAAAGGCTTGGCCGCGGCATAGGCGCCAATGTAGCCGTGCAGGCGGCGCTCCTCGGCACCCAGCTCACCTACCTCGCCCAGCACAGCCACACGGCGGCCCGAGCACTCCATCTGGCACAAGACGTCGAGCGCGGCGGCGATGGAGTTGGGCGCGGCGTTGTAGGAGTCGTCGATCACGCGCACACCGGCGGCCGAGGTGCTAACCTCCAGGCGCATGCCGGTCATCTGCATGGACTCGATGGCCACGCAGGCCGCGTCGCGGTCGACGCCCGCCTTCCACAGACACGCCAGGGCTAGCAGGAAGTCGTCGACGGCCTTCTTGCCGGGGACGTTAAGGTGCACGCGGCGTGACCAGCCGTCGGCGCAGCGGGCCTCGAAGACCGGGGTGCCATCGGCGAGAAGATCCAGGTCGCGGGCCTGGACGTCGTCCGTGGCGCCGGTACCCACAAGCTGGACGTCGACGCCTGCGGGACGGGCGAACTTCTCGGCGATAAAGTCGGTGAAGTCGTTTGCGCTGGTCAAGGCCAGGGTGGCAGGGATGTCGCCGTGCGCGGACATGCCGCCCACGATCTCGGCCTTGGCGCGGGCGATGCCCTCGCGCGAGCCCAGAAGGCCCACGTGGCTCGTGCCCACGTTGGTCACCACGGCCAGGCACGGCTCGGCCGCGGCCGAGAGACGCTCGATTTCGTGGAAGTGGTTCATGCCCATCTCGCAGACCATGACCTGGGTGCCTTGCGGAGCAGACAGGATGGTCAGCGGCAGGCCGATCAGGTTGTTGAGGTTGGCCGGGGTGGCGTGGGTCGCGGCCACGGCGCCAAAGCCCGCGCGCAGCATGTCCTTCGTGGTGGTCTTGCCCACCGACCCCGTGACGCCAACGACCAGCCACTCGGGGTGGGCGGCGCGCCAGGCGTGGGCCAGGGCCAGAAGGAAGGCCTCGCAGTCATCGCCGGCGGCGCGCACCACGGTGGCGCCGGACTCGGCGGCGTGAGCCAGGGTCTTCTCCCCTACCTGGGCAGACGCGACGAGAAGGGCCGCGCCCGCGTCGATGGCCGCATCCAGATAGGCGTTGCCGTCGACCTTCTCGCCAACAAAGGCGACAAAGGTCGAGCCGGGGCAGACGCGGCGCGAGTCGATAAAGGCATCGCCCGCGATGTCGCGGGAACCCTCGACCAAAAGCTGCGCTCCTGTTGCGGCCACGACGGCCGCGGGACTCATCTTGAACAAATCGGCTCACCCATCCTATTGCGTCGGGGCGATACCCAGCGTGGTTACCGCCTTCTGCATGACGTCGTGGAACACGTTGGCGGCACTGGCGCTTGCCAGGTGCGCGGTGCCGTTGAGGCCGGCGTAGACCAGGACCTCGGGGTCATCGGCGTTGGCAAAGCCGCAAAGCGACGCCACAAAGTTGTACTCCTCGTAGCCTGCGCTCGAGGCCTGCTCGCCGGTGCCGGTCTTGCCGGCGATGTCGTAGCCCTCGACCTGGCCGGCGGTACCGGTGCCCTCTTGCATGACGGTACGCATCATGTCGGTCACCTGGTCGGCCGTCTCTTTAGAGATGATCTGCTCGCCCGCGGGCCACTCGACCTCCTCGCCGCCCTTGGAGACAAGGAAGTGCGGGGTGTTGGGCACGCCGTCGTTTGCCACGGCGGCAAACGAGCGCACGATCTGGACCATGGGAATGGCCAGGCCCTGGCCAAAGGACATCGAGCCCAAGGTCGAGCCGTCGTACTTGGCAAGGGGCTTCACGATGCCCGCGGCCTCGCCGGGGAAGTCGATGCCGGTGGTGTGGCCAATGCCAAACTTGTCGACGCCGGCCGCAAAGGTCGAGGCACCAATGACGTCTTGGGCCAGGGTGGACATGGCGACGTTGGACGAGCGGCGAAGCATCTCGCGCACCGTCATGTCCATGGTGTAGTCGCGCGCGTCGTCGGTGTCGTAGACGTAATCGTCGCCCACCTTGATCGAGACGGGAATGGTGTAGACGCTGTCGGGGGTAAAGAGGCCGTTGTCGATGCCGATGGAGGTCGTCAAGATCTTGAAGACCGAGCCCGGCTCGTAGGAGTCGGTGACCAGCTTGAGGTTGAGGCTCGAGGCGTCGGTAAGGTTGGAGAAATCCGGCATAGGGGTCGAGCAGGCGGCGTAGATCTCGCCGGTCTTGGGGTTGGTCACCATGACGGAGCCCGATTCCGAGCCGTAGGTCTCGATGGCCTGGGTGATGATTTGTTCGCACTCCTGTTGCAGGTCGATGTCGATGGAAAGCACGATGTCGGTGCCGTCGACGGCCTCCTCCACATAAGAGGCCCCGCTCGCCATGGGAGAGCCGCCGGCGCCCGCCTCGTAGACCTTGGTGCCGTCGGTGCCGGTAAGGGTCTCGTTGTAGTAGTACTCAAGACCAGAAAGAGCGGTTCCCTCGGAGTTGACGTAGCCAATGAGCTGGGCACAGCTGGTGCCGTAGGGGTAGACGCGCTTGGTATTGGACTCGTAGTAGATGCCGATCATGTCCTCGTTAGACAGACGGCTCTTAAGCTCGTCTGCCACCGAGTCGTCGACCTGTGAGGCGAGAAGGGCATAGCGAGAATCGCGCGAGAGCTTCTCGACATAGGCGTCTTGGTCCCCGCCCAGGACCTCGACCAAGATCTTGGCCATGGCGTCGGGGTCGTCCACCTGCTGGGGGTCGGCCACGATGTCCTTGCAGTCGACGCTCATGGCAAGCACGTTGCCGTTGCGGTCATAGATGGTGCCACGCTTGGCGTGGATGGCGACGGTATTGGTGTGGCTTTTGCTGGCCATCTGCGAGAGGTTGCCGGCGTCGACGACCTGCAGCCAAATCAGGCGCAGGCAAACGATGACGGCCATTACTCCAAAGATGGCAAATATGCAATAGGGATTGCCCTCGGGCCCAAAGAACTTGCCAGAGCCGGTGCGCCTGGCCCTTATCGCTCTACGCGAACGAGAAGCCTCGTCGTACGAGGCTTCTGAAGAAACACGTTGCCGCCGTGGGCGTTGTCTATTAGTCCTTGCCACGACACCAGTTTACCCTTCAGGGGTGGGCAGGACCTGGGCATCGCCGGACTGCGCAGCATCAACACTAAGCTGCTCGACGGCGTCGGTGGCGGCCTGCTCAGTGGACTCGTCGGTCGCCGCGGCGTCCGTGGCCTGGGAATCTTCGGCTGCGGTAGCGTCGGCGGCCTCATCGGCGATGGCCGCGTCCTCGGCGATATTGACGCTCATGGTCTCGCCGCTAAAAACCATCCCGTAGTTCTGGGTGGCGATGCGGCCAATGCGCGTGCTACTGGAAAGAACCGAGCGCTCAATCTTGAGCTCCTCGTTTAAAGACTGGGCCTCAGAGACCTCGGTGCGAAGGGTGGCGTTAGCGCGCAGGGCCGAGACGGTGGCCGTCGACAAAACAACGCGCACTGCGCCGATGACCAAAAGCGCCAAGGCAATAGAGCAGACCACTGCCACGCGAACGAGAAACTCATAAGAGACGCCGCGGCGCACCTTGGCATCAAGGCCACCGCCAGAGACGACCTCGAAGGACGGCGCGGCCTGCCTTTGTTGACGAGCACGCCTCCTCTCGGCGTACTCCAGATCAATTGCCTCTGAACCCTGGTACCTCATGAGAAACTCGCTATCCCCTCTAGGAGAAAACCCATAGCCGTTGATAAAACATGGCAGGTACGCTGGGTTCTTGAGGGTTACTTTAGAGTTTCCCTCAAGTTTTAGTTGAGCGACCTTAAGACTTGCGTGAGAGTTGGTTGATACTTCGTTGATGCTTCGTTGGTAGTGCGTTTAGAGTGCGTTTTGGTTCGTTTTTGGTACATAAGTAGTGCGTCTTAAGGCTCCCATATGCAGACAGCCTTGCGGCTGACTGAAACGAGTTTGCTAGGAGGCGTCGAGCTTGATTGCCACCCTAGTAAGTGCGCTCCTAGAGCGCGGGTTTCTCGCAATCTCCTCGTCAGACGCAACGAGGGGCTTACGAGTCTTGACGTCGAGTATCGGCACATGACCGCAAACGCAAACCGGAAGATCCGGCGGGCAGGTGCAGCCCTGGGACAACTCCGAGAAGACGTGCTTCACAATGCGATCCTCAAGGGAGTGATAGGCAATGACGCATATCCTTCCCCCGGGGTTGGCCCACCTCACCGCAGCGCGAAGGCCACGGTCCAGGACGTCGAGCTCGTGGTTTACCTCGATGCGCAGGGCCTGGAAGGTCTTGCGCGCCGGGTGCCCACCGTGCCTCCTGGCTGCTGCCGGGATGGCCGATTTCACGATCTCGACCAGCTGCAGGGTCGTCTTGACAGGGGCGTCCGCCCTAGCCTTGACGATGGCCTTGGCAATGCGAGAAGCGAACTTCTCGTCGCCGTAAACGCGAAGGATTCTGGCGAGGTCTGCTTCGTTGTAGTGGTTTACGACCTCTGCTGCGGTTAGGGTGTTGTTACCAGAATCCATGCGCATGTCTAAGGGAGCGTCCTCGTGAAACGAGAAGCCCCTCTCTGGGATATCGAGTTGCGGAGAAGAGACACCTAAGTCAAACAAAAAGCAGTCGACGCCGGGAATCTCTGCCTCGACCAAGAGGTCGTCGAGGTCTCCGAAGTTTCCCTTGAGCAGCTTGACGTCTGCGTTGGGAACTTCCTGCTCAAGGCGAGCCGATGCGGCTGCCAGTGCCATGTCGTCTTGGTCGATGCCAATAGACAGGCCTTGGGGCGCCACCCTCTTAGCAAGCTCCACCGAGTGCCCGGCTCCTCCCAGCGTGCAGTCGCAGACTACGTCGCCGGGTTTGGGGTCGAGCGCTCGAAGGACTTCCTCGAGCATTACGGGTATATGCCGATATTCTTCTGCCAAGGTACTAACCTTTCGAATAACTAGTCGCAGTAAAGCAGCGAATCGAAGCCCTCTTCGTAGACCGCGCGCATCTCGTTCCACTTGTCGGTGTTCCACACTTCCAGGTGGTCGTCCGCGCCCACAACCGTTACGTTTCCCACAAGGCCGAGCTTCTCAGTGATCTTGTAGGTGGGCTGATCGACCTTGCCCAGTGCCACGCGGCCGGCCGAGTCAATCTCGACCTCCTGCGACGTACCCAACAAGAAACGCTTGAGCTGCGCGTCTTTGCGGTCACGGGCGTTAAAGCCGTTCTCATTGGACTTAAACAGGCCGTTGAGCCAAACCTTAAAGCCTTCGACGGTAAAGCAGTTCAGGCATCCGTCGTACGGGACCAGCATCACCGTGTGATCGTCTTCGCCAAGAAGCTCTTTACGATACTTAGACGGGAGAGTGACACGACCCTTGGCGTCGACCGACATAGAGTAGGCGCCTGCGAGCATGTCTCCCTCCAATCTTTTGCGGTGTTACGGTCCTTTCCTTCAGAGCGTGAAGAACACTATACGTCAAATTCCCCACCACGCCCCACCAGAAAACACTTTTCCCCACTTTTCTGTTCGCAGACGGAAATTTACGCCCCTCGGCGGTGTTGCGGCCCCAGATGTTGGGTGTGCAAACATGTGTTTCCACAAAGCGCGGCGCGAACGGCGACTTTGTTGTGATGGAACTGTGAATGCCCAGTTCAAAGGTAGTGTACAAAGGATTTTGAGGGGTAAATCGGGGTGTGCGCACATGCGTATTGGGAGTGTTATATCACCCGATTTAGCCCCAAGTGGGGCACTTTCCCAGGTGTGGGGCGCTCTCCCACCTGCGGTGGGGCGTCTGCCCACAAAAATCGGTTGAATCGGGGTCGTGGTGGGGATGTGGGCCGCCGCCCCACCCGCTTTGGGCCGCCGCCCCACTCGCCTGCAAGCACACATGCGCGAGTTTTCGAGGTTTAAATTGGCTTGGGCCAAGTAGCTCTTCTCGCGCAACTGGGCAAACGTCGGCTAAAAGCCCTTTGTTACTCCTCGGCCGGCGATTTAAACCACGAAAAGTCGCGTGTGCGCATTTCGGAGGCCCAGAAACAACGTAAAGGCTAGCCCTGACGGGCCCTGGGGTGGGCCGCCAGGTAAACGCGGCGGATGTGGCTTGTGTCCACGTGAGTGTAGAGCTGCGTGGTGGCGATACTCGCATGGCCCAGCAGTTCCTGAACAACGCGCAGGTCAGCGCCGCCCTCCAGCAAGTGAGTCGCAAAGCTGTGACGCAAGGTGTGGGGATGCAGACCCTCGATCCCTGCCAAGCGGCCGTAGCGCTCCACGATCGTATGGGCCGATTGGCGCGAGATGCGCCCGCCGCGCACGTTGAGAAAGACCGCTGCCGTGGGCCGGCGCCCCACCAGGCCGTCACGGCCCTGCTCAAGATAGGCGACAAGCGCTGCCTGCGCGCTACCCAGAATGGGCACGATGCGCTCCTTGGAACCCTTGCCAAAGACGCGAATCACCTCTTGCTCGGGCGAAAAATCGCGTTTGTCCAGGCCAATGAGCTCGCTTGCGCGCAAGCCGCAGCCATATAGGACCTCCAACATCGCATGGTCGCGCAGACCCGCGGGTGTCTGGGGAAAGTGCTGGTCAAGCAAGCGCGCCGCAGCTTCTTGCGAAATGACGTCCGGCAGCTTGGCGGGCCGTTTGGGCAAGGGAATGGCCGAGGTGGGGCAGCCGCTCGCGATCTGCTCGACGGCCATAAAGCGATGGAACCCCTTTATGGCAGACAGCGAGCGCTCCACCGATGTGGGCGCAAGCCCCACATCGGTCAAGACGCCCAGGTACTCCTCGACCAGCGCGCGGGTCACGTCGTCCGGCTCGCAGATTCCGGCGCCCGCTAGGTAATCCACATAGCGCAAAAGGTCGCGGCCGTAGGCATCGATGGTGTTCTTTGACGAGCCCTTCTCGACGGCCAGATAGTTGAGGTACTCTTCGCGTGCCTGCGTCAGGTCCATGCGCCTCTCCCCTCCCTGTCGTCGCCGCGTTCTTGCCCGTTGCACGCCCCATTATAAAAAGAAGCCCCAGGGACCGCTTGTTTCCCTGGGGCAAAAATCACGTGCTAAGCGGCGGCGCAAGCCGCTTTGGCGAGAAGACCTTCTATCTTCTTACTCGGCCGAGTTGACCTCGTGGCGGTCGCAGCCTTCGTTGAAGGCAATGGCGGCGCGCACGAACTCGCGGAAGAGCGGGGCCGGCTCGGTAGGACGGCTCTTGAACTCGGGGTGGGCCTGGGAAGCCACAAACCAGGGGTGAACCGACTCGGGAAGCTCGACCATCTCGACCAGGCGGTCATCGGGAGAAAGGCCCGAGATAACCAGGCCGGCCTCGGTCAGGCGCTCGCGGTAGGCGTTGTTGACCTCGTAACGGTGACGGTGACGCTCGTAGACCAGGGCCTCGCCGTAAGCCTCAGAGGCCAGGGTGCCGGGCTGGACCTTGCAGGGGTAGGCGCCCAGACGCATGGTGCCGCCCTTGTCGGTGACGTCCTCCTGGTCGGGCATGAGGTCGATCACCGGGTACTCGCAGTCGGGCACGAACTCGGTCGAGATGGCGCCCGGCATGTTGGCCACGTTGCGGGCAAACTCGCAGACGGCCACCTGCAGGCCCAGGCAAACGCCCAGGTACGGGATCTTGAGGGTGCGGGCACGGTGGGCCGCGGCGATCTTACCCTCGACGCCGCGCAGGCCAAAGCCGCCGGGTACCAGAATACCGTGAGCGCCGGCCAAGACCTCGGCCACGTTGTTCTCGTCCAGCTCCTCGCCATCGACCAGCTGGATGTCCATGTGGCGACCATAGTAGACGCCGGAGTGGTGCAGGGCCTCGATGATGGAGAGATAGGCATCGGGCAGCTGAGTGTACTTGCCCACGACGCAGATCTTGGTGACGTCTTCCTTCTTGTTGGCGGCGTGCATCGCGCTGGTAAAGCGGTTCCAGTCGGTAAGGTCGCTTTCGCGGGCATCCAGGCCAAGGCGCTCGCAGACCTTGGTGTCGAAGCCCTGGGCAGCCAGGTGGGCAGGCACGTCATAGATAGAGGCGCAGTCGGAGTTCTCAAAGACGCAGCTGGGGTCGACGTCGCAGAAGCTCGCGATCTTGGCGCGAATGTCGGCGTCCACCTCGTGGTCAGAGCGGCAGACGATGAAGTCGGGCTGCAGGCCCATCGAGCGAAGCTCGCGCACGGAGTGCTGGGTAGGCTTGGTCTTGACCTCGTGGGCGGCGGCGATATAGGGAACCAGGCTCACGTGGATAAGGACGCAGTCGGCAAAGCCCTTCTCCTTGCGGAACTGGCGAATGGCCTCAACAAAGGCCTGGCCCTCGATGTCGCCGATGGTGCCGCCAAGCTCGGTGATGACCACGTCGGCGCCGGTCTGCTCCTCAATGCGCAAGAAGCGCTGCTTGATGGCGTTGGTCACGTGCGGGACGACCTGCACGGTGCCGCCCAAAAACTCGCCCTGGCGCTCCTTGGCAATAAGGCTCTGGTAGATGGCGCCAGTGGTGAAGTTGGAGTTGCGGGTAAGGTTCTCGTCAATAAAGCGCTCGTAGTGGCCCAGGTCCAGGTCGGTCTCTTTGCCGTCCTCGGTAACAAAGACCTCACCGTGCTGGAAGGGGCTCATAGTACCGGGGTCGACGTTGAGGTAGGGATCGGCCTTCTGCATCATGACCTTGTAGCCACGCGACTTAAGCAGACGGCCAAGCGAGGCAGCCGTGATGCCCTTGCCGAGCGAAGAAACGACGCCGCCGGTAACAAAAATGTGTTTTGTCATTCTGGGACCTTCCCGTAGTGAGTCTTATGGATGGCTTCTTCTACGGGGTTTCATTCTAAAGCGAGAAGACCTTTCTGTGTGACGATTTATTCACCGCTCACCGACTTGTAACGAAATCTGCAAAGAGTCATGGCGAGAAGCGCTACTCGACCGGCGAGGCCATGATGGCGTCGAGCTCTTGCTCAAGCTCGGTCAAATGCTTGACCTTGGCTTTCTTTACCAAATGGCCACGCGAGAAGACCTTTTGCACGTCTCGCAGGGCGCTAAGGTCGTCCAGGGGGTTCTTCTCGCATACGATCAGGTCGGCGTCAAGGCCGGCCTCGACGGTGCCGCAGGTTTTCTCGAGCCCCAGCAGGCGCGCGTTAACCTGCGTGGCCGTGTGCAGGGCAAAGGCGTTGGAGACGCCCACGTACTTGGCAAAGTAGGCAAGCTCGCGCCACAGGTCGTACTGGGTGACGTACGGGCAGGCCGAGTCAGTGCCCAGGCCCACGTCGATGCCGTTCTCGAGCGCCTGCTTGGCGCTTTGGATGATGCCCTCGCACACAATGTCGCCGTTGATCTTTTGGACCTCTGTCGAGAGGGTCTTCTCGGGCGGGAGCTTCACGAAGGGCAGCGCGGGCGAGATGGTGCACGTGACCGAGGGTTTTCTCCCGGGCAGCTGCGTGCCAGCCGCACCGTGATAGAGGTCGATGATCTCTTGCGTCATGGGGGCGCCGTGCTCCACGGTGTCGACGCCGGCGAGAAGGGCAAGCTTCACGCCCTCGGCGCTCTCGACGTGGGCCATTACGGGAAGACCCAGGCGGTGGGCTGTGGCACAGGAGGCCTTGGCAACATCAAGCGACATGCGCACGACGCCGGGCTCGCCGGCCACCGTGGCGTCAAAGACCCCGCCGGTAATGAAGAGCTTGATGACGTTGACGCGGCGAGCAAAGAGATCGACCACCATCGACGAGGCCTCCTGCGGCGTGTCGGCCACCTGGGCAAAGAGCCCCGCACCGTGGCCGTTGGGGGCCGTGATACCCGTGCCGGGCGCGATGATGCGCGGGCCCTCGAGGCGTCCCGCCTCAATCAGGTCGCGCACGGCAAGATCGCCGTAAAGCGGGTCGCCGGCACCGCGCACTGTAGTGACACCACTTGCCAGCTGCTGTTTTGCGTTGTTGCCCAAGATGTGGCGCACGATAAGGCGGCCTGGCGGGTTGTCCAGGCGGCGCATGATGTCACCGGCGTTGCCCGCCGAGTATGGCTTGCCCGTGCCGCAGAAGTGGACGTGCATGTTAATAAGACCCGGCATAAGGTAGGCGCCAGCCAGGTCGATAACCTTGGCGTCTGCAGGGACCTGCGCTACCGACGAGGGACCCACCCACTCAATCTTTGGCCCGCGGGTGATAACGGCCATGTGAGGCTGCGCCACCATGTCGCGGCTACCGTCCAAAAGGGTGGCGTTGATAAGGGCGTAGGACTCGGGCTTTTTGGACATGGTACTCCCCTGCTAGGACTAAACGGTCAAAGGCGGTGAATCAATTCTTTAATCGAAGCTACGTGATGGCGAGACGAACGGCCGCGACTATTCGGCAAGCGACGCGTGCGCCTCGAGCATCTGACGCGCGTGGTCGCAGGCGGCCTGGGACGTGTCGCCCGAGAGCATGCGCGCGATTTCCTCTACGCGCCCGGCGTCGTCCAGCGGCTCGATGGTGGTCCTGGGGTCGTCGTCTTTGGTCTTAGAGACCAGAAGATGGCTCTGCGCCACAACGGCCACCTGCGCCAAGTGGGTAACCACGATGACCTGGTGCGTCTTGGCAAGGTCTGCCAGTACCTGGGCCAAGGCGTTTGCCGTGGCGCCACCCACACCGGCGTCGACCTCGTCAAAGACCAACGTGTCGCACTCATCGGCCGCGCCCAGCACCACCTTTAGCGCCAACATCACGCGGCTCACCTCGCCGCCCGAGGCGATCTTCTTAAACGGGCGTGGGGTCAGGCTTGCGCCAGGGCGATAGAAGAACTCGATGCTCGAGGGGCCTTCTTTGCCCCATCGCTCACGCGGCAGGCGTTCCATCTTGACCACCAGCGCGGCCGTGCCCATCTCAAGACGAGCCATCTGTTCTTGCACCGCGGCCTCAAGGCCGGGGATCGCGGCAGCGCGGGCTTTGTCCAAGACGTCGGCGGCCGCGGCCAGTTTCTTCTCTGCCACCAACAGCCTCTTCTTGGCGGCACGCAGGGTCGCCCCGCCGTCCTCGGCGGCCAGAACAACCTCGCGAGCCTGGTCGCGGCGCTCGAAGACCTTCTCGATAGTGGGGCCAAAGCTGCGCATAAGGCCCTGCAAAGAAGACATGCGTTCCTGCATGGACTGCAGGGTCTCGGGGTCAAAGTCGACCTTGTCGGCATAGGCACGCAGGCGAGAAGACACATCCTCTAGGTCGATGAGCGAGCTGTCGATCATGTCGCTTAGCTCGGCCAGCGACGAGTCCATGCGCGAGGCGTCCATAAGCACGCGGGCAGCCTGGCCTAAGGCGCCACAGGCGCCGTCCTCGCCGCTCAAAAGCTCACGGGCACCGTAAGCCGCGCTCACCAGCGCCTCGGAGTGCTCGGCCCTGGGCAGGGTCTCTTCAAGTTCCTCAAGCTCACCAGGTTGCGGGTCCACTTCTTCGATGCGGCGCAGGGCAAAGTGGGCCTCTTCGAGTTTCTCGGCGGCGCTTTGGCTTAGCTCCTTCACGCGGGCGAACTCGGCCGCAGCCACAGCGGCGTCCTCATAAGCCCTGGCGTACGCCTCGAGCGCAGGCTCCACGGTGTCGCGGGCCCAGGCGTCGAGCATCGTCACGTGGTTCTTTGCCGATAACAGTCGCTGGTGCTCGTGCTGGCCACAGAGGTCGACCTTGGATCCCACGGCTTGAGCCAGCTCTTTAACCGAGGCCATCTTGCCGTCAATGGCAATGCGACTGCGGCCGTCGGCACCAACGCGGCGGCGCACAACGCGGCCCTCCGCGTCATCGGGCCCCATGAAGAAACGCCCCTCGACCTCAAGCGAAGACGCGCCCTCGCGCACCGCGCCGGCGTCGGCGCGCTCGCCGATCAACAACTTGATGGACGACAGCAACGCGGTCTTGCCCGCGCCCGTCTCGCCCGTCAAAACCGTAAGACCACCCGAGAACTCGATCGTGGCCTCTTGGATCAAGGCCACGTCGCGCACATGCAGCTGATCGAGCATTACTTGCCCACCTGCCCATAGAAGACGCGCGAGACCGAGCCGTAGAAGCTCTGGGCGCTGTGGTCAAGGAGAAGAACGTCGCCCTCGCCGCGACGCACGCGCGCACTAATGGCCCACGAGGCATCCGTATCGCCAATAGGCTGGCCGTCTGCAAAGAAATGCCTGATGGCGGGCCTGTCTTGGCTCATCTCGATCTCTACCACATCGGCTGGCGAGGTCAAGAAAGCGCGGGCCATGATGGTGTGAGGCGCCACCGGCACGCACACCATGCCCGTGAACTCGGGGCACACGATGGGGCCGCCGGCCGCCAAGGCATAGCCCGTGGAACCTGTTGCGGTAGAGACAATGAAGCCGTCGCCCCGCAGGCGGTCGATGTGGTTGCCCGAGACGCTCACATCAAACTCCACCACGTCGCCCCGCCCGCCGCGCGAGACCGCGAAGTCGTTCAAGGCAAAGCTTCTTTGGATAAAGGTAGAGCCGTCGGCCCGCATGAACTCAGACTCGATTTCCAAAGTGGCACGGTGGCTCACGTGTAGCTCTCCCGCAAGGGCGCTGGCCACGGTTTCGATAAGCTGATCAGGGCCAGCACTGGTCAAAAATCCCAGGTGGCCATAAGAGATGCCCAAAATAGGCACGCCCGTGTATCCAACGATGCGTGCCGCGCGCAGCAGCGTGCCGTCGCCACCAAGCGAGACGACCAGCCCACAATCAGAGGCATCGGCATGACGGTTGGGAAACACCTTCTTATCGTGGGCCCATTTTGTCTCAATGCCCTGCTCATCTAGCCAGGACTCCAGCTGACGCGCGCTATCCAGCGCATCTGGTCTTGAGTAGTTGGGAACGATAAGAACCTTCACGGGACACCCCTCATTCATAGAACATCCGTACGGGTATCATATCACCTGTGAAGGGCGGGCGCCACCATAACTCTATGGGCGGCCCGCATTTCTTTTGCCGTACAACAGGTACTCGACATTTCCCTTGTGGCCCTTGATGGGACTTGTGCAAAAACCCTGGACAACCAGGTCGCGCTCCTCAAAGGCCTCGCGCACGCGATCCACGCAGGCAAGACGAACAGCCTCGTCGCACACGATGCCGCCTTCCCCAACGTCCTCGCGCGCTGCCTCGAACTGGGGCTTAACCAAGGTGAGAAAAGCCCCGTCAGGGCGCAACAAGTCGCACACGGCCGGCAAAACCGTCAGCACAGACGTGAAGGAAACGTCGCAGACGGCCAGGTCAAACAAGCCGCAACCCAAAAGCTCCGGCACGTCGACGATGTTCGTGCGCTCCAGCAGCCGCACGCGCGCATCCTGGCGAAGCGACCAGTCAAACTGCGCGTAGCCAACGTCGACAGAGGTCACGTGAGCCGCCCCATGGCTCAACAGGCAATCAGTGAATCCGCCGGTCGAACAGCCCACGTCCAAGCAGGACAAGCCCTCGACGTCAACAGCAAACTCAAGAAGCCCGCGCTCAAGCTTGACGCCGCCGCGGCTCACATACGAGGGGCGCCCCTTGACGTGCAGGTAGATGCCGCAGGGGACCTTCTCGCCAGCAGACGTCAGGCGGCGCTCAGAAGTAGAGACCTCGCCCGCCATGACGGCGCGCAAGGCCTCATCTTTAGTGGTGAAAAATCCCTGCTCGACGAGTTCCTCGTCCAAGCGGCGACGCTTAGCCACCTGCCCTACTCCTCTGCGGCCGCATCGGCGGTAGGCTCATCAGCGCCCTCGGCGGCAACGTCACTGCCCGCCGCATCGGCCTCCTCGCCCTTCTCGGCCTCGGCCTTCTGCTGCTCGAGCTGAGCCTCCTCCTCGGGAGAGAAGTCGGTGGCGTCGACCATGTCAACGGCCTTGGACCCCAACGCGATGGCCTCGTCAAAGAGGTCAAGCGACTTCTCGAGCGAGACGTCCTTGTCTCGCACGGCCATCACGATGTCGTCCAAGCGACCCGTAATTTGCGAGAAGGTCTGGTACTTAGAGGTGTCGACGCGAGCCATTACCAGCGGTCCTCGTCGTCCTCGTCGTTAGCGCCCGGGCCCTCGACGTGGTACACGCCGCCGCTCATCTCGTCCTCGCGGTCCGAGCCAAAGGGCTCGTGCTCGATCTCGGGCTCTTCATAGACGTCAAATCGGGCATCGAACATGTACTCAAGGTCCTCGATCGTCTCGCCGCGCTCGGCCAGGGCGTCGTAGGCCTTCTTGACCACGTCGACACCGGCCTCGATGTCGTCGGCCACACGGCCAAGGATGCCGTTGATGTAGGCCGAGGACTCCTCGGTGCCGTAGGCCTTGGCAAGCTCGACAGACTCGTTGATGGTAACGGGGATATCAACCTCGTCGACCAGCAACATCTCGTAGAGAGCCAGGCGTAAAAGGTTGCGATCGACGGCAGGAAGCCTAAAGAGGCTCCAGGTCATCGAGCGCGTGGCGATAATGGCGTCCACGTCGTAGCGGCGCTTGTCGCAGCCCATGGCCAAATCGCGGCCAAAGTCGTCCAGAGGACCGCAGTCGATAACGTAGTCGCCAGCCAAGACCTCCTCGACGGTGCGACCGTTAGCCTCGGCCTGGAACAGCAGCTGAAGGGCCTGGCTGCGGGCAAGGGTGCGCCCGCCAAACAACTTTTTGCTCAAGAGCTCTACTCCTTGGGGAAGACGAGGCTGTCGATGCAGACGTCAACGGCCGCCACGCCCACGCCGATCTGCTCGGTGATGGCCTCGGCAACGGCCTCGCGCACGTCTGCGGCGAGCTTGGTGAAGGGGTAGCCGTAGAAGACGGCCAGGTGAATCACCACGTGCAGGGCGTCGTTCTCGACGCTGGACTCAACGGCGGCGTCGGGCGCGACGCTCCTGCTGGTGAAGACAGAGATGAGGCTCGAGGCGATATCGTTGCCGCCCACGGAGGCGACGCCGTCGACCTTTTTAGCGGCGAGAGAGACGATCGTCGAGACGACGCTCTTGGAAATACCGATGCCAGAGACAAACAGCTCAGTGTCGGTCATTGAATCCTCCTTTAGGTGGGAACACGCCCCACTACGCGGCAAAACCTACTTAAGCAACATCAAATAGCAAAGCAATTAGACGCGCGAGACAAACTTGCCCTCGCGGGTGTCGACCTTGATGGTCTCGCCCTCGTTGAGATACATGGGCACCTGGATGGTGGCACCGGTCTCGATGACGGCGGGCTTGGTGCCGCCCTGGACGGTGTCGCCCTTGAAGCCGGGGTCGGTCTCGGTGATGGTGACCTCGATGAACATCGGGGGCTGGACGGTAAGAAGGTCCTCGTCGGCGTACATCAGAAGGCAGGTGTCGTTCTCCTTGAACCACTTAGCGTTGTCGCCAATGAACTCGGTGGGAACGGGAATCTGCTCGTAGGACTCCATGTCCATGAAGTAGTAGTTGTCACCGTCGTTGTAGAGATACTGCATCTCACGGGTGGTGAGCATGACAGAGTCAAACTTGCTGCCGGCGTTGCAGGTCTGATCGCCAATAACGCGGCCCGAGCGCAGGTCCTTGATCTTGTAGCGGACAAAGGCACCGCCCTTACCAGGCTTGACGTGCTGGAACTCAACCAGGGTGTAGATCTTGTCCTTGATCTTGAGGCCCATACCGTTCTTGAAATCGGCGGTGGTGATCTGCTGCATCTAAAAACTCGCTTTCTAAGAAACTCCCCTATTTGGGAAACCTGTTCAAACCAACTTTAAAAGTATACACCGAGAAGGGCTTAACAGTCGATGCACACCAGGTCGTGCGTGGACTCGGTGAAGGGCACGTAGCCGTCGGCGGTCATGAGGCCAAAGTCCTCGAGGCGCACGCCAAAGTTTCCGGGCAGGTAGATGCCGGGTTCGATGGTCACGACCGAGCCCTCGGGCACGGGGCGCTGCCAGCTGCGGCCAAAGCCGGGGTTCTCGTGAATCTCGACGCCCACGCCGTGGCCCAGGCCGTGCTTGAAGTAATCGCCGTAGCCGGCGTCGCTGATGATCTTGACGGCCAGGTTGTGGATGTCGGCACCAATGCAGCCGGGCTTAGCCGCGGCGGCACAGGCCTCGTGGGCCTGGCGAACGATGTCGTAGACGCGGCGCTGCTCGTCGCTGGGCTCGCCCACGCACACGGTGCGGGTCATGTCGGAGTGGTAGTCGTGGTAGCCCGCACCGTAGTCCATGACGATCATGTCGCCCTTCTTGACCACGTACTCGCCGGGCTGGGCGTGGGGGTTGGCGCCGTTGGGGCCGGCCGCGATGATCGAGCCAAAGCTCAAGGCGTCGGCGCCGTTGTTGAACATGAAGTTCTCAAGCTCAACGCGGATCTGCTGCTCGGTCAGGCCTGGCTTGATGAAGCCACAGATGTGGGTGAAGGCGGCGTCGGTGATCTTCTGCGCGTGGCGCATGAGCTCGATCTCCTCGGCGTCCTTGACCATGCGCAGGTCGCAGATGTCGCCGTGCAGGCGAGGCGTCAGGCACGCGATGGAGGCGGCGTTGCACTCCTGCAGGAAGCTGTCGTAAAAGGCCAGGTCACAGGTGTCCTCGACGGCCACGACGCGGGCGCGGGCCTGCTTAGCCATGGACGCGGCCCAAAAGCCCGGCTTCACGATCTGCTCGTCGATGGTCCAAGCGGTGTCGGCACCCAGGCGCTCGCGGAAGGTGTTGGCGTAGCGCGAGTCGGTGTGCAGCCACTGGCCGTCCGCCGTGATGAAGGCGGTGTGGGCCACCTCGTCGTCAAAGACGCGCTCGGCGCCGGTCAGCCAGCGCAGGTCGGGGTTGTTGCGCAGGATAACGGCATCGTAGCCGCGCTCGTCCATCAGCTGGCGCAGGCGCTCCACGCGGCCGGCGCATGCCTTTGCATCTGCCATATCAATCTCTTTTCTCGTCAAAGAGCCTATACACGTCTTCAAAGAACTTCTCGCCAGGCACTTTAAAAGCGCGCCGGCGAGAAGGTCGTCGTTCAGGTTGTCATTCTAGACGCTTTACGCCTGGGGCGCATGCACTTCACACCATGCCCCCACATGCTCGCGCAGAAGGTCGTCGTCGACGGCGGCCAAGCGCACACGGCCAAGGGCGCGCGGCAGCGGCAGCATCAGGCGATTGGTGCGCTTGAAGCACTCGGCCTTGACGGCGTCGATGAGCTGCGCGGCGTCGACCTTGGCCTCGACGTAACCCAGCCCCAGCTTTTCCAACAGCTCGTCTTGAGTGAACATGTCGTCAACCGAGAGATCCTCAAGGCCCACCGAGAGGCGCGCCGAGAAGCGCAGGGACTCGGCCATGATCGCGCTGGCCGGCACGTCGTTTGCCACCAGGCCGCGAAGTGCCGCGGCAAAGACCTGGCCGTAGGCAATGGACTGGCGGATGGCCAAAGAAGACGAGGCCACGACCTTGCCGCGGCTCTTGATCGTCTCGCTAAGCTGCTCGGCCAAGGCGTTGGCGTCGCCGGCAACAATGTCGTCGGCGCGGTCCCACAGCTTGCTCACGGCCTTCTCGCAGTCGGACATAGCGGTGGCCACCATCAAGGCGCGGGCGAGAAGAACGTCGTCGGCCGGGTTGTCGTCGCTAAGCAAGACGTCCAGGTCGCAGATTTCAAAGCGCGTCTGGGAGTCCAGGCCCACCATGGCCTCGTGGCCGCAGACGTTAAGCGCGCGCGGCGTGGCGCCGGCCACAACGGCGGCGCTCAAGGTAAGGGGCACCTGCACCAGGGGCACGCCCGCGCACCACGTGGGGCACACAAAGGCCGCGACCGAGAGGGCGTCCACGTCGCCCACGGCAACCACCAGGTCGTCCGAGGTGATGCCGGCGTCGGCAAGTTTGCCCATGAGCTTGGTCGCGCCCTCGATCGAACGGGCCTCTTGGCCGCCCTCAAGCTCCAGCTTGTGGACAAAGAAACCCTGGTCGGTAAGGCCGCGGCGCAGGTCCTCGACCAGGCCTGCGGGTGCAGTTGGCTCGACGGCCAGGGCACAGGCCTTGGGCCGTCCCACGATCGAGCGGATGTCGTGGGCCATGTCGGCGAGAAGACCGGCGCCCACGCGGGCGTCCATCGAGGTGCCGCGCAGGGTCACCCACTGGCGCTGACGGGTCACCTTGGGCACCTCGGGCTCGGGCACGGCGGCAACGGCCGCGCCCTCGACGGCGGCAGCAACTTCCGCGTCCTTCTCCGCAATCTCGTCTACCTGGGCCTCGTTGGCCTCGCTCATAGAAGTCCCCTTTCCCAGAGCATGCGGCCGCACTCCTGGGCCACCTGCTCGAACGTTTGGTTTCTGATGTCGATCCTAATGTCGGCCGCGGCCTCGTAAAGCGGGCGGCGGTGACGGTAGAGCTCGGCCGCGTGCTCGGCGCTGCCCAGGTCGGGGCGACGCTCGGGGCACCTGATCTGGCGCAGCGAGTCGGCCAGGTCGCCGTCCAAGAAGACGATGGTGCCCATCTCGTGCATAAGTTCGCAGTTAAGGGGCCTCTCAACCACGCCGCCGCCGCAGCTCACCAGCAGCGATTTTCTCTGCGCCAACCGACGAAGCTGCACGGTTTCCTCATCGCGAAAGGCATCCTCGCCGTCTTCCTCAAATACGCGGGTGACGGATTTTCCCAGCTGCCGCTCGACCAAGCGATCGGTGTCCACGCTGGGCCTGTGGAAGAGATTGCCAAGGTTTCGAGCCAAGGTAGACTTGCCCGCGCCGAGAAACCCCACAAAAAAGATGTGGTCACAGCCCTCGTGCACAATGTATCCCTGGTCTTGCCCGTACAACGCCAAACTCCCTTGTCTTGTTTATCCGCACACGATTCTATCAGTCATGCGAACCCGCAAGGAAGCGCGCCTTAACTTGTAAAGATTGTTTACGAGCGCAAACAAAACCTCGCGCCCACACAGCACGCCCCGTCACCTTTACGTTTTGTCACTTGTCGGAACGCGAAAGCCGCTAATCTGCACGAATCAGGGGTTGTCGGAAAGAATTTGTTCCGACAACCCCTGATTCATAAAGCGAGAAGACCTTTTGCTTCCGACAAACCTCAAAACGTAAAACTGCGGCGCCTCGGTCTTCCGACAAGTCCCAAAACGCAAAAGCAACCCGCCGGCCGCTACTCGCCCTCGAAGGTGTGGCCGTGCAAGAAGATGGGCTCGAAGAGCCTGAAGATCTGCGTGTACCACAAATCGCGCAGGGACTGCGGGCGCACCAGAATCGTGCGCACCCCCGCCAGGTTGCCCGAAGCCACGTCGGTAAAGACCTGGTCGCCAACCATGACGGTTTGATCGGCCGCCACGCCCATGCGGTGCATCGCGGCGCGCAGGGCCATAGGCGACGGCTTCATCGCGTGGTCGATCGACCCGCACCCCAGTTCGCTTGCCGTCTGGTCAATCTGCCTGGAATGGAAGTTGTTCGAGATGATAAAGACCTCGATGCCCGCAGCGCGCAAATCAGCGACCCAACGCGCGGCCGAAGGCTCCAAGCAGCGCGTGCTTCTCGGCACCACCGTGTTGTCACGGTCGAGAAGCACCAGCTTGATGCCCTGCTCAACCAGCCAGGAGGGATCGATCTTGTCGACCGAGGCAACGTAGCGAGAAGCCCCAAAGAGCCCCTGGCGCCAAACGCGCTCGAAGGCGCCCTCTTCCCTAGCTTGCATCGGCGATGGCCTGCTGGTGCTCGGCGTACGTCTTGCTAAAGGCATACTGCGTTACCCCGTCTTTGGTCCAGAAGTAGAAGTAGAAGTACCCGTCGTCGATCATGGTCTGGTCGGGCGAGCACACCGCCTGCAGCGCGGCAAGGCCGGGGTTGCAGATGGGTGTCGGCGGCAGACCCTGGTAGGCGTAGGTGCTATAGGGGTCGTTGGCGTCGTGGACCTCGGTGCCCGAGGGGTCGTGGCCCACCGAGTAGGCGGTCGTAGCGTCGGACTGCAGGTAGCCGTAGTTGGGCTCACCCATGTTGTTCAAGCGGTTGTAGAAAACGGCGGCCACCTGCGTGCGGGTGTTCTCGTCGGATTCCTTCTCGACAATGGAGGCCAGGTTGACCATCTGTGCCACGCTCAGGCCTCGGCCCTGCGCATAGGAAAGGTCGAGGGTCGCCAGCTCGCTTTGGAACTGGTTGAGCATGGTGCGAATCACGGTGTCTGCCGTGACGCCGGTATCGAAGGTGTAGGTCTTGGGGAACAAGAAGCCCTCGAGCGAGTCGTTCTGCGCCCCCTCAAGGAAGCTGTAGTCGGCCACGTAATTGGACGCCTTGGCCTGCGCAAGGAACTCGTCGTAAGAGATGCCCAGGTTGGAGTCCTGGACCTTGGAAGCGATGGATTTCACGGTATAGCCCTCGGGAATGGTGAGGGTCAAGCCGTCGCCGTTGGGGCCGGCGACAAGAAGATCCACAATCTCGGACGCAGAGGCGCCGGCCGTAAAACGAAAAGCGCCGCTCTTCAAGGACTGCTCGGCGCTCATGCGGCGAAGCGTCGAGAGGAACTCGGACTTGCTGGCAATCACGCCGTTGTCATAAAGAAGCTCGGCGATGACCGAGGCGCCCGAGCCGGAAGGAATCTGGATCTCGACGGTCTTGCCCTCCTCAATGGCCTGGGTGTCAGAAGACGACGAGCCCGTGACCAGCGGCACCACCACAACGGCGATGACCGAGACCAAAAGGACGGCAGCGACGATACCCGCGATGATGAAGCCGCGTTTCTTGGGGTCTGGCCCACCGTTGCCCTGTCGGCGACGGTTGCCGTTGCCCGCGTGGCGAGAAGCACGGCTTGTGGCCTGGGCCGTGTGGCCCGAGAGACGCGTCGTGGTCACGCCGGCGGCAGCCGGGATGGAACCCGTGGAACCGGCGCCGGTGCGTCCGCTACCTACACGGCTGCTCGCAGAGGTATAGCCCGTGGCCTGGCGAGAAGTTCCCGCTGGCGCGGTGGCGTTGCCCTGACCGGTGTTGAAGCGAGGGGCACGCGCAGCCGGGCGGCTCTCCTGCTGGCCCCCAAAATGGGCACCGGAGCGGCGGGAAGGCTGTCCATAGTCGTTTGGCATCACAAGCTCTTTCAGTCGTTTCTGGCGTCGAGCCAGGATTGCAAAAACAGCGACGCGGCCACCATATCGACCTTGCCGCGCATGGTTTTCTCAGACATGCCCTGCTCACGAAGAATGCGCTTGGCCTCGGCAGAGCTGAGCCTCTCGTCGACAAACTCAAGGTCAAGGCCGCAAGCCGCCGCGATTTTCTCGGCTTGGTCCATAATGCGCTGGGCCTGGGGGCCGTCCTCGCCCGCCATCGTCTTGGGACGACCGCAAACAAGGATCTCTGGCTCCCAGTCGTCCAGCACGCGACGGAAGGTCGAGGCATGCGCCAGGACCTCCGCCGCGGGCAAGACGCAGACGGGCGAGGCCACGCGTCCGGCCGGGTCGCTTACCGCGATGCCAACACGGACCTCGCCGATATCAAGGGCCAGTGCGCGCACTTAAAGCCCAAGCTCCTTCTTGGCGGCCTCGAGGGCGGCGTCGATACCCGAGACATCCGAGCCACCAGCCTGGGCCATGTTGGGACGACCGCCGCCGCGACCGCCCACAAAGCCGGCGATGGCCTTGACCACGTTGCCAGCGGCAAAGCCCGCGGCCACGGCGTCATCGGTGCCGCCGGCCAGAAGGGCGACCTTGCCGTCGGGGGTGGCGCTGGCGATCACGCAGGCCACGGCCTCGCCCTTGGCGGCGTCGCGGATGCCGTCCCAGGCAGCGCGCATGTCCTTGCCCGCCAGGCCGTCCAGACGGGCGATAACCAGCTTGTAACCATCCATCTGGACAGCGGACTCAAAGGCGGCGGCAACCTTGCCAGAGCCGGCGCCGGTCGTGGCGGCCTCGAGCTTCTTCTTGGTGTCGCGCAGGTCGGCCGAAAGCGAGGCGATGCGCTCGGCGGCGTCGGCCGGGCGGCACTTGAGCTCACGGGCGATGCCGTTCAAGGTCTCAAGCTGCTCGTCCAGGTACTCGATGGCGCCCATGGAGCTCACGGCCTCGATGCGGCGAGCGTTGGAGCCCACGGAGCTCTCGGAGATGATCTTAAAGAGACCCAGGTCAGCGGTGTTGCGGGCGTGGGTGCCGCCGCACAGCTCACGGGAGAAGGGCTCGTCGGACTCACCGGTAGAGACAACGCGCACCACGTCGCCGTACTTCTCGCCAAAGAGGGCAACGGCGCCCGAGGCCTTGGCCTCATCGATGCCCATGACGCGGGTCACGATGGGCTCGGCGGCAAAGATCTGCGCGTTGACCAGGCCCTCGACGCGGGCAAGCTCGTCGGCAGTCATAGCCTCGAAGTGAGTGAAGTCAAAGCGCAGGCGATCGGGACCCACAAAAGAGCCGGCCTGGTTCACGTGCTCGCCCAGGACGGTCTTCAAAGCGGCGTCCAACAGGTGCGTAGCGGTGTGGTTGCGGCGGATAAGCT
The DNA here is from genome assembly GCA_963630635.1 of Paludibacteraceae bacterium. Taxonomy (GTDB): domain Bacteria; phylum Actinomycetota; class Coriobacteriia; order Coriobacteriales; family Atopobiaceae; genus Paratractidigestivibacter. Next base: position 57,347 of record CAVGOA010000006.1, read on the forward strand.
CGCGGCGACCGTGGTCGACGGTGGCGCAGACCTCGTCGCCCACCTTGAGCTCGCCCTCTTCCACAACGGCGCTGTGGACATAAAGGCCGTTCTTGCCCTTGGTGTCGCTCACGCGCAGGCGGGCGCCCTCGCAGGCAAGGTAGCCGGTGTCGCCGCACTGGCCGCCCATCTCGGCGTAGAACGGGGTCTTGTTGAGAATGACGCTCACCTCGTCGCCGGCAGCGGCGCTCTGGACCTCTGCGTCTCCCGCGACCAGGGCCACAACCTTGCAGCCGCAGGCCTCATCGGCGTCGTAGCCGCAGAACTCGGTGGCGGCCAGCTTGTCAGAAAGGCCGGTCCAAACGTCATTGAAGGTACCCCAGGCGTCGCGGTTGGCGGCGGCGCGGGCACGCTCCTTCTGCTGGGTCATGCAGGCGTTGAAGCCGTCCATGTCAACGTCGTGACCAGCGGCTTCGCAGATCTCACGGGTAAGGTCGATGGGGAAACCGTAGGTGTCGTGCAGCTTGAAGGCAACCTCACCGGGAAGGACACCGCCCTCGGCAAGCTTGGCGCACTCGGCGTCGAGCATGGCCTCGCCGGCATCCAGCGTGGTGCCAAAGCGCTCCTCCTCGGCACGAACAATGCCCAGGATAAGGGCGTTCTGCTCGCGCAGGGCCGGGTAGTTGTCGCCCATTAGGCGGGTGACCTCGTCGACGTAGTTAGAGAGGAACGGGCTCTCGATGTTCATAAGGCGGGCGTGATAGACCGCGCGGCGAAGCAGGCGGCGCAGGATGTAGCCGCGGCCCTCGTTGCCGGGCAGGATGCCGTCGCCGATCATGAAGGTAACGGCGCGGGAGTGGTCGGCCAGGATGCGCAGGCTGCGGTCCTTGGCGGCGTCGGTGCCGTAGGTGTGGCCCGAGAGCTTCTCGCCAACGCCAATAAGGGACTGGAGAAGGTCGCCGTCGTAGTTGGTGCCCTTGTGCTGCATGATGGCGGCAATGCGCTCGAGGCCCATGCCGGTATCGATGTTGCGGTGGGGCAGCTCGGGCATCGAGCCGTCCTCCTGGCGGTCGTACTGGGTAAAGACCAGGTTCCAGAACTCAAGGTAGCGGTCGCAGTCGCAGCCAGGGGCGCAGTCGGGGCTGCCGCAGCCGTACTCCTCGCCCTGGTCAAAGTAAATCTCGGAGCAGGGGCCGCAGGGGCCGGTGGGGCCGGCCGCCCAGAAGTTGTCCTCCTCGCCCAAGCGCGAGATGTGGTCATAGGCCACGCCCTGGGCATGCCACAGCTCGATGGCCTCGTCGTCATTCTCGAAGACGGTCATGTACAGGCGGTCCTTAGGCAGGCCCAGGTGCTCCTCGCCGGTGATGAACTCATAGGCCCAGGCAATGGCGTCGGCCTTGGTGTAGCCGCCAAAAGAGAAGTTGCCAAGCATCTCGAAGAAAGACAGGTGACGGGCATCGCCGATGTTGTCGATGTCGTTGGTGCGCAGGCACTTCTGGCACGAGCAGGCGCCGATCTCTTTCATGGTCTTGGAGCCCTGGTAGTACTCCTTGAACTGGTTCATGCCGGCGTTGGCAAGAAGCAGCGAGGGGTCATCGGGGACAAGCGAAGAAGAAGCACAAAGCTTGCAGCCCTTGGCCTCGAAGAACTTAAGGAAGTCCTCGCGGATCTGTGCGGTGGTCAACGTTTTGTAGTCAGCAGCGCTCATGTTTCATACCTGCATTCACGTCAAAAGTTACGCATACAGTTCGAAAGTATACAGCCTGTTTAGCTGCTTTGCAGGTATTTGGCCTAGATTGAGCTTTGAGCGCCTAAACAACATAACGGCCAGGCGGCGAGAAAAACCGCGGCGACGGCACAGACGCGATTAGCGGTCCTTCTCGCCGTTCTTCTCCCCTGGCGCCTTTGCCGCAGGCGAGTCATTGGCGGGCAAGGCGCAGGCCAGGCGGCTGCCCTTGAAGAAGTCCTCGTCGTCCAACGCGTCAAGCTCGGGTAAGGGGTTGCCGTCGGCGTCCTTCCAGGCACGCCCGCGAAAAAGTGCACCGCTCTCGGACACAATCTGGCGCCCGGTGCGCGTCTCGAAGAAGTAGACAAAGAAGCCGCGAAGAGCCGCCGTCAAAGGCACAGCGATGACCATGCCCAGGGGCCCGCCCAAGCAGCCGCCCACGATGATGCCCACCAGCGACAAGGCCGGGTGAATCTGGACGGCCCTTTGCATCACAAACGGAGACAAGACGTTATCGGCCACGTTTTGGGCGACCATCATGATAATCAGCGTCACAAAAGCCAGGGCAGGACCCGAGAAAAGCCCCAAGGCAACGGCGAGAATGGCCGAGAGCGCAGGGCCGATCACCGGAACAAAGTGCATGATGAAGGTAAGCGCCCCCAGAAGGCCTGCGTAGGAGTGGCCCGCCAGCGCCAAGCCGCCCGCGACCATAAGGCCGTTAGCGATAGAGGTGATGAGGGTGCCGTACATATAGCCACCGGTCGAGCGAGAAAGGACCGCCAGCATTAAGGTCACGTCTCGGCTGTGCGCGGGCCCCACGATGGCCGCAAGCTCCTTGGCCATCAGGGGATAGTCCTTGGCGATCCAATAGGCCAAGACCAGGCCCAGGAAAAGGGTCGTTAGGTCCTCGGCCATGCCGGCGATGTTGTCAAAGATGCCGGTAGAAATCTGCTTGCCCAGGTCAGAGGCCATGCTCGTGCCCATAGAAGACAACGTCGAGACCACCGTGGTCACGGTCGCTTGAAGCTTAGGGTCGGCCTTGGTGCCCCAGGTATCCCAAAAATCCGAGAGCGCTTGCTGCAGCTGCTCCACATAACTTGGCACCTCGCGCAAGAAAACCATGAGCTCTTGCATCAAAGGGCCGCCCACTATAGAGATAAGCCCCACCAACAGCACCAAAAACAGCAAGAGCGAGAGAAACGCCGCCAGGCCGCGGCCAACGCCGTGGTCCTCCAGCCGGTTTGTGACCGGGCTGCAGATAAAGCCCACGACGCCGCCCACAAGGATGAGCGAAAGCGCCTGCTGGACAAAACTCAACGCGCCAATAGCCAGCCAGACAACGATAAACAAACCCACGACGGTCCAAATGGCCAGGCCCCGGGGTAACCAGCGGTTGACCCTTGCCTGGGCCGTTGAATCGTCTTGTTTGGGGCTTAAGATCATCGCATGAGCCCCTCGGGGTCGATCTTCTCCTGGATACGGCGCAGCGTGCGGCGCAAAAGGCGCGAGACCTGCACCTGAGAGACCTCGAGCTTCTCGGCAATCTCTACCTGCGTCATGCCCTCCATAAAGCGCATGCGAATAACTTCCTGCTCGCGCGGAGAGAAGTCGGCTATGGCCTCTTCCAAGACCATGCGGTCGTCCGAGGCCACAAGGTCTTGGTCCTCGTCCGCATAGCGGTCAAGGATCGAAGGCGCCTCGTCGTCATCGTTGTTGCCGCCGGCCTCCAAAGGTACCGAGGTATAGGCGCTCGAGGACTCTATTGCCTCAAGCACGTCCTCGACCGAGGCGTCCACGCGCTGGGCGATCTCTTCGACCGAGGGGCTTCTCTGCAGCTCGTTGGTAAGCTGCTCCTGGGCCTGGTTGACCTTGGAAGAAAGCTCCTGCAGGCGCCTGGGCACGCGGACGCTCCAGCCCTTGTCCCTAAAGTGGCGCTTGATCTCGCCCATGATGGTGGGCGTGGCATAAGTGGTGAACTCAAGCCCGCGGTCGGGCTCAAAGCGATCGATCGCCTTGATAAGGCCAATGGTGCCAACTTGGATTAGGTCGTCCAAAGGCTCGCCGCGGTTCTTGAACTTGGCCGCAAGAAAGCGTACCAGGTTAAGGTGGTTCATGATCAGCTGGTCACGAGCCTCCTCGTCGCCCTTCTCCTTGTAACGACGAAAAAGCTCGCGGGTAAGGTCCTTGTCCCAGGCCTGCTTGCCCTTGGGCGAGCGGTGGGAAAGGCGCTTCTCGGCCCGCTTCTCGCTTCTCTCGGTGCTCTGGCTACTCTGCATACAAACCGCCCGTGCGCTTTATCAGCGTCAGCTGGGTCTCGTCGTCAGACACCTGGCTCTCATCACAGATGGCGCCAAGAAGCGCCTCGACCAAATCGAGAGAAGAGTCCTCGTCCTCTTCCTTAAGCTCCAGGCCCAGCGAGAAGGTCATGCTCACCTGGCCGTCATCGATAGTAAAGCTAATGTCGCAGTCGTCCTGAACGGTGGCGCAGGCGTAAACAAAGCCCTCCTCGGCGGCCATGCGGGCGTCCTCGACGTCATCGATGGGCATGTCGCAGCACACGGCAAGGTTGGCGGCCGTCATGCGCACAATGCGTGCGAACTCGGGCTCGGCGGGAACGGTCAGACGAACGGTCTTGCTCGGCATGGCGCCCTCCTACTCAGCGTCGCCAGAGTCGGCAGCGTCCGAGTCATCATCGACAACGGGGCCCTGCTCGCCGTACACGACATAAGAGGTCTGCTTGTGGACTGCTTCCTCGGCTTCCTTGGCGACCTTGGAGGCCTCCTCAAGGGCGCCCTTGGGGGCAACGGCGCCCTCCTCAAGCTTTGCGGCCTCGGGCGCAGCTTTACCAGAGATCTTGTTAGCCACGGCGCTGACGCCCTTGGCCACGCCGTTGACGGCACCGCTAACGGCGCTGTTCACGGTCTCGGTCACAGCAGAAGCGGCGCCCGACACAGTAGAGACATCGCCCAGGATGGCGTTAACGCTCTCAAGCGACTCGTTGGCGTTATCGATGGCCACAGAGGTCTTCTCGACAAGGGCAGGAACCTCCTTCACGGCAGGCTGCAGCTCGTCTACCATGCCATCGAGTTTGTCGACGATGGGTTGGGTCTGCGCCAGAATCTCGTTGGCAGAAGAGACGACGTTATCGATGGACTTGCGAGCGCCCCTTACCGTAAGGGCAAGCTCGACCACGGCCCAAACACCAGCGATGACAAGAACAACTAAAGCGATGGACAGGTAATCCATGACCGCCCCTTCCAAAAGAGGGAACCCAACGTTAAAAAAGCTGACCCAAAGTCAACAAATCCCATTCTACCCGAGATAAGCGCCGTCAAACCTCACCTTGTGTATCGGCTTGGTCTTTGGCGGCCGCGTCTAGACGCCACGACTCCCAGCCGCGCGGGCTGGGGTGGTAGAAACAGCCCTTCTCCAAGCCTTCGGGCAAGTAGCGCTGAGAAACCCAACCCGTGGAGTAGTTATGCGGGTACAGGTAAGCCCCGTACTCGTCCGAGCCCGGTCGGTGGCGATCGCGCAGGTAGCTGGGTACTTCTCGCCTGGGGCCGTTGCGCACCTCTGCTAAGGCCTCGTCGATGCCTGCCTCGCAAGCGTTGGATTTAGGCGCCAGGGCCAGGTAGGTGGCAGCCTGCGCCAGGTTGATGCGGCACTCGGGAAGGCCAATGACCTCAACGGCCCTAAACGCGGCTTCTGCGACGAGAAGAGCCTGCGGGTCGGCGTTGCCCACGTCTTCCGAGGCACAAATCATGATGCGGCGTGCAATGAACTTAGGGTCCTCGCCGGCGTCCAGCATGCGGGCTAGCCAGTACAGGACGGCATCAGGGTCACTGCCGCGCATAGACTTAATGAAGGCCGAGATAATGTCGTAGTGCATGTCGCCGTCTTTGTCATAGCTCAAGCCATGACGCGGGTTTGCCTCAAGCACATTCTCGGCCGTAATCTCTGCCGGCTCGCCAGAATCCGGGTCAACGTCGACCATCTGGCTCGCAAGCTCAAGCGACGTCAGCGCCGCACGCCCGTCTCCCCCGGCAAGCTTAACGATCTCGTCCTCGGCTTCCTTCGAGAGCACATACGCACCCTTGAGCCCATCATCTGAAGCACAGGCTAAGACAAGCATCGCCCGAAGCGACTCGTCGTCCAAAGGCTCAAGTTCAACGATCCTGGATCTGCTGATAAGCGCCGAGTTGACCTCAAAGAAGGGATTCTCGGTCGTGGCGCCAATCAACACCACCACGCGGTCTTCCACGGCATGGAGAAGCGCGTCTTGCTGAGACCTGCTAAAGCGGTGAATCTCGTCGACAAACAAGATCGTGCGACGGCCTTGCGTCAACAAGCGGCTCTCTGCAGCGTCGATCTCTCGCCGCAGGTCCTTGACGCTGCCCGTTACAGCCGAGACCTCTACAAACTCTGCGTGAGTGGTGTGAGCAATGATTCGCGCCAACGTTGTCTTACCGGTACCAGCCGGGCCATACAAGATGACGGACGAAAGCGTGTCATGCTCGATGGCGCGCCGCAACCACGACCCCTCGCCCACTGCCTTCTTTTGGCCAAAGTACCCGTCCAGGTTCTTGGGCCTCATCCTTACGGCGAGCGGTGCGTTGGCGTTCTTAGCTGAGTTCTCTATGCTCGAAAATAACGTATCCATAAGAACTATTGTACGATAAATTTCTAAGTCGAGAAACGCAAAAAGACCCTTCCTCCAAATAGGAGAAAGGGTCTCAAAGGCGCTCGAAACAGCGAAACGCCCCAAGGTGGTCAGCGGCGTCCTGCTCTCCCACGGACTACTCCGCAGTACCATCGGCGCTCGGGGGCTTAACTTCCGGGTTCGGTATGGGACCGGGTGTGCCTCCCCTGCCATGGCCGCTGACCATCTTGGGGCGTTCCTGTAAGGGCGTGCCCTCAGGGCCGCACAGCGCGATTTCATGTTCCCTAAAAGATCGCCTGACCGAAAAGAGCCAAGTTTAGAAGAAGAGCTCGGCCGATTAGTACCGCTCGGCTGCGCCCCTCGCGGGGTGTCCACCTGCGGCCTATCGAACACGTAGTCTACGTGTGGCCTTACCGAAAGGAGAACTCATCTCAGGACTGGCTTCCCGCTTAGATGCTTTCAGCGGTTATCCGAACCGGACGCAGCTACCGGGCAGTGCCGTTGGTCGACAACCCGTTCACCGGAGGTCCGTCCACCCCGGTCCTCTCGTACTAGGGGCAGCCTCCTTCAGTTCTCCTACGCCCACGGAGGATAGGGACCGAACTGTCTCACGACGTTCTGAACCCAGCTCGCGTACCGCTTTAATTGGCGAACAGCCAAACCCTTGGGACCTGCTCCAGCCCCAGGATGCGATGAGCCGACATCGAGGTGCCAAACCTTCCCGTCGATGTGGACTCTTGGGGAAGATCAGCCTGTTATCCCCGGAGTACCTTTTATCCGTTGAGCGACGGCCATACCACTCTGTGCCGCCGGATCACTAGAACCGACTTTCGTCCCTGCTCGGCTTGTGGGCCTCGCAGTCAAGCCTGCTTCTGCTCTTGCACTCAAAAGGACGGTTGCCGACCGTCCCGAGCAGACCTTACGTGCGCCTCCGTTACTCTTTGGGAGGCGACCGCCCCAGTCAAACTACCCACCTGGCACGGTCCCTGCGCCGGATGACGGCCGCAGGTTAGGATGCCAAGGCGCCGAGGGTGGTATTCCAAGGGCGACTCCGGAGGGGCTGGCGCCCCGCCATCCAAGTCTCCCACCTATCCTCTACACGGCGCCCCGGCAGCCAATGTCAAGCTGCAGTAAAGGTTCACGGGGTCTTTCCGTCCTTCCGCGGGTAAGTCGCATCTTCACGACTAGTGCAATTTCACCGGGTCCATGGTTGAGACAGCGCCCAAGTCGTTGCGCCTTTCGTGCAGGTCGGAACTTACCCGACAAGGAATTTCGCTACCTTAGGACCGTTATAGTTACGGCCGCCGTTTACCGGGGCTTGGATTCGCCGCCTCGCTTGCGCTAACGGCTCCTCGTGACCTTCCGGCACCGGGCAGGCGTCAGACCCTATACGTCGTCTTTCGACTTCAGCAGAGTCCTGTGTTTTTGGTAAACAGTCGCTTGGGCCAATTCTCTGCGGCCGGCCTGGGCTCGGGGGGCGTGCCCCTCCACCTTGGCCGGCGCCCCTTCTCCCGAAGTTACGGGGCGATTTTGCCGAGTTCCTTAACCATGGTTCCCCCGATCGCCTCGGTATGCTCTACCCACCCACCTGTGTCGGTTTGCGGTACGGGCACCTATGGGCTCCCTAGGGACTTTTCTGGGCAGCGTGGGCTCACCGGCTTCGCCGTTGCGGCTTCGTCACCGCCCTCAGGCTCCGTGAGGCGCGCGTTTCACTGCGCCTCGCCCTACGGCGGCTCGCGGGGACGTCCAGAACCCCGTCCGGCTACCCTTCTGCGTCATCCCTTCGGTCAAGCGCCCAGTCGGCGGTGCAGGAATGTCTGCCTGCTGTGCATCGGCTACGCCTTCCGGCCTCGCCTTAGCTCCCGACTGACCCTGGGAGGATTAGCCTCGCCCAGGAAACCTTGGGTTTACGGCGGACTGGTTTCTCGCCAGTCTCTCGTTACTCATGCCAGCATTCTCACTCCCGGGCGCTCCACAGTGGGTCGTCCCACTGCTTCGCCGCGCACGGGAAGCTCCCCTACCGATAGAAAAATCTATCCCGCCGCTTCGGCGCGATGCTTAGCCCCGTGTATTGTCGGCGCATGTCCACTCGACCAGTGAGCTATTACGCACTCTTTGAATGGGTGGCTGCTTCTAAGCCAACATCCTGGTTGTCTGGGCGGACGCACATCCTTTGCCACTCAACATCGACTTGGGGGCCTTAGCGGGCGGTCTGGGCTGTTTCCCTCTCGAGCACACAGCTTAGCCCACATGCTCTGACTGCCGGCCTCATATCCCGCGGTATTCGGAGTTTGGTCGTCTTTGGTAGGCGGTGAGGCCCCCGCGGACGTCCAGTGCTCTACCCCCGCGGGAGAGCGGCCGACGCTAGCCCTAAAGCTATTTCGGGGAGAACGAGATATCTCCGGGTTTGATAGGCCTTTCACTCCTACCCACGGCTCATCCCCCCAGTTTTCAACCTAGGTGGGTTCGGCCCTCCACGGGGTCTTACCCCCGCTTCAGCCTGGCCATGGGTAGCTCACCCGGCTTCGCGTCTGCGGCGCGCGACTCGACGCCCTGTTCGGACTCGCTTTCGCTCCGGCTCGCTTCGCGGCTTGACCTCGCCGCGCGCCGCAACTCGCTGGCTCATTCTACAAAAGGCACGCCGTCACACGGGTCGCCCCGTGCTCCGACTGCTTGTAGGCAGGCGGTTTCAGGTACTGTTTCACTCCCCTCCCGGGGTGCTTTTCACCTTTCCCTCACGGTACTAGTGCGCTATCGGTCACAGGAGAGTATTCAGGGTTGGAGGGTGGACCCCCCAGCTTCCCACCGGGTTTCACGTGTCCGGCAGTACTCGGGACCGGGTGCGGAGGTCCCAGCGCTTCGCGTACGGGGCTCTAACCCGCTGCGGCCGGCCTTCCCATGCCGTTCCGCTCGCGCAGGGATTTGTAACCTCACAAATGCTCTCGTCCCACAACCCCGGCCAGGCTTGCGCTCTGGCCGGTTTGCCCTAGGTCCCCGTTCGCTCGCCACTACTAGGGGAATCTCGATTTGATTTCTCTTCCTCCGGGTACTTAGATGTTTCAGTTCCCCGGGTTGCCCCCCCGAGGCCTATGTGTTCAGCCAAGGGGCGCGGGGCCATGACGCCCCGCGGGTTTTCCCATTCGGAGACCCGAGGGTCAAAGGGCGTGTGCCCCTCACCTCGGATTATCGCAGCTTGCCGCGTCCTTCATCGGCTTCCTGTGCCAAGGCATCCGCCGCCTGCCCTTACCATCTTCTTCTACTAGATGGCTCGAACATATCGATCAGCTCAATATTGCATGAGATGCGATCTTTAGATTAGGAAAATAATCACGCTATGCAGCTCTCAAGGTACGCCCGCGGACGGCGCCGCGAGGACCGGGTACCGCGCCCCGAGGGGCGGACAAGGCTTCCAAGCTCATGGTCTATCGGTCATGGCGGGTGACATCCGTCTAAGTAGGTTGTCTTTCTGGTGAGTGAATTCTCCCTAGAAAGGAGGTGATCCAGCCGCACCTTCCGGTACGGCTACCTTGTTACGACTTCACCCCCCTCACCCTCCACACCTTCGACGCCTCCCCCCAAACGGTTGGGCCGGCGGCTTCGGGTGCAGACGACTCGGGTGGTGTGACGGGCGGTGTGTACAAGGCCCGGGAACGCATTCACCGCGGCGTGCTGATCCGCGATTACTAGCAACTCCGACTTCACGGAGGCGGGTTGCAGCCTCCGATCCGAACTGGGGCCGGCTTTGGGGATCCGCTCCCCCTCGCGGGGTGGCAACCCATTGTGCCGGCCATTGTAGCACGTGTGCAGCCCAGCGCATAAGGGGCATGATGACTTGACGTCGTCCCCACCCTCCTCCGGCTTGACGCCGGCGGTCTCGCGCGGGTGCCCGGCCGAACCGCTGGCAACACGCGACGGGGGTTGCGCTCGTTGCGGGACTTAACCCAACATCTCACGACACGAGCTGACGACAGCCATGCACCACCTGTATAGGCTCCTTTCGGCCACTGTGTTTCCACAGCTTCACCTATATGTCAAGCCCTGGTAAGGTTCTTCGCGTTGCTTCGAATTAAGCCACATGCTCCGCTGCTTGTGCGGGCCCCCGTCAATTCCTTTGAGTTTTAGCCTTGCGGCCGTACTCCCCAGGCGGGACGCTTAATGCGTTGGCTGCGGCACGGAGGGTCTGTCCCCCCACACCTAGCGTCCATCGTTTACGGCTAGGACTACCAGGGTATCTAATCCTGTTCGCTCCCCTAGCTTTCGCTCCTCAGCGTCAGTCGGTGCCCAGAAGGCCGCCTTCGCCACCGGTGTTCTTCCGAATATCTGCGCATTCCACCGCTACACTCGGAATTCCGCCTTCCCCTGCACGACTCAAGTCCGCCGGTATCGGGAGCGGGCGGGGGTTGAGCCCCCGGATTTGACTCCCGACCTAACGGACCGCCTACGAGCGCTTTACGCCCAATGAATCCGGATAACGCTCGCCCCCTACGTATTACCGCGGC